>CAZWEP010000038.1:0-28132 GCA_964632565.1 uncultured Marinobacter sp. | reverse complement strand
TGCGTGGCGGTGTGCACTTCCTGCTTGAAGTGGACATGGACACAGCAGTAGACCAACGTCTTGAGGCCATTGCGGGCCAGATCAAGCAGGATTTGCGGGATGAGAGAATCCGGTACCGGGGCGGCGATGTCGGTGACAACCGGACGATACTGCTGACGTTCCGCGATGAGGAAACCCGCGACGAAGCATTCAGCCTTGTGCGTGCCCAATACAATCAGTTCCTCCTGGACGAGCGCTCTGACGAGGACACCTTTGAACTGGTGCTGACGCTCTCCGAAGCCGAAGTTCGCTCAATCCAGGAGTACGCGCTACAGCAAAACCTGACCACGATCCGTAACCGTGTAAACGAACTGGGTGTTGCCGAGCCCCTGGTCCAGCGCCAGGGTGCCGACCGGATCATCGTAGAACTGCCAGGCGTACAGGACACCGCCGCCGCCAAACGTGTTTTGGGTGCGACGGCCAACCTCGAATTCCGCCTGGAGGCCCGCCAGGACGCCTCAGCCGGTGATGTGGAAGTCTATCCTTTCCGCGACAGTCCCAATCGCACAGCGCGCCTGCAGCGAGACATCATTGTTACTGGTGACAACGTTTCCAACGCCCAGCAGGCGTTCGACGAAAACGGCCAGCCTCAGGTCAATATCACCATGGATTCCGTCGGTGGTGACCTGATGAATCGGGCGACCCGGAATGCAATCGGCCGGCGCATGGCGGTTTTGTTCATCGAATACCGCACGGAAACTGAAGAAGTTGAGGTGAACGGCGAGACTCAACTGGTTGAAGAGCGTGTGGTAGAGAAGGGCATTATCAGCCTTGCGACGATTCAATCAGCGCTTGGCAGCAGTTTCCGAATTACTGGGCTCGATTCTATTCCAGAGGCTGCAGAACTGGCCCTCTTGTTACGTGCCGGCTCACTGGCGGCACCAATGTATTTTGTTCAGGAACGTACCATCGGCCCAAGCCTTGGCCAGAAGAATATTGAGGCGGGTTTCATGTCCGTCAGCCTTGGCTTTATCCTGGTGCTGGCCTACATGATTTTGATTTATCGCGGGTTTGGTCTGGTGGCCAACGTGGCATTGACGCTGAACTTGATGCTGCTGATCGCCTGCATGTCGATTCTCTCGGCGACACTCACCTTACCGGGTATCGCGGGGATCGTCCTCACGGTTGGTATGGCGGTGGACGCCAACGTTCTGATCTTTGAACGGATCAAAGAAGAGCTAAAGACGGGTGTGCCGCCCCAATCGGCCATCAATGCCGGTTATTCCCGAGCTTTTGTTTCTATTTTCGATGCCAACATCACCACATTGCTGGTAGCGATCATTCTGTTTGCGATGGGTTCAGGCCCGGTTAAAGGTTTTGCCGTCACCCTGTCGATCGGTATTTTGACCTCCATGTTCTCGGGCCTGATGGTCAGCCGCAGTATCGTTAATCTGGTGTATGGCGGTCGCAAAATCGAAAAGCTGTCGATCGGAGGTAAACAGGCCCATGTCTGAAGTCGCCAAGAAACCCATTGATTTTATGGGCTTCCGGAAAATTGCTTCCGTTCTGTCCATTGCATTAATTGTTGTCTCGATTGTTTTGCTGGCCGTGCGCGGTTTGAATCTGGGACTGGATTTTACCGGTGGTACATCGGTGGAGCTGGAATACGCTCAGGCGCCGTCTCTTGATGAGGTGCGTACCACGCTGTCGGAAGCCGGTTACGAACAGTTTGTTGTGCAGAACTTCGGTGCAGACACCACGGTGCTTGTTCGAATGGCAGAAGCGAACAATGACGAACTGGCTTTGGATGTAACCAAGGCGCTTTCTGCGGGTGGCGACGATCTCGAGCTGGTGAGCTCGGAATTTGTCGGCTCTCAGGTGGGTGACGAGCTCAAAGAAGACAGTGGTTTGGGCATGCTGATCGCTCTCGCTGTGGTGCTGATATACGTTGGCATGCGTTTCCAGTTCAAGTTCGGAATTGCTTCTGTTGTTCCCCTTGCGCACGACGTCATTATCGTTCTTGGTGTGTTCGCGCTGTTTCAATGGACGTTTGATCTGAGCGTTCTTGCCGCCTTGCTCGCTGTCATTGGTTATTCCCTCAACGACACCATCGTTGTGGCTGACCGCATTCGGGAGAATTTCCGGAAGATGAGGGAAGGCGATTCGGAGTACGTGATTAACCAGTCGATTCATCAGACCATCAGTCGAACGATCAATACGTCTGGCACCACTCTGGTTGTGTTGTTTGCGTTGTTCCTGCTCGGCGGAGAAGCCATCAACAACTTTGCGATTGCACTGATCATTGGTGTTGTTGTTGGTACTTACTCGTCGATTTACGTCTCGGCCAACCTGTTGATCGCTCTTGGAGTGGATCGCCAGGACATGATGTTGCCGACGAAAGAGGGCGCCGAGGATGCCGAGGAAGAGGCAGAGGAACCGCCCGAGTGGTTGAACAGGATGTAATTCAGCCAGTAGAAACAAAAAAGCCGCTCATCACTGAGCGGCTTTTTTAATGGTATCGGCTGTTTTTATCGAGGAAGTCTGCCGCGAAACGGATGAAGCGTCTTTAGAACTTCCTTGAATAATTTCGGGTTGGCGACCACCAGCTGCCGGTTGCTGCCGCTGGAGGGATTGCCGGAAAAATCCCCGGTCAAAGCGCCCGATTCCAGAGCAAGCGTGACGCCGATATCGAGATCGACTGGCTCAGGACGGAAAATGATTGCCGCATCGAGATGGCCCGAAGCCACTCTGGCAATGTCGAGTGCGACGCACCCGGCTGTTCGGTACATCGCGCTGCCCTTGGCGAGAACGGCGGCCATCTCGCCCCACATAACAGGATCCTCGCTCTTTCGCGTTTGATCGAGAAGATTGCTAACCAGAGCGGCGTTTTCCGGATGTTTGATCTCACTGGTGCGAACCCGGCGACTGTTCAATGCTGCACCATGCCCGCGGCTTGCAGAGTATTCTTCGCCCGTGATCGGGTTGATGAGCAAAAGGCTCTCAGTTCGCTTTTTCTGCTTCTGTACAAGAGCGATGGCGAAGTCCGGAATGCCGCGTAGAAAATTTTCCCGTCCCAGGACCGGGAAAATGTGCCAGCTTTTCTCGCTATCGCCGGGATCGGGATCGTTCAGAGCAGCGATGGTGTGATCTTTGTACGCCTTTTCCAGTTGCTCGAAAAAGTTGTCGTAGATCGACTGCTCGACACGATCTAGCTGCGCAACTCGGTCGTCCCGGTTACCGTTTGGTTCCTGGCGTTCGAAGTGCGCTTTGAGGTAGTCAGAGCCCTGTCGCGCGACGCGAAGAGCCATTTTAATCGCTGGTTGCATCTGAGTGATCAATTCCCGGGTGTATGGAGGGCGCATAGCATACCAAAAACTCCCGGATCTTGTAGGGTTTTGGTGTCCGCGATCACACGGACTTCCGTGTCGTAGGGGAATACCAGACCACCGGCCGGACAACAAATCTGCTATGCTGTCGCTCTTTTCAAGACAACCCGAGTAAGATCAAGCATGCACAAATCAGCATTGCCCCAGGCACAGGAAGGAGCTGATGCTTTCGGAAATCAGGTTCGCATTGTTCTGGTAGAGACCTCCCACTCTGGCAACATCGGTGCTGTCGCCCGCGCCATGAAGAATATGGGGCTTAAAAATCTTTGTCTGGTGAATCCTGCATCATTCCCGGATGAGGCTTCCTACGCTCGTTCGTCTGGCGCTTCTGACATCTTGGACAACGCAAGGGTGGTGAGCACTCTGGATGAGGCCATTGCTGATTGCGTTTGCGTGATGGGAACCAGTGCGCGTGGACGGAAGGTTCCCTGGCCGGTGATTGCTCCGCCAGATGCTGCCGCCAAAACCCAAGAGCAGGCAGCCCACGGACCCGTGGCGCTGGTCTTCGGTCGGGAGAATCACGGGCTGAGCAATGAAGAGCTCCAACGTTGCCATTTTCATATTCATATACCTTCGAACCCGGATTACAGCTCGCTCAACCTTGCAATGGCGGTGCAAGTGATCTGTTATGAAGTAAGAATGCATCATCTTCGCGGCCTTGAAGGTGGTGAGGGTAGCCCTTACTTAAAGCCTATGGTTGCGCCGGGTGATGACGGGTGGGATGTGCCGCCGGCTCCGGTTGATGATGTCGAAGGATTTTTCAATCACCTCGAGCAGGTGCTGGTTGACGTCGAATTTCATCGTCGTGAGAACCCACGACAGTTGATGACCAGGCTCAGAAGGCTTTTCCAACGTGCCGGGCTCGACCAAATGGAAATCAATATTTTGCGTGGAATTCTGACGGCTGTGCAGAAGTCTGCCGGCACCCATCAGAACGCCGAGCGTAAGGAACTCAACGCTGGTGAGCAGGAAAACTGAATATGTTTGAGCGTTTGCGGGAAGACATTGGCAGCGTGTTCCACAGAGACCCGGCTGCCAGAAACACCTTCGAGGTGTTAACGAATTACCCTGGACTGCACGCGTTGTTGTTTCATCGCTTTTCCCATGCCTTGTGGAAGTTTGGGCTGAAATGGCTAGCCAGAACCGTATCGACCATTGCCCGGTGGTTAACCGGCGTTGAAATTCACCCGGGCGCTACCATTGGCCGGCGATTCTTTATCGATCACGGCATGGGTGTGGTGATTGGCGAAACCACAATTATTGGCGATGACGTGACGCTTTATCAGGGCGTGACATTGGGCGGAACCAGCTGGAACAAGGGCAAGCGGCATCCCACACTTGGAAACGGTGTCGTTGTGGGCGCTGGCGCGAAAATTCTCGGGCCTTTTGAGGTTGGCGCGGGCGCGAAAATTGGCTCCAATTCCGTTGTTACAAAGGCCGTACCAGAGGGAGCGACCGTGGTAGGTATTCCCGGCAGGGTCGTTGCCAAGCGCAAAGGTGAAGATGAGCAGCGCCGCAAAGAGATGGAGGAGCGCATGGGCTTTGATGCCTATGGCGTAACGGAAGAAATGCCGGACCCGGTCGCACGTGCCATGCGAAGCCTGCTGGACCATATGCATGTGGTGGACGACCGGATTGAGAATATGTGCCAGGCGCTGCGGAAGGTAAACAGCGAGTACAAAAACGGCGCCTTGCCACCGCTTCAGGAAGAGGATTTTGACTGCGTCCGGGAGGACGATTCGTCCAAATCCTGAATACTTGACTGAAATACTGGGTCAATTCATACTCAAACGGTATTTTTGCTTTGTTTCCAGACTGGTGCTGACTCTATGAGACTGACCACCAAGGGCCGCTACGCGGTGACGGCGATGCTCGATCTGGCCCTGCATGCCGACCGGGGTCCGGTCAGCTTGTCTGACATATCTGCCCGCCAGGGAATTTCGCTCTCGTACCTGGAGCAGCTGTTTGCGAAGCTTCGCAGACATAAGCTTGTTTCCAGCATCAGGGGCCCCGGTGGTGGCTATCAACTCAGCCGTGGCGCCGATGACGTTCACATCGCTGAAGTGGTGGATGCGGTGAGTGAATCCCTGGACACCACACGGTGCGGAAATAAAGGGGATTGTCAGAAAGGAGAAAAGTGCCTGACTCACCACCTCTGGTCTGATTTGAGTGATCAAATCCACCAGTTTCTCAGCGACATCAGTCTGGGCGATCTTATGCGCAAGCGAGAGATCCAGGTCGTCGCGACCCGTCAGAACCAGCGACAGTCGGAAGACGAGTCTCAGGCCATCAACACCGATCGTCTCACTAATCAGGCTCCGGCCTGAGCCATCGATTCAAGAACCTGATGAAAAAACCCGTTTACATGGACTATGCGGCGACCACCCCAGCCGATCCGGCGGTTGCCGATGAAATGATGAAATACCTGACGCTGGACGGCGTTTTCGGTAACCCAGCGTCTCGCTCTCATGGTTATGGATGGCAAGCTGAAGCAGCTGTTGAAGCAGCCAGGCGTCAGGTTGCGCAATTGATTGGAGCCGATCCAAGGGAAATTGTCTGGACTTCTGGTGCTACTGAGTCAGACAACCTTGCAATCAGCGGCGTCGTCGAGGGCAGGGCGAACCCTCACATTGTTACCTCAATCATCGAACACAAAGCGGTCGTGGATACGGTTAAGGCGCTTGAAAATTCAGGCGTTAGCGTTACCTGGCTAAACCCGGGAAGCGACGGTCGGGTCACGCTGAATCAGGTTCAGGAAGCAGTCAACGACAGCACAACACTGGTCAGCCTGATGTTAGTCAATAACGAGCTGGGCTGCGTGAACGACGTCGCAACGATTGGGGCCTGGCTGAGAACCAAAGGTATTCTCTTCCATGTCGACGCGGCCCAGGCGGCAGGAAAGATGCCGGTTGACGTGTCCGAGATGTCCATCGATTTACTCTCCCTGTCCGCTCATAAAGTCTATGGACCGAAGGGAATCGGCGCGCTGTTTGTTCGCCGGAGCCCGGATGTTGCGGTCCATGCTCAGATTCATGGTGGTGGCCATGAGCGCGGCATGCGGTCCGGCACACTTCCGACCCATCAGATCGTTGGCATGGGTAAGGCCTTTGAACTGGCCCGAAATGTGTTGTCCGAAGAAATCGAGCGAATGGAGCAGTTGCGAAACCAGTTCCTTGCCGGGTTGGCGCAAATTGAAGGAGTTTCCGTCAATGGCAGTGGAGATCAGCGAGTTCCGGGAATTCTTAATCTCGGTTTCGAGGGCGTGAACGCAGAGTCCCTGATGATGGGCCTGCGAGAGCTCGCCGTGTCCTCAGGGTCAGCGTGCTCCTCCGAATCAGTCGAGCCCTCTTACGTCTTAAAGGGTATTGGCCTGGATGAGAAGCGGGCACAACAATCCCTGCGTTTCTCAATTGGTCGCTTCACTGATAGCGAACAGATCAATTTTGCGGTCGATCAGATTGTGCAGACCGTGTCCCGTCTACGTTCTGTGCGGTAGGCAGTCGGCCCCGGACTGCGTATAATCCCTAGCCTGAATTTTTATCAGAAAACCAACTGGAGACAGACAATGGCAAACGAGCGCACGCTCTCGATTATCAAGCCGGATGCAGTGGCAAAGAACGTCATCGGCGAAATCTACTCACGCTTTGAGAAAGCAGGTCTTAACATCGTCGCCGCGAAGATGATGCACCTGACTCAGGAGCAGGCTGAGGGCTTTTACGCAGAACACAAAGAACGCCCATTTTTTAACGATCTGGTTGCGTTTATGACGTCTGGTCCAGTGGTTGTTCAGGTTCTTGAAGGCGAGGGCGCCATTCTGAAGAACCGTGATCTGATGGGAGCGACTAACCCGAAAGAAGCGGACGCAGGCACCATCCGCGCTGACTTTGCTTCGTCAATTGACGCAAATGCGGTTCACGGCTCGGACTCTGCCGCTTCGGCTGAGCGTGAGATCGCCTATTTTTTCAATGACAGCGAAATCTGCCCGCGCGGTTAATTCCTGTCTGATCGGGTCGGGGTTTTCCCGGCCCGTATTGGTTATTTGATTGAGGTTATGACATGACAGCGGCGGCAGATAAAACCAATCTCCTGGGCATGCCCAAGGCAAAGCTTGAGGCTTTCTTTGAGTCGCTAGGGGAAAAGCGGTTTCGCGCGACGCAGGTGCTCCAGTGGATTCATCAGCGTGGAGCGGATGACTTCGATCAAATGACCAATATGAGCAAAGCTCTGCGTGAGAAGCTCAAGGAGGTTGCTGAAATTCGTGGCCCGGAAGTGGTCTACGACGAGGCTTCGAAAGACGGCACGCGCAAGTGGGTCATGCGGATGGACAACGGTAATAGCGTTGAGACCGTTCTGATTCCGGATGGTGAGCGTGGAACCCTCTGTGTGTCATCTCAGATCGGGTGCAGCCTCGACTGTACTTTTTGTTCCACGGGCAAGCGTGGTTTCAACCGGAACCTCACCGCTGCGGAAATCATCGGGCAAGTCTGGGTAGCCAGAAAAGCGTTCATGCCTTTCGAGCCGGGCCCTGACAGACCTATTACAAACGTCGTCATGATGGGCATGGGCGAGCCATTGTTGAATTTCGACAACGTCGTTGATGCCATGAATCTGATGATGGAAGACCTCGCCTATGGGATTTCGAAGCGTCGAGTTACGGTGAGTACCTCTGGCGTGGTCCCGGCGATTGATAAGCTGGGCGAAGTTACTGATGTTTCACTGGCAATTTCGCTACACGCTCCGAATGATGAACTCAGAAATACTCTCGTGCCGCTCAATAAAAAGTATCCTATTTCCGAGCTTCTTGCGGCGACTAAGCGCTACTTGGCGGGGTTGCCTGACAAGCGTAAGGCAACCATCGAGTACACCGTTATCGAGGGAGTCAACGATCAGCCGGAGCACGCCCGGGAGTTGGCGGTAATTCTGCGCGGCTTGCCCTGCAAGATTAACCTGATTCCGTTCAATCCATTCCCGGAAAGCGATTTCCGCAGGCCAAGTATGAATGCAACCCGCCGCTTTCAGGCGGTTTTGAACAAAGCGGGCTATATTGCAACGGTTCGAACGACTCGTGGCGATGATATCGACGCGGCCTGTGGCCAGTTGGTTGGGCGAGTTGACGATCGGACAAAGCGCAGTCAGCGCTACATCCAGGTTCAACAGGTAGCTCCATAAAAAGCTGCCTTAGCACCGCACCCATTCTATCGGAGGTTCACACTGGTGGCAGGAAGACAGCTTCACAAAGGCGCAGTTTGGCTTGCCTTGGCCGCGACACTATTCCTGTCGGTAGGGTGCGTTACCACGACTGATAGCCGTTTTCAGCGTGAAGCGGACAGAGAAGAGGCCATTCAGAATTATGTAACGCTTGCCACGGCCTACATCTCACAGGGCAATCTTGATCGGGCCAGGTTGCACCTGGAGCGGGCTGAAGAACTCGCTCCGGATCGGGCATCCGTTCTCGCTGTCCGCGGTTTGATGTACCAGACCGACAGTGAGGTTGAGCTTGCGGATGCTGCATTCAAGAAAGCCATTGCGGAAGATGGTGGCTACACTCGCGGCCGCGTTTACTATGGCGCGTTCTTGTACGGGCAACGGCGTTTTGAAGCTGCAAGAGATCAGTTCGCGGCTGCATCGCGGGACACTGACTATGAGGACCGCGCGTCGGTTTTTTACAACCTCGGGCTGACTGAGGAAATTCTCAAAGACCTGAGTGCAGCCGAACGGGCGTATCGCCGGTCGGTGGAACTTTCTCGCGGTGAAGCGCGCTCGTTGTTGGCGCTGTCCAGAACGCTCGTCGCGTTGGAAGACTATTCGGCGGCAGCCCGATATTACCGCAGGCTGACCCAATTAATGCAGCGCAACCCAAATCTTCGCCACTCGCCAGAAAGCTTGATTACAGGCATTCGTATTGCGCATCATTTCAAGAATAGCGATCGCGAAGCGAGCCTTGCTTTGCTGCTGCGAAATGAATTTCCTCAATCTGCCGAATACCAACAATACAGGGTGCTGAAAGCTGATGGAGAGTGATGAATCACAACAGCCTGCTGTAGGCGAACCTGCGGGGCAACAACTCAAAAAGGCCAGGGAAAAACTGGGCCTGACGCTTGAAAACGTGGCCGAAACTCAGCATTTGCGGGCTTCGATCATTCAGGCGATTGAAGCATGCGACTACGAACAGATAAACAGCGAGCTGTTCCTCAAAGGCTACGTCCGTGGTTATGCCAAACAGGTTGGTGTCGACGCCGACCAACTCATCGCGAATCTCGATCATGAGTTGGAACCATTGAGAGAGAAGCGTGAGAGGCAGGCCGAAGATCATCCGCTCGTAGACATCGAACGCAAGCGGCTCAAGAAACGCCGTATCGCAAAGACGCTGCTTATCCTCGCCCTGGTGGCAGGCCTCGGCCTCATTGCCTGGAACGTGGTGATCGGACCTCGACTGGAGAGAGCCCAGGAGTCAGATCCGACCGCAGATACGTCCTACGGTGATTCGGTAGATGATGTGACTGCGGATGCTGGGACTGAGTCGATGGAGGATGACCGTTCACCTGAAACCGAGAATGCGGGGAACGACGATGTCCTATCGGCGGAGCTGGGATCATCAGTGTCTGAAACCGAAGAGTCCTCGGAGTATCAGGCTGAATCTGATTCATACGAGAACCCAGTCGAAGATGACGCGCCGGGCATCAGCAACGCTGAATTAACCAACAGCCCGGGTAGTCTGAGCGTGTCGGAGCCCGATCCAGCAGTGACAGTTGATGAATCCGATTTGGATTCAGAATTTTCACGGGAAACTGTGACTGAACCTGTTACTAACCCGCCCCAATCGCTAACGACTGCAGAGCCGCCTGCTACAGAGACGTCTCAGGAATTTGAGCCACAGACTGAGTCTTCGTTTGGTGCCGATTCCGCGGCGGCGGGCAGGTTAACTATGGTCTTTGGTGCAGATTGCTGGGTTCAGGTAACCGACGCGTCAGGCCGGAAACTGGTTGCCTCGCTGCAGAGAGCGGGTGACCGGGTCGACGTTGTTGGAGATGCGCCGCTTAACGTGGTTATTGGGGCTGTTGATGCTGTTGATGTTGTTACTTTTGCAGGCGAAGCCGTTGAACTTTCGGAATATCGGGTGATCAACAACCGCACAGAATTTACTCTAACGCTCTAATTCAAACCAATCATCTTGGTTACGAGGCTATGAAACAGGAATCTCCAATTGTACGTCGGAAATCTCGCCAAATTATGGTGGGCGACGTTCCGGTAGGCGGTGGCGCGCCCATTGCCGTACAAAGTATGACCAACACCAACACCTGTGATGTTGAAGCGACAGTCGCGCAGATTCGCGCGATTCAAGAGGCGGGTGCAGATATTGTGCGGGTTTCGGTTCCTTCGATGGAAGCGGCTGAGGCGTTTGGCCAGATCCGTTCACGGGTCTCGTTGCCATTGGTTGCCGACATCCATTTTGATCACAAGATCGCACTGCGGGTGGCAGAACTTGGCGTTGACTGTTTGCGGATCAATCCGGGCAATATTGGTCGTGATGATCGGGTGAGTGCGGTGATCAGCGCGGCCAAAGACCGCAATATACCCATTCGCATCGGTGTCAATGCAGGCTCTCTCGAAAAAGCCCTCCAGCGCAAGTACGGTGAGCCCACAGCGGATGCGTTGGTGGAGTCTGCGATGCGCCACATTGATATTCTGGATAAGCATGACTTTCAGGACTTCAAGGTAAGCCTGAAGGCCTCTGAAGTGTTTATGACTGTCGATGCCTATCGGAAGATTGCTCAGCAGATTGAGCAGCCTCTCCATCTTGGCATCACTGAAGCCGGAGGATTCCGTTCGGGTACCGTGAAATCTTCGATCGGACTTGGAATGCTGTTGATGGACGGTATTGGCGACACAATACGCGTGTCGCTCGCAGCGGATCCGGTGCAGGAAATAAAGGTTGGATTTGATATTCTCAAGAGTCTGAGGCTGCGCAGTCGCGGCATCAACTTTGTCGCATGCCCGAGTTGCTCTCGTCAGAATTTTGATGTCATCCAGACGATGAACGACCTTGAGGCTCGTCTTGAAGACGTGAACACATCGCTGGATGTTGCCATTATAGGGTGCATTGTAAATGGACCTGGCGAAGCCAAAGTTGCCGATATGGGGTTGACCGGCGGAAGCCCGAAGAACCTTTTCTATCATGATGGTAAACCAAATCAGAAGCTGGACAATGCAACGTTGACCGATGATCTGGAACGTCTGATCCGTGAAGAAGTCGCTCGCCGCAAAGAGAAAGAAGAATCCATCATTACCCGTTCTGTGGACTGAATCTTCGACGGAATCAATAGAAAGGAAAGGTTTTACTTTGGCAAAGATCCAGGCAATTCGCGGGATGAACGATATCCTGCCTGAGCAGTCCCCGATTTGGCAGTACGTCGAAAGCACCGTGCGCAGCATTCTTTCCCGATATGGCTATCAGGAAATTAGAATGCCTGTTGTTGAGCAAACGGAGTTGTTCAAAAGGTCCATCGGGGAAGTTACTGACATCGTCGAAAAGGAAATGTATACCTTCGAGGACCGTAACGGGGATAGTCTGACCCTTCGTCCAGAAGGCACCGCCGGGTGTGTGCGTGCGGCGGATCAAAATGGTCTGCTGTTTAATCAGACCCAGCGGCTCTGGTACATGGGGCCGATGTTTCGACACGAGCGTCCTCAAAAAGGCCGATACCGACAGTTTCACCAGATTGGTGTCGAGTGCTTCGGTATGGCTGGCCCAGATATAGATGCGGAACTGCTGATTCTCACGTCCCGTTTGTGGAAGGCGCTTGGTCTGTCGGATCACGCTCGTCTTGAGATCAACTCGATTGGTTCTTCGGAGACTCGCCGCCAATATCGTGAGGCGTTGGTGTCCTACCTGAGCGGATTCAAATCTGAGCTGGACGATGACAGCCTGAGACGCCTTGAAAGCAATCCGTTGCGCATTCTGGACAGCAAAAATGCCCGGACCCAGGAAATTCTTGGCGACGCTCCGAGCCTTTCGGATTATTTGGATGACGAGTCGAGAGAACATTTCAGTCGTCTGAAAGTGCTTTTGGAGGCAGCCGGTGTTGCATACACGGTGAATCCGAGGCTGGTTCGTGGGTTGGATTACTACGGCAAAACGGTGTTCGAATGGGTGACAGAGAGCCTTGGAGCGCAGGGCACGATATGCGCGGGTGGCCGCTATGACGGACTGGTCGAACAACTGGGCGGCAAACCAACATTAGCTGTTGGTTTTGCCATGGGTGTTGAGCGGCTGATATTACTGCTCGAAACTCTGGGACTGGTCCCTGACTCGGTGAACGGCAGTGCCGATGTTTACATTACCGCAATGGGAGATAGGGCTGTTCCGGTGTCTCTTGCACTGGCAGAATCCCTCCGGGATGATCTCCCAGAATCCGTTATCGTGTGCCACTGCGGAGGTGGCAGTTTCAAAAGTCAGTTGAAAAAGGCCGACCGTAGCGGAGCAACATTTGCGATTCTGCTAGGCGACAACGAAGTTGACAGTCACTCTGTCGGACTCAAGCCACTGAGATCTGGCGAGGATCAGATCGATGTTTCTATGGCAGACCTTTCTTCAGTACTGAAAGAGCGCCTGAGCTGACTGAATAGTCACAAAATACAAGTATCAACAACAGCTTAGAAGTTAGGGGATTCAAAATGGCAGAAATGCGCACGGAAGAAGAACAGGTTCAGGCCATCAAGGATTGGTGGAAAAACAACGGCAGCTCACTGCTGATTGGCGTTGGTGCGGCTCTCGCCATTGTCTTTGGTTGGCAGGCCTGGCAGAACCAGCAGATTCAGTACCGTACGCAAGCGGCCAACCAGTTTGCAGAATTGATGAATGCCTACACCAGTCAGGATGGCGAGGAGCGCTCTGAAACCGTGGCATTCATCGCTGGCAAGCTCAAGGAGGATTACTCAGACAGCGCCTACGCAGTTTATGGGAGCCTGATCCTTGCCAAGCAGCAACTGATGAATAACGACGACGCTGCCGCTGCAATTGAAACGCTGACATGGGCAAACGGCCAGGTAGAGGCTTCCTCTCCACTCGCGCTGATTATTCAACAGCGCCTTGCAACGGCTCAGTTCGACTCTGAACAGTACGATGAAGCCTTGAAAACCATTGAGGCGGCGAAAAACGCAGACAGTTTTGATGCGATTTTTGCAGAACTTAAGGGCGATATTCTTCTGGCGAAGGGTGATTCAAAAGCGGCGAAAGAGGCTTACCTGAAAGCCCGGGAGCTGAGCCAGCAAGGTCGCAGTGGCGTTCTTGAACTTAAGCTCGCTGATCTGGGCGTAGGGGAGGAAGCTTGATTCCCATGGTTTTGAGAGGGGGCAGCTTACACCGACTGCTGACAATTGTTGCGGCGGGGCTTGCGTTGTCCGCGTGCAGTTCGAACGATACTTTTGAAGAGCCGGCTCCGGTTCCCGAGGTGGTTGCGTCCGTTGAGTTGGACTCGGTCTGGCAGATGTATGTTGGTGATGGCCACGACGACGATTTCCTCTATCTGGAGCCTTTGGTCACCGAGAACATCATTTATGCGGCGTCCGCTGATGGCGAAATGTATGCCGTCGAGGCTGAAAACGGTAATCCCGTCTGGCAGCAGGAAGTGGATGAGCGCCTGATGGCAGGCATAGGCGGCGATGCGTCGCAGCTCTATCTGGTGACCCGAGACGCGCAGTTGCTCGCCATTTCTCGCGAAACTGGCGAGGAAAACTGGCGAGCTGAGCTTCCGAATGAAGTTCTGGCGGCTCCCGGCTCTAACGGGTCGCTCGTGGTTGCACAGAGTATCGATGGCAAGGTTCATGGTTTTAACGCTGAGAATGGCGAGAAACTGTGGCAATACGACAGTGCCGTGCCTGTGTTGTCCATGCGTGCTGCTGCCTCACCCCTGGTCGGAGGAGAGCTGGTGTTGGTATCTCTTGCCAACGGCCGGTTGATGGCGCTGACTGGAGCGTCTGGTCAACCGGTCTGGCAGTATCAGGTAGGGGAAGCGAAAGGGCGTACCGAATTGGAAAGATTGGTCGACATAGCAGGCGCGCCACTGATTCTGGAAAGCGCTTTGATGGTTGTCGGCTATCAAGGCAAGCTTGCCCTGGTTGATATTCAATCTGGTCGTGAGATATGGAGTCGTCCGGCCTCCAGTCTTCACTCGCCGATGATTGGTGATGGCAATATCTTCCTGTCTGCTTCGAACGGCGATGTTATCGCGCTTGGTGGATCGGACCGCCGGGAATTGTGGCGCCAGGACAAACTGTCGTGGCGGCAGCCGACTCAGCCGGTTGTGTTCGAAGACTACCTGTTGGTAGGGGATTTTGAAGGCTATATTCACATTCTTTCCCTTGAGGACGGAAGCCTTCAGGGTCAGCTCGAATACGATGACGAGGGGCTGAGGGTGCCATTCAAGCTTCTTCGAAATGGCCAGTTGCTGGTTTATGGAAACAGTGGCGAGATGACGGTATACACGCTGGAGCAGACGGACTAAAGGCCGCCGCTCCTCAGGCCCGGCCAGCGTGCCGGGTTCACTCTTCTTTTCAGTGACACGTTATGACACCAGTAATTGCTCTGGTTGGCCGTCCAAATGTCGGCAAATCAACCCTCTTCAATCAGATGACCCGGTCCCGGGATGCCCTGGTTGCCGACTTCCCTGGTTTGACCCGCGACCGTAAATACGGAGAGGGTAATTACGAGGGGCAGAAGTTCATCGTTATTGACACCGGTGGACTGACAGGAGACGAAGAGGGCCTGGATGCTGAAATGGCCAGGCAGTCAATGCAGGCGGTTGAAGAGGCAGACATCGTCCTTTTCCTGGTGGATGGCAAAGCCGGGCTGACCGGCGGAGACGAAACCATTGCCAGTCACCTGCGAAAGACAGGCAAGCAGGCGCATCTGGTGGTAAACAAAACCGATGGGCAGGATCCGGACATTGCTGCATCGGATTTTTATGGACTTGGGTTTGAATCCACGTTTTTGATCGCGGCGTCTCACAACCGCGGCATTCGATCTATGCTGGAGATCCTCCTGCCAGCGCCCGAGGATGATGCCGTTGCCGATCATGCGGACAAATATCCTGGTATTCGGATTGGCATCGTTGGGCGTCCCAATGTTGGCAAGTCCACACTGGTGAATCGCATGTTGGGTGAGGACAGGGTGGTCGTATACGACATGCCCGGCACTACCCGCGACAGCGTTTACATTCCCTATGAGCGTCAGGGCAAAGAATACACACTCATCGATACCGCCGGTGTGCGTCGGCGCAAGAACGTCAATGAAGTCGTCGAGAAGTTTTCAATCATAAAAACACTCCAGGCCATTGACGATGCCCATGTGGTAATCCTGGTAATCGATGCCCGTGAGGGCCTCGTCGACCAAGATCTTCATCTGATTGGTTTTGTGCTCGACGCTGGTCGGTCACTGGTCATTGCGGTGAATAAGTGGGACGGTATGGACCCTGAGGACCGGGCTCGCGTCAAAGAGCAGGTGGCTCGGCGGCTCGATTTCCTGGATTACGCTGATAAACACTATATCTCTGCTTTGCACGGTTCAGGTGTTGGCGTAATGTACGACTCTGTGCAGGACTGCTACGACTCTGCCATGGCCAAGTGGCCGACAAACCGTCTTACGGCAATCATGCAGGACGCCACTGCCCAGCATCAGCCGCCGATGGTGCAGGGTAGAAGGATTAAATTGCGATATGCCCACCAGGGCGGTTCAAACCCGCCAATCATCGTTGTTCACGGCAATCAGACGGATGCGCTACCTGGTGCCTATAAGCGATACCTTGAGAACACCTTTCGGCGAGTGCTTAAAGTCACCGGTTCACCCATCCGGTTCGAGTTCCGTTCAAGCGAGAACCCCTTCGCCAACAAAGTCAGCAGGCTGACTCCGCGCCAAAAGGTGAAAAAGGACAACGATATAAAGAAAGGTCGTGCGCCGAGGAAAAAAGCGCGGATGAAGAGCAAAAAGCGTTAGCTGTAATTTTTTTGGAGGGGGTCAGACCGGAACGCGGTGATTGGTGCTCAGCCACTCACTGAAACGCTCTTCAGGCATTGGGCGACTGTAAAAATATCCCTGCGAGTAATCACAGCCTTCCTGCTGCAGGAAATGGGTCTGGGCCTCTTCCTCCACGCCTTCCGCAATGACCTTAAGGTCGAGGCTATGCGCCATATTGATGATGGCTCTTACCAGGGATGCGTCTTCCTGTTCTCTCATAACATCCTGGACGAAGGACTTGTCGATCTTTAGCGAATCGAAAGGATAGCTTTTGAGGTAGCTTAGAGCCGAATAACCGGTACCAAAATCATCGACTGAGAGACGAATGCCTGATTGGTCCAGTTGGCGAAGGATATCGGCCGTTTCAATGGTGTTATCGAGAATCAGCCGTTCGGTAATTTCCAGTTCCAGTTTTTCCGGAGGCAGGCCACTGTCTTTGAGCGCCTTCATCACGGTTTCCACGAAAAAGGGGTCCCGGAATTGCCTTGGCGAGACGTTCACAGCGATGCCAATGCTGGTACCGGTCTGCTCTTTCCAGCGCATCGCCGCTTTACAGCTCTCTCGCAGGACCCACTCCCCAATTGGCGTTATCAAACCCGTTTCCTCAGCAAGGGGGATAAATCGATCCGGCATCACCATGCCCAGGCTGGGATTGTTCCAGCGTAAAAGCGCCTCAGCAAAAGACAATTGGCCGGTATCGGTGCGCACGATGGGTTGGAAAAAGAGTTCAAACTCGCTCTGATCCAGTGCCCGACGCATCAGGGATTCCATTTGCAAACGCTCATGCGAGACTTCCGTCATCTCCGGTGCAAATACTGCAAAGGCACTCTTACCCTTGTTTTTGGCCTGATACATGGCGGCATCTGCGTGTTGAAGCAGCATGCCCGTGTTGTCTGAGTCATGGGGGAAGATAGAGATGCCAATACTCGTGGTAACGAAGACTTCCTGGCCGTTGAGAATGTAGGGTGGTCCGAATGTCGCGAGAATCCGCTCGGCAACTTGTGTGGAGGCTTCTACATCGGCCAAACCGGGAAGGATCACCAGGAATTCGTCGCCGCCGAGTCTGGCAACAGTACTCGTACCGCGCAAGCAGCTGGATATGCGACGAGCTGCCTCGATGAGAAGATTGTCGCCAGCATCGTGGCCAAGGGTATCGTTGATGTGTTTGAAATTGTCCAGGTCCAGGAACATGACCCCGACAAGGTTGTTTTCGCGCCGGGCCTGGGCCAAAGCAAGCTTGAGTCGGTCCAGGGCCAGCATTCGGTTTGGCAGACCGGTCAGGATGTCGTAGTTGGCCTGCCTGAGAAGCTGTTGCTCATAGCGTTTCCGAATGCTGATGTCTTCGCCAAGAATAAGATAACCAGTTGGTTCACCTTCACGGTTTTTGATAGGCGTAACAATCAACTGTTCCCAGAAACGCTCCCCATTTTTACGGGCACTGTTTACTTCACCCTGCCATACGCCGACTCGCTGCACCTGAAGACGGATGGATTGCCAAAGCTGCCTGCTTTCGCGATGGGCGCTGACATCGTCACTCAGGGTCCCGGGGTGCTTACCGAGGATCGATTCCTGATCAAACCCAGTCAACTGGGTAAATTTCTGATTGGCATATTCCACACGCCATTGGCGATCACAGATGAGTACCGAAGAGGGACTTTGTTCAATGGCCTTTGAGAACTTCCTTATTTCTTCCGCATCTCTTTCCTGACGGTCAACGTCCTGCATAAGACGCTCCCTCATCTGGTTCATCGATTCCGTAACCTGAGCCAGTTCGTCGCCTTTGTTCAGTGGTGTGTCAGGGCGCTCAAGTTTGAGCGGAGATGTCAGATTATTGAGAGAAAACTCTCTGGCGTAATTCGCCATTGCGGTTAAGTGACGCGCCACAAAGTATTGGAAGATCCACAGAATCAGAATGGATATAAAAAACGTCTTGAGGAATTGGGTCGCCAGAATGATGAGGACTTTCTGTTCCATGTCCTCATAGACCCGCCGTAGATCTGCAGTCACTGTGAGTTGCCCAAGCGTGAACATGTCATCGCCCTGATGAACAAGGTCAAACGTGTGGCTGGTTGTGGACGCCTCCCTTGGGATGTTCCCGAGAACAAGCTCTGAATCCGGCTCAATCTTTAATCGTAGATGAACAATATCAGGAAGGCTTAGGATGCCCTCAAGCTGGGTTTGTAACAGCTTTTGATCCAGAGCCCACAGGCTGCGTGCCAGACTCGTGGCATAGCCAGTCTCAACCACAGTCATGCGGCGGTCGATCTGGGAAATATCCTTTCTGAAGTCGGAATACAGCTGGATGGCCGAGCTGACCAGAGTAAACACGGAACTGAACAAAAGGATGTAAGCGAGCAAGCGAAAGGACAGGGGAGACCCGGTTCTAAAGCGTTGCAGGCGAGTCAGAAGTTTTTGCATGTCCTAACTATAGACACCAGATCATTTAGTGGGAGCAACTTCGACTATAGCAGCAGATAATAAAGTTCGCTCTGCAAATACCGGAAAAATCGACAGATTGTTTAAAAGTCATCCAGTATGAACGGTGTTTTTCTTACGATTCTGAGGGCAATAAAAGCATAGAGTGCACTGCCAGTACAATATCGGTTTAAGGGCAGGGCGTTGTCTCAGGGGAAGCTATACAGCGAGGCAGGAGTGGGATGATGATCAACGATATCAAGAACCGAAGCGAAAAATTGGCGTCCCCTAGGGGGTTCGAACCCCTGTTGCCGCCGTGAAAGGGCGGAGTCCTAGGCCACTAGACGAAGGGGACGCATCGCTTCAACGCTGTGCCTCGTCGAGGTGGCGCGTATATTAAGAAAGGCGCCCGCCGCTGTCAAACGGTTTTTTAATTAATTAAGGTGTTTTTAAACAGTATTTTAGTTCCGATGCGAGGCCATCAAATGCCGAGAGCGCGCCCTCAGTCCGGTATGTCGAAAAGAGGGCCTCGGCTAGAGGGATATGCTGCGAATGAAGCTGGTCATAAACGTCTTCTGGATTTGCGCCAACCAGAGCGGCTAGCAGTATTTCGTAGCCAATTTTATTCTCGCCAGCACAACGATGGAACCTGGCTTCCCGACTACCCACCTCAGGTAGCCCGTGGGCCTTGAAAACCGACTTTGCGCAGTGCGCATACTCAGAATTGATGGTGGAGTATGTGTCAATAAGGCCATCCTGTCGGGACATCTGAATCAGTGCATCTACTCGCTTGCGGCCTTTATCACTGATTGCCGGCAATGACTTTTTCAGGGTAGCGGCATCGAACCCTCTAGCAGCCAACTGAACCACTGTGAGGTATTCGCTGGTTATCAGGCCACAACTCTCAAAGCTTTGACGAGTTTGCGTCGTTGGCCGCTGCTCAGCAAAGGCAATTAAGGGGATGATCAGTAGAAGATTAGTCGCGATCCTTCGCATTGTGTCCATCTCTGAATGTTACTGTCTTCAATATCGAGTTGAGTTACGAAGAGCCGGCTCAAGTTCACTGTACCTGAATTCAAAGCCCTCATCGGTCAGGCGTTTGGGTACGGCCCTCTGGCCTGTCAGTAAAAGTCTGGCCATTTCTCCAAGTGCCAGCTTGAGAACAGGTGGCGGAACGGGAAAAACGGCGGGCCGATGCAGTACACCGGCGAGTGTCTTTGTAAATTCCTGATTACTAACGGGGTTGGGGCTCACTACATTGTAGGCACCACTGGCGTTTTCGTTCTCCAGCATCCACACAAGGGCGGAAACAGCATCTTCTCTGTGCACCCAGGGCATGTATTGTCGCCCGTTACCGATTCGACCGCCAACGCCAAGCTTGAACGGCAACAGCATACGCTGCAGGAATCCACCTCCAGCACCGACAACGAGACCCGTGCGCGAAAGGCAAACTCGGGTATCTCCCGATTCAATCGCCAGAGCCTCGCTCTCCCAGTCCTTGCACATGCGGTGTGTGAATTCATCGAACGGCTGCGTGGATTCGTCGACAACAGTATCCTTTTGGTCGCCGTAAAAGCCCACCGCAGAGCCTGAAATAAAAACCGATGGCGGTTTTTTCCAAGATTTGGCAACCGAAACAAGCGTGCGAGTGAGGTCGACGCGGCTGGCCAACAACTCGCGTTTGCGCTGGTCGGACCAACGCTTATCGGCGATCCCTTCTCCCGCAAGATTGATGACAGCGTCAAAGCCCGCGTGCCCCTCCAGGTTTTTAAGGTCGGTGACAGCTTCTACCCGACCACACACTGCGCGAACATGGCCTGCATCCTGCCTGCTTAATACGCTAAGGTTGTAACCTCGGGACGTCAGTTCGGGGCACAGCAGTTGTCCGATAAACCCGGTCCCGCCAGTAATGAGCAATCGTTTTTCCATAACAGCAAGCTCCGGTTTCCTGGGCCTATGAATGATCTTTCAGGCTATTTTGAACCACATCCCGGATGGCCAGGCCGAGTTGTGGGTTCTCTCCGACAGGCGGGGCGAGTGAGATTGAAACGCCATGGGCCTTCTCGAGTTCGGCGATCATGCCGGGAACGTCTTTTCGCAGGTGGCGACCGGCAGCCAGAAACAGCGGAACAATCGTAAATTTCGTTTTGCCTTCCTGTTTGCCTTGCACCACTACTGCCTCAATGGACGGTTCGGCCAGTTCCATGTAGGCGATTTTTGCACCACTGACAGATTCGAGCGTGGGTTTGGCAAGTTCCTCGAAAGTTTTACACCACCTGGCGTCGCTGCTGCCGTGAGCGAGCAGTATGATGTTCGAGTCTCCGCTCATGATGTCTCCTGAATGATCTGATAATTGGGTGAGATCCTAAAGTTGTAGGCGCCCACAAAAAACTGAGCACGTCTGACATAAGGATACTTCATATGTTCGATTGGAAGGAGGTTCTGGATTTCTGGTTCGGCGATTTGGACGAACACGGGCTGCCTGATGGTTTTCATCGGAACCGCTGGTTCAAGGCGAGCCGTTCGTTTGATCAGGAGATCCGCTACCGTTTCATGTCTCTTGTTCTTTTCGCGTCCGAGCAGGGCTTGACGCATTGGCGATCCAAATCAGGGGGCGCCCTCGCTGAAATCATTATGCTTGACCAGTTTACGCGCCAGATCCATCGCGGAGGCGCACTGGCTTTCAGTAATGATAAGCTGGCTGTGCGGTTGGCCAAAGACGCAATGAGGAAGGGACAAGACCTGGAGTTGCGTTCCATTGAACGGGCTTTCATGTACATGCCACTTCAGCATTCCGAAAATAAAGAAGATCAGGCGCTATCCGTTGAATGTTATCAACAGTTATGCG
Organism: uncultured Marinobacter sp.; assembly: GCA_964632565.1. Taxonomy (GTDB): domain Bacteria; phylum Pseudomonadota; class Gammaproteobacteria; order Pseudomonadales; family Oleiphilaceae; genus Marinobacter. The sequence goes on along the minus strand of CAZWEP010000038.1, from coordinate 6,492 downwards.
CGTCAACGCCTGGTATTGCTGGTGATTTAATGGAAAGCTTTTTACAGTCTGCCAGAGATCACCGAGCCATCGTTGAACGGTTTGGCAGGTTCCCGCATCGCAACGATGCTTTGAAGAGGAAGTCTTCAGCGGATGAAAGAGCTTATCTGCAGAGCGGAAAGCGGTTCGGTCAGTGACGCCCCCGAGCCCGGAAAAAATAGTTGACGAAGGTCCTCGAATCCGTAGAATACGCGTCCGTTGAACAGGCGGGAATAGCTCAGTTGGTAGAGCACAACCTTGCCAAGGTTGGGGTCGCGAGTTCGAATCTCGTTTCCCGCTCCAGAATTTAGAAAACCAGCTTAACGGCTGGTTTTTTCGTTTACAGTCGACTCCCTTCCTGCCTCTGTCTGCCCGATCTCCGGTATACTCTGAGCTGTATAATTCTCCCGTTTCGGTGAATGTGGTGAGGAGCCGAGTCTGTGCCAAAAATTAGCGGATTATTCCTCTATCCGGTCAAATCCCTGGCTGGCATTTCAGTACCGACATTCGAAGTGGATGATTTCGGGCCCCGAGGGGATCGACGCTGGATGATTGTTGATTCCGAGCGTCGCTTCGTGACCCAGAGAACCCATCCTGAACTTGCCCGGATCACTACCAAGATTTCAGGGGACTCTGTCTCAATCTCGATTCCGGGAGAAGGGGATTTCACGCTGACAGTCGGCGACCAGAGTTGCCGGGTAAACGTCTGGGGAGATTGGGTGCCGGCGATCTACGGTGCTCCAGTGGCATCTGAAGCCCTCTCTCGATTCTGTAATAGTTCGCTACGCCTGGTTTACATGCCCGATGACAGCTTTCGACGAGTTGATCTGAGCAATCCCACTGAGTACCGTCGAGTCAGCTTTGCAGACGGCTTTCCGTTCCTCGTTGTCAATGCGGCATCTCTGGGCGAACTCAATAATCGGCTCGCACAGCCTGTCGAGATGGCGCGTTTTAGGCCGAATATCATTGTGGACGGCCTCCCGGCCTGGCAAGAAGACCAGTGGCGCACGATAAACATTGGGAGCGTAAAGCTGAGTCTCGTCAAACCCTGCAGCCGTTGTGTCGTGACCACAGTCGATCCGGCTCTTGGAGTCAAGTCGGAAGATCTCCAGCCACTCCGCACGCTTGGTACCTATCGGCGGACAGATGACGGCGTGATGTTCGGGGTCAACGGTATACACGAAAACATCGGTCGGATTTCAGTGACCGACCCTGTCACGATTGAATAACCGGAGTTCTTGCAATTGCCATTACTATCATTGGACGCCGTCTCACTCGCCTACGGCATGCATCCTTTACTCGATAAAGCTTCAATGAACCTGAACGCCGGGGAGAGGGTTTGCCTGCTTGGCCGGAACGGAGAAGGGAAGTCGACCCTGCTGAGAATCGTTAGTGGCGACGTGACGCCCGATGGAGGTGTTGTCCGACTGGATGACGGTGCAAAGCTTTCTGTATTGCCGCAGACATTGCCAGCGCACGACACGAGGACCGCTTATGAAGTTGTGGCCGCCGCGTTTCCAGAAACTGGCCAGCTGCTCGCAGAATTCCACACACTTTCCCAGAATGCCGACGAGTCCAGTCTTGATCGCCTGATGAAGGTTCAGGAGAGGCTCGAAGCATTGGACGGTTGGAGCCTGGACCAGAAAGTGGGCGCAATACTCGCTCAATACAATATCGACCCTGAACAAACTCTGAATACCCTCTCTGGCGGATGGCAGCGCCGCGTGTTGTTGGCTCGCGCCCTGGTAACTGAACCGGATGTGCTCCTGTTAGACGAACCGACGAACCACCTGGATGTTCCGGCGATTGCCTGGCTAGAGGAAGCTCTCGGCCAATTCAGGGGCGCCATTTTGTTTGTCAGTCACGACCGGGCGTTTATCCGGCGCATTGCAACACGGGTTATCGAGCTGGATCGCGGACAACTGGTTAGTTTTGCTGCGACCTATGACAAATATCTGGAGCTGAAAGAGAAAGCTCTTGAAGAAGAGGAGCGACAGGACGCTCTTTTCGATAAGCGACTCAAGCAGGAAGAAGCCTGGATACGGCAGGGTATCAAAGCACGGCGTACCCGCAACATGGGGCGAGTGCGTGCTCTCAAGGCCATGCGTGAAGAGCGTCGTCAGCGCCGTGAGCGGGTCGGCACAGCAAGCTTCAATGTTGAAGACGCCAGTCGTTCCGGGAAATTGGTTGTCGAGGCAACGTCAGCCTGCTTTGCTTACGATGAACGTCGCCCCATTATCGACAAGCTCGACATGACTCTGCTGCGCGGAGATAAAATTGGACTCGTTGGCGAAAATGGCACTGGCAAAACAACGCTGCTGCGATTACTGCTTGGCGATCTGAAGCCTACGAAAGGCACGATTCGTCTGGGAACGAATTTACAGGTGGCTTATTTTGACCAGCTCCGGGGCGAACTGGATCTGGATAAAACTGCGCTTGAAAACCTGTCTGAGGGGCGCGAATTCATCGAGATCAATGGCCAGAGTAAGCATGTCCTGGGATACCTGCAGGAATTTCTTTTTACGCCCGAGCGCGCCCGTTCTCCAGTCAGCGTTTTTTCCGGCGGAGAAAGGGCGCGCCTTCTGCTTGCCAAGTTGTTCAGTAAGCCGGCAAATATTCTCGTCCTGGATGAGCCGACCAACGATCTGGACGTCGATACTCTGGAGCTGCTCGAAGCGCAGCTTGTGGAATTTGCGGGTACTGTCATCGTGATCAGTCACGATCGGGAATTCCTTGATAATGTCATCACCGACACGGTCTTTCTGGATGGTTCGGGGCACGTCAGGCAATACGTCGGTGGTTACACAGACTGGAGACGTCAGGGTGGTCGATTCCCCGCGGAGTTCGATGGCAAGGTAGCGGACAGTGGGGTTCAGCGTGGTGCCAAGAATGTGAGCGACAAAAAGTCACAAATCCAGACAACTTCAGTCGGAAAAACCAAGCCGTCCAAGCTAAGCTACAAGCTCAAACTGGAGCTGGAAAAGCTGCCGAGCCAGATCGAACAGCTTGAGGGAAGGGTCGCAGAACTGCAGGCCCAGATTTCTGCACCGGACTTTTACTCTGGCGCTCCCGAGGCAGTGTCGGAGACTCTGCAGGCCCTGTCTGACTGCCAGGAGCAGCTCGAATTTCTGATGGAGCGTTGGATGGAACTTGAGGAACAGGCGAACTGATGCACGTAAGTTATCGATTTGAATTTGAAAACCGTGAGCCAGCTGAGTTCAAAGTGACTGACCAGCCAACAAAAGTTTCCGGGTCCACACTACCAGCCTGGACAAAGCTGGAGCATTGTCAGTGCTCGAATTGTCCGCTTAAGACCTCGGAGAGCGAGCGCTGCCCTGCAGCGGTGGAAATCCTCCCGGTGGTGAACGAATTCCAATCCGAGGATGCTTATCAGAAAGTCTCTGTCACAGTGACGGACGACAGGCGCAGTTATTTTAAAGCGACGACGCTTGAAGAGGCCTTGCGCTCCCTGTTGGGATTAAAGATGGCCACCAGTGGATGTCCCGTTCTTGCGGAATTGAAATCCATGGCCGTGCACCACTTGCCGTTTGCGAGTAACGATGAATTCATTATGCGCAGTGTGTCCCATTATCTGCTCCAACAATATCTGGTAAAGCGAAGTGATGGTGAGCCAGATTGGGACCTTAAGGGATTGGTCGAACGAAACCAGCGGTTGCAGCTGGTCAACCAGGCTCTCTGGCAAAGGATTCACTCGGTCTGTAAAGGGGATAGCAACCTCAAGGCGCTTTTGAACTTCTTTTCAATGGCTTCGAGCGTCAGCTTTTCGTTGGAGAGTCAGCTGCGGAAGCTCGAAGCCAAAATGAAAGGCGAGGGTGCGCTCTAGAGATGCGTTTAGCTCTCAATGCGGACAGCGAGCACATCACACTTACTGCCATGCAGAACGCCGTTAGCCGTTGAACCGAGCAGCAACTGGAAGCCTTTTCGGCCATGGCTGCCAACGATAATCAGATCCGCAGAGAGTTCCTCGGCGATTCGATGGATTTCAGACTCCGGGCGACCGACTGAAACGATCTGATTATCCGGCGGTACCTGATACTTTTCACCGTAGGCCGCGAGCTGCTCCCTCGCTGCCTTGTCGAGTTGCTCCTGCAACTCTGTCAGGTCCATCGGAATATCTCCCCCATATGCGTAGCCAACGGGCTCAACCACGTGTACCAGTATCAATTCCGCCTGATGGGCGTCTCTGATCACCATGGTCTTATCAAGGACCTGAGGCGCTTCCTCGGTCAAATCAATTGCCACCACAATCTTGGAATAGCCAGACATCGGGATGCTCCTTGCACAATAACGTGTCTATCACGAGATAAACTCACTCGGTTATTTGAAGTGTAATCCAAGCCTGTAGAGTCGCAACAAAGAGAGCGCTCAATTCATTGGTGTGACGGGCGTTAGATTTGGGGAAAAGTGAGATGATCGAAGGGGAGTGCGCGGGCCCTAACTTAAGGACCCCCGCGCATTTCAGGAGTGTCAGGCGTTGCCGCCGAGAAGGCTAATCGTTGTTGCAAGGCCTTCGAGGATGCCTTTCGAATAGCGGTCAATAACGAATGCAACGTTGTTATCGTTGTAATTGATGTAAGAGCCGCGAATAAACTGCCACTTAGAGCTCACGCTGCTCAGGGTCGATTTGAGCTCGCCTTTATTGTCACCCTCAGTCAGAGTATTCAATAACTCGTCAAAAATCTTCGCCTGTTCATCCAGCGGAACGTCGCTTGAGGCGCCCTGAAAAGTCTGTGCAACTTGAGAGTTGGTCCGCGCGGAATATTTGGCCATCATCTGTGCGATGGTCACTGCTGCTGAGCGTGCGGCTTCAATCCGTTTAGTCGTGGTGATTTCTGAACTATCCTTCGCCTCAGAGTAGAGCTCGGTCGCCAGGCCGTTAAGCAAGAGGGCATGGTTTGCCATGTCAGATACCAGACGGAGATCCGGGTAGCCGGTATTCCTGACATCATTAATATTGCTGCGCATGAGGTTTTTGAATTTATCGAATTCCTGGTTGAGGTTTTCAACCTGCTCTTCAGACAGGACTCCGCTCGTACTTTCTGCGACGGCATTCATTGAGTCATTCGCAGAGTTGATGCTTGCGACAATCTCGTTAAGGGTTTCTGTATCACCAACCGAACTGAAGCGATAATAAGCGTCTAGCGCCATGTAGTTGCTTACGCGAAAACTGTGAAGGCTGGAAAGGAAATCGTTGCCGGCTTCCTGTGCTCTGACCCCAAATGATGTAAGCAAAAGTAGAATGAGTGCAGTTACAAGAGAGCGAACGCGCAGTTGAGCGTCTTTCATCGGAAGAGTCTCCGTTAAAGGCCATGTTATTATTGTGGACTAAAGTCTTACTGCGAAGGTAAAGTAACTAAGCGAACCATTCAAGCGGTTTTGACGGGCTCTGGGCGGGCAAATGTCAACAACTTTGAAATGACAGGCCGCAGCTCCTTCACTTTCTGAATAGTGCGCGATAGCTGTTTGAAATACAACAATTCAGTGGCGTATTCTCGCCCTTTCTGCCACGACAAATGACGTTTCAGAGCGTCTTTCTTCCAGAAACAAATTGACAAACGAGTTGTTTTTTTTCATCGTGTCACCCCACGATTCAAACGACTGTATGAATTTTTGGATCGCTTGATCGGGTAGTGACCGAAATCTCGCTGCATGGGCGGCCCTCTGGCGTTTCGCTGATGCGGCTGTTTCAGCAGTTCCAAACACAGACTGGAGATCAGTTGATGATTTACGAAGGTAAAGCCATCACGGTTAAAGAGATCGAAGGCGGGATCGCTCAGTTGGACTTTGACTTGCAAGGCGAGTCAGTCAACAAGTTCAACCGTCTCACGATTGAAGAGCTCGGCGCCGCGACTGAGAAACTGGCAGCCAAGAAGGACCTGAAGGGTCTGGTTGTGACCAGTTCGAAAGACAGCTTCATTGTTGGCGCAGACATTACTGAATTTACTGACCTTTTTGCAGGGTCCGAAGAAGATCTGGTTGCCAATAACCTCAAGGCCAATGAAGTATTCAGTGCGGTTGAGGATCTGCCGTTTCCAACCGTAACTGCCATCAATGGGATGGCGCTCGGTGGCGGTTTTGAGATGTGTCTGGCAACGGACTATCGGGTTATCGACGGGAAAGCCAAGGTGGGCCTGCCGGAAGTTAAGTTGGGTATTTTCCCCGGCTTCGGCGGCACTGTTCGGCTATCACGCCTGATCGGTGTTGATTACGCGGTTGAGTGGATTTGCGGTGGCACTGAAAACCGCGCTGATAAAGCTCTGAAGGTGGGCGCTGTTGATTCTCTGGTTGAAAGCGACAAGCTGGTTGAAGGCGCTATCGCAATCATCAAGCAGTGCAACGAAGGCAAGCTGGACTACCAGGCTCGCCGTGAAGAGAAGAAAGGCAAGATCAAGTTGAACGCCATGGAAAGCATGATGGCGTTCGAGATCTCCAAGGCGTTCGTTGCTGGCAAGG
>CAZWEP010000037.1:0-28760 GCA_964632565.1 uncultured Marinobacter sp. | reverse complement strand
GCAAGGAGGGGCATTGAGCCCCTCCCGGACCGAGGCAGCTTTACCGAAAGCGCCATCCTTTTAGAACGGTTTAGCAACGGCGAGGTGCACGATGCCCAGCACCTGGACGAACGCCAGAACAGCCGCTACGGCGCGAATCGGAGCGCGCTTTGTGTCCTTCAGGGCGATGGCCGACGCCACCACGTAGCCCACAAACAGGAATACCTTGGCAGTCACCCAACCGTGGACGAAAGGCATCCATTCGGTGACGAATAGCAGGCCAATGGCTGCAATGAGCAGCACCGTGTAGTTTGCATGGGGAATCCATTTCAGCGGTGTGGCCCGCCAGTTCGGCTTTCCAGCCATATCCAGCACCAGGCAAAGTGCCAGCAACACAATGCTCAAGTAGCCCGTGAGCATGTGTATTCCTTTCAGAATCATGTAGCCAGTCATAAATCGTCCATTTCAAAGAGTGTCACGCGCATTGTACGCAAAAAAGCGTCAATTCGACCCGCGATGTCAGAAGACTGTCCTCAGACTGCAACCAATGGTCAATAGTCTTCTCTGCAATAACCGCTACAGTACTAGGTACGACTTCAAAACAGGGATAACCGTATTATGACCCCCGATCACTTCGATAAGGCCGACCTTGAGGCCTGCGGTCAGGGCACACTTTTCCCCGGCAAAATGCGTCTCCCCATCAACGAGATGCTGATGATGGACCGGGTGACCCACTTTGGCGTCGATGACGGCCCCCATGGCAAAGGCAGTCTCGTGGCCGAGCTGGACATCAATCCGGATCTCTGGTTTTTCAAGGTTCATTTCGTGGACGACCCCGTGATGCCTGGTTGCCTCGGTCTTGATGCCATGTGGCAACTGGTTGGCTTTTTTCTGGCCGCAACCGGTGGTGAAGGGAAAGGTCGGGCGCTGGGCTGTGGCGAAGTGAAATTCTTTGGTCAGGTCCTGCCCACCAACAAACTGGTGCGTTACCACATCGACATCAAGCGCGTAGTTCGCCGCAAGCTCACCATGGCCATAGCCGATGCGAGGATGGAAGTGGACGGACGGGAAATCTATACCGCCCATGATCTGAAAGTGGGCATGTTTACTTCTACCGATGACTTTTAGGAGCGATGAAATGCGTCGTGTTGTCGTAACTGGCATGGGCATAGTGTCCAGCCTGGGAACCAATCAAACAGAAGTGACCGAGTCACTGAAAACGTCAAGGTCCGGGATTGGGTTGAGCGAAGAGGCTCGGGATAACGGCCTGCGCAGCCACATTTGTGGCCAGATCAACCTGGACCTGCCTGCACTGATCGATCGCAAACTCATGCGATTCATGTGTCCGGCGTCAGCTTATTGCTACCTTTCAATGAAAGAAGCCATCGAGCAGGCTGGCCTGACGGAAGAGCACATCCAAGCTCACTCCACTGGTGTCATTGCCGGTGCCGGGGGCGCGTCTACCGTTGAACTGATGGACGCAATTGACACCCACCGCGAACGTGGAATCCGGCGTGTGGGGCCCTATCGGGTCCCACGCACCATGGGCAGTTCAATCAACGCCACACTCGCGACGGCGTTCGGAATTACCGGCATCAACTACGGCATCACATCAGCCTGCGCTACAAGCGCGCACTCAATCGGCCATGCCGCCGATTTGATCGCTCTGGGGCGTCAGGACGTAATGTTTGCCGGAGGCGGCGAGGACATCCACTGGACGCTGAGCCTCATGTTCGACGCCATGGGCGCCCTGTCGACGAAATATAACGACACCCCAGAATTGGCATCGCGAACCTATGATGCAGACCGCGACGGCTTCGTCATTTCTGGCGGTGGCGGCATCGTCGCTTTAGAGGCTCTGGAACATGCCGAGGCCAGAGGCGCCAATATTCTTGCAGAATTGGTTGGTTTCGGTGCGACCTCTGACGGCGCCGATATGGTGGCGCCCAGCGGAGAGGGGGCGGTACGCTGCATGAAGCAGGCCATGCAGAATCTCAATGGTGAAGAAATCAGCTACATCAATACTCACGGCACCAGCACGCCGGCGGGGGATATCACAGAGCTGAAGGCGTTGAAAGAAACCTTCGGAGATAAGATTCCGCCACTCAGCTCCTCAAAGCCACTTTGTGGGCACGCCCTGGGCGCAGCTGGCGTTCACGAGGCCATTTACAGCATCATTATGCAGCGCAACAACTTCATTGCGCCGTCTGCCAACATCCAGAACCTGGATGCTGGCGCTGAAGGCTACCCGATCGTGCGGGAACGCCAGGACAACGTAAACCTCCCCCTCGTCATGTCCAACAGCTTCGGCTTTGGTGGCACCAACGGCTCGCTGGTGTTCCGTAAAGCCTGATTCATCGAATCCGCGGATGCGCTATAATGTGCATCCGCCGGCATTAATACCTGACTATTTTACTCTGGTATTGTATACTGACTCGCCAGAAGAAACGGAGTCTGCCCAGTGAAACCACTGGACGGACATATAATCCGTCATCCAAAACCCGATGGTAAGGCGTACCTCTGGTACAACCATTGCAGAACCGACATTGACGAGCGATGGCTTGCGCTGCACACAGGCAGATGCCAGCCACAAATACGGGTCGGAAAGACCCTCGATGAGAGATACGGAGCGACGATCATGGCGACCACCGATAAAGAGGTGAACGAGCTGATCAAACGGGATTATGAACACGGGTTCGTGACAGAAATCGAAGCCGACACGTTCGAACCCGGACTCAACGAAGACGTCATTACCCGCCTTTCGGCCATCAAGAAAGAGCCGGAATGGATGCTTGAATGGCGCCTGAAAGCCTATCGCCGCTGGTTGGAAATGGATGAACCCGACTGGGCTCATGTGGGTTATCCGAAGATCGATTACAACGAGATTTCCTATTATTCGGCGCCCAAGCGCAAAGAAGATATGCCCCAGAGCCTGGACGAAGTGGACCCGGAGCTTCTGAAGACTTACGAGAAGCTTGGCATCCCTCTCCATGAGCGCGAAAAGCTCGCGGGCGTTGCCGTGGATGCCGTTTTTGATTCCGTGTCAGTAGCGACGACGTTTAAAGAGCCGCTGGCCAAGGCCGGAGTCATCTTCTGCTCAATCTCTGAAGCCATCCAGGACTATCCTGAGCTGGTCAAGAAGTACCTCGGCTCAGTCGTGCCTCCGGGCGACAACTTTTTTGCGGGCCTGAACTCGGCCGTCTTTTCTGACGGCACCTTTGTGTACATTCCGAAGGGTGTTCGCTGCCCCATGGAACTGTCGACCTATTTCCGCATTAACGCGGCCAATACCGGCCAGTTTGAGCGGACACTGATCATTGCCGAAGACAGCAGCTACGTCAGTTACCTGGAAGGCTGCACGGCCCCGATGCGGGACGAGAACCAGCTTCACGCAGCGGTAGTCGAACTGGTGGCGCTGGATGATGCACAGATCAAGTACTCCACCGTGCAGAACTGGTATCCCGGCGACGAAAATGGCAAAGGCGGTATTTTTAACTTTGTCACCAAACGTGGTGCCGCAATCGGCAAGAATTCCAAGATCTCCTGGACCCAGGTAGAGACCGGTTCAGCTGTTACCTGGAAATACCCGAGCTGCGTCCTGCGCGGCGACAACAGCGTCGGTGAGTTCTATTCCGTTGCGCTGACCAACAACTTCCAGCAAGCAGACACCGGCACGAAAATGATTCATCTGGGCAAAAACACGTCCAGCACCATCATTTCGAAAGGTATTTCCGCCGGCAAAAGCTCGAATGCTTACCGCGGGCTGGTGAAATTCGGCCCAGGCGCGGAGGGTGCGCGGAACTTCACCCAGTGCGACTCGCTGCTGATTGGCGATCGCTGTGGCGCGCACACGTTCCCGTACATCGAGAGCAAGAACAAGTCGGCCATCGTGGAACACGAAGCCACCACCTCAAAGGTCAGCGACGAGCAGATGTTCCTGTGCCGTCAGCGTGGTATCGACCCGGAACAGGCAGTCTCCATGATCGTGAACGGGTTCTGCAAAGAGGTGTTCAAAGAGCTTCCCATGGAGTTTGCAGTCGAAGCCGGCAAGCTGCTTGAGGTCAGCCTGGAAGGGTCTGTGGGCTAGGCCATCAGCCCCGGGCAATCCAACTGACGACAACGAATTTTGACAGATTAAACGAGAGAGAAAGCGACACATGCTGAGCATCAAAAACCTGCACGCGTCCGTGGAAGGCGAAGAAATCCTCAAAGGCATTGACCTAGAGATCAAGGCTGGTGAGGTTCACGCCATCATGGGACCCAACGGTTCTGGTAAAAGTACCCTTTCCCAGGTTCTCGCGGGTAACGAAGCCTACGAAGTAACTCAGGGCGAAATCATCCTGAACGGTGAAAACCTGCAAGACAAGGAAACCGAAGAGCGGGCGCGTGAAGGTGTGTTTCTGGCGTTCCAGTACCCGGTCGAGATTCCAGGGGTCAGCAATCTCCAATTCTTGCGAACTGCCGTTAACGCCATGCGCACCCACAAAGGCGAGCCGGAGATGAACGCAGCGGAATTTATGAAACTCGCCAAGGACGTCTCCAAGCAGGTGGATCTTGACCCATCGTTCCTGAAGCGTGGCGTAAATGAAGGCTTCTCCGGTGGTGAGAAAAAGCGCAACGAAATCCTTCAGGCGCTTCTGCTCCAGCCCAAGCTCGCCATCCTGGACGAGACCGATTCCGGCCTGGACATCGACGCCCTTCAGATTGTCTCCAAAGGCGTCAATGCACTGCGCGCGGACGACCGGGCCATCCTGATGGTCACCCACTATCAGCGTCTGTTGAATCACATCGTCCCAGATTACGTGCACGTTCTGGCGGGCGGTCGAATCGTCAAATCCGGTGGTCGCGAGCTGGCCCTAGAGCTGGAAGAGCGCGGTTACGGCTGGCTCGGTGTGAAAGACGAAGAAGCCGCTGCCAACTAAGGAGGTCGCCGAATGAAGTCTGCACCAACGCTTCCAAGCGCCTTCCTTGAAACGGCGGGCGACTACCTGCCAGGCCCCCTCCTCGAACTGCGCAAGCAGCGTGGCACGGCCCTGGTAGACATGCCTCTGCCGACCCGGAAGACAGAAAACTGGAAGTATTCCAGCCGCCACCTGTCGGTGTCGGAAGATCTGGCCGCGTCTCTTCCGTCTTGCGAAAAAGGTGGGGCAAGCCTGTCACTGCCCGGCTATCGGGTGGTGTTCAGAAATGGCGTGATGATTCCCGAGGCCAGTGAATTTCCAGACCTTGAAGGCATTCAGATCCGGCGTTTCTGCGACCTGAGCGACGACGAGGCCACCTCGTTGGCTGAACGTCTGGACAACACACTGGACAACAAAGCGGTCCAGATGGCGCGCCTGAATTCCGCAAGATTTGAAGACGGCCTTCTTATCAAGCTTGATAAAGAGGCCGTTCTGGACGCGCCGCTGTTTATCGTGCATGAAGTGACCGCGTCGAAAGCCGGCTCAGCTTATCCGCGAATTTTCGTGGATGCCGCCAGACACAGCCAGATCACCGTGGTTGAGGAGTACATCTCCAGCGGTGACGAGCCTGCGATGGTCGATACAGTTACCGAATTCATGCTGGCAGACGGCGCGCGGGTGACCAGCGTGCGTCTGACACTGGAAGGCCAGAATGTTCAGCACATCGGCGCGACCGGCGTCCGCCAGAGCGCTTCCTCAAGATTCGAGAGCCACTGTGTGGGTTTTGGCGGCCCACTTCGCCGTCATGATCTTCAACTGCGCCTGGAAGGCGAAGGGGCCGAATGCAAGCTCAATGGTGTGGTCGTGACTCAGGACAAACAACATTACGACAACCACACATGCATTGAGCATGTCGCGGCTCACTGCGACAGCGAGGAAACCTACCGCAACATTGCGGCTGATCAGTCACACGCAATCTTCAACGGCCGCATTCACATTCATGAGGATGCGCAAAAGTCGAACGCCAACATGAACAACAAAAACCTGTTGCTCTCTACCGGCGCTGAAATCGACACCAAACCGGAACTGGAAATCTACGCGGACGATGTGAAATGTGCTCATGGAGCCACCATTGGCCAATTGGACGAAACTTCGTTGTTCTACCTGGTGTCCCGTGGCATTGGCCGTCGGCAGGCCAACACCCTGCTGACCATGGCGTTTATCAATGAGCTGGTTCAACAGATTCCCATTGAGGATGTTCGCGATGCAATCCAGATTCGGCTGAACGACTTCTTTGACCAGGCATTTCAGGAGGACTGAACCGGATGAGCGATCTTTCCATGGCAAAATCTGTCAATCCATCGGCGTTCAGTGTCGATGCTGTACGGAAGGATTTCCCGATTCTCGCCGAGGAGATCAACGGCAAGCCGCTGGTCTACCTGGACAACGGGGCGTCTGCGCAGAAGCCATCGGCGGTCCTCGACGCCATGGATCGCTACTACCGGACCATGCATTCCAACGTACACCGTGGCGCACACACCCTTGGTGACAGAGCCACAAGTGCGTTCGAGGGCGCGCGGGAGACCGTGCGCAGGTTCCTGAACGCCTCCAGCACCGAAGAAATCGTCTGGACCCGAGGCACCACAGAAGCCATTAATCTGGTGGCAAACGGGCTTGCAGACCGCCTCAAGGAAGGCGATGAGATCCTCGTCAGCCACATGGAACACCACGCCAACATTGTGCCCTGGCAGATGATCGCCGAGCGCACGGGCGCCAAGGTCGTTCCAGTGCAGGTCACGCCCCAGGGCGAGCTGGATCTGGATTCGTTCAATTCGCTGCTGGGTGAGCGCACGCGCATTCTGGCGCTGACTCACGTGTCTAACGTGCTGGGCACGGTGAACCCGATCGCACCCCTGATCGAGCAGGCCAAAGCGAGGGGCGTTCTCACGTTGATCGACGGCGCGCAGGCAGTGCCGCACTTCCAGCCAGACGTTCAGGCGCTGGACTGCGATTTTTACGTTTTCTCATCCCACAAACTGTTCGGCCCCACGGGCATTGGCGTGCTCTATGGCCGCAAACAGTTGCTGGAAGAAATGCCTCCATATCAGGGCGGCGGTGAAATGATCGAACGGGTGTCGTTCGAGCGGACCACCTGGAACACCCTGCCCTACAAATTTGAAGCCGGCACACCGGCGGTGGCAGAGGCCGTGGGCCTGGGCGCTGCTATTGATTACCTTGGCGGCCTGGATCGAAAAGGGATGGAAGCGGCTGAAAATGCCCTGCTCGCCCGCGCCAACGAACTGGTGGCGTCGGTACCCGGCATGACAGTGATTGGCACGGCCGAGCGGAAAGTGCCGGTGATGTCCTTTAAAATTGAAGGGTTACACCCCAGTGATATAGGAACACTGCTCGACCAGCAAGGCATCGCGATTCGCACCGGGCACCATTGCGCGATGCCCCTGATGGATTTTTACGGGGTTCCCGGTACAGCGCGGGCGTCCTTTGCGTTTTACAATACACTGGAAGAAGTGGAGCAATTGTTCACCGCTCTGCAGAAAGTCCAGCGTCTGTTTGCCTGATGGAGGTGGAATCATGACAGCCGAAATCTTCGAACCAACCGTCGCCGTCACCATGACGCCCAGCGCGGTTAAACACGTGCGCAAACAACTGGACAAAAAGCCCGACGCGAAAGGCATCCGCCTGGCCATCAAGAAGAGCGGCTGCTCGGGATTCAAGTACGAAACCCAGTGGGTTGAAGAAGTTGCGGCCGACGACAAGGTGTTTCACATCAACGGCGTGGATGTCTACGTCAAAGAAGAACATCTGCCATTGGTCAACGGAATTGAGATCGACTTCGTGACTGAGGGCGTGAACTCGCTCTTCCAGTTCCGTAACCCCAATGCCACAGCCGAATGTGGCTGCGGCGAAAGTTTCACCGTTTCCTAACCGAAAGACAGAGAGGCCCCCGAAGGCATGCAAGAACGTGAAGTGGTCCTGACCAAACGCGAGGTCGAAGCTCGGCTCGTTCCTGCCGGTACCGAAATCATGATTCCGGCCGATACCTTTGTGACCATCACCCAGTCTCTGGGGGGAACCTTTACCGTTGCCGTTAATGGCAACCTGGCCCGTATTGAAGGGCATCATGCCGACGCGCTGGGCAAAAAGCCTCTGGAGAGCAGTTTCGAGACACCGGAGGACGGAACCGTTAATGAAAATCAGGTCTGGGAGGCCATGCGCAACTGCTACGACCCGGAAATTCCGGTGAATGTCGTAGATCTCGGACTGATTTACGAGTGTGAGATTCAGAACGGTACCGAAGACGGCAACCATGTCTACGTGAAGATGACTCTGACCGCCGCTGGTTGCGGCATGGGGCCCGTCATCACTGAGGACGTCAAAACCAAGCTGGAGCATGTTCCCAATGTGGACAAGGTGACCGTCGAACTCACGTTCGATCCGCCCTGGAGCAATGACATGCTCACCGACGAAGCCAAGCTGGAACTGGGAATGCTGTAATGACCGCCTCTGCACAGGAATTTATTGACAACCCCCTTGGCAAAGACACGACCCTGGAAGACGTTCTGGACGGCTTCGAGTTTCTGGACGACTGGGAAGAACGCTACGCGTTTATTATCGATCTCGGGAAACAGCTGCCGGCGTTCCCGGATGATGAGCGCACAGAGGACAACTACGTTCACGGCTGCCAGAGCCAGGTGTGGCTGATCCATCACTACGATGAGGACACCGGCAAGCTCTATTTGCTGATTGACTCGGACGCAATCATTGTTCGCGGACTCGCGGCCATCATTCTGGTGGCGTTGAACGGGAAAACACCCAGAGACCTGCTTTCGACAGACATAGACGAATTGTTTGAACAGCTCGATCTGTTCCGCCACATTTCCCCTACTCGCGGCAACGGCCTCCGGGCCATGGTTGGAAAGATCCGCGACATTGCCGCCGAGGCGGCCTGATCCGGAATCCTAGTAAATAACGGCGTAATCACCTGGCCACACATTGGCTCTCGCGGTTTCTGTGTGCATCCAGACGATACTGCTTTCCAGAGTCATGGAGTGGATGTGCGCGGTTAAACCTGTATCCCGCAGACGGGGCACGCCCACCGGGTTGGACATTGAGTGCTCTGCCCGAAGAATTCTCAGACGGTCGCCAGGAAGCAGTTTCGAGCCTGTGCCCACATCCAACGTCATCTCTTTTCCGGAAACGCTGATGATCGGCACCAGCATCGGCTGGCAAGCGACCTTGCCGGTAATGTCATCCGCGATAACAGCCATGGCCTCTTCAACAGCCTGCCCGTAATCCGTCTGGTTAAATGCCTCGCTGCCAAACCCGAGTGCTCGGGTTCGTTCAACATCCCAGCGCCCCGCGGTGCTATAGCGTTCCTCCATGAGGACCCGGCCGGTGAAACCATCATGCACGACAACATCCACCACAAACTCCCGCGATGTATCAGCGCTGAACAGTGCCCTTTTGATTTTGCTGTAACTGGACGTGTCCCAGGCTGATTCATCCAGCACATCCACCGAACGGACGATGCCTGAAACCACAAACTGAACACCCATTTCGCGGCTGGCCGATGCGTATTTCTGCAAACGGTTATCAAAACGCGGTTCAGTGGTCGACAGCGCCTGACTCGCCACCACCTTTCGACCCGGTATATGAACCGGCAGGACATCGCCATCATTCATCAATTGCTGATATAAGGCCTTTGAAACAGCGGATCCGGTCTCATAAAGCCCTCCGAGCGAGCCTTGCGTCGGCTGTTCCAACACGAAACCGGCGACACCGATCTTTTTCCGATATTTCGGGGCATCATCGGTTGGACATTCAGCGTGTGGCACAAATTCGGGACGATCCTCTTCCTCACGAATGTGATCGGCCAGCACATCGAGGTCCTTCTGCAAACCACCGACATGACGGGTCATTATCAGATGGCTGGGCCGATCTGTGCCGCGAACTGCTCTTTTTTCCGACTCATCGCCGCTACCTTCCTGACCGAGGGCAGTGGTCGCCAGGAACGACAACAACAAAAGTAGCGTCCCGGAGATGCCCGGATGCAGTCTTGAGCGAGTTCGGTCAGTCTTCACGGCAGTCATCATGCTTTGTTCCTCTCAATCGTCGCCACGAGGCAATAGGTTGCCGATCCGGCGATCAATCAGGCCTTTACATCACACAATGAAAGAACTGTGCCACTCCCGCAAAATCTGATCGCTCAATCGACAAGCGGTCATAATCAAGCACATGCCAGAGAGGCAGGGACTGGCTGGCAGCAATACCCATCGACCATTTGTGACGAACGCCCCCAGCAATACGGCAATCTTTTGCCGAGTTCATGTTTTTAAAGTGTTTTGTTAAATGTTGTTTCCCTGAGGGCACGCCGTGGCCTGGTGCTGGTAGTCTTCTCAAAGTCACCGCGTTACTACATTCCCGAGAGGCTACTTAAATGACATCTTTTTCACGCGCCGCCGCTTTGACGGGCATCGGACTCTGTTTGACCACATCCGTCGCCGTTGCCAGCCCGGAACATTTTCTGTCTGCCCGATCATTTTCGATGGGCGGCACAGGTGTCGCCATCGCTCATCCAGCCGCTGCGGCTTCGATTAACCCGGCAATGCTGGCATCAAAGCACCATAGCGCCGCCGACGATTTCGGACTGGCCCTGCCCTCAGTCAACGCCCGCTTCGCGGATGAGGAGGAAACCGGTGATCAAATTGATGGAATCCAGGATCTGATTGAGGAATTCGACAACCTCGACAAAAGCAATCCATCGAATGAGCAGGAAGCACGAGAATTAGCGGGAGAGCTTCGCCGTCGCCTTACCGAATTTGATCGTGATACCGTTCGCGTCGATGCCGGTGTCGGAGTGGCTCTGGCCTTTCCTGACGATTCCGTGTCGGTGGGCTTCTTTACCAACGCAAACCTTCAGGCAACGGTGCGCGGGGAGTTTGATGAAGACGACGAACAGTTCCTCCGAGATCTGGAATCAGCGTCGATTCTTGAGCTTCAAACCGCCGACCTTAATCGGGACCTGGAATCCCGCGGGCGCATCCTTGCTGCAGGCGTTGCCGAAGTCGGTCTCTCTTTCGCCACATCACTGCCGCTGCAAAACGGCGATTCCCTGCAAATTGGCGTATCGCCAAAATACGTTCAGTTGCGCACTTTCCAGTACACTGAAACCGTCGCCGGTTTTGAAGACAATGACTTCGACAGCAACGAATACGAAACCGATAAAAGTGGATTCAATCTGGATGTTGGCGCGGCCTATGCGTTCGGCGACAATAAAGAGTGGAACGCCGGCGTGGTAGTGAAGAATCTGATTCCCATGGAACTGGATTCCAACGCCAGCTCAGACCCACTTAAAAATGAGCAGGTTCAGACTCTGGAAATCGACCCTATGCTGACCGCAGGCATCGCCCATACTGGCGAATTCCATGTGGTGACTGCAGAGCTGGACCTCACGAAAAAGAAAGGTTTCGGTTACGCAGACGACACCCAATGGCTGGCAACCGGTGTAGAATTTGACGCATGGCGCTACGCCCAGCTTCGCCTGGGGGTTCGTCACAACCTGGCCAGCAATGATGACAACGACGGCATTGAAGAGGACACGCAGTTTAGCGCAGGCATCGGCCTATCTCCATTCGGCGCCCGGCTTGACATTAGTGGGCTGGTCAGCGATGCGGACGTCGGTGCCGCCATTGAATTGGGAGCTGCATTCTAACTGATGGATATATACCTCGTGGGAGGCGCGGTTCGGGACGAACTTCTGGGCCTCCCCGTTAAAGACAGGGATTGGGTCGTTACCGGTGCAGCCCCGGACGAGCTTCAAAGGCTGGGCTATAAACAGGTCGGCGCTGATTTTCCTGTCTTTCTTCATCCCAAAACCGGTGAGGAATACGCCCTGGCGCGCACAGAACGGAAAAACGGCCAGGGCTACCACGGGTTCACCGTTTACAGCGCACCCGATGTCACCCTCGAACAGGATTTACAACGCCGGGATCTGACCATCAATGCGATGGCCCGGGCCGAAGATGGGGCCCTGATTGACCCGTTCCAGGGCCAGCAAGACCTCGAAGCCAGACGCCTTCGGCACGTTTCCGGCGCTTTCACCGAAGATCCGCTGCGAATTCTCCGCACAGCTCGTTTTGCCGCACGGTTCGCGCCATTAGGATTCAGGGTTGCCTCTGACACTCACGCCCTGATGTCCCGAATGGTGGCCGATGACGAAATGGCTCACCTTGCGCCAGAGCGGGTCTGGCAGGAAATCGTCAGAGCCCTGCAGGAGAACGACCCTGCCACATTTTTTCAGGTTCTTCGTGCCTGCGGCGCGCTCGATGCGCTGATTCCCGAACTGGCTGACGAGAGAATCTACACGACAGCCATGTCGGCGCTCGGCAACAGTCATGCCCGCAACCTTGAACCGCAGGCTCGCTACGCCGCGCTGCTGTCTCCTCTGAGTCGCGACGCCGCGCGCCAACGCTCATCTGCGATGAAGGCTCCCAACGAATTTGCCACGTTGTCTGAACTGGTTTCCGATCTGGCACCCGATATTCGCAACCAGACTCTCACCCAACCTGATGCCCTGCTGGCCATTCTCGACAAGGCAGATGCCTGGCGTCGCCCCGAGCGCTTTGACTTAGCATTACGTACCCTCGCCTGCGTGCTCGACGAGCGCGACTCTGCCAAACTGGAAGTGATTGCCAGCGCGTATCAGGCAGCCTCTTCGGTCAGCGCGAAAAAGCTGATGGCAGAGGGATATGAGGGCAAGGCGCTGGGACAAGCGATCCGTGAAGAGCGGTGTCGCAGAATTGATGATCTGTTGAATGCAGGGCGAGACGCATAATGACCACGACGCCACCCGTCGCAATGATTACGGGCGCAGCTCACCGACTCGGCGCCCAAACCGCCAGACACCTACACCAGCGAGGCTGGAACGTGATCATTCACTACCGGTCCCGCGGCGAACAGGCTCAGGCTCTGGAAGACGAACTCAACAGCGAGCGAGATCATTCAGCCAGGGCTTTGCAGGCAGACCTTGCAATTCCAGAGGCGATCCAACCGCTGGCACTGAAGGCGGTCGCAGAATGGGGGCGACTGGACGGCCTGGTCAATAATGCGTCAGTGTTCTATCCCACTCCGATTCAGCAGGCGACGCAGGAAGACTGGAACACCGTTATGAGCGCGAACCTGCAATCGCCCTTCTTCCTGGCCCAGGCCTGCCTGTCGGAGCTCAGAAAAAACAGCGGTGTCATCGTCAACATCATTGATATTTACAGCCAGAAACCCCTCGCGAACCACCCCCTGTACTGCGCCAGCAAAGCCGGGCTTGCGTCGCTCACGCTGTCTCTGGCCAAAGACCTAGCGCCGGATATCCGCGTAAACGGTGTCTCACCGGGCGCTATTCTGTGGCCGGAAGGTGATGCGACGATGGACCAGGCGCAGCAGCAATCCATCCTTAACAAAACACCACTGGGCCGAACGGGCAAACCCGCGGACATCGCAGGTGCGGTAGCCTACCTGATGTGCGATGCGCCTTTTGTGACGGGTCAGATTCTTTCGGTGGACGGTGGCCGAAGCCTCAATATGTAAGGTCGGTTTCTGGCCCCACACCGTTTCCGATACAATGCGGCCTCTTGATGTTTTCGACGCTTTCTTTCTGACCTGAAATCTGGAGATTCCCATGCGTGATGTTGTAATTGCTGCCGCCAAACGAACTGCGGTAGGCGGATTCGGCGGTGGCCTGTCCAGCCTGCGAGCCGACCAACTGGGCAGTGCGGTGATCAAGGCGCTGCTGGAAGAAACGGGTGTAGATGCCGGCCAGATTGACGAGGTTATCCTTGGCCAGGTACTGACCGCTGGCTGCGGCCAGAACCCGGCCCGTCAGGCCTCCATCAACGCAGGCGTACCATCCAGCGTTCCCGCCATGACCATAAACAAGGTCTGTGGCTCCGGCCTCAAGGCCGTGCATATGGCCGTTCAGGCGATCCAGTGTGGCGATGCTGAAGTGGTTGTTGCCGGCGGCCAGGAAAGTATGAGCCAGGCACCCCACGTACTTCCAAACAGCCGCAACGGCCAGCGCATGGGCAACTGGAATATGGTCGACACCATGATTTCCGACGGCCTGTGGGATGCCTTCAATGACTACCACATGGGCATCACCGCAGAGAACATCGTCGAGAAGTATGGAATTACACGAGAAGAACAGGACGAATTCGCGGCCGCCTCGCAAGGCAAAGCGGCAGCCGCCATGGACGCCGGTTATTTTGATGGTCAGATCGTGCCAATTTCTATCCCGCAAAGAAAAGGCGATCCGATTGTGGTGGATAAAGACGAGACGCCACGCGCCGGTGTTACTGCAGGCAGCCTGGCGAAATTACGTCCTGCCTTCAAAAAAGACGGCACTGTGACTGCGGGCAATGCCTCATCACTGAATGACGGCGCCGCTGCAGTCATTGTTTGCAGCGCCGAAAAGGCCAAAGCCCTGGGCCTGACACCGCTGGCAACCATCAAGGCGCACGCCAACGCCGGTGTTGATCCGACTATCATGGGAACCGGTCCGATCCCCGCCAGCCAGCGATGCCTGCAGCGGGCTGGCTGGTCCGTGGATGATCTGGACCTGATTGAGGCCAATGAAGCCTTCGCCGCCCAGGCGATTTCGGTGAACCGCGACCTAGGCTGGGACGTGAGCAAAGTCAACGTGAACGGCGGCGCGATTGCTATCGGACACCCGATCGGTGCTTCGGGATGCCGCATCCTGGTCACCCTGCTCCACGAGATGATTCGCCGCGATGTGAATAAAGGCCTGGCAACGCTGTGCATCGGCGGCGGCATGGGCGTCGCACTGGCCGTCGAGCGCTGATTACCGGTGTTCAACGTCGTATTGTATGAGCCGGAAATTCCGCCCAACACGGGTAACATCATCCGGCTCTGCGCCAACACCGGCTGCAGACTGCACCTGATCGAACCTCTGGGTTTCAATCTGGAGGACAAACAGATGCGCCGGGCCGGCCTCGACTACAGCGAATACGCAACGGTAACCGTGCATCCGGATTATCAGAGTTTTCTGGCCAGTGAACAGCCCGAAAGACTGTTCGGATTCACCACAAAGGGCAAGCACCACTATCATGAGATCGCCTTTCAAGCAGGCGACTATCTGATGTTCGGTCCCGAGACCCGAGGACTGCCTGAAAGCGTTCGGAACGCACTTCCGGCTGAACACCGCCTGAGGGTACCCATGCGGCCGGATAGCCGCAGCCTGAACCTGTCTAACACGGCAGCCCTGGTTGTTTATGAAGCCTGGCGCCAGCTAGGATTCGACGGCAGCTGCTGACACAAAAAAGCCCCGCCAGGTATCTGGCGGGGCTTTCTGTTCGCAGGTGCAACCTCTTAATTGAGGTCGACTTCCGATTTAGTGTGTCTTCTCTTCGCTGCTCTCGCCATTTGCACCAGCCGCTTCTTCCTGCTTACGCTTCAGCGCCTGCGCGTAAATGGCATCGAAGTTCACCGGCGCCAGCATCAGTGACGGGTAGCTGCCCTTGTTAACCACGCCATCGATCGCTTCGCGGGCGTATGGGAACAGGATGTTCGGGCAGTACGCGCCAAGCATGTGGCCCAGTTGCTGACCTTCAATGCCCTTGATCAGGAATACGCCCGCCTGCTGGATTTCTACCAGGTAGGCAACCTTGTCGTCGATTTTTGCCGTTACCGTCAGAGACAACACAACTTCATACTGGTCTTCCCCGAGTTTGGTGTGCTGGGTGTTCAGATCCAGACCCACCTGAGGCTTCCACTGCTCCTGAAATACGGCGGGCGAGTTGGGAGACTCAAACGAGAGGTCTTTCAGGTAGATCCGCTGAAGCGCAAACTGTGGTTGGTTTTCGTTGCCTGCTGCTGCCTGATCATTCTCAGCCATGTTCAATCCTTATGATATTTGTTGGTTTATTTCTTCACCAATGGCAGATTACTGGCTTTCCAATCGTTCAAACCGCCATTCAGGCGGACTGCATTGGTAAAGCCTTCCTCGTTCAACTGCTTGATGGCCATCGCGGAATGCTGCCCCATCTTGTCGGCAACAATAATTTGCTTGTCCTGGAACTTTTTGAGCTCGGAAACCCGACTCTTGAGACTGTTTAATGGAATGTTAATGGCGCCGGTAATCCTGCCTTCGCCAAATTCTTTCCGGTCACGGATGTCGAGAACCACGGCCTGATCCCGGTTGATAAGGCTTACCGCGTCCTGGGCCGAAATCTTTTTGCCACCGCGGCGGGACTCGAGAATCACCAGCGCAACCAGGAATGCCGCAAACAATGACACCAGAATGTAGTGATTAACCGCGAATTCTAACACCCGTTCCATGAAACCACCTTGCTACAAAGTTAGGAGCCGGATTATACACACCCTTGGTCAGTGACAGAAGGTGACGAAACTGGCCCGGGGTCGGTAATCCGTTTAGAATTGGCAGTCGATTTTTCAACTTTATCGATTCAATGATGGACTGAGTGATGACTGCCACGCGAAAGCCGACTGCACTGATAATTCTTGATGGCTGGGGACACCGCGATCCTGCCGAAGACAACGCAATCAGCTCTGCCAATACCCCCTACTGGGACAAGCTCTGGCAAACACATCCCAAGACACTCATCAACACATCAGGAATGTTTGTTGGCCTGCCCAAGGGCCAGATGGGCAACTCTGAAGTCGGACACATGAACCTGGGTGCCGGACGCATCGTCTATCAGAGTCTCACCCGGATCGATAAGGACGTGGCAGACGGCCACTTCGAAGAAAACAAAGCGCTCTGTGCCGCCATCGACAAAGCGGTCAGCAGCGGACGCGCGGTACACCTGATGGGATTGCTTTCCCCCGGTGGCGTACACAGCCACGAAGACCACATCCTGGCTGCGGCCGAAATGGCCGCCAAACGTGGCGCCAAAGAGGTCTATATCCACGCGTTCCTGGACGGCCGTGACATGCCTCCTCGCAGCGCCAAGCCGTCGCTGGAAAAAGCAGCGGCCAAGCTAAAAGCGCTGGGCGTAGGCAGAGTCGCCTCGATTATGGGCCGCTACTTTGCCATGGATCGCGACAATCGATGGGACAGAGTTGAGCAGGCCTACAATGTCATGACCACGGGCGAATCCGAGTTCACTGCAGAGGATCCGGTGACCGCCCTTGAACTGGCCTACGAGCGCGGCGAGAACGACGAGTTCGTAAAAGCCACCCGCATCATCAAGGACGGCGAACCCGAGGGCCTGATCAGTGACGGCGACAGCGTGATCTTCATGAATTTCCGTGCGGATCGGGCGCGCGAAATGACCCGCTGCTTCGTGGAACCTACCTTCGACGGTTTTAAGCGTCACAAACATCCTGAACTGGCGGATTTTGTCATGCTGACGGAGTACGCTGCAGACATCGACACTTCCTGCGCCTACCCGCCCGAGCAGTTAAGCAATGGCCTTGGTGAATACGCCGCCAATCAGGGCAAGACACAGCTGCGCATCGCCGAAACCGAGAAGTACGCTCATGTGACTTTCTTCTTCAACGGCGGCCTCGAAACACCGTTCAATGGAGAGGATCGTATCCTCGTGCCATCACCCAAAGTGGCGACCTACGACCTGCAGCCTGAGATGAGCGCGCCCGAGGTCACCGACAAGCTCTGTGAAGCAATCCGCAGCGGCAAATACGACCTGGTCGTCTGCAACTACGCCAACGGCGACATGGTGGGCCACACCGGTAACCTTGAAGCTGCAATCAAGGCAGCCGAATGCATCGATGATTGCGTTTCAAAGATTGCCGCAGCACTGGAAGACGTCGGCGGTGAGGCGCTCATTACTGCAGACCACGGTAACTGCGAACAAATGACCGACCCCAACAGCGGTCAGGTTCACACGGCTCACACAATTGGTCCGGTTCCGTTGATCTATATCGGTCCTCGCAAGGTCTCGCTCAAAGACGACGGCGCCCTGAGTGATGTGGCGCCGAGTCTGCTGACCCTGATGGGCCTGGAACAGCCCGCTGAAATGACCGGTCACAGCCTGGTAGCCATCGATTGATTCGCATTTCGTGGCTGACGCTGGCGCTGCTGGTCAGCGCTGCGTCAGCAATGGCAGATCAACAGGTTACCCCTGGCCAGATTGAAGACCTGAAAGAAGAAATCGCCGATATCGACGATTGGCTCGCCGATGCGGAGGAGGACCGTTCCGACCTGGAAAGACAACTCGCTGATATTGAGAAGAACATCAGCCGACTCACCCGCGAACGGCGCGAGCTTCGCATCAAAGCCAGCAAGCTTCAGAAGCGCCTCGGCGAGCTGGATATCAAAGCCAACAAACTTACCCGGACGCTGGACAGCCAGCGAGAAAGCCTGAAAAAGCAGATAAAAGCCGCCTGGATGGAAGGCGACGCACCTGCGGTGAAGGTTTTGCTCAACGAAATTGATGCGGACAAAATTGCCCGCACCATGACCTATTACGAGTACCTCAGTCGCGACACGATCAGTCGCCTGGAAGTCTTCTCCGCTAACCTCCGTGAGCTCAAGTCCACAAGGGAAGAGGTCAAAAGCGGCCAGGCCCGGCTGAGAAAACTCGAGTCCGACGTTGCCGAGCGCAGAAACGCCCTGGCGGACAGCAAAGACCGCAGGCAGCAGACACTGGCTTCGCTGAAATCGGATATTGAAAACCGGCTTGATGAAAAAGAGCGGCTGCAAGCTGATCAGAAACGCCTTGAAAAGCTGCTCAGGGAAGTCGAGCAGGCCATCGCGAGCATTCCCTCACCCAATGAATCCGCTCCCTTCAAATCGCTGCGGAAGAAGCTGCCCTGGCCCGCGAACGGCCGCATTGTGAACCGATTCGGAACGCCCTACGCAGATGGCAAACTTCGCACCAGCGGTGTACTGATCAACACGCCGGAAGAGGCCGATATAAAGGCTGTGCACTATGGCCGGGTAGTATTTGCCAACT
The DNA here is from genome assembly GCA_964632565.1 of uncultured Marinobacter sp. Lineage (GTDB taxonomy): Bacteria > Pseudomonadota > Gammaproteobacteria > Pseudomonadales > Oleiphilaceae > Marinobacter. The sequence continues at coordinate 9,913 of CAZWEP010000037.1, read as the reverse complement.
GGCTCAGAGGGTTTGGCCTGATGACCATCGTCGATCACGGTGACGGCTACATGACGCTGTATGGTCATAGCAGCAGCCTGTACACCAGCCCCGGAGACTGGGTGGATGCGGGTGAGCCGATTGCGCAGGCCGGACGGACAGGCGGCACGCAAGACCCGGCAGTTTATTTCGAAGTTCGCCACAACGGAACACCAGACAATCCGTCCCGCTGGCTGGGCAGTCGCTAGCACCGCCCGAGCCCCCGAAAAGCTGACAAATCAGTTCGGTAACGCCATACTGTCCCGCAAAGAACGGTACAGATTCAGCCATCAGAACAATTCAGGACAAGTGAATGAGACGGGTAAGATGTTTTCAGCAGTTCGCCATCTTTCGTGTTGTTGCTCTGGCAACTTCCCTTGTTGCCCTGCCGGGCCTGACTCAGGCGCAGGCGGCCGACGAGAACGCTGAGCAACTTCTGGAAGGTATCCAGGCGGGCGAGAAAGTTGAGATCAAACTGCCCGACCCTGAAGAACAGCTTCCTTTGGAAGATCTGCGCAAATTCGCAGAGGTTTTTGGCCGAATCAAAGACGCTTACGTAGAGGAAGTAGACGACCGGCAACTCCTGGAAAGTGCCATCAAAGGCATGCTGTCGGATCTGGACCCTCATTCCACTTACCTCGCCCCCAAAGACTACGAGAAACTGGAAGAAAGCACTTCCGGAGAGTTCGGTGGACTGGGCATTGAAGTCGGCATGGAAGATGGCTTCGTGAAAGTGATCTCCCCCATTGATGACACACCGGCCCAGAAGGCAGGCGTGCAGGCGGGCGACCTGATCATCAAGCTTGGTGATCAGCCGGTTAAAGGCATGTCACTGGAAGAAGCCGTGAAGCTGATGCGCGGCAAGCCCGGCACTGTGCTGACACTCACGATCATGCGTGACGGTGAAACAGCACCCATCGAGATTGATGTCGAACGCGACATCATCAAAGTCACCAGCGTAAAGTCTCGGATGATCGAGAACGGCTATGGCTACGTGCGAATCACACAATTCCAGGCCGATACCGGAACCCAATTCACCGAGGCCCTGGAAGATCTGGAAGCCGAGCATGGTGCTGCCCTGGACGGCCTTGTAATTGACCTTCGCAACAACCCCGGTGGCATTCTGCAGGCAGCAGTTGAGGCCTCTGACGCCCTTCTGAACGAAGGACTGATCGTTTACACCGAAGGACGTATCCAGAGCTCTCGCCTGCGATTCAATGCAAAGGCCGGAGAGCTGATGCCGGACACGCCGATTGTGGTACTGATAAATGGCGGCTCAGCCTCGGCGTCTGAAATCATGGCCGGTGCACTGCAGGATCATCAGCGTGCTGTCATCATGGGCACCCAATCGTTCGGTAAGGGCAGCGTGCAGACCGTCATTCCCCTGGATGAAACCCACGCCATCAAAATGACTACAGCCCGCTACTACACCCCGGACGGTAGATCCATTCAGGCAAAGGGCATTCGCCCGGACATCGAAGTGAAACCGGCTGAGCTGACGGAAATCGACGGACGTCCATTCTTCACAGAAGCGGACCTGAGCGGTCACCTTGAGGGTCAGGACGAGGGCAAAAAGGACGAAGCCAAACCGAAAGAGTCTGCAGAGTCTCCGGCAAACCGAGACTTCCAGCTGCGATCGGCACTGAACCTGCTGAAGGGCATGCGGATCCTGAACAAGCGCAACCTGCCGCCAGAAGGAACTGCAGATTGAGAGGTTTGATCGCCCTGGTCCTGAGCGCCACCCTGTCGGGGACGGTTTTCGCAGAAGAACCAACCCCGGAAACCGGAGCTCAGGTACCGCCGACAATCGCGATTATCATTGATGACATGGGGCATAATCTTGTCCAGGGCGAGCGGTTGATCGCGTTGGACCAGCCTCTCACCCTTGCCTTCCTGCCCTATCGCCGCCACACCTCGTCACTTGCCGAGAAGGCGCACCAGTACCAGAAAGAAATTATGCTGCATGCCCCGATGGCGAATACCCGCATGCTGGATCTTGGTCCGGGTGGACTTTCTCCGGATATGACCCGCCGGGAAGTCACTGAGACACTGCGCCGCTCACTCCAGTCCATACCCCACGTCAAAGGCGTGAATAACCACATGGGCAGCCTGCTCACCCAGCAGTTGGAAGCCATGGACTGGATCATGTCTGAGCTGTATCAATATCCGGTGTACTTTGTGGACAGCCGCACCATTGCATCATCAGTGGCTGGCGACGTCGCATCGGCTTACCAGATTCCAACGCTGAGCCGCGATGTGTTCCTCGATCACGAACAGACAGAAGAATACGTCGACAAGCAGTTCAAACTGCTGGTCAAGCGGGCCCGTGAAAACGGGAGCGCGATTGGCATCGGCCACCCTCACAAGGTGACCGTCGACTACCTGGAAAAACACCTGCCTCTGCTGGATGAGCAAGGCATCGCGGTGGCGACCGTGAGTGGTGTCTGGGCTCTGCGGAACGACAATCGTTCTATGTTCGCAGACGACAAGAAAAGGCCGGTGCGCCCGGCCCTGGCAAGAAAGGACTGATCAGTCCCTGACCTCGATTCCCTGTTCTTTCATAAAGGCTTTCGCCTCAGGAATGGTGTGCTGGCCGAAGTGGAAAATAGAGGCCGCCAGCACCGCATCCGCACGACCTTCAGTCACGCCATCGGCCAGATGCTGAAGCTCGCCCACGCCGCCTGAGGCAATCACCGGAACGGACACCGCATCGCTGATGGCCCGGGTCAGCCCCAGATCGAATCCAATCTTGGTGCCATCACGGTCCATACTGGTAAGCAGCAATTCTCCCGCTCCCAGCTCAGTCATTTTTCGCGCCCATTCGACAGCATCAAGCCCCGTCGGCTTGCGACCACCATGGGTGAAGATTTCCCAGCGCGGCGTCTCGCCCTCTTCGCTGACGCGCTTGGCGTCGATGGCAACCACGATGCACTGGCTGCCGAATCGCTCTGCCGCTTCCCGCACAAATTCCGGGTTGAATACCGCTGCGGTGTTGATCGACACCTTGTCGGCACCGGCGTTGAGCAACTTGCGAATGTCCTCGACAGTTCGCACGCCACCGCCCACCGTCAGCGGAATGAATACTTCGCTGGCCATGCGCTCGACGGTTTCATAGGTGGTATCGCGGCTTTCATGACTGGCCGTGATATCCAGGAACGTAATCTCGTCGGCGCCCTGCTCATTGTATTTGCGAGCCACCTCTACCGGATCTCCGGCGTCGCGGATATCGACGAAGTTAACGCCTTTCACCACGCGTCCTTTATCAACGTCCAGACAGGGTATGATTCGTTTTGCCAGAGCCATGATTAGCTGCTCGCCTCATTGAGAGTGTCACAGAAAGCCTGCGCCTCACGCACATCCAGAGTACCTTCGTAAATCGCACGGCCGGTGATGGCCCCCAGAATGCCCTGGTCAGCCACTGTCGCCAGTTGCTTCAGGTCGTCCATGTTGGTCACGCCACCGGAGGCAATTACTGGTATTCCACCTTCCCGAGCCAGCGCCGCAGTCGCGTCAACATTCACACCCTGCATCATGCCGTCACGTGCTATGTCGGTGTAGACGATGGCATCCACGCCATCGTTGGCAAATCGCTTGGCGAGATCGGTCGCCATGACCTCTGAAACTTCTGCCCAGCCGTCCGTTGCAACACGGCCGTCTTTGGCATCTAGCCCGACGATAATGTGGCCGGGGAAGCGTTTGCACATCTCAGTAACAAACTCGGGCTCTTTAACCGCCTTGGTGCCAATGATGACCCACTGGACGCCGGCTTTCAGATAGGCCTCGATGGTTTCGGCAGAGCGGATGCCACCGCCAATCTGGATAGGCAGATCCGGGTATTTACGAGCGATGGCCTGAACAATCTCTCCATTTACCGGCTCACCTGCAAAAGCTCCGTTCAGATCGACCAGGTGCAATCGACGTGCTCCAGCTTCTACCCAGCGGGTAGCCATATCAACAGGATCGTCACCAAAGACGGTGGAATCATCCATGCGGCCCTGACGCAGGCGGACACACTTACCGTCTTTCAGGTCGATGGCGGGAATGATGAGCATAGCGTTGGATTTCCTCGGTCACTGATCAGAACGGGCAACCATCAGTTGCCAGTCCAGGTGGTGAAATTTTTCAATAGCTGCAGCCCTGCCCCGGCGCTTTTTTCAGGGTGAAACTGCACTGCAAAGATGTTATCCCGGGCGACAGCGGCCGCCAGATCAACTCCGTAATGAGTGCGACCAGCAATATCTGCGTTGCCCTCGGCTTCGGCGTAATAACTGTGCACGAAGTAAAAACGATCACCATTCGGTATGCCTTGCCAGAGCGGGTGCTCCACGGTTTGCTCCACCTGATTCCAGCCCATGTGAGGCACCTTCAGACGCTCACCGTTTTCAGTCAGGTTGTCGCCAAAAAAGCGAACCTCACTCTGGAACAGATCGATACAATCTACCCATCCATTCTCTTCGCTGCGGGACATCAGCGCCTGCATACCAACACAGATTCCTAGCAGAGGCCTATCGGCAGAGACTTCTCGCACCAGAGAATCAATTCCAAGGCGACGGATTTCAGCCATGCAGTCACGAATGGCGCCTACGCCCGGCAGAATGACCCGGTCCGCTTCACGGATGATGTCTGCATTGTCGGTGACCAGAACCCGGGTGTCAGTGGCCACGTGCTCGACGGCTTTACTGACGGAATGAAGGTTACCCATGCCGTAGTCAATGATGGCAACGGTTTTCATCTGAAGAGAACTTCCTGAATGGTGGTGACTCAGGGACGGCAGGGTCGCTTAAAGCGACCCCTTCGTAGACGGGGTAATTCCCGCCATCCGCTCGTCCATTTCAATGGCCATGCGCAGGGCGCGACCAAAGGCTTTGAACACAGTTTCAATCTGGTGGTGGGTATTCTTACCCTTCAGATTGTCAATGTGCAGGGTCACCATGGAGTGATTCACGAAGCCGTGGAAAAACTCCTCGAAAAGATCCACATCGAAGCCACCGACGGCTCCACGTGTGTAGGGGACGTCCATCATCAGGCCGGGGCGACCCGAAAGGTCAATCACCACACGCGACAGAGCTTCGTCCAGAGGCACATAGGCATGGCCGTAACGACGAATGCCTTCTTTATTGCCCACGGCTTTTTTGAAGGCCTGGCCCAGGGTGATGCCAATGTCTTCAACAGTGTGGTGATCGTCGATGTGCAGGTCGCCCTTGGCGGTGATTGTCAGATCGACAAGGCCATGGCGCGCAATCTGATCCATCATGTGCTCAAGGAATGGCACACCGGTATCAAACGATGACTTACCAGTGCCGTCGAGATCAATTTCGACGGCAATTTGTGTTTCGAGGGTATTTCGTTCTACCCGAGCCTTTCGTTCGGCCATGGGGACTCCAAAATCATCAAAGGGCAAATGCCAGAAAACGACAGTCGCGCATTATACCTGTTCTGATTCCTCGCGTCCCGCAATGGCGTCAATCGATCCAATAGCAGTTGCCGGCTTCAGAACGCTTTCTTCAGGTTGTTCATGTAAGTGTCGACCAGGCTGTTGAACTCATGCTTGATCACCGGGCTGATGGCCAGCTTCAACAGGCTTGGCAGGGGCACAGTCAGGTCGGCGCTGGTGTGGAATTTCACCGATGTAGTGTTGTCGTCTTTTGCTTTCAGTGACCAGTAACCACTCACAACGCCATTGCCCTCGCCCTTGACCGGCTCCCAGGTGATCTTGCCGTTCTCTTTGTCCGGATGGTATTTGCAGGCATAAACCGATTGAATCGCATGCTTGTCGACACCCACCTTTTCCATTTCCCAGCGGTAGGTGTTATCGCCAAGATCGACCAGCTGATGCACCTTCGGGAAATGACTGACAGATTTAGGAACGTCGGCCAGCAGATCGAACGCCTCATCGTAGCTCGCTGGCAATTCAAGTTCGCGGTTCAATTCGATTGATACGGTTATAGCCACTGTGTTTTCCTCTTTATCGTTATTTGTCGCGCACCAGAAAGTGGTACGCGCCGTATAGCTTCATTCGCACTGTCATCTATTTTGGCTGATCACTAACGTATTGTCATACTGAGGCGCTTTAAATTTATGACCCCTGGGTTATGCTTGATCCATTCATCCGCTGCCTCGGCGGACACGCATTGTTGAAAGGACATCAGACTCATGAAAGCTGTTCGATACATCGTTTTTGCCATTCTTGGTCTCGTTTTCCTGGCTGTTGCTGCGGTCGCTGTTGCCGTTGCTGTGATTGATCCGAATACCTACAAACCTCAAATAGAAGCAGCGGTTGAAAAAAGCACCAATCTGGATCTTATTCTGTCCGGTGACATTGGCTGGTCCTTTATTCCGCTGGGCCTGGAGGTCAATGACCTGGAAGCTACTCTGGACGGTGAACGATTCGTCGCTTTGGAACAGCTCATTGCGCAGCTCGATTTCTGGTCTCTGATTGCCATGTCACCCAGGGTAAATACGTTCTCGCTCAGTGGCCTGGATGCAAATCTCGCCGTTGATGAGGACGGCACTGGCAACTGGACCCGTATCGCCAAAGAAGGTGAGTCCAAGGCCGAATCAACCGAAGCACCGGCCGATGCCAAAGAATCCGAGACGCCAGAACCCTCTCCGGATGTCGCTGCCGAGGAAGCCGGCAGTTCGCCTCTTAACTTCAACGTCGAGCAGATCGAAATCAGTGATGCCCGAGTGCATTACGATGATAAGAGCACCGGGCAGTCGGTCACCCTGCAAGGCGTGAGTCTCTCGGCCAGCGATATTACGCTGGGCTCCAGCTTCCCGCTGGAACTGGCGTTCACCTTCGAAACCAACAAGCCACCGTTCAAAGTGGACGGCAATATCAGCGCGCAACTGGCCGCGAATGAGGCGCTTAACGATTTCAGTGTGACCGGACTGGAAGCCATCTTCGATATGTCCGGCGAGCCATTTGGCGGCAAGGAAGTACGCGCCAAACTGACTGGCTCTGCCATGGCCAATCTGGAAAATGAGACTGCCAGCGTGAAAGACTTCACGGCCAGCCTCGCCGACCTGACCCTGAACACCAATCTGGACGTTGAAGGATTCGGGGACAAACCCAAACTCAATGGCAAGCTGAGCATCGATGAATTCTCACTGAAAGCCCTGCTCGCCGCGCTGGGGCAGCCCGCGATTGAAACCGAAGATCCAGAAGTCATGAAGTCTGTCGCTTTTTCCACCGACATTGGCGGCACTCCGGGCACCATCAAACTGGAAAACCTGAATTTTGCCCTGGACGACACCACGTTCAAGGGCGGTGTTGCTTACGTCCTTGCCAATAGCGGTATCACCTTGAACCTGCAGGGTGACGCTATTAATGCGGATCGTTACCTGCCGCCGAAGAGCGAGGAAGATCAGACGTCATCGCCAGAATCAGAGGCGCCCAAGGCCGAGTCGCCAGCTGGGCCGGAGAGTGACCTGCTGCCTCTGGAAACGCTCCGCGCTCTGGCCCTGGACATCAACCTGGGGCTGGGCGAACTGATTGTCAGTAACCTGACGATCAAAGAGATCAAATCCGTGATCACCGCTCAGGACGGACTGATCAAAGTGAATGAATTCAGTGGCAAGCTTTACGACGGCAGCTTCGGCGCCAATGTCACTCTGGACGCCCGTTCTGACAATCCTTCCTGGGCGGTCGGATCCAAGGTGACCGGCGTGGAAACACTTCCTCTGCTCACCGACCTGGCTGAGTTCGAAATGCTCGCGGGCGCGGCCAACCTGAACGTGGACGTGAAGACAACTGGTAACCGTGTGTCCGTGCTGCGCAAAAACGCCAAGGGTTCCGTCGGGTTCAACCTCGCAGAGGGTGAATTCCGCAACATGAATCTCACTCGTATGGCCTGCCAGGGTATTGCCCTGGTTAACAAGGACGAACTCAGCACCCAGGACTGGGGCACCAGCACTCCATTTAACGACATGAGCGGCACGCTTAAGATCAACGGAAACACCGTGAACAACACAGACCTTGTCGCCGCCCTGGCGGGCATGCGCCTGGAAGGTGATGGCACTGTGGACCTTGCCGCTTCCGAGGTGGATTATGAAATCGGCCTGCGGATCGTAGGCGAAATCCACCGGGACGAAGCCTGCCGCGTGACCGATACCGTCAAAAACGTCGTCATCCCGGTCGAGTGTCGGGGCGACTATACCAAGGAACCCGGCAAACTCTGTTCCTTTGACGGCTCTCGCTTCCGCGACGCGCTGAAAGACATCGCAGCCAATGCCGCCAAGCAGAAGGCCAAGGAAAAGGTCTCTGAGAAGATTGAAGAGAAGCTGGGCGAGAAAGGCGGCGAACAGGTCAAAGACGCCTTGAAAGGAATCTTCGGTAAATGACCCAGAGCGTCGCCACGAGACTGCTCGAATGGTACGACCAACACGGCCGTCACAACCTGCCGTGGCACGAAGACCGGACACCCTACCGCGTGTGGGTGTCCGAAATCATGCTTCAGCAGACTCAGGTGACCACGGTCATTCCCTACTTTCAGGCATTCATGGAACGCTTTCCAGGCGTCCGCGCCCTGGCCAGTGCACCGGTGGACGACGTCCTCAGCCACTGGTCTGGCCTGGGTTACTACGCCAGGGCACGCAACCTTCACACGGCGGCACAACAGGTCGTTGAAGATCATGGCGGAGAGTTTCCGGCGGATCAGCAGCAACTGGAGGCCCTGACGGGCATTGGTCGCTCTACGGCAGCCGCCATCCTTGCCCAGGCGTTTCAGCGCAAAGCCACCATCCTGGACGGCAATGTGAAGCGCGTGCTGGCTCGCTATCACGCCGTTCCGGGCTGGCCCGGCAAAACCAGCGTTCTCAGCCAACTGTGGGAATGCGCAGAACAGCACACCCCCGATGACCGCATCCGGGACTACACTCAGGCGATCATGGACCTCGGAGCCATGGTGTGCACCCGCAGCCGCCCCGACTGCCAGAGCTGCCCACTGGGCTCAGACTGCGAAGCAAACGCGAAAGACGAACAGCACCTGTACCCCGGATCCAAACCCAAGAAAGCCAAGCCGGAGAAAACCACCTGGATGGTCATACTGGAAAACAGCAACGGCGAGATACTCCTGGAGCGGCGTCCGCCCAGTGGCATCTGGGGAGGTCTGTGGAGCTTGCCAGAACTCGACCCGGCCTATCAGCCAGAAGAACTCGCAGACGCCTGTGAGCAGACGTTCGGCTTTGACTGCAGCCAGCCAGAACTGATCGAAGGGTTTCGCCACACCTTCAGCCACTATCACTTGCACATTCAGCCCGCACGACTGAACGTTGCCCAGACATCGAAAATTGCAGATGCAGACACATATCAATGGATACATCGGGACCAGGCACTGAGCCTCGGCCTTCCAGCGCCCATTCGCAGTCTGCTCACCTCCGCCGAACAACCGCGCCTTCTCTGAACGACAGTCCGATGCTGACCACTCAGTCTTAGCCGCTATCTGTTATCATCGTGCGAAATTACTCAGCACTCCCACAGGAGACACCATGACCCGCACCGTATTCTGCCGGAAATATCAGGAAGAACTGGAAGGGCTGGATTTTCCCCCCATGCCTGGGAAGAAAGGTGAAGACCTGTACGAAAACGTCAGCAAGAAAGCCTGGGAAGAATGGCAGGCCCAGCAAACCATGCTGATCAATGAAAAACACCTGAGCCTGATGGACCCGAACAACCGCAAATACCTGCAGGCGCAGATGGAACGGTTCTTCAACAACGAGCCCTTCGACAAAGCCGAAGGCTACGTGCCGCCAGAGCAATAATTCCGCAGGAATTTTTTCCGGCGCAGCCTTGACTCAACACCCCTAAACCGGTTTAATAGCGCCCCGTTGCAGCACAGACGCAACATGCCCGGATAGCTCAGTTGGTAGAGCAGGGGATTGAAAATCCCCGTGT
>CAZWEP010000036.1:0-29824 GCA_964632565.1 uncultured Marinobacter sp. | reverse complement strand
AGCACCAAGGCCTTCCAGTCGGCGCGGGATGACGATGCCGACGCGATCCGTATCCTGAAACGAGGAGAACAATTCAGCATGCCGGGTTGATTCGCCACGCCAATTAATCTCGAAATCGCCGCCTCGTAAGCTGCTACTGTGCATAGTTAAAGTAGTTCCCTGTTGAAGAATCCTGATCAGGGTTCCGCAACGTCGTTCAACCAGTGTGGCTGCTTCTGTGGTCGTAATCAGCGCCTTAAAAGCTCTACATCGTCGAGTGCTGGTAAAGAGGAAAATGCGCCCGCATGAGTGACTGCATGGGCGCCGCAAGCGCTGGCAAATTCCAGCATCTCTTCCAGTTGGTTTTGATCGGCGCTCAGAGCCTTAAGGCCATCAGTAGACATATTCAGCTCAGAAAGGCGATACAAAAGCCCGCCAACGAAGGCATCACCAGCAGCGGTACTGTCTACCATTTTGACATCCGGCGGGTGAACAAACCCCTGGTGGCAGGCTGTATGGTAACGAAGCGGCTTACCTCCGTCGGTTACCAGCACTAGGGAGGTGCCAGTGTTGAGAATTTCCTTCAACACTTGGTCTTCATCCTTGTGCCTGCACAGAAAGGCCAACTCCTCCGCCGATACTTTCACCAGGTCTGCGTGTTCAATGCATGCCCAAACAGGCTTGAAGGGATCGCTCTCCTCTGGCCACAGGTTATGCCGTAAATTCACGTCGAAGCTTACCAGCCACCCGGATGCCCGTGCGTTTTCCAGCCCTGCCATAGTGGCAGAGAGAATCCCCGTCTCCGTTAGGGTGTTGGAGCAAAAATGAAAAATACCACGCTCCACGAACCACTCCCGTTGGAAATCATCGGGTACAAACAACAAGTCGGCCGAGGGGCCCCGATAAAACTCGAAACTGCGCTCCCCATGCGCGTCCAACGAGACGAACGCAAGAGCCGTTTTTGCTTCGCGAGTTTGCAGGAGGTAGTCGGTATGCACCCTCATGGCCTTCAGTGATTGGACCAGGAAATCGCCGAACATATCTGCGCCGACTTTGCCTGCAAAGTAGCTCGTTCCACCGAGTTTGCCAATCGCAGCTGCCACGTTAGCCGGAGCTCCGCCTGGGTATTTGGTGAAGCGCTCATCGGCTATATCAGCGCCCTGCCCGTCCTTTGAATCACTGACCCGACTCGAAAGCATGTCGACCAGAACTTCACCGAACGATATGACTTTAATCATAGATTGCCGCTCTCCTCAGCTGGACATGTGCTGGTTCACGATGTCCATCAGCCTCTGGGTTGATGGATCGTAGGACGCGCTCCCCTGCTCAATGTCACGGCTTATGTCCTTGGCCAGACGTTTACCCAGTTGCACACCCCATTGGTCGAATGAATTGATGTTCCATATGGCACCCTGCACGAACACTTTGTGTTCATAGAGTGCGATCAATGCGCCAAGGTTACGGGGGTTCAATTCGTTAAGCAGCAGGACGTTGCTCGGGCGATTGCCCGGGCAACTGGCGAAGTGGGCATCTTGATTTTCGCCGTTCATGAACGCGTTGGCCTGAGCCAGCATATTGGTCAGCATGGCAAAATGATGTTCTTTAGTAGCACTATCGGGTTTCAGAGACGCGATAAAGTCGATCGGAACAAACCGTTTGCCCTGGTGCAGCAACTGGAAAAACGCATGCTGCCCGTTGGAGCCGGTTTGCCCCCACACTATGGGGCCAGTGGCGTAGCCAACAGCATTACCGTTGATGTCCACCGATTTGCCATTGCTCTCCATATCCAGCTGTTGCAGGAACGCCGGCAGCTGCTGCAAGGCCTGGTCGTAAGGAATGATGGCCTGGGTTTCCGCGCCGAGGAAGTTGATATTCCAGATACCAATGAGTGCCAGAATTACCGGCATATTCACATCCAACGGCGCCTCAAGGAAGTGCTCATCCATGCCGTAGGCGCCCTCGAGCAGCTCGATAAAAGCGTCGAAACCGATGCTCAGGGCGATCGGCAATCCTATGCTGCACCAGAGCGAATAGCGACCTCCAACCCAGTCCCAGAATTGAAATATGCTGTCCTCGCGGATACCAAACTCTGTAGCCGCCTGGATATTGGTCGAGACGGCGACAAAATGCTGGCCCATGTCGGCGTCGGTACTCACAGTGTGCTGTTGGAACCAGCGCTTGGCACTGTTGGCATTAAGCAGTGTCTCCTGGGTGGAAAACGTTTTGGTTGAGACAACGAATAAGGTGGTTTCGGGGTCCAGCCCCTGCAGCACTTCCTTCAGGTGCCGGCCATCCACGTTGGAAATGAAGTGAACACTGAGGTCGTGGTGCTGGTGACTTGCCAGCGCCCGGCACACCATACTTGGCCCAAGATCCGACCCACCGATACCAATGTTAACGACATTCCTTACCCGCTTACCGGTGAACCCCAGCCACTGCCCTTCCCGGACTTGCTGCGTAAATGTTCTTAGTTTCTCAAGACTCGCGCGCACATCTGGCATGACGTCACGGCCGTTGACCAGAATTGGCTCATCGCCACGGTAACGCAGGGCGGTGTGCAACGCTGGACGATTCTCCGTGATGTTGATGGCTGAACCGTCAAACATCTGCATTCGCCGCTCTCGCAGCGGCGAATGCTCGGCCATTTCCAACAGAGCGTCCAGAACCTGAGGTGACACCCGGTTCTTGGAATAATCGAGAAACAGCTCGCCAAGACGAAGGCTCATTTTGTCAAAACGGGCCGGATCGTCGATGAAATAATCAGCAATCCGGTCGTGCCGGGTGGCTTCAGCAAGTTGCCCCAGCTTGCGCCAGGACGAAGATGTGTCCATTGCGTTCATATTGTGCTCCCTATGAGTCTATGGCCTTTTCATCAGGCCGGGCCCCATCAGCCCCCTGAAGTGACCGGAGGGCCGCCGCCACACCATGGGTTTCCAGTTTGTCGAGTGCAGCGTCAAACGCTTCTTGAAAGGCATTGGAATTGGCCAGTGTGGCCCCAAAAATGTCCGCCATGCCAAGAAATTCGTGGGTCAGGTTGGCCCTGTCAGCGACGGCAGTATGCAGCCGCGCAGCCATGGGGTCATTGATGTCGTGTTCCTGTCCCTGTTCGTCTTTCCCTCGCAGATACAGAGCCCAGCTCGCGACGATCAGGGCCACCCGATCCAATGGCCGTCCTGCCTCTACGAGAGTCTGTACCGTTGGCACCAGGAACTTTGGAATTTTGCCGGAGCCATCCATGCAAAGTCGGGCCAATTCGTCGCCCATTTGCGGGTTGGAAAACCTCTCAATCAGTGTTTGCTTGTAGGTCGCCACATCAATGCCGGAAATCTCGCCCAGAACGGGTGTCACGTCATCGTCCATGAAGCTCCGAATGAACTGATTGAACCGTTCGTCGGCCATTACCTCGTGGGTGTATCGATGGCCCGCCAGATACCCCAGGTACGCCATCGCGGAATGGCTGGCATTCAGCAATCGAATTTTCATGCGCTCATACGGAGCCACATCGTCGGTGAACTGCACGCCCACGGTTTCCCATTCCGGGCGCCCGTTACAGAAGTCATCCTCCAGCACCCACTGGCTGAAAGGTTCACAAATCACTGGCCACCCATCCTCGAGATCGTAATGCCCAGCCAGCCATTGGCGATGCTTGTCTTTGGTTCCTGGCGTGATGCGGTCAACCATGCTGCTCGGAAAGCTCACTTCGTTGGCGATCCATTGCGCAAGGTCCCCTTCTCTTAACTCCGCAAAGGCCAATAAGGCAGCTCGAGCAACGTGGCCGTTTTCCGGCAGATTGTCGCAGGACATGACCGTAAATGGCGCCAGGTCGCGATCACGGCGACGACGCAATGCTTCGGCCAAATAGCCAAACACTGTTCGCGGTTGTTTCGGGTTCTCAAGATCGTGTCGGACATCCGGATGGGCATCATTAAACCGGCCGGTGCTGTCATCAACGTTGTATCCACCTTCGGTGATAGTCAGGGAGACGATTTTCACCTCGGGACTGGCCAGCTTTTCGATGACGGCGTCCTCATCCTCAGGAGCAAACAGGAAATCGGTAATGGCGCCAATCACGCTGACGGCATTGGTGCCATCTGCGGGCATCTCAATCAGTGTGTAGAGATGGTCCTGATCGGCCAATACCTGCCCCATGACTCGGTCGCCCTCACGCAGCCCGACACCGCAAATCGACCAATCCTCGTTGCCACGCGCCTGCAACAGATGGTGGGTGTAGACCGCCTCGTGGGACCGGTGAAATCCACCAACCCCGATGTGCACAATTCCGTGGCTGAGGCTACCCCTGTCATAGGCGGGCACCGATACCTCCGGACTGACCTGCGCAAGTGTTGAGTTAGTCAGTTTCATAAAGGTCACGCTGCTAATTGACTGGGGTTTTGAACGGCGTTGCCCTGATCGTCGAACAGGTGGCACTCCTCGAGATGCAGGTTCAGGCCAATGCGATCACCGTAGTTGCTGTCAAAATTGCCCGGCATCCGCACGGTCAGGGTTTCGCCGTTGTCGGTCTTTACGTAGCAAAAAGTATCGCTTCCCAGGCTTTCGGCAATGTCCATGTAGCCTGTGAGCGGACTCTCTCCCGGCATAACAACATCAATGTGCTCGGGGCGAACACCGAGTGTCACCGCACTGCCTGGACGCAAACAATCACTGGACTTGGGTAAAGTGAAAGACGCGCCAGCTGTGAGCTCTACGGTCACGCTGGCAGAGTCAATAGCCGTGACATTGCCGGGCAAGAAACTCATTTTGGGCATGCCAAGGAAGCCTGCAACAAACTGATTGGCCGGATTGCGGTACAGTTCAAGCGGCGAGCCCACCTGCTCGATCCGGCCCTGGTTCAACACAACAACCTTGTCGGCCAGGGTCATGGCCTCAACCTGGTCATGGGTGACGTAAATCATAGTGGCGTTCAGGTCGTGATGGAGCCGAGCCAGCTCCAGGCGCATCTGCACCCTCAGTGCTGCATCCAGATTCGACAGTGGCTCATCGAACAAAAACACCTTGGGCTGACGAACGATTGCACGGCCGATGGCAACACGCTGTCGCTGGCCACCGGATAGTTCTTTTGGTTTGCGCTCGAGGAGAGGGTCCAGTTCGAGAATGCGCGCGGCTTCGGCCACCTTCGAGTTGATGACCTCTTTTTTCTCTTTTGCCAGTTCCAGCGCGAACGACATGTTTTTGCGCACTGACATGTGGGGGTAAAGCGCGTAGCTCTGGAATACCATCGCCAGATCCCGTTTCGCCGGCGCCAGGTCTGTGATCTCTTTCTGGTCCAGCAGGATATGGCCACTGGTAACCTCTTCAAGGCCAGCAATGGAACGGAGCAATGTCGATTTGCCACAGCCGGATGGCCCAACGAACACAACGAATTCGTTGTCTTTGATCTCGAGGTTGATGCCCTTGAGGATCTCGACATCCCCGAAGGATTTCATAAGGTTTTTAATTGTTAGATTAGCCATGGGATATCTCCGTTATTTGACGGCGCCAAAGGACAAACCGCGGACCAGCTGTTTCTGGCTGATCCAGCCAAAAATTAGGATGGGGGCACAGGCCAGAGTGGATACCGCCGACAGCTTGGCCCAGAACAAACCCTCAGGGCTTGAGTAAGACGCAATCAATGCGGTCAGCGGGGCGGCTTCCGACGCGGTCAGGTTCAGTGACCAGAACGCCTCGTTCCAGCTTAGAATCAGTGACAACAACACAGTGGCCGCCAATCCACCCTTACTCATAGGCAGCAACACCCGCCAGATTTCCTGGAACAGTGTGGAGCCGTCCATACGCGCGGCCTCAAGCACTTCTTTGGGGATTTCCTTGAAGTAGGTGTAAGCCATCCAGACCATGATCGGCAGGTTGATCAGCGTGTAGATGATCACCAGTCCGGTTTTGGTATCGAGCAGGCCGGTGTCTTTAAAGATCAGGTAGATCGGGACCAGTACCCCAACCGGGGGCAGCATCTTGGTGGACAGCATCCACAGCAGTGTCCCTTTGGTTCGTTTGGTCTCAAAAAAGGCCATGGAATAGGCGGCGGGAACGGCGAGCATCATGCCGATGACCGTGGAGCCGAAAGACACCACCACCGAATTCCAGGCAAAGTGCAGATAGTCACTGCGTTCATTGACCAGCGTGTAGTTCTCCAGAGTTGGCGTGAAAAACAGCTGGGGCGGGGTGGCAAATGCATCAATTTCCGTCTTGAAGCTGGTAAGCAACATCCAGAAAATCGGGAAGAAGATCGCCAGGGCGACTCCCCAGGCCAACACTCCCAAAAACAGGGTGTTCAGGCTGCGTCGTTGTTTAAGGCTCAGCATCTTGTAACCTCCGGAATCATTGTTTTTCTGTCAGGCTCTTGCCTACCAGCCGCACGAGGAAGAACGCGGCAATGTTGGCAAGAATTACGGCGATCAGTCCGCCGGCCGACGCCAGTCCGACGTCGAATTGCAGCAACGCCTGGCTGTATATGAGGTATGCGAGGTTGGTGGTTTCGTACCCCGGCCCGCCACCGGTGGTCGTAAAGATCTCGGCGAAGATGGAGAGCAGGAAAATGGTCTCGATCATGACCACAACCGCAATTGGGCGCGCCAGGTGTGGCAAGGTCAGGTGAAAAAACAGGGCTACCGGTCCGGCACCATCAAGTCGTGCTGCTTCCTGCTGCTCCTGGTCCAGGGACTGCAGTGCCGTCATCAGGAGCAGGATGGCGAACGGCAACCATTGCCAGGACACAATCATGATGATCGAAAACAGAGGGAATTCGGCAAACCAATCAATAGGTTGGGCTCCGAAGAACTTCCAGATCGCCGCAAACACACCAGAAACTGGGTGCAGCAGCAGGTTTTTCCAGACCAACGCGTTGACCGTGGGCATGATGAAAAATGGGGAAATCAGCAGAATCCTGACGATGCCCTGTCCCCAGAATGCCTGATTGATCAGCAGCGAAATCAACACGCCGAAAACTATTGTAATCAGAAGAACCGCACCCACCAGCACAAGGGTGTTGCTCATTCCGGCCATAAAGCCGAAATCGGTGACAAAAAACTGAAAGTTTTCCCACCCAACAAATTCATTGTCACCCGGATACAAAAGGTTGTAACGAATCACTGAGAAGTAGATGGTCATAGACAGCGGGATTACCATCCATAACAACAGCACAATTACCGACGGCGACACCATGTAACGGCTGATGCGCGATTTCCTGCGGTGGTTTGTCCTGGCGCTGCCGTGCTCAGATTCCGTGGCAGTGCCTACAGGACCGGCATTGAGAGCGGTAGATTTCATAGCGGTTCTCCGGAGACCGAGGACAGCCCCCTATTTCGGGGATGCCTCAGTTCATTGTTGTTTCAGCTTCGCCGGGTAATCGGTTGGAACGGGTTCTAGTTGGAGTAGTAGCGCGCGCGCGTCATCTCTCGAAGGGTGATCGACTGCGAGGCCTTGAGGGCATGATCGACACTCATGGAACCTGCCAGCGCACCGGAGATTAATTTTCCAACCTGAGTTGCAATGGCCTGGAACTCCGGAATGGCCGCGAACTGGACGCCTACATAGGGAGATGGCTTCAACGTGGCATCATTCGGGTCAGCTCTTCCGAGGGCTTCCAGAGTTCGGGTAGCAAACGGCGCTGCCGCAAGATACTCGGCATTGTCGTAAGTTGAGGTGCGCGTGCCGGGCGGCACATTGGCAATACCATATTTTTCCTCAACCAGTTGGCTGTAGTCTTTCGAGGTTGCCCAAGTAACGAAGGTCTTGGCCGCCTCCTTGGCGTCCGAACTCACGGGAATCGCCAGAGCCCAGGACCAGAGCCAACCAGAACCTTTGGAAGTGACCTGCTCAGGGGCCAGGGCAAACCCCACATCCTCGGCAACCTTGCTCTGGTCTTCGTCGGTCAGGAAGGCGCCAGCAACCGTGGCGTCCACCCACATGGCGCATTTGCCGCTGTTGAAAAGTGCGAGGTTTTCGTTGAAGCCATTGGAGCTGGCGCCGGGAGGACCATAGTTGCCAAGCAGATCCACGTAGAAGTTGATCGCGTTCTGCCACTCCGAACTCGTAAACTCCGGCTTCCAGTTTTCATCAAACCAGCGGGCTCCGAACGAATTGGCCATAGTGGTGACCAATGCCATGTTCTCGCCCCACCCTGCCTTGCCACGCAGGCAGATGCCGTATTGCTCGTTTTCTGGCTTGTGAAGTTGCTCAGCGAACGCTTTCATCTGATCCCATGAAGGCTGGTCGGGCATGCTCAGGCCGTTAGCCTCGAACAGGTCCGTGCGATAAAAGGTCATGGAACTTTCAGCATAGAACGGCAGCGCGTATAGCTTACCTTCGTATGACAAGCCCCCAATAACCGACGGGAATATGTCGCCTTGGTCATAATTCTGCGGAAGGTCATCCACTTCGGTAAGCCAGCCTTTTTCGCCCCAGATCGGCGCCTCGTACATGCCGATCGTCATGACGTCGAACTGGCCACCGTCAGTGGCAATGTCGGTGGTCAGGCGCTGGCGCAGCACGTTTTCTTCGAGAACCACCCAGTTCAGTTCAATGTGGGGGTAAAGCTTTTCGAATTCGTCGGAAAGGCTTTGCATGCGCACCATGTCGCCATTGTTCACGGTACCAATGGTTACCTTGGTGGCAGCTATTGCGTGGGACCCAGCGGTCGTCATAGCAACGGCCATCGCTGTGGCTAGAAAGCGGTTGTTGTTCATGCTCGAACCTCTGCTTGTTTTTGGAGTAGGTCGATCAAAGCGCCTTTTTGCAAGGGCTTGTTTTGTCACTTCAGCCCGGCGCAAAGAGCATAGGCCGGTGTAACTCAGTGAATGAATTCATTACACGCTTAATGGCAAAATCGGACAAATACGCACCGCGCCGAATTTATGTACTTTTTTGTCTTCGTGGGCGGGCGCCGTGAGTTTGCCAAAAAATGATCTTAGCGCTGAAACAGGCGGCAGTTGGGGATCTAACAATGGTCTACTGCCATGAACGCCAGGGAGGGAATCGCCGGAAAGTACTATCGGACGGGCAGTTCTAAGTCTGGGTGGAACTCATTTAACTGCTTGATCACCCTTGATAGAGCGTGGCGAGGGAGGTCTTTCGGTATTCCGACGGGGTCATCTTTTTCACGTCATAGAAACGCCGGTTGAAATTCGCAACGTTATTAAATCCAACCTGAAAGCAGATTTCGGTGATTGGTTTGTCGGTGTGGGCTAAATGCTCGCACGCCTTATTGATTCGTAGGCTGTTGATAAATTCAATAAATCTATGTCCGGTGGCGTTTTTAAAAAACTTCGAAAAATAGGTAGGCGTTACCTTTACATGGTCTGCCACCTCTTCCAGAGAAATGCCCGTTTGGTATTGCTCAAAAATCAGATCCAGCGCTCGATTTAGCCGGTTGAGGATTTTCTCATCGGTGATAGGCAAATAGGTAGAAGAGGAGAGAACACGATAGTCCCCCATAGCGGCGAGCATCTCGATTAGCTCCCAGAATCGGGTCAATCGTCGAAAGCCGGATGAATCAGCTATTTCCTCAAACAAAGTCACTGCCTTTGGTATTTGAGCTGAGTCCAAGAACTCTATGCCGTATGTGGCCCGTTGCCAGAATGGTGCGAGAGTCCGAGATTCTGGAAACACCGAATCACAGGCTCGCACAAGGTCGTGAGAAAAGTTGATGACCCGATCCCGAAGGGCGACCGCTTCCCCTTTCTCAAGGTTGCTTATCCAGTTATGGGGCAGATTGGGCCCTACCAATATTAGGCTGTTCGGTGAAAAGTTACCGATGTAGTCACCTACGAACACCTTTCCAGTCGTTTCGGTGATCAGGTGGAGTTCGTACTCTTCGTGGTAGTGCCAGCGCACCAAGTGGCTCGGGTAGCCATGTTCCAGATATCGGATTGACTCATCGCCCCGCTGTTCGACCCACTCGAACTCAGGTTTGATTCGTTGCTTTTCAGCCCGCATCAGGCCTCGCTCCTGCTTTCGTTTCATAAACCAGTGTAACCAATAATCGAATGTGCAGGTAATTCGGCAACCAGCTATGGGCCTTCCAAACCTCTTCTGCTCCAATTGATTAAGTCTACTCAGAGGTGAAAAATTTGGTTCCTGATCTGGACGAATTTGATTCTTGGTTAGGGCTGTCACGGACTTTCTGTTGTCGTCCGCTGAGAAATCAACGTTGATCACGCTGACTGCAAACGATTTCGCTGGTTAACGGTTTTGATAGGTCTCGGTAGCATCGAAACGCGCCGGATAAAAATGGGATTCCCCTACCTTTTAGCGCTCCGAGTTTACCGCCCTTGTCAGCGCTTCTTCGGCGATCGTCTTTGTAAGATCTCGAATAGATCCCGACCTCCGCTTTACGCAATGTTTCGTTTGCGTTGAAAGGAGGCTTGGCATGGCTCCATGCCGAAACTAAAAAAAACATTAAACCGACGATCAATATTCTTTGGAGTGCAAGTTTCCAAATATGTTTGGACCGGAAAAATTCGTTGCCAGAGAACTTATCCACGCTCGCCACCAATCAATGAAATTGGCCAGCGAGCTGAACCTACGACCCTCTCTCCAGCTGTGTCAGCCGTTTGGAATGGTTTTGTTTTTTTCGGCTGTCCAATGCGATTTCGCCTGTGTATCTCGTCAGCGATTGTCTGCCAAGAGGCCCTGGCGTGCTTCAGATTACAGCCAGGAGGGGCTGCAGCAACTGCCGGTATAAACGACTCAATACCAATGGCACGCATTCTGTCACGGGCTTTGGAGCCCAGCGCCGCTATTACACATCGATTGAAAAGCTCGATTTGCGGCGCGAGGTAGCGCGAGGCGCAATTTCGTTCGCAGGCTGATCCAACGTGCCCACTTTCTACAGGTGCGGAACACAACACGGATTCAGTCATCCATGTTTTTTTCATCTGCTCTTCGAAGGTCAATTCTGGCCAGCATAAATCGAGGATCAATCTGACGTTTCTGTGGAATAAATCAGTGCCCTCAGAAAAAGCTCTCATAGCCTTTTCGTGCGCGGACCCAATCCCACTGTGAAACTCATCGTCATGAGGATCACCTGGTTCTGCAAACACCAAAACGAGTTCTACCTCATCTAGTCTGCCATGAGCCCCTAAAAATCCACGAGGCACATGTCCTTCTGAAGGATTCCAGCGCATATTCACGCAGGTGCTTGAAAACCCCTCACATGGACCATAAGCAGGGAGAAGAATTTCTTTGAGTTCGCTGTTTAGATCCACATTTAACCTCATCCTTGAGCGCTGATTCACAATTACACTGGCTGACACTTATTTTAGGCCAAAGGCGAGAACTCTCCAGAAAATCACAGACTGCTTGATAATTGATCCGCCCCGCTTTAGGGCTTTCTGAGTTAAAAAATCTGTCCCTTAAGCCGGACGGCAAATTTAGTACTTTCTGTGGAAACCGGAATCAGCGCCCTATCCTAGAATTTACTTTAAGTTTTTTTTGGCACCTTATGTGGAGTTTGACGGTGGAGATGACTTAGTGGCCGAAGTGCGAAGTTGGGTTCGGTCGCAAAGCGAACGTTCAGGATAGGCAATCTAGGATAAAGTTTGATAGCGATTTACGGCTCCGTGTCCAGGCTAGCCGGCGACTACCGCAATATTAAAGTGTGACATTTTCAAAGGCTCCTGCTCTCCAAACCAGACCTATAAACAAAAGAAAATAGAATTTTATGCAACATTATTTAGAACAGAAGCTTCGATTGTCGCATCAATCACGTCATCAAAATCTCAATAAATACCCAAACATCACAACAACCTCACCTTGACCTTTTACCACTGATCCAGCCTTGATTTTCCATCCAATCCGCTAAAGCTTTACCTTTTTGATGTCCTAGCGCTTCGATCAAAACCAATTGAGGACTCTTTCCTGGCCTGGATTTTATGATGTCAAGAAGATCTGCCATAGGTAGTCCGTTCAAGTGCCAAATTCCAAGCGGGCTATCGGGTGTAACAACCACTTTTTTTTTGTCGATGACACCATCTTCAACTACAGGTCGAAGCGCTGTTTTTACTGTCTCAGGCGTCACATCGACGTGCATAGGTTGAGAATCGGGCCATACAGCTCTTTTACTCCAGAAGGGGATTTCGCCCCAAGCCGTCTCTGTTTGGTAAAAATCTCGCCCGATACGTGCAAAACGATAAAACAAGCTTTCAACACGATCCTCATAGAATTTCTTTGCCAGTTCAGCACGCTCGGGATACCGAATGATTGTGTTGATCACTGCAGGCGCCTGAAGTGCGGACGAAAGAGCCTGAAACATTCCGTTGCCCGAGAGCGGGTCCACAGCCATCGCGGCGTCGCCCACACGAATCCAGCGTTCTCCGACGTTAGTCTCACTCAAGATGGCGGTGCTGGTCCGACCGTAAACCTCACCGACCGGCTGGGCGCCCTCAATAAACGGGGTAACTTGCGTCAGCGTTCGCAACTTCTCCGTAAACCAAGCGCTCAACTGTGGCTTTGCAGGCAGGTGGGCGGATTCAGCATCCAGCGTTAATTGCAGGTAGCGGCGACCATCGGATCGGGCCGCCAGCCACGCCCAGCCATCAGGAAAACTCTCGACGCCCGTGCGGGAAGCCAACGGCGGACCCTGCCAATGTTGCAACAGGGAGACCGTCTGTGGCCCTTTGATCCGTGGCACGCCGGACCCAGGTGTAGCACGACCGCGGGACTCGACCAGGAATTGCCCCTGCAGCTGCGACTTGTGCCCCCCGGCGGTTTCAATCGTAACCTGCCATTGGTTCGCCGCCTGTTCATACCCTCTGACCCGTCCCACCACTACGTCAACGCCCTGATCTTCCAGGTCGCTCAAGAGCGCCTGGTCGAAATCGGAACGCCGAACCAGATGCTCGGTATTGGCGGCAAGGGTCTGACCGGCCCACGTCGCCTGGCGCGGCGAGGCCTCGGCGATCCGGCTCACTGCCCGTTCGAACCCGGCCGCCCGCATTCCAGCCACCACTCGCTCTGACACCGCTTCCAGCGAGTCGAATGGACGGGGGTTGGACACTGCCGTTACCCGATAGCCGAGCCGTTTCAGGCCGATGGCTGCAGCAGCCCCCGCTGGGCCGGCGCCGAGGACAACAATGCTCAACTCACCCATGGGCCACCACCCTTCGCTCCGGGCCCTGATAGCTGGCCTGCGTCTGAAGCCAGGTGTGAACCGCCCCAACGGAGGCAGGTCCGGAAGACTGCAGATATCGGGCGACGAGAGCAGTCAGATGGGCACACCCGAGACTAGCGCCCGACGAACCGATCGCATTATCCATCGGCCTAACGCAAGCACCAAAATCCGCAAACCGGGAATCTAGGTAGGAAATCTCGTTGCGCGCGCAACGGGCATCTCCAGTCATCCGAAACACCCCGGGGTAGGCCGCGGGAAACACCGGATCGCCTCGGGCAGGACTCGCGGCACACAGGATTACACCCTTTGTAGCGGCCCTCTGGCAGGCCTCGCGCAAGCCCGCAGAATCGTTGCGAAGGCCCAGGCTGAGGTTGATGACTTGGACGTCCTGATCCACCAGCCAGTCAATGGCGGCGGCGACCTGGGCCGCCGAGGTGGTATAGCGAGCCTGAAACACCTGGGCCGACACAAGTTCCGCCTCTGGAGCCAGAGCTTCGATCACCTCGATCACCCGGGAGCCGTGGTTTAGCTGGTCCGGTTTATTATCATCCAGCCAGAGCTGTTGGTCATGGAGGACAAACGCCGCGCTTGCTGCGACAACCTGATGGGCCGCGTAGCCGGAATCAACGACGCCGATGCGGATCCGATCAGACGACATTGAGCACCTCCGTCGACGGTTGGAGCCAGCCGTCTTTCAGCTGCAGATGGAGATCGGCACCAGACAGGGTAGAAGGCCGATGACTGATCAGAATTCGGGTACGGTCGGCAAACAGCCGGTCAACGGCGGCGATCACCTGTTGCTCAGTGGCTTCGTCCACTGCCGAGGTGGCTTCATCCAGAACCAGCACGGCCGGCTGCTGCAGGAGTGCCCGGGCGATGGTGATTCTCTGCTTCTGACCACCGGACAGTTGTTGGCCGCGCTCACCGAGCGGGGTATCCAGCCCTTGTGGCAACTGTTCAATCAATTCGGTCAACTGGGCATCCCGGGCCGCGGCCAGGACCTGCTCGCGGCTTGCGTCGGGACAGGCATACCGGAGGTTATCCAACAGCGATCCCCGAAACAACGTCACTTCCTGGGACACCACCGCGATGCTCCGGCGCACGTCTGCCAGACTCAGCTCTCGAAGATCGATGCCATCCAACAGAATGCGGCCTTCCCTGGGATCGTAATGCCGCTGCAGGAGATCGAGCAGAGTCGACTTGCCTGCGCCCGAAGCGCCCGCCAGGGCGATTTTCCGCCCGGCCGGCAAAGTTACCGACAGGTTGGACAGCACCGGGGTTCGATCCGTGTAGGCGAAACTTACGTTTTTCAAAGCCAGCTCGCCGCGCAGGGGCACAGGCAGCGGACGTGGATTGGAAACCGTCTTAATCTCGGTTTCAGCCATTCTCAATTCGGTGACCCGATCGAGGCTGACGCTCATCTGCTGAATCGCCACGTACAGCCCGAGCAGACTATTGACTGGCCCCGTCGCCATGCCCAGATAGGTTGAAAAGGCGATCAAGGATCCCAGCTGCCACTGGCCCTGAATGACCCACCAACCGCCAATCAGGAACGCCGATGCCCGCGTGATGGAAGTCAGGGTACCCGGGATGGCGTTGGTGAAGAACTGGGTCACCTGCAAGGTGAGCAGCTTGCCCAGATACTGATCGTTAAGGCCATCCAGACGCTGGCGCTCCCGCGTCTCCTGCCCAGTCGACTGGATGAATTTGATGGCCGGCATGGTTTCGACCAGAAAACTGGACAGGTCCGCAGACCGCTCACGCAGATCCCGGGTGTGCACCTCCACTTTTCGGCGCATCCAGCGCAGCCAGATTACCTCCAGGGGAATCAGTACCAGGACCAGCAGCGACAGCTTCCAGGACAGAGTTAGCATGAGGGCGACCGCACCAATCAGGCCGATCACGCTACTGACCGAGGAGAACAGACTATCGACCGCAAAGCGCTGGATGGCGGCTACGTCACCATCGATCCGGGACAGTAGGTCTCCGACCCGTCGTTGATTGAAAAAGGAGGGCGACAGGCTCTGAAGGTGGCCATACAGGTCGCTGCGCAGAGCGAACAGGATGCGCCCGGAAAGGCGGGTGTGCAGGTATCGGTTCACCCCCGCCAGGGCCGTCCCGAGAATGCCGGCGAGGATCATCGCGATCGCCAGGGTAACCAGCGCGCCATAGTCCTTGGCCAGCAGGCCATCGTCGATCAGGAGTTTGGTGAGCCAGGGCTGGAGCAGGACCAGAGCGGAGCCCAATAATGACAGCAACAAAAGGCCCAAGATGGCCAGCTTGTGGGGTCGGACAAAGCTGTACAGCCAACGGAAGCCCGCTTCCAGTTGCGACCGGTCGGGCGCATGAATCGCGCGTACAAGCCAGTTCAGCATTCGCCCGACCTCACGCCAGCTCCAGCGTCTTCATGCGGCGGTAGAGCGTGGCGCGGCTGATACCGAGGGTCTTGGCCGTGGCGCTGATGTTGCCCCCGTGCTGATCCAGGGCCTGACGAATCAGCTGCTCCTGGGTTTCCTGCAGAGTGCCGCCCATCACAGGTCGCTCGTCCAGTTCCTCCAGGAAGTCATCGCTCAGGTGTTCTTCGGTTAGGATTCGCTCCTCCGAATCCATAAAGGCAACGGCCACCTTGAGCACCATTTCCAGCTGACGCACGTTGCCAGGCCAGTCGTAATTGACCAGACGTTCTTCCAGTTCCGGGGCCAGGACGATGTCGGGGCGGTCAAACTTGTGCAACAACTGCCGGCACAAGCCGGGAAAATCTTTCAGCTTGCGGACCGATGGCAGAGATACGGAAACGCCACTCAGACGATAGTACAGATCCTCACGGAACTTGCCTTCTACCACCAGCTGCTTGAGGTTACGATGACTGGCGGCAATCAGGGCGATGTCCAGTTCAACCGCGTCACCTCCACCCAAGGGCTCGACACGACGCTCCTGCAAGACCCTCAGCAATCTGGCTTGGAGCGGCAAGGGCATGTCGCCGATTTCATCCAAGAACAGGGTGCCGCCGTTCGCCTGCTGAAAACGTCCCACCATTCCCCCCCGACGCGACCCGGTAAAGGCGCCTTCACGGTAACCGAAAAGTTCAGACTCGATCAGGCCCTCGGGGATGGCTGCACAGTTCACCGCTACGAGGGGTCGACTGCCTCTGCTGCCGCCATGGTGCAGCACGTGCGCGGCGATCTCTTTCCCCGTACCGGTTTCACCTTTGATCAAAACCGGCACATCGTGATCCAGCGCCCGCTTGGCCATGTTAAACGCGCGTAACAACCGGGATTCCCCGGCGGCGAATTGTTCGAGCGTCGGCACAGAGGGTTTGCGTCTGCTTGGGGTACGAGAGGGTGAGCGGGCGGAGGTTGCCGGCGTCAGCCGTTTTGGGAACTGCAACAGCTCACAGAACAGCTGACCGGCTTGGGTTTGCACTACGGTGATCGGCTCACGCAGACATTTAGTCAACAGCGCGCCAACCTTCTCCCCTACCAGTTCCTCAATTGTACGACCGACCACTTTACGGCGGGCGTGTCCGAGCAGCTGGCATCCCTGTTCATTGATGGCCAGCAACTTGCCATCCTCATCAAGCGCCACCAAACCAAGCCAGGCTGAGCGAAGGTACTGACGGCGGAGATGAAACGCCAGCACAATGCCTTTCTGGTATTGGGTGGTGAATAATCTCGCCTCAATATTACGGGCCGCCAGTTGAACAACGCCCAGAGTGTCTTGAGGTTGCCAGTTACGCCCCATCCTGGTGATATCAATAACACCCTGCAGTTTTCCGCTAGCATTCATGATTGGCGCTGAAGTGCATGAAAAATGGGAAACCGTATCTAGAAAATGCTCCTGTTCATTGATCAAGATGGGGCGTTGTTCGATCACTGCGGTTCCTAATGCATTAGTACCTCTGTGAACTTCACTCCAGGAAACACCTTGACGAAGCGCCATGCGTCGATCCGGGGTAATAATGTCCTGATTGCCGTCCAGGGCCAGAATCCGGGCGTCGACATTGCCCAGCATAATCAGACCGTCATCGCCGAACTGCTGGATTAACTGCTCAAACTCTGGCGCGGCGGCATTCAACAGCAAATCATGCTGTTCACGGAATGATCGTAGATCCGATATCTCATCGATTGTCTGGACGGTGTCATCCCTGCAGTCCAGCCCAGCGTCCAGACTTCGACGCCATGAAGCCTCTATCTCATCACGCAGGTATCCTCCCGGCAACTCACCTTCGGATTGCAGCCGCTCTCGCGCGGTCCGGGCCGCGATCACCGGGTCACTGATCAGCTCATGGCGTAGACGCTGTGGCATATTCCGGGCCTCATTGTTGGATTTGTGTCAGCGAACAAGCGTAGGATTCCTTCTCTTTCTATACGCCCATGTCCAGTTTCATGCAAACCCTGGCCGATCTCATACTTAGACCGAAAGCGAGCCCAGGCGCTGGTCCTTAACAGCGCGAAGGCATCGCCTAACATCAATAGAAATACATCAGAACAGCCTGCAAATACAGGTTATGGTCGTCGTTACCCTGGTTGGCCACCACATCATCGCCTTCGGGTTTATACCAGCCGACCAGAGGACTGAACACAAATTGGTCATTTATACTCCAGAGGGCATAGAGGTCCATTTCTTGGCCATCGAGGTCGGGGGCGTCGTCCTTCGCGGCGAAGTCCCAGTACTGGGCACCGATTTGCAAGTCTGATCGGGGAGAGAAGGTAACTTCCACTCGTTTTACATCATTGCCACTGTTGGCAGGACCGGCGTAGTTAGAGGCGACTTCCCCCTGGAACCACGTGCCGAAACCACGTGTCAACCCGAAAAACAGAGGATCGAAGGCTTCGTTTTTGCCAGTATCGGCATCGTCGCCAGAAAAGGTCGCGTAGCGGAGGTTGATGGCAGGCGTCCAGGGAACTTCGCTGAAGGTCCAACCGGCCTCCACGTACCAGGCTTGGGCATCGTTCTCGACCGAAGTATCACCACCGCTCTGATCAACGTACTCGAACGACACCAGCAGATCCTCGGTGCCAAGACTGCCCTGGCCGCGCAAGCTCACCACATCCATACCTTCGCGCTGGTCCCACAGGGCCAGATTGGCGCCCTGGTCGAGATCGAGGACATGCAGATAACTGAGCCCGAGGGTGCCCAGGGACTCATCGACCCATTCGAGGTTCAGCCCCGCCAATTCGGTATCCTGCTGGTAGGGGTTGTCAGATTGAAGCCAGAACAGATCGCCACGCAGATTGCCCGCGGGATCGTATTGCACAATGGCGGTGTTGCTGAAGCTTTTGCGGCCAGCCAGGTAGTAGGCTCCGCCACGATCAACGTCTACCCCGAGCGGATCCAGGCCTTCACCCAGGCTGATAACATCTCCAGCGATCAGGAAACCGTCGCCCAGTTGAAAACGCTGGCGCCCTACCGACAGATCCAGGGTGCCATCCCTGTCGCGCCAGCCCAGGTAGGCGTTTTCAAGATCGACGTCGCTTTCGTCTCCGGTTGTGAACCCAGCTGCGTCACCGTCACCAAAGGTACCCAAGGCAATGGCGCCTAGACCACCGTAGAGGCTGGACTCGTTGGCCAGCTTCTGATCGACCACGACCGTACCCGTGGCATAGGCTTCCTGCCAGTCCTTGCCACCTTCCGCGAGGTAGTCCTCGCTGGCTGAGAAATAGCCAGCCATGGCCTCCAGGTTCAGCTCAACGGTTCTCTGTTCGGACTGATCGAGTACAACTGATTGGACAGGCGCTGCCATGGCCGCTGCTGAGGCAGCGACAAAGAGTTTGGTTCGCATTGTTGTTCTCCGCGTGGTGTTTGAAAAAGGTCCGGGTGGTGAAACACCCGGACAAGTTGCCCACTCAAAGTCCAGTCTTAGTGCAGATCGTCACGGATTAAAGACGCGACTCCGCGGGCAGGGGTAGAACTATCGAATGAAGATTTGTGAGGTTGAAATGGCCATATCGCCACCGGGCAACTGAACTTCACCAAGCTTTTCCATGCTGTCGGCGTCGTAGATGGCCACGTCATTGAAGGTGCCGCCCAGATAGATCTTGTTGCCCGCGTTATTGATAGCGATGCAGTAGTAGGAGTGGTCCAGCTCCGCGACGCCAATTAGCTCCTGCTTTTCAATGTCGTACTTGGCCAGGCGATTCAGCACGCCAAACACGATGTTGTCGTCTTTTGGCGACAGAATGCCGCTGAAATAGATCTCGACCAGCTCACCAAAGTCCCGGGTCGTGGTTTCGCCCGTCTCAAGATCAACGTTCATGACACCGTAGAGCCAGTCTGCGGTATTAAGATCATAGGTCTCATCCTTAAACCGGGCGGTGGTGTACAGAATGCTGAAATCGTTCGATGGCGACTGGATTGGCCACACGTTGAGCACATCCGGTGGCGCATACAAAGGCCTTTCCCAATTCCTGCTAGCAATGGCCACTTCTCGCTCGCCGGAGGTCACATCTACCTTGTAGATATCCGGGCCAGCCATGTAAAGGGTGCCGTCGTCACCGGTCATCATAACCGTAATCTGCCGGGGCGCGGGGAAGGTCCTGACCGGTTTGGCGTTCATGCCCGCACTGGTGTCGTAAACCGCCAGCCTCGGTGGCTGCACTCGATAGTGGTCCCGAAACAAAAGGGTCGGATTCTGGACCGCGTACAGTTCTTGGCCGTCCGGACTTATGGCGAAAGAGAATATCGATTTGGTCCGCTCACCGGGCTTCCAACCCATGGCCGCGTGGAAGGTGACGTCGCACGTATCCAAGTCAACGCCGTAAATGTCCTCGTAGTGGTTGTTCAAGATGTAGGCGGTCTTGCCGTCTGGCCCCATCTGGATGGCACCCGGGCCAAACGAATCCGGCAGCTCGCAGCTTTTGTACAAGGTGTCGGTTTCCACGTCGATCACGTGCATGTTATTGGGGTAGTTGGCTACCACCAGATACTCGTGATCTTTCTCTAACGCCGGCTCAACCGCAAATGCGCCTGCGGAAAAGCTTCCACCAAGGGCCAAGACGAGCGCCGGAATGCCTGATGTCAGTATTTTGTTGTTCATTGTTCGTCCACCCTCAGCTCATTTCTTATCTTCAGGAAACACAGTGTCCAGGTTTCGCCAGTCTTCTTTCGAGTTCATGGCGTCCTTGTTCCAGTCCGGATAGGTGTTCATCATGTCTGGCACCTGCGCCGGCCACCAACAAGGGTCGGCACAGCCGTACAGATCCGATTCCATGGGCTGACACAGAGAGGTCACGCCACCAAACGCATCGATCTCCCAGCCGGGGTCGGTGGTAGCGGTACAGCCTGCCAGAGAGGTCATGGCCACCACTTCTTCCACGCTTTCCTCCGCGACTGCCTGGCTGAGCAGTTGGGCTTTGTTATTAATCGCTTTGAGATGTTTCATTTCAGTGTGCCCTCCGCGGCGAAATGTACTGGTCTATGAAGGCCGGGTTGTTGGCCATGATCTGGCTGTAGACTTCGATACCGAAGTCCACCCAATCGCGCATCAGATCACAGTAGTGATAGGTCGGGTGTGTGGGGTCGCCGTAGCGCGCGTAGCTCTCGTGGTAACAGCCACCGGAGCAGAGGTTGCGAATTCGGCAGGTGGCGCAGCCAGTGTCGGTCCGATCCAGGCGCTTAGACAGAAAGTCGCCCAGTTCGGCGTGCTGCACGCCCACTTTCACGTTGCCGAAGGTTGGCAGATCGGAGCCGGTGAATCGGTGGCAGAGATTGAGCTCCCCTTCATGATCCACCGCCAGCATTTTCAGCCCGGCACCGCAGGGAAGAGCCTTCTTGTGGCCCTCATGCAGATCGGTGATGAGCTGGTGCATGTTCGAGAATCCGATGTTGCGGTGCTTCAGGGCCGCGTCCAGATAGCGCTGACCCAAACGCTTCATGCCCGCAAAGATCTCCTGCAGCTCCTCGGACGT
This sequence comes from uncultured Marinobacter sp., assembly GCA_964632565.1. Classification (GTDB taxonomy): domain Bacteria; phylum Pseudomonadota; class Gammaproteobacteria; order Pseudomonadales; family Oleiphilaceae; genus Marinobacter. The sequence continues at coordinate 8,815 of CAZWEP010000036.1, read as the reverse complement.
CAGGTTGTAATCGGAGACATCGCCGGACGTGACGGGGGCAAAGCCCACCTCGGAAAAGCCCATGTCGTTGAACAGATGATCCCAGATGTCTTCCACCTGGGTGGTGCCATGGGTCAGGGTGACGCGGGCACCAATCGGTCGAGAGTCGTAACGCTCCAGCAGCCGGAGTGCCTTGCGGCGAACCACGTGGTAGGTTCCCTGGCCGCCCACCGTGATCCGGTTCTTGTCATGGATCGCCTTGGGGCCGTCCATACTGACCGACAGGCCAAAGCGGTGTGCATTGAGCCAGTCGATGATCTCGTCAGTGAGCATCGTGGCGTTGGTGGTCATTACGAAATCCAGGTCCTTGCCCAATTCTGCAAACCGCCGCTCACAGTACTCGACCATGGCCTCGATCAAGGGCCGGTTACTAAGTGGTTCACCACCGAAAAACACCACCGTGTAGCGGTCCTCGTTCGGCGATTCCCGCAGCAGCATTTCTACCGAGTCGATCGCGGTCTGTAACTCCATCTTGCGCCCGGCCGACGGCTTGTCGAGGTCTTCCTTGTAGCAATAGGTACAGCTGAGATTGCACCCGGTGTTCACGTTCAGGACGACCGTCGTCAGCGGGAAGGTGTCGACGGTCCGCGTGCCGATGTCGTCGGTCAGGGGACGGCCGTCGTTGACCAGTTCCAGAGCGAGCAGTTCTTTCAGGGTTTCCGCGACTTCCTCGGCCGGAAACAGCGTTGCCATCTCGGTCATCAGCGCCTCGGCCGATTGGCCACCGGTACGCAACCGGTCGAGGATCCCTGCGGTCAGTTGGTCCAGCGCAAAAATTGAGCTGGATGGTATGTGGAACAGCATCCGATCCTGGCCAACCTGGACCTCGTGGAGGTTGTGTTCCACCAAATTGAGTACAGCACCCATGTGACTCTCTCCCTTTATTATTAAATCTGTGTAGCGTCAGGTTCTGGTTCCTGCGGCCTATGGGATGGGCGGGTTGTTCCAGCGTTGCACGGTGACAATCATGTGGCCTTCGGCGTCGAGTGTGGTGTCGCCGTCTTTGACCTGTGCCTTCACCGTGAGGTTGCCGGCGTTGTTGGTCATCATTCGTCGTTCAGAATTTGGCCCGGCCGCTCCCGGTGTGAATACTCCGGTCGCGGGATTCATGCGGCCGGCAAACCGAACGTCCTCGTCCGCCTCGGCCACTTCGTTGAAGGGTTCAACGGACCAGGTCGCAGGCACCAGTCCAACGCGGTAGTCATCCTCGGTGCCAATTTCGCCGTCCGGACCGGCCGCCCAGGCTTCCGCTTCGAACCGGGCCTCGACCTTGGGCGTGGAACCGCCGTTGCCACCGACCCGCGCCACCGCGAACTCGGGAACCACCTTGACCTGGGCGATCTGGTCGTACACCACCAGGCCTTCACTGGCGGCCAACCCAACGCGCAGCTCCTTGCTGCCAGATTGATCCGAAGCCGCTTTGACACGCACCCGAATGAGGCTATCGCTATGCTCCAGCACCTCAACCAGCTCCAGGCCTTCGCCAAGCTCGGGCGTTCCTTCAAGATCGGCACCGACGATGGCAATCTCCGCTTCAGTTCCGGCTTTGATGTAGGCAGGCTGCAGCGCCAGGATCCGACTCGTGTCACCGCCCTCGCGCGCAGCCACCACATCAGCACCCACTTCATCGTGGTTTCGGTAGAACATCCGCCCCTTCAGCTGGCCGTCCGTCAGTGCGAAGACCTGGCGCAGGTTTTCCCCGTCAACTTCGAGATTGGCCCGCCATTCGTAGCCGGTGTAAACGATGGCCTGGCCCTCGCCCTGGATAGGTGTGCCATCGGCGTATTCCCCATCGAGACGGATGGTGTACTGATCCTCACCCCCGGCCTCAGCCACAACCATGCGGGCATGGAAGCTGCCACGACCGGGCAAATGGCCGGCCATGGTCCAGTTGCCGGCAACCTCGGTTTCCGGCCGCTGCTGCCAGTCTTCCCACGCGTCCGACTCCAATGGCAGCGACTCCGCCAATTCGGGCACCATTTCGTTCAACGCTAGATTCAGCCATTCCCGATCCCGACCCATCGCCTGGTATTCCGTGGTCGGCCATTGCCCCAAGTGGAAGTGCACCAGATGTTCCCACTCCTCGGCAGTACGACGCTGTAACTTGACCCGAGCGCCGGAATGGCAACGGGCACAGGTTTCTGTGAACTGTTGGGATTCAAACGATTCCTGAGTGTTGAGGCGCCGTTCCAGGGCGTAACGAGCCCCCTCTGTCTCCGACGGTGCCAGGCCCTGGTTGTCCGAGAAGTATTTGACCAATGTGCGCCGGTCATCCTCTTCAATCTGCAGACCGTGCATGAGCTGCATGCGAGCAATGGTCATTAGCCAACCTTCAGGAGTTTTTCGCTGTTTGCTGATTCGACTCCACTGCTGCTCGCCTTCTGAGGAATGGCAACCGACACAGCTCCTGCCAATGATCTCTTCTGCGCTTTCGGCGGCCATGGCCCCTTTGGGGATCGCTGCCACAGTCAGAAAACCCAGACTTGCGGCTACGGCCTTCAATGTTGTTGTTTTCAAAATTTGACCTCCTTTACTGGTCAAAACAGAGGTGTCTCTCATCGTTCATGAATCAATTCGGTTTTGTTTCGTTCAGGTTTCAAAGCATGTGGTGTGCCATGTCCGCATTTTTACCTACAAAACAGTTTTCTTCTTTCTTCGCTTGGTCGAGAAAGACTGAAAAACAGGCACTCCATAATGCTCAATATAGCGACACCTGTTGCACTTTGAGACAGCGAACATACCGAGCCAGAAGATTTCGGGAACCTCCATCTTTTCCAGCCAAGCCCATGGGAAGGATTGCGTCACCCGAGTTGTTTCAATCTGCGACACTCACAACTTCCCCATCCACCCAACAGCTAATTATTTTTCTTCATTAAATCATGATGTTGTTGAGCTTCATTTGGGTGGCACATGCATTGCTAAACAGACCTCTGAATCAACGACAACAATGCAAGAGGTTCGCAATGACAGAATTTTCCATTCATCCAGACACGAAATCCTTCATCGACCGCCAGCATCCCCTTTTAATCGGCGACAAACGACCGATGGGGCAGAGCGGACAAACCATCGATGTCGTCAACCCGGCAACGGGCGAAAAGTTCTCGGAAGTGGCCTGTGGTAGTGCGGAAGACATCGACTTGGCGGTGGCCACCGCACGGCAGACGTTCGAGAACTCGGCGTGGAGCCGGATGAAACCGGTCGAGCGCGAGCGACTGCTGTGGCGATTCGCGGACCTGCTTGAGGCCAATGCCCAATCGCTGGCGGAACTGGAGTGTCTGGACAATGGCAAAACCGTCGCTGTTGCCGGCGCCGTGGATATCCAGCTGGCAATAAATTTTCTAAGGTATATGGCGGGCTGGGCCACCAAGATTGAGGGAAGTACGGTTCAGGCCTCGGTGCCTTTTATCCCTGATGCTCAATTCCATGGCTACACCCGCCGCGAACCAGTCGGAGTCGTTGGCGCCATTGTCGCCTGGAATTTCCCGCTGCTGCTGGCGTGTTGGAAACTAGCGCCGGCGCTTGCCACCGGCTGTACTGTGGTTCTCAAACCGGCTGAGGACACTCCGCTGACTGCCTTACGCCTGGGCGAACTGGCCCTGGAAGCAGGCTACCCACCAGGCGTGCTCAACGTGGTTCCAGGCTTTGGGCACGATGCCGGTGCAGCTCTGTCCTCCCATCCGGATGTGGACAAGCTGACCTTCACCGGTTCCACGGGGGTCGGCAAGCTGATCGGCAAGGCTGCCATGGAGCACATGACTCGGGTGACGCTTGAGCTTGGCGGGAAATCCCCAACTATCGTCTTGGCTGACGCTGATCCACAAGTGGCTGCTCAAGGCGCCGCCAATGCCATCTTCTTTAATCAAGGACAGGTATGTTGTGCCGGCTCCCGCCTCTATGTCCATCGGAAACTGTTCGATAACATGGTTGCCGACATTTCAGGCATTGCAGAGGGCATAAAAATAGGTAATGGTCTTGATCCGCTGACGGAAATGGGACCCATGGTATCTAGTGCACAGCAGAAACGAGTGCATGGATATATCGAACAGGGGCGGTCGGAAGGCGCCCAGGTGGCCACGGGCGGTGATGCCTTTGGTCCCGGTTTCTTTATGAAGCCGACTGTGTTGGTGGACGTGAATCAACAGTCCAGAGTGGTACGAGAAGAGATCTTCGGTCCAGTTTTGGTGGCCATGCCGTTTGATGACATAGATGAGGTTGTGCGCATGGCCAACGACTCACCTTACGGCTTGGGGGCCAGCATCTGGTCCAACAACCTGTCGGAGGTGCATCGGCTAATTCCGCAAATCAAATCCGGGAGTGTCTGGGTGAACTGCCACACTGCCTTGGATCCAACCTTACCATTCGGCGGATTCAAGCAGTCTGGCTTAGGACGTGAGATGGGCTCCGCGTGCATCGAGCACTATACCGAGCTAAAGTCAGTTCTGATGAACGTCTGACCAAACCATAATTGTATACCCAGGCCAGTTATTGGGTATCAGGCGCAATTAGTCTCGCCTGATACCCGTGCGAGCTGTAAATACGTTGAGATCTTCATGCGGAAAAATCAGCAGGCTTAATGAACAGTTGCTGCTCTTTGCCCGTTGCCTATCCCTGAATTTCGCGAATGTCCGCTTTTGTTTAGCATACAGCGGGGAAGGGCCTCCAGCGGCGAATAAGTTCAGGAGAAACCCAATAGACACTCTGGATGAACCATCTAACCAATCAGAGCAAGCCCCTGAGTAGCTAGGCTCTTGTTTGCAGGCGGTGTATTGAAGCCTAGCAAGTTTCATGAACAACAACAGGGTGTATAAGTTAACCAGGTGGGGTGTTCATTTTAGTTCACCAGATTTTCTCAGCTTTGTCTCCAGCCCTTAGTTCTGGCCATTTGTCTCGAAACGGGCGAAATTCAAGACAGCAATCGTTATTGATAGCGAGGCGGCGCTACCTGCTTCTTTATTGCCTCTGGTGTATTGCAGTCCTGGGGTTTATCTCGAACCGTCAATACGGTCAGTCTGGATCAAAGGTTTTCAGATTAGCTCGCCGGTATTTTGGTCTTAGCTCCCACATATTTCGCCCAAGGTAACGATGGCAGGCCCACAGCCAAGAGCGGCTACAACCTCCGCCGATCATCATCAAAGGGAAATCACACTGTGCTTCTCTGTGCTCTGCGATCCTAAGGAGTGTTTTCTTGTCAATTCGGCTCATCTTGGCAAGCCCATTCGGATGGGTGTGCCAATCCCCCAGATATGTCATTACGCCTGATGATTTGAGATAAATTTCGTCTAGCTGCTCGCACTGCCAATCGTGGTCAGGCTCAAAATGAGTTAAATAATGTCGAGCGTTGGGGCCTGGCCCGGTGAAAGCGCAAATAACGGGTATGCCTTTCTCTGATGTATAACCCGCGAGTACGCCACCGGTTTCATAGGGGAAAGCCCGGTCTGCCTCTAATTCTATGCCCTCAAGGACTGAGCAGCTCGCCCATACTGTCTCTCTCACGGGGAACACCGCTTACAGTGCTCATGTGCTCCCAGTGAACCGGTTGTCCATCGAGGCGCTAGAGACATACCAGTCGTTTTGTCCCAGAAATTACCAATTGCCACGTCCCAATCGAAATCGGGATATCTGTTTTCGTCGCTATCCGACAGCGTCGCTATGGCCAGACGAGATCCCAGAACCACAACCTCCTCACTATCTATGCCGGCTCCTATAAACGTTGCCGCTGCGCACCCACCCGGTTGTATATCTTCTCCGCCAGAATCAGCCGGTGGTTCTATGGTCCTGTCGCCCAGCGCGTATTGAAAGCAATGCCAGCAGCCTTTTGTTTTGCCTGGCAATATTCTGCCCAGAGTACCTCCCGCCGCACCGTGTGTTGTGGTAAGCCATAAGTAGGTTTTTTCCATGCTAGCAGTAAGGTCCGCAATGTAATGATTAACGCGGTAGCTAGCGCTTGCATCAAATACTAGATCAGCTTGACCAACCAGATGCTCTAAGACATTCCGGTCTGATTGCTCACTTGTTCCATGAGGTAGCCCAATGTTCACATAATGTGGCTGGACCCGGGTGTAAGGGTAATTCGTTTCAATAAAGCCAGCCACTGCATGAGTTTTTAATAGGCCTGCGGCTTGCCACCCCAAAGCCCACCGGATCGTATTACCGACTTGGACGACATCACGGTCAATAAGATGCAATTCACCGACACCGGCACTGGCCAACTTAAGAGCAAGGGAAGATCCTAGGCTGCCCACTCCAATCAAAACGACTTTTTTGTCTCGAACACTCTGCAAAAAAGGGGCGCGCGTCAGCCATGCATTTTCTCCCCCCCAATCTGGCCTGACAAATGCCCTACGCAGCCGAGAAGGCCTCGATTTTCGTGCAACTTGCTCAACCCTGATTGCAATGAAAAACCAGTCATCACGATGCTCTCTCCATTCAACTTCGTCTTCGTAGACAAAACCAATAATAATGACTGTTCCCGTCTTTGCTTTCGCAAGACGCTTTCTGAAGTCGACAATCCGATCTTTGGCATTTTCGATTAGCTGAGTCTGCAGATCTCCTGCGCCTTTGATGGCAGCAACATCAGGAGGCCCCGGCAACCTCATCCAAAACGCCTTATCGCTATCAGTGAAAACCGGAGGAATGGAAACCCCTGCCAAGATAGGCTTGCCTTCAGAGTCTTGAATTTCCTCTATTGCGCCGTTTACCACCACGTCTGGATTACCAACTTCTCCAGGCAATTTCCTTTTTTTCAACTTCAGATATCCATGAGAGATGGTCGGACTGGGCGAGGAGTCGGGGACCACAATCGATGAATGAGGATGGCTTTGAAGAAAAGCGGAAAATGGCTCGCCGATATGATCTTCAATTTCTGCTTGTAGGTCTGGGTTACCGTTCTTCTGGTTCGTAACGTAAATCTGCGGGAACTGGTCTTCAACGAGAGTTGCCAGCCTATCTACACCTGGTCGCCAGTCCTCGTTTTCCCTCTCCAACAGGCAAAGATTGCGATTCCAAGGGTGTTGGTGGCGAGTAAAGAAATGGTTCTTCACTGTCACCTGTGGCGCAAAGTAGGGGAAACTATCCGGGTACTCTGCCGTTAGCTCGAACGTTTTCCCCTCGTGCTTTACTCGTAGGTCTATGACCAGGCGTCCTTGCTCCCGGTCATTTTGTCGGACTTCCCACTGGAAATCCGAGGCCCGTAGCGCGTCCATTTCTGCCTCGAATTCTTGGGGGTAGTGCTCCCACCAGCTAGTCATGACTATCCCACCGGACGGTGGCCGGGCGGTTTTGGGGCCCCATCACCGGGATTCGGCCGATTTCCCGGAGGTCCAGGCGGTACATCTGGATGTTCCGGTTTATTGGGGTTGTCAGGTTTACCTTTGCTCATAGTGCTAGCCCTCGCTATTCAACTTGAAAGAAAAATGCAGTGATCAAACACCTGTCACCTGATCACAACTTCATCTTACGCTCAAAATCTGATCTACGCAATATTTTTTATCACGTTATATTTAATATGACGTGATAAATTGTGGTCGTAGGTGCTAAGCTGTTTTAAAAACCGTGAGCGATATTGAAATGACTCAACAGCGCGACATCCAGCGAGAACGCCTGTTCTTTATTGAATTTCTTGCCATTTTCTCGGGCCAAGTGAGCCGAAAAGACCTCGTTACGAGATTTGGGATCAGCGAGCCTGCAGCCACTAAAGACCTTGCTTTGTACGGGGGGCTGGCACCAGGAATGTTGGAGTATGACCTTCGTAAAAAGGCCTATTTGCTTGCTGGTAGTGAGAAGGATGCCCTTTTTGAGCATGATGTGGATCAGGCTCTTTTTGCGTTGGTAGGCGAGAGAGCTATCGCGTTGGGGCATGACAGAGCTAGGCGCCTCGAAGGTTGGGTAAGCGGAAGCATCAAGCGAGCATTGCCGTTAGGTTTGGTATCTACCATCACCCGATGCATCTACCAAAAGAAAAAAATGACTGCTACATACTTGTCTTTGAATAGCGGTAAAAAGACTCGTTTCCTATCGCCACTCGCTATCGTCCATGATGGATTGAGATGGCATGTGCGCTGCTTTGACGAGCAAAACGCCGACTTCAGAGACTTTAACCTTACTCGGTTCTACAGTGCTAAGTCGGATTCCCAGTCTGATGCTTCTCTTGCCCACGACGAAGCATGGAATACAGACGTCATCTTGAAATTATCCCCACATCCCAAGGCCGACTTTCCAGATACCATAAGCCTTGATTATGCTATCGAAGGTGAAGTGAAGGCAGTTCAATTAAAAGCGTGTTTGGTCGGATACTTCTTACGGGAGTGGAATATTGATTTCTCTGATGACGCAAAGGGCAACCCGAGGGCCCAACATCTGTACTTGGCCAATAAAACGCAGCTCCTGGGGCAAGGCGTGCCGAGCTGGGCACTCAAGAGCGACCTTGATGATAAAGATCAATGAGTCAGAAAGACTGCGACACAGCTAACTTCGCTATCCTTGCCAGCGTTCGTGGCAACCGGGAGTCTTCCGTCTCAGCGTCTGCCCTTGTTCAAAAGAACCTAAACTCGAAGTAACCCGCATGATGTGAATGGTGCATGATAAAGCTGAAGAATCCCTTTCATAAAGTAACTCATGAAGCAAACCGATCCCAAAGATAGCCAACCTACTGTGTAACGCTATCAGGCGTCTACTTTATCGAGGGCTTGCCAAGCTGAGCGAAAAGCGAGGCGCTCGAATGTCCGCTTTTGTTTACTAATGAGCGGGCAGGTAGGTCTCAGCGTTCATTCGATGGCTG
>CAZWEP010000035.1:0-30509 GCA_964632565.1 uncultured Marinobacter sp. | reverse complement strand
GTCGGTCAATCCTTTCCTTGCCTTCTTTTTCGTACTGCTGAACCACGTAGTCAAACGCGATTAGCAGCGGCTGCCGGGACAGCTGAAGAAAATCCGTCTCGTAGCGACTCACGGGTTCGGCGTCTTCCCTCGGGTCCGACGCCAGCGCACGATTGATCATCCCCACATAGGTTGTCAGCTTTTTATCCACGTTAAACGGTGGCTCGAAATACAGCGCGTACAACGCAGGAGACAAAGGCGTTTCCCGCCCTTCCGACTGGCTCTGGAGGTGATCCTCCATCAGGAACTCATGATTGCGCTGCATTCGGGCCAACGCGTCGCTGGCAAACTGTTTTGCCTCGAGGTCGCCCGTGTTCAGGTACTTCAACGCGAACAGACTGGTGCGTTGGGACAACATTCGCTGTTGCCCGCTGACGTTGATGAGTTTGCCGTTCGTGGCTTGCTGAGCAATGACACCGTCCAGCATCACGTGAACGATAATGGAAAGCCCGGCAATGAGCGACAGCGAGAGGATGTAGGTAAGCGTTAACTTTCGAACGGGATTGGCGGAGCTAATCGCTGCCGCTGGCGTGGACGTCTGCACGTCTGAGTTCATGGTCTGCTCTCTCCGCTCACAACACGCCAATGCCAAGATCCCTGGCGGTCACTGATTTTGATATGGCTCTCAGTTTAGACGAGATTCAGACGGGTGCCTGACAGCTGTGGTTTTATTCGGAATCAGGTAATAGCTCGAACACCCGTTCAATAAGCCGACGTTCCTCATCGACAATGCGCTGTGCAAACATCTCTCCGGTGCAGTTTTTTAGCTCTGCGGGACACGTCGCCGCGATTTCGAGGCAGGCATGAAACAACCGATCCCGCTGGTAGAGCGAATCATGGTCTGCCGACCCTTCTTCACCCCGGTTTTTTAATACCTCACTAGCCGATTCGGTGAAAGCCTTTAGTATTTCGGAATCCGGCTCGCTTGCAATGAACGCCTGATCGAACCGCTCGATATCTTCCGCGCTGATCACCTCCATGCCGCCCGACAGATCCCTGAGTGTATTGCAGTGGTTCTGCATGATCAGGTGGATCTTTGCCCGCTCCGGCATCTGGTTTCTTCCGTCTGCCCACATCACCTGAACAATGGGAAGCACCGGAGCAAGGTAAATCAGCGACCGCGGTAAATCGTGCTGCTCGAGCAGAGCAGTGAAACGTGATTGGGGCATTCAGGCTCTCCCTAGATGACAACCGGTATCCAAGTGTAAAGGTCCATGCATCGGGCACAATCGTGGCTTCTTGAGCCTGCGCCTCGACAGACAGTTTCGAACTTAAGCTTCACTGGCTTTCTGGCGAAGACTGTCTTCCATGTCCGCCAACTGATCATGCAATTTTTCCAGCATCCGATAGGAGCGCAGCTCCAGCCCGGTTTTGCTGCGCAACACCTTGATCAGGGGTGTAATGGACTGTGCATACACATCGGCCAGTGATAACAGGGCCTCGCGCATACCGTCCGGACCCTGAAAGGTAATTCTGGGGGCCATATCGACGTCCGAGAGAACATTCTGGAGACCCTCCACCAGGGGTGTCCAGTTGCTCTGGGCATTCTTTTGTTCGGAGACATGAGAAATCGAACGCGTCAGCTCATCCAGATTATTACCGATGCTGATCAGCTGCCGTACGACTTTTTCTCCAACCTCACCCTCTCCACCGGATTTAACCTTCGCGCTGAAACTTGCCTTGATGAGCGCCCATCGCGCTTTTTCATCCTCAGTAAGGGTGTTTCGGAGTTCCTTCAGTTTAAGCAGGTTTTCCTCGGCACCCTGAGTAAGCAGTTGGGCTTCACCCTGATAGTGATCGTCAATCAGGGTTTCAAGCTCTTCCTCGGACATGACCGGGGAAACCTTCTCCGCCAGCTTGTTCATGTTTCGGTAGCTGCCCTGGAGTTTGAACGGCGGTTCCGTTCGATAGTCATCGTCCTGTCCACTGGATGAAATGTAGGTTTCATTGACGGCGAGAATCACGTCTCTGACTCGCAACAGTCTCTGCAGGACACCCACTATCTCTTCACGCTCGGCTGCGCTGTAATCGTGGTCAAAATCCGCCGTGTTCACTTCCTTGCCTGCGGCAAGATCGGCGAAGCGGTAGAAGTCCTCCATGCTTCGGGAGGCAAGCGGTGCCGTCACTGGGTTGGAACTCATACTGTTCTCCAGATATGACAACGAGAAGACTTCCTCCATACCACTGAGTTGATCACCCAGATTTCGAACGTCTGCCCGGTTTGCCAACATATCAGGAATCTGAAAAACCTCGCCCGACTCCGTGTAAGGGTTGCCACCCATGCAGATGGCAAAGCGTTTACCCCTCATGTCGTAGGTTTTCGAGCGGCCATTCCAGATGCCCTCAATGCGCCGGGTGCCATCACACAACGAAATAAATTTCTGCAGGAATTCGGGGTGGGTATGCTGAATATCATCGAGATACAGCATGACATTGTTGCCCATCTCAAAGGCCAGGTTGAGTTTGACGAGCTCCGTCCTGGCGGTCGAATTCGGCGCTCTTTCGGGATCCAGTGAGGTCACATCGTGACCCAATGATGGACAGTTGATTTTCATGAAAATCAATCCCAGGCGACTCGCGACGTATTCCATCAGCGTGGTTTTACCGTAGCCCGGAGGTGAAATCATGATTAACAGACCCATGAGGTCGGTTCGCCGGTCTTCCCCGACTGTCCCCATCTGTTTCGCAAGGTTGTCACCCACCAGAGGAAGGTATACCTGCGAGATCAACTTATTCCGGACAAAGGAGGTCAACGGCCGGGCCGTAAACTCCTCAACCCGCAGCCGGTCCTGCTGTTCTTCAAGCAGCTGGTGACGAATTTTCTGCAAAGACTCCCACCGGGGCAAGCGATCATGAATGTGTCGACGCAGGCGTGTTTCAAACTCGTCCAGCGCCAGAGCCAGGCTTTGGTCCTCGAGACGCTCGTGGCGACCCAACAGTTGATCAATCTCGAAGGTGAGCTTTGCAGAACGGGATTTAAAGGCGCCAATCGACGGATTCAGCTCTGCAATAAGCATGGCTGAAGCCTCGGGACAAAAATGACCGCTTAACTCCTCACCACCCTGCGATGCAAAGGCATGGAGCCAGGCCAGACTTGTTTGCCAAAGGCGCTGAGCGTTGTTACAGGCCTCGTTAAGTACCGCATCCAGCGTCTGCTGTTGCTTCTGTTCGGCAACGTACTTACGAAAGCGCTTGAGGAGATCGATCCCGGTTTCCGACACTTCAAAATGTTCGTGGCTTTCGGACAATGCGAGACATAGGTAGTCAGACGCCTGCTCAGTCACCCAATCCTCAAAGTGCAGGGCATGGGACTGACAAAAATCGTTCATGTCGCGGCGGACAGACATCTGGAGCTGGTTCATCAGATCCCCGGAGCTCATCAGCCTCTGTAAAACGCCGGCACTGGTGGTTTCCGCCCGAAGCCGCTGGCGATAACCCTCGTCCTGAAACCACCAGAACAGCAGGCCAGCTGATCGAACCAGCGGAGAAAACCGGAGGAGTCCCGCTTCCCTTTTTGCCGGTCCAAGCTTCTCGAGAATACGCGCTGCATCATGATCATGAATGCCTTTTTCATACCCGTCGCGATAGCGGGGTCCGGCAAACTGTCGAACAGCCCTCTCAAGCCCCTCGGTGTCGCCGTAGTCTGAGAACTCAACCGCGCCATTATCCACCGCTTCCAGGAAGCGGTAAGCCAGGTACTCACCTTTGTAGACATCTGGCGCTTCTGCGGGTGTGTGCAGCCCCCAACAATCGTCCAGTTCAGCCAGGCGCTTATCTTCGATCGTCTCATAGAACTGAGTTCCGGCAATGTGCAGTCTCAGTCCCTGATCTGCAGGAACAAGCGTCAACGTTGGCTCCTGACGATTGACACTAAACCGATGTTTCGGTCCAAGCTTGATGATCGCGCCGCCATCCTCATAGATGTCAGCGCGATCCCTCACCGCTCGCTGGGCGTTATCCTGTGCCGCCTTGAGTTGCGCTTCAAGATCGTCCGCTTCCAAAGGTGCACCGAGTCCGCGCAATCTTTCAGCGAGATCGCGAACTTTGGCGACCATCGCGTCGCTGGCGAAAAATGTATGGACCTGAGCAACGTCATCAAACTGATCGGAGCGCTTTGTGAGATTATTCAGGATCCGCTGACCAGCCTCTTTCAGAGAAGCAGCTCTCCGCTGGCGTTCCTGTGCCAGTTGCTGTCGACGTGACTCTATCGTTTCCTGTGTCGTTTCACGCTGTTCAATCAGGGCATTCAGGAATTCATCAAACTCCCCGAACTGACTCTCAATCTCCTGGAGCTGATTGAGCATACGGGCCAGCAGGCCATCGCAATCGTTCGGCGTCTCGACGGTATGGACGCCATTTGCCAGGCTCTGTTCATACAGGCGCAGCTTGGACGCAAACTGAACCTTGGCTTCCTCCCGCCCGCAGTTGCTCAATTTGATTTCGGCCCGCGAGCGATCCTGATTGACCCTGGAATAGAGCGACGAGAGATTGTCCGCAATCACTGCCTGTTGTTCGGTGTCGTCCGAGGCAAGAGACGAAAGCAACTCCTGGACGAAATCGAGGCCGTCTGTGATTTCATGGTATTCGTCAACCAGGGCCTGAAGTTCCTTTCTGTCCTCAGACGCCTCAACCCCATTTTTGAGCTCGTTCACCTGTTCTGTATACCTGGACAAAGCCTCCGGTTTGGCCAGAAACGCCAACGTTTTGTCCGCGAGTTTACCGACCGCCTCTGACGCCTTGTTGTCAATGGACTCCAGCCTCGCACGGTCAATGTATCGTCGCTCAGACAGCGATCGGATTAGACCTCGGTGATCCTGGAGCTTTTTGAGATGGGCGACGAATTGATGCGGTTCCCGCCAGGACTCAGGGCGGGTCTCCTGCACGAGCACAGACAGGGTGGCTTCCGCATCCTGGAGTGCCACATTGGACTGTTGGCGAACAGACTCAACCTTGTCGTATTCATCAACGACCAGTTCCGCAGTGGATCGAACCTGATGGAGCGCGTCATTGACTCCGCCAAAATGCTCCTCGTGGAGCCAGAATCGCTGGTCGAGCAATTTATCAATTCGTTTTATGACCGTATTGAAGTGTCTGAGTCCAGCGTCCTGCAGTTCCGCCAGTTTGACCACTTCATAGAGATCGGCAATTCCACTGACCAGTTCGGGGTTTCCAATTCGCCCCAACTCGGAATCGTCCGCCGTCGACTTGTCGGCATAAAAGGACTGGGACTCGAAAGGCGTCTGCCATAGCTGAACAGGGTGAACCTGAGATGGCTTGTCGTCAGCGGTAAATACGGCCAGTTCTCCCGCATCAAAAAGGGCGTAGCCATGCCCGGTGATCGGAGGCGCAGTGGTGCGGGTGATCAGGTTGTACCGGACCAGAGCCACGGCTCCAGATTCGGGGGCATAGAATACAATCAGCACATCTTCGCCGTTGGGCGCCTGCACCATTCGTTTGAAGCGCAAACCCTCGGGCACATCGACGGTCTTCAGGTCGTTGCTGAAAAGATAGATCCCTCCGGGAAACACCAGGCCATGCCCCTCCGGGAGAGATCTCACAGACCCTGCAAGACCATCAAGGCGATGTAAGGCTTTTTCCGCGGGATTGAAGACGTAATAACGAGTGAATTTTTCACCGTAGGGTGTTATCCGGATCAGATAGATATCCCCGCGCCGGGCATACTCGAAGACCCCGTCGCTCAGAGATTGGCTGGCGACATCAACCGGATCTTCAAAAATACCCTCGCCGGAGGCGGTATTGTTCTCAATCTTGAAGGTGATGGCGCCACCGGTATTATCCACGAACAGCTGATCATCAATTGTGTAGTGAGGCGAGACACCCTGAACCATGTGCTCGCGGGAGAGCTGTGACCACTCGAAATCAAACCTCTCAGGTAATCGGAAATCATCGGCTCCGCGATCATCAATATAGGAGCGGACTGAGCCATCGTGATTGAGTGACCAGCGGAATACTTTAAGATGATCTCCACGATCACCCACCTGGAACACCATCAGCAACCGACCGTCCATTGTGACAAGCTGGATCAGCCGTGCCTCTTTGTGAAAACGGAACAGAGACGCGAAATCGGTTTGAAACTTGGATGTCTCAAGAAACGAGCCGCCGGGAGCAGACTGAGTGATCTCCCAGCTACCGTCCTGGGCTTCCAGCCTGTAGAGACTGAAAATATCCGACAGCTCGACGGTCTGTTTCAGGCCGTACTCCACGTTGAACCCGAAGAGCAGGAATTCCCCGAGGCGCACCACATCCCGAGCGATGCAGTTATGGCTGGTTCTGGCTCGAACTCTTCCGAGCACATCCATAGACGAAGCACCGAATTTGTTCTCTCGCTCCTCATTGAGAACTTTGACGGTTGATCGCAACGACTGAGCGTGATCGGTCAGACGCTTTTTGAGCGTCGCAAACGTGCCACCCTCACGAATGATCGCTTCGGTCGACAGTGAGGCAGATTGAGCCATGGATATCAGTCCTTGATCCGGATGCGGGAAGAGGCCGGCGGGACTGTTTCCCGCCGGCCTGGGGCCTTACTCGGTTTTGTCGGTTGAGGATGTATCGGAATTCAGACGGCCCGACGAGCCTCCGCTCATGATTTTTTCCATGATGGTGCTGACGAAGGGCGTCATGCTGGACGCGTTCTTCATGAAATGATCGGCTGCGCGACCATAGCCGATACCCTGCGCGACCTTATTGAACACATCACCATCACCACCAATGAATTCCATCTTGGCATTGGCCAACGCATCCCCCATGGCCTTGGCCTGCGCTTCGCTGATTCGGACATTTGCATCAATTCGAGACATGGTTTCGTCGCGGTGGATATCGAGGTTCCGGTTCATGACCTCGAACTCGCGGCTGGACTCATCCATACGCTCGTAAGCCTCGGCCTTCTTCGTAATACCCTGGGCCTCAGCATCCGCCATTTCCAGTGCGGCAGCCGCTTTGGCCTTGCCAAGCTCCTCTTCGCCCCGTGCTTTGGCAAGAAGCATGTCTTCCTCATTCCGTGCCCGGGTCTCACCTTCGATTCGCTCAGCTTTTGCAGCTTCACTGCGGGCAAAGGCCTCTGCCTCGGCTTCGGAGCGTGAAGCAACCGCATTCGCCTCTCGAATCTGCGCTTCAGCCAGTCCGCTGGAGGCGGACTTCGCCTTTTCACCTTCTGCCAACTCGATCATTGCAGCCTTACGCAGTTCAGCCGCCTGCTGCTCGGCTTTGGCACCTTCAACCTGTTCAATGCGGCGTTGATCTGCTTTCGCCTCGGCGGAGATAACAACCGTCTCTTTGTTGCGCCTTGCATCTTCACGATTGCGCATGCTCAGAATGTTCTCTTCTTCCTCGGCAACACGCGCTTCAACCTGAATCCGTTCGGCCTGGATGTCGGCAATTTCTTTCTGCTTGACCTCTAGCACCTTGTCTTTTTCAATCCGTTGTTCTTCAACACGACGCTCGCGGTTGATGTGCTCCATTTCCGTCGCAGACTGAATCGCGACCTCTTCTACCGCAATGGCTTTTTCACGGGCTTTTGCCGCCAACTGCTTCTCGCGTTCGCGTTCTTCCTCTGCAATATCAATCGCTTTTTGAGCGTCCGTTTTGGCCAACTCCGACTCACGTCGCTGTTCTTCGTGAGCGGCGTTTTCACGCGCCAATTCTCTCGACGACAGCTCTGCAATCTCCCGATCGGTGCGAGCCTTGGTTTCCGCCTGTGTTTTTCTCAAGGCTTCCTGCTGTTCAAAGGCAGCGGTGTTGCGCTCACCGATCGCGACTTCGGCGTCGCGCTCCAGAACATTGGTCGCGACCCGGTTGGCTTCCGTGATTTCCTTGATCCGCCGGATACCGTCAGAGTCCATGATGTTGTTCGGATCGAGCTCGCTGACAGGCGTCTGTTCAAGGAAATCAATCGCAACGTCTTCAAGTATGTATCCGTTCAGATCGGCACCGATCAGGTCGACGATGGCCTGCCGAAACTGCTGCCTCTGCTCAAAAAGCTCTACAAAATTGAACTTTTTACCGACGGTTTTGAGCGCCTCAGAGAATTTTGCATTGAACAGTTCATCCACGGCCGCCTTGTCTGACGCCCGGGCAACACCAACTGACTTCGCCACACGAAGTACGTCGTCCGGCGTTTCATTGACTCGCAGATACAGTCCAAGGGAAATGTCTGCACGATAGTTATCCTTACAGATCAGGCCATTCTTGCCGCGACGGTCAATCTGCAGGGGAATAACGCTGATGCGCATTTTTTCCGCGCGGTGGATAACCGGCAACACCATGGCACCCGTGAAGTGGACACTGGGCGTCTTGCTCATGTTATTCACGATCAGTGCTTCGCCCTGATCCACCTTTTTGTAGAAGGCGTTAAAGAGCATCAGGATCCCCATAAGGGAAATGAAGCTCACCCCTACAATCGTCAGCATCGGCATTATCCAATCAAACATCTCTCGTACCTCAGTTCCTTGGTTTAGCGGGTCACGCCCGTCAGAAAATCGGTTTCAGGAACAACCTGATACACCGCATCATGTTTGTGGTACTTGATGACCACAGCTTTCTCTCCCGCAGCAATCGGCGAACGGCTCCGGGCTTCCAGCCGAAGGTGCGCGCCATTGACCGTGCAATCGATCACCCCGGCCTGCTCAGAGGTGGCATACACGACGATTCCGGTCTTACCGAGAACATCGTTGTTGCTGGCTTTTGAATCTCGAAACAGCGGTTTCAGGGGGCGAATCATTAACGACGCCAGTTTGACTGACAGCACCGACGAGATAACGAGGGCTACAACCCCGCCAACAACCAGAAGAACGCCAGTCGATAATGAATGAAGGAACAGCAGATCCAGAAAATAGCTGCACGTCCAACCGCTCAGGCTGACTGCGGTCAACGCCACCGAAAGAGGGACACCGTCGAGTCCGAGGGACACCAGCAGTCCGGCGACACCTTCGAGACCACCATCGGGCAGGTCCGGATCGATTTCGGGTGCGTCAAAATCTGCCAGGCCAATCAGTGCAATGGCCCAGTAGAGAAGGCAAAAGAGAAGAAGGCCCGTCCAGATGATGGTCGGGAAAGAAACAACAATGCTCAGAAAAGCGTCCATGCTTTCTCGATCCCTAGGGGCGTTTGGCCAGATTTGTCTTCGCGGTCAGTAACGACTGCTTGATGCGTTCGAACAAAGTGAATTCGGTGAGGTCTTTCAGCTCGCCCGCGTCCAGGTATACGTTGTCGCAATGGGGGCAAGCTTCAAATTCGATGTGATGCTGTGTCCGATCAATCATGTGCATCATCGGCCTTGCACATTCGGGACAATCGATCTGCTTGATGTCTCCAGACTCAAGCTCACCGATCGGGGAATCGAGTTCCGCTGCGTTCGGGTGAGTGCGTGCAACTTCAAAGGATCCTTCCCGAAGGAGAAGCCCTCCACAACCCTGACATTTTCTGACGTCAAGGTCCGCTGAAGCTGTTTTCAACATGCTATTGTGGCACTTAGGGCATTCCATCGCGCACTCTCCTGATGAGTCGTTTGTGCAACTATATAGATACATATAATATGTATATGTAACAAATGCGATCTTAAGCCATCACCTCAAAAATACAAATGGAAAACCAAAAAGATGGGAAACATGCACGGAACGGACTCTGATTATCAGGAAGTCTGCCGTCGCTTCATCAAGGCTGAGATGGTCAAAAGGAGTCTGCATTGGGATGACGTCGCCAGAGATCTGGCCACCGTCGGAATTACGTTGTCTTCCGCCAATCTCCGGCGAATGGTTTCCATGGGCACCCTACGGGCAGCAACGCTGCTTGCCCTGATCCATCTTTACGAGATCAGGACCGCGACCAGCGAAGACATACGAGAGCAACTTGAAACAATCCGTCGCTACCCGGTTAATCCCAATCAGAATTAGTGCTACGGACCCTTAATTTCGATAACCAGGACAAGCCCCAAAAGGGAGCGCGCACCAAAGGAGTGACACATGTCAGAAGTAGATAAGCAGGCAGTGAGCGCATCGCAGCCCGACAACGATCAGACGCCAGTCTCTGAGCAGGCAAAACACCCCGAGCTGCAGGCAAAGGCAGAGTCCGTGGTCCAGCAACTCGTTGCCATTGGCCCAAGAGACCTCGATGAGCGTCGGGAAATGGTTGCCGAGATTGAAACACTGGGCAACGATGTCGAACACAAACTGAGTAAGACCAGCGCGCTTCTCAAAAAGCCCATCCACGAGCTTGCCGCCGTTGCCGAGGACGGCAGTGACGTCGATCAGGCACTGCTCTCGCTTCAGGGCAAGGTGCGTGAAGTCAATCCCAACGAAGTCGACTTTTCAATGGGCTTCCTGCGCAGACTGCTCTCGAAACTCCCTTTCATTGGTTCGCCGATTTCCCGCTGGGCCTCCCGGTATCAGGAAGTCAGCTCAGTGATTGATGACATCGCCAACGGTCTTCGACTGGGAATGCAACAACTCGGCGAGGACAATCAGGCGCTGGCCAATGACCGCGACCGCATGCGCGCCCTCACCTTCGAGTTGGAAGACTACGTGGCATTCGGCGAGCTTCTTGATTCGGAGGTTGTTCGGCAAGCTGAGCAAGAGAGCGACGAGGAACGGAAAAAGTTTTTGGAAGAAGAGATCCTGTTTGCGCTTCGGCAGCGCATCATGGATCTTCAGCAGCGGTTGGCGGTAAACCAGCAAGGCGTTCAGTCCGCAGACCTGCTGATTGGCAATAACAAAGAACTCATCCGGGGCATCAAGAGAGCCCTGGATGTCACTGTCGAAGCACTCGCTGTCGCCTCAACCATTGCGATGGGCCTGGCTCGCCAGAAGAAACAGCTGGAGGCGCTTCAGGAGACAAACCGCACGGCTTCGGACCTGTTACTGCAAACCTCTGAGCGCCTGAAAGATCAGGGGGTCGCGATACACAAAGATGCGGCAACAGCCTCCCTGGACATGGAAAAGTTGAAACAGACCTTTGCCAACAGCCTGGCAGCCTGGGAGGACATCAACAGCTTCCGGCGTGAGGCGCTCCCTAGCATGCGCAAAACCATCGACGAGCTGCAGTTGCTTTCAGACGAGCAGCGCGAGCTGACCGAACAGATGGAAGAGGGACAGCGAGCGCGCAATCGTTTTGCGGAGACCTTTTCACTGGAGTCGACAGCGTAAGTCGAACACCCAAGGCCAACCAGCCCTGCGCGTTACCGACGAGTCGGCTCAAGGCGCAGGGCTTTTGCCAACATGCCAATGACCTGCTCCGGCTCGTCGTAATGTGCAAGATGCATCCGTAATTCGGCGATTGCGCTGACAATGCCTTTTCGGGCATCTCGGGCCAGCCCCATCAAGTAACGAAACTCACTGTCCAGAATCTTTGGTCGCATGAGGATATCTCCTGTTCATATCGATGTGTCTGATTGAAGAGGTTATGAGACAACTCTGGCGCAGCGATGGCTCGTTTGTGATGAATTGTGGCGCCAACCAAATCCAACCAAGAACCCAAACGATCAACAGAACGTAAACAGCAGTGGTTGAAAGACGAAAGAGGTCTGCTGTGAAACGCATATTGAGGTTTACCCCGCTGGTTCTTGCTATGACAACCGGGGGCCTTGTGGGGTGCGACGCGGAACGCGCGCGAACAGGGGCAAGCGCGGACTCTGCCACACTGGTCCCGTGGCACTTTGCCGAAGCGAGGGGCGGTTCACTGTGGTCGGAACAAGCCAGATCGGCCTTCGATAACGACCCTGAAAACCGATGGCCACTCAGTGCAAAGGCTGCGAAGACGCGGGGCGCCAAAGGGCCTCAGGATTGGCTGCCGACATCGGCCCAATGCCGCTACATCGCTCGGTTTGTGTCGATCATGGAGGAGCACGGTCTGGATCAGGACCCCAGGGAAATGTCAGATCTGCGCAGCCAACGCCAGCGTTGCTACACCCAGTTTCAATAACACGAATCAGCCCTGGGTCTTCTGGCAGACCGGACAGTGGTAGAGCCTTCTGCTTGCAACGGTCGTTCTCACAATCGGGGCGTCGCACTCATGACACGCCTGACCCTCACGATTGAACACCATGTGTCGGCGCTGCCCAAAGGTCCAGCCCGCCTGTTTGAGTCGCTCTGCCCTTTCGGGGTCATTGGTTACACCTTTCCCTCGGTATGCTCGCTCGAGCATCTCAAGCGTCGCCTGCGCGAGACGCTCCTGGTCGACATTGTCCAGATCTTTGGGGCGTGTCGCCGGCGCCAGACGTGCCTCGAACAGGATTTCCGATCGCAGATAATTGCCGATACCGGCAACAAACCGCTGGTCCAATAAAAGGCCACCCAGGCCTCGCCCGGCGAAACGAGCCTGATTAAAGCGGGCAACCAGATCACGCACTGACACCTTCTGATTCAGTGGATCAGGACCCAGCCGATCAAGGTACTCGATCCGGTCCAGCTCATCCGGACGAACCAGCCGAATATCGGATGCGCTATACAATCGCGCCGCTTTTTTCGAACCATACACCGCGAATCGCAACTGCCGGTTGGTGCTGGGTTCCCGCTCCACATGGCCGATGCGCCACTTGCCGTACAACTGATTGTGGCTGTAGACACACCAGGGACCGTCGGTGTCATCGCCCTCGAAAAACACCAGTACCGCCTTGCTCCGAGCCTCTACCGAGGTCACTCGTCGGCCGGCGAGCAGCTTTTCGAACGGCTTGAGATGATCAAACGCAAAGAAAACCTCACGGGCCGGCTCGCCGCCCACCGCACGTTCAATATCGTCTACCATTCGGCGTATTTCTGGCCCCTCGGGCATTTCTAACTCCTGTTCACATCCGATAGTTTTCATCTTGTCGAAACGGCTCGCCCCCAGCATACTGCCTCCGGCCTCTGGCGGGACGAGAGCCAGATAACGACGGTTTTTGGCAACGTCACCAGAGCGCTCGAACCGATTGAAAAAACAATGGAGCGAAACCATGGAAGCAGTTTCAAAAAGGATCACGACAACCCTCGGTGTCATCGCTGGCGCGAGCCTCGCACTGTCCATCAGTGCACCGGTTAATGCACAACCAAAGCCATACCTCGGCGTTGGTGCGGGCTTCTTTGAATACGAAGAAGATGGCGTGAGCGATGACGCTACACTGGCAGGGGCGTACGGCCGAGCCGGCG
The DNA here is from genome assembly GCA_964632565.1 of uncultured Marinobacter sp. Classification (GTDB taxonomy): domain Bacteria; phylum Pseudomonadota; class Gammaproteobacteria; order Pseudomonadales; family Oleiphilaceae; genus Marinobacter. The sequence goes on along the minus strand of CAZWEP010000035.1, from coordinate 17,337 downwards.
TAGAGTTCATTGATAACATATCAGGCGAACTCCGACTTGGAACCGGCATCGGTGATGACGACGTTTCGGTAGGCGGTACCAACGTGACCGTTGAGCTCGATTATTTTGTTGGGGCTTACCTTCGTGGTTCGCTTCCTGTGCACGAGACCGTCAAGCCTTACGCAATCATTGGTGCAACGGAAGGCGAACTCACGGCATCAGCGGGTGGTTTTTCGGTCTCTGCCTCTGAATCCGATCTTTCCTATGGTTTTGGCCTGGACTTCCTGATCGACGAGCGCTCGACCGTGAGCGTCGAGTACATGAGCTATCTTGATAAAGACGAAGCGTCGGTGACCGCACTGACGGCAAGCGTCTCAGCTCGATTCTGATTCGATAGCGGGCCTTGAAGCCCGCTTTTTTAGAAGGGTAACGCAATGCGAAAGAACATTCTGATCACAGGCGCCAGTACAGGCCTAGGTGAAGGCATGGCACGAGAATGGGCGGCTAAAGGTTGCAACCTTGCGCTCTGCGCTCGCCGCGGCGACAAGCTCGAGGCACTCCAGCGAGAGCTGCAGCAAGCCTACCCGGACATCCGGGTACTGGTACGCTCTCTCGACGTGTGCAATTACGATCAGGTGTTCGAGGTTTTTCACGGTTTTCGGGAAGAACTGGGCACACTGGACCGCGTCGTCGTCAACGCTGGCATTGGCAGCTTCCACCCGGTCGGTCGTGGTCACTTTGCAGACAACCGCCATACCATGGAAACCAATGTGATCGGTGCCATCGCTCAGAGTGAGGCGGCCATGGAGATCTTCCGTGAGCAGAACGATGGGCATCTGGTGCTGATGTCCTCGGTGAGCGGGGTTCGAGGATTTCGCGGCCCGCTGAACGTTTACGCGGCGAGCAAAGCTGCCGTGGCTTCACTGGCGGAGGGCTTGCAGCTGGACACCCGGAAAAAGCCCATTAACGTCAGCTGCATACTGCCGGGTTACATCCTCACGGACATCAACCGGGATACCGAGAATGCACCTTTCCGGGTGGATCTGGAGACCGGTGTCAAAGCCCTGGTGAAGGCCATCGACGCGGAGAAGCGCCGCGCCTTCGTACCCTGGTGGCCGTGGACGCCCATGAGCTATGTGCTCAAATCCCTGCCGTTTGGTCTACTATCCAAAACGTTGTAACACGTTTCAGATTCAGCCCCCTCTCCAACTCTGAGCAACTGGCGCATTGAAACTGCGTGCGCCGGCTTTCTGTGTTCGAACGTTCCGTCCAATTGAAATTGCATTGATTTCCGCTAGATTCAAGGTAACAAGAACAGTCATTCAAAATACTCGGATTGACACCGCAGGACTAAAAACGAAGAACAACACAGGAACCCACGTTATGTTCAAACACGGGAACCAGTTCATGGGATTGGCCAATCTCAGCATCAAATGGAAGCTCATTGCTGGCTTTGGCGTCGTCATCCTTGCACTTACTGCGCTCATTGTTAACGATCATCTGGGAAGATCGTTGGTGTCCGATCACACCGCGAAATCCGATCAGGCGGGCAGCATCATTCGATATTTGCAGGCGGCACGAATCGCGGAAAAAAACTTTGAGCTAGAAGGCGGTCAGGACAACGTAAATGCTTTCGCGCAAGCTATCGGCAAAGCCTCGTCAAACGCCGAGTCATTGCTTGCAACACTCGAGCACAAAGAGCACGTTGAGTCCGTTCGGCAAATCAAACAACGGATCGACGAGTACAACATTGAATTTGAAGATTTTGTCGAATCTTCCAGGGTCCGGGACTCGTTAAGACGCAAATTACGCGAATTCGTTATGGATGCGGAAGCCAAGGTCACAGAATTACAGGAGCTGGCGGTCGATAGATCGCGGGGCCGAAACGGTTCGCAAACCCTCAATCTGACGCTTGAACTGTCTGATCTGTTCTTGCAGGCACGTCGCGCCGAAAAGAACTTCATCATTACTGAAAATTTTAAGTACCTGAAGGAATTTGAGTCTGCACGCGATAGTGCCCTGGAGCTTGCGGAAGAACTCGTAGAGCAAGCCATCAATTCCCGGCAAAGGGGCATTGCTGAGGTGATCGTCAAAGACCTGGCCGAATACCGAACCGCCTTCTCCGAATACGCCAAGAGGGTCGAGGCAGACATCAAGCTGGCCGCTCTCATGGCGAAAGCCGCTCGGAACTCAATCAGCCTTGCGGACAGTATTGGCATCGAACAAACAGAAGAAAAAGACAGCGTAGTGCAACAGGTCTCAGCGCAAGCAAATGCTCTGGGTCTGGTAGCGCTGGCGCTGGCCGTTATTGGCGCAGCTGTGCTTAACAAGCTCATTGTGCCGCCCGTAAAACAGGCTCAAAAGCTTGCGGAGCAAGTGGCTGGCGGCGATCTTACGGCCTCGATGGACTATGAATCCAAAGACGAAATTGGCAAATTGGCGTCCTCTCTCAGGGACATGACCCAAGATCTGAGAACCATGATCGGCCGAATGCAGAGTAGTGCCGAACAGGTGGCTTCCTCCTCGGAACAGCTATCAGCGGTGACCAACCAGACTCGAAGCGGTGTCAACGCACAACAGGAAGAAATTGAACAGGTTGCCACCGCTCTGCACGAGATGTCTTCCACCATTCAGGAAGTCGCCGAAAACGCTGAGAACGCATCAGAGACTTCAGAGCACGCCAGCGATGCCGCTGAGCGCGGTTTTTCGCTCGTCACCGAAAGCAAAGAAGCCATCACGAAACTGGCAGACGAAGTGTCCAATTCCGCCAAACAGATCGCTCAAGTGAGCGACGAGACCGATGCGGTATCCACGGTGATTGAGGTGATTAAATCCATTGCCGAGCAAACCAACCTGCTGGCGCTCAATGCGGCCATTGAAGCGGCTCGGGCAGGTGAACACGGACGTGGCTTTGCGGTGGTGGCGGATGAGGTTCGCAACCTATCTCTTCGTACCCAGAATTCAACAGAGGAAATCACCGGCCTGATCACCAGCCTTCAGGACAGGGCAAATTCTGCCGTCAAGGCGATGGAATCGAATCAGGCAGACGCAACGTCCAACGTTGTCAAAAGTGAAGAAGCACAAGCATCATTGAAGAAAATATCCAGCTCGGTGGATCGCTTGAAAGATATGAATATCCAGGTGGCATCGGCAGCAACGGAACAAACTGCCGCCGCCGAAGAAATCAGTGGCAGCGTGACCAGGATACGGGAAATCGCAGAACAAACGACAACCGGTGCGAACGAGACATCGGCTGCCAGCGAAGAGCTGGCGCGATTGAGTGAAGATCTTCAGTCGCTCACCGCCCGATTCGCCATTTAGAGCAGGACCTGTCGGGAGTTACGACAGGAAAACTCCCGGAAGACAAGCGAGGACCTGATTTTCACGACCTGTCACTCGAGAACTCCGACACCAGGGATTGGAGCTCGGTCGCCATTCTTGAAAGGTCCTCGCTCGCCTGTGCCGCCTGTTCGGAGCCCTTCGTGGTCTCCTCAAACGATTGATTGATAGATGTAATGTTCTTGTTTATTTCCTCTGCAACACTACTTTGCTGCTCAATGGCGCTTGCTATCTGGGCGTTCATCTCAACAATACGGTTGTTAGAGTGACCAATCGCCTCAATAGCCGCCCCGGCAGCTTCCGCCTGAACGACCGCCTCTTTGCTCTGTTCCTGACTGTTTCCTATTCGAGACGCGACAGCGTCTGCACCATCCTGCACCTTAGCGATAATCTCGTTTATTTCTTCCGTGCTTTGTTGGGTTTTCTGCGCAAGACTTCGAACTTCGTCAGCAACCACCGCGAAACCCCGCCCGTGCTCACCCGCACGCGCTGCTTCGATGGCGGCATTAAGCGCCAATAAGTTGGTTTGCTCTGCGACAGAGCGGATAACATCGAGGACAGAGCTGATCGCTTCACTGTCTTTCCCCAATTTTCGGACCGCATCAACGGATTCCTCGACATGGGCTTCAACCTGATTAATCGTACTCACAACCTTTGCAACGATGGACTGACCTTGCTGTGCGTTTGTCTGTGCATGACTGGCTGATTCACGAGCCTCATCGGTGTTTTTGGCAACCTCCTGTATGGTGGCTGCCATCTCATTAATCGCGGTTGCAAACTGCTCGACCTCGGACTGCTGTATGCGAAGAGTTTGACTGGTTTGTTCAGAGATCGCAGACGTTTCTTCAGCGGCCGATGAGAGACTGACGCTTGTCTGCGAAACCCGGTCAATCACCTGATGAAACTTTTCCATGGTCTTATTGAACGACGCTGCCATTTCCCCCAGTTCATCTTTCGAGATCACTTCCGCTCGCGCGCTAAGATCCAGCTTTTTCCCAGCTAGGTTGATTGCCCTGATGAGCGATTGGGACTGACGATTGATGCCCCTAATAATCAGAAACCCGATAATCCCGGAAACAACAAGAATGAAGAGGCCCGCAGCTGAGTTCCACACCATGCTTGAGAAAGCGTCTTGGCGGTTCGTAATGGCCCGCTGACCGGCCAATTCAGACACCTCATTAGCAACTTTGGCGAGCGCTTTCATTCGTTCAGTCGCGAGGGAAAACCAGGACTCTGCTGTGTATGGAAGCGTTGAAACAGCCTGCTCATCTGTCAAAAGCTGACGCTGTACTCGTTCTACCGATCGGTTTGCAGTCGAGTTTGTGAACTCCCTCAGGAGTGAAAGACCTAACTCGTAACGAGTTGACTCCGCGTTATCCAACGCATTTTGCTGTTCCGCGACCAATGGGGCGTGCCTTACTGCCGTCGCCCTATCGTAATTTGCTGTTGCAAAAGCACCAGCAACAACAGCCCGTTCAATGCCGGAAGATTCGTTCGCCTCGGTAAGAAACACCACAAAAGACAAAGCATTAACCAGCTCCGGATCTGAATTTTTACCGGCTACAGATCGGATGGTATCGATTAGCTCTTCGGTCATTACGCTGTATTTCTGAACCGCAGTGAACGGCTCAATCTTTCCAGCGTTAACCAGAGAGCGAACATCTCCGATATTACTGAAAATTGATGAAATACCAGCCACTTCAGACTTCAGCCCCTCATTGGCCGGGCTCTCGAGAAACTGTTGCGTCAAGGATTTGATGACCTCGACTCTCTCATCAACCAATGCCCTCTGAGAGAGAACTTTTTGCCGACGATCTGCGGATTGGTTGGCAAGCAGAATGGCTGACCTGCCGCGTTCCACCTGAATCCCAGATAAGCCTGAGCGAAGCGCTTCGATGAGCTCGACTTTATCAAGCGTCAATCGGGCATCGGTCTCTAGCCGCCCGCTCTCCAATACTTGCTTGACCACGTAAAATCCGACACCCAGCAGCGGTATCATCAAAACGAGCAGGAGTTTGTTACGGATAGTTAGAATCACGGCAGGTCACCTTCCTTGTGAGTCATCATTTACCCCGCAGGGCACACTTGAAAATATGACCGTCAGAGTAGTTTAAATTCAGAAAGGCGAAGCAGGATTTTTACAGAATTTTGTAAGTTTGATTATCGGTTTGTGCTCTAAACCTACGTCGAGACGAAGCAGCAGATCCTGAGAAAACTTCGTGACTATGTCCTCACTCTCACCAATCAGGCATGATAAAACCGTGTTGCTGAAAAACAGCGAGGCAATAACCCATGTCACATGCCTACTCCTACCTGCTCGGAGGCCAGACCTGGCATTTTCGGAGCCTCGCGGAGCTGATGGCCAAAGCCACACCCGCCCGCAGTGGTGACCGGCTGGCCGGCGTGATTGCCGAATCGGCAGAAGAACGGGTGGTGGCTCAGATGCGCCTCGCCGACCTGCCGCTGAAAGCCTTTCTTTCCGAGGCACTGATTCCTTACGAAGAAGACGAAGTCACCCGGCTGATTCTGGACACCCACGATGCCACGGCCTTTGAACCGGTATCTCACCTTACCGTGGGCGACTTCCGCAACTGGCTGCTCAGCGAACACGCGACACCCGAGCGCCTGACGGCGCTGGCGCCGGGACTCACCCCAGAGATGGTGGCGGCGGTGAGCAAGCTGATGCGCAATCAGGACCTGATTCTGGTCGCCCAGAAATGCTGCGTTCAGACCGCGTTTCGGAACACCCTGGGTCTGCCGGGGCATTTCTCGACCCGGCTGCAGCCCAATCACCCGACGGATGACATGGAGGGCATTGCCGCCAGCATTCTGGATGGGTTGCTTTACGGCAGCGGCGATGCGGTGATCGGCATCAACCCGGCCACCGACAACGTGGCTCAGGCCACCCGGCTGCTGCACATGCTGGACGACGTCATTCAGCACTACGAGATTCCCACTCAGTCCTGCGTGCTCACCCACGTCAGCAACACATTGGAGGCCATTGATCAGGGCGCGCCGGTGGACCTGGTCTTCCAATCCATCGGTGGAACCGAAGCCACCAATACCAGTTTTGGATTTAATCTCGACACCCTGGCCGAGGCACAGAGTGCCGCACAATCCCTGAATCGGGGAAGCGTCGGCAACAATGTGATGTATTTTGAAACCGGTCAGGGCAGTTCGCTGTCTGCCGACGCGCACCATGGGCTCGACCAGCAAACCTGTGAGGCCAGGGCCTACGGCGTTGCCCGGCATTTTAAACCACTACTGGTAAACACCGTCGTCGGCTTCATTGGCCCCGAATACCTCTTCGACGGCAAGGAAATCACTCGGGCGGGACTGGAAGACCATTTCTGCGGCAAGCTGCTTGGCCTGCCCATGGGCTGCGATGTCTGCTACACCAACCACGCCGAAGCCGACCAGAACGACATGGACAACCTGCTAACGTTGCTGGGCGTCGCTGGCTGCAACTTTGTCATGGGCATTCCCGGCTCCGATGACATCATGCTGAATTACCAGGCAACGTCCTTCCACGATGCTCTGTATCTTCGACAGGCTCTGGACCTTAAGCCGGCCCCCGAATTTGCAGATTGGCTGCAGAAGATGGAGATCTTCAACGACGCAGATGGGCAACACCCCAGCGCAGAACTCCCGGCCAGATTCCAGGATCGATTACTGAACAGCATCCCGGAGGCCGGTCATGAGTGAGCCTGGAAAATCCATCGTCGTTACCAATGCCTGGCGATCGCTTCGCGAGTATACAGATGCCCGCATCGGGCTCGGCCGATCCGGAGTCAGCCTGCCCACTTCCGAACTGCTCGCGTTTCAGCTCGCCCATGCCAGAGCCCGCGACTCCGTCAAAACGCCACTGGATACCGAAAGCCTGCTGGAAGATCTGGGGGAAATTCAGTCCGCCCAATTACCGGATACCATTCACTGTTTGCAAAGCCGCGCACCGGACAGACGCACCTATCTCCAGCGCCCTGACTATGGCAGAGAACTTTCACTGGAAAGCCGACACACTCTGCAGTCGAACAACACTGAACAACGGCCAGACCTGGCCATCGTGATTGTGGACGGTCTTTCCTCCGCAGCCGTTCAGCAACACGCAGCGCCGTTCCTGGCAACGCTGCTGGACGATCTTCAGAGGGCTCAACCCGACTGGCAACTGGCTCCCCTGACCCTTGTCACCCAGGGTCGGGTTGCCATCGGCGATGATGTTGCCGCAGCTGCGGGCGCGCGCATGGTTGTGGTGTTAATTGGTGAGCGCCCGGGCCTGAGTTCGCCGGACAGTCTGGGGCTCTACTTTACCTATCAGCCCGGCCCGGCCACGCGAGATGCACAGCGCAACTGCATTTCGAATGTGCGTCCCCGGGGATTATCCCTGGAAGCAGCCAGTCATCGACTGTTGTATCTGATGCAGGAGGCCAATCAACGTCAGCTTTCCGGCGTTGCGCTCAAGGATCGCTCCGACGACGTGCTTTTGGGCAGCTCGAAATAGAACACGCTGCCGCCATGCTTTCCGGGCTTGTAGCCGATGTTGCCGCTATGAAGTTCGATGATACCGTGGCAGATGAAAAGACCAAGGCCGGAACCGCCAGAGTGCCTTCGGGTGCCGGATTCTTGCTGCGCGAAACGCTCGAACAGCCGGCCAACAAAATCCTCTGACACCCCCTCGCCCTGGTCACTCACCTCACAACGCAAGCGGTCAGAAAGGTCGATCAGACGAACGGTCACTTCACCGCCTCGAGACGAGAACTTGATGGCATTGGACAGTAGATTTTGCGCCACCTGCAACAGCCGGTCCGCATCTCCCTGCACCGGGGGAACGGCTGCGGTATCAATCCGGATCGACACCCCCTGGCTTTCCGCCAGATACCGCTGGGTCGCGATGGCTTCCTGCAGAACCTCGGCGAGTTGAACGGGTCGGAACTTCAGATCCAGCCGACCTGCGTTCAAACGCTCGACATCCAGAATGTCATTCACCAGGGAGATCAGGCGCTCGGTGTTGCGGGTTGATAAATCGAGCAGGTTTTTACGTTGCTCCGGCTGGTCATCCAGATGACCGCCAGCCATCATTCTGAGGCCGCCGTAAAGCGAGGTGAGCGGAGTTCGCAATTCGTGACTCACCATGCTGACCCAGTCGCTTCGGGTGCGGCTGAGTGATTCCCTTTCTTCCTCCGCCCGGCGTCTGGAATCTTCATAGGCGTAGGCGATGGCAGAGACGAATACCAGCGATCCGAAACTCGCGAGCAGGCGGCCCAGCAATGGATCTGCGACACGCTCCGATGCAATCCATTGCAGGTCATGACACAGGAGCAGGAATAACAGCCCAGCCAGCGCCAGCATCGTGGTGCGAATGGGGGTTAACCTGGATGCCGAGAAGTTGGCGATAAGCGGTAATGCGGGTGCCCAGGTCAGCACACGGGAATACAGGCCGCCATCAAAAAAGGCCGTAAAGAACACGATGCCCAACACCACCATGATCAGGATGTCGCCCGACGCCCTGCTGTTCCCCGTACGTATGAAATGGACCAGTCCGCCGACCAACGCCAGAGGACCCAGTGCGACAAACACGGAAGTGGTGGTCGTTCCCTCGGTCGCAAACCGGACCACGGTCATCGCCGAACTGGCGAGAATGCCGAAGATCAGCAATGCCACCAGTACACGCCCGCGTCGCATTTCCTGCTGACTTAGATGAGATTCGTGGCGACGTAGAAACAGGTCCAGAAACCGGCGCTGACGATTCAGGTACCCTTGTTTGAGGGCACCTTTAAGACTCATTAAGACGTGGGAAGTAGCCAACACCGAAGAACTCCAAACAGCTTTATGAAGAGCGGAGATGGGCAAAAACTGGTATTCACTCTAGCCGTTTTTCCCAGAATGACACGGGACTGCACCGCAAATTTCGCAAGAACTTCCGTCGGCCCCGGAAAGTGAGTAACGTAAACGCTATCACAACAAAACAACGAACCGAGAAGCTGGCTATGAAGATTCGCGCAGCGGTGCTGAACGCTATCGGCGCCTCAAGACCCTATCAGGACTCTCGCCCCCTGACCATTGAGCATCTGGAACTTGACCCACCGGGCGATCAGGAAGTACTGGTCCAGATTCGGGCTGCGGGGCTTTGCCATTCCGACCTGTCCGTGATCGACGGCAACCGTCCCCGTCCGGTGCCCATGGCATTGGGACACGAGGCCGCAGGGGTGGTAAAAGCCGTCGGCAATGGCGTGGCCGATTTGAAACCCGGCGATCACGTTGTCACCGTCTTCGTACCCAGCTGCGGCCACTGCGCGCCCTGCGCCGAAGGTCGGCCAGCGCTGTGTGAACCTGCCGCGGCCACCAATAATGCCGGCACACTGGTCAGCGGCGGGCATCGGCTGCATCGCAGCGACGGCACCCCGGTCAACCACCATCTCGGCGTATCTGCATTTGCCGACCATGCGGTTGTCTCCCGGGACTCTCTGGTGCGGGTTGATCCCTCATTGCCCTTTCACCATGCGGCGCTGTTTGGCTGTGCGGTGCTCACGGGAGTGGGCGCCGCCATCAACTCGGCCAACGTCAAACCCGGACAGACCGTGGCCGTGATTGGCCTGGGCGGCGTGGGCCTGAACAGCGTACTCGGCGCCCTGGTTGCCGGCGCCGGTCAGGTTATTGCCATCGATCTGGACGACGAAAAGCTCGCCATCGCAAAATCATTGGGCGCCAGCGACGCGATCAATGCAGCAGACGAAGAGTGCGTTTCAAAGGTAAAGGAGCTCACCAACGGCGGCGTTGATTGCGCCATCGAAATGGCCGGCTCGGAGAAGGCGCTGGAACTGGCTTACCTGGTCACCCGGCGCGGTGGCACAACCGTCACCGGTGGGCTGGCTCACCCGCAGCGTAAGGTATCGATTCAGCAGGTCAGCCTGGTCGCGGAAGAGCGAACCTTGAAAGGCAGCTACGTGGGCAGCTGTGTTCCGGTCCGGGATGTGGCTCGTTACGTAAGTCTGTTTCGCCAGGGCAAGCTGCCCGTCGATAAGCTGCTCAGCGATACCCTGACCCTGGACGAGATTAACGAAGGGTTCGAAAAGCTGGCCGCTGGCAAAGCGATCCGACAGGTCATCCTGTTCGACTGATTTCCCATAACCCTAGACTGACTGAGGTCCCGTTTTGAGCCGAGCCGAATTTCCGGTGTTTTACCCCATCACGACCCGCTGGATGGACAACGACATTTACGGACACGTGAACAACGTGACTTACTATTCCTACTTCGACTCCGCCATAAACCGGTATCTGATCGAAGAGGGTGGCTTGGATATTCACAACGCAGCGGTTGTGGGTTTCATGGTCAGCTCCAATTGCCAGTACCGCCGTCCGATTGCCTATCCGGACGCCATCGAAGCAGGCGTGCGCGTGGTGAAAGTCGGCACAAAATCGGTGGCCTACGACGTGGCCATCTTCCGTCAGGGTGAGGACGAAGAAGCCGCCCGAGGCCAACTGGTACACGTATTCGTGGAACGCGCCTCCAACCTGTCGCAACCCATACCGGAGGCTATCCGCAGGGCCCTTGAAGCCATTCTCACCTGAATAAAAACATCGACTTTCGCTTGCTTTCTGGGCGGATTGGCAAATACTTGAGGCTGAGTTTATCTTCTGGATTCTGAGTCAAAATGAATGCTTTCAATCCGGGCCGCATACTGGGTTCGCTCACCGTTTTGCACTGGTGCGTCGTCGGCCTTTCGCTCACCCTGACACTGCTGGCCTGGTCGATTTCCTCTAGCATCACGGAGGACAAAGCCCGGGCGGAATTCGAGCACGAAGTCGAGGAAATCACCGAACAGCTCAAGGATCGCATGGGCAATTATGCGTTCGCACTGATCTCCGGAACGGGGACGATTCAGTCCCACAGTCAGGGGCTCACCTGGGAAGAGTGGCGCACCTTCAGCAAATCCCTGGCACTGCCCGAGAAGCTGCCGGGCATTAACGGCATTGGTGTGATCTTCCGCGTCGAGCCGGATAATCTTGCAGATTTCATTGCAAACCAGCGCCAGAAACGGCCGGATTTCCGCGTCCATCCGCCACACGATGTCGATGATTACTGGCCCATCACTTACATCGAACCGGAAGCCACCAATCAGGCCGCCATCGGCCTGGACATGGCCCACGAAACCAATCGCTACACCGCCGCCCAGAAAGCCATGCGCACCGGCACCACTCAGATCACCGGCCCCATTGTGCTGGTACAGGACGCAGAAAAAACGCCGGGCTTCCTGTTCTACCATCCCTACTACTCCACAACAGGAACGCCGCCGGAGGCGCAACGCGAGCGCCTGTTCGAAGGGTTGGTGTACGCGCCATTCATTATGAAAAAGCTGATGCAGGGCACCCTGGCGAACGTCAATCGCCGCGTCCAGATGCGGATCAGCGACGAAGATTCCATCCTCTACGATGAGCTTCAACCCAACGCCCCCAACTACGACCCGGCGCCCATGTTCCGAACCGCGCTTGAGATCCCCATGTACGGTCGGCAATGGCAGTTTGAACTCCAGACTACGCAGCTATTCAGCAAGCTGAACGCCAGTCGCCAGCCCACGGTCATTCTGATCACCGGCATTGTTATCGACGCCCTGATCCTTCTTGTGTTCATCCTGCTTGCCCGAGCGAAAGAGCGGGCCGAATCCCGTGCTCAGGAAATGACGCAACATTTTGACAACGAAGCCAAGAAGCTAACGGCGGTGGTCAATACCGTATCCGAGGCCATCGTGACCACCGATGGCAGGGGTTTCATTACCTCCTGCAACCCGGCCGCGGTCAAGCTGTTCGGCACATCCCGAGAAGGCGAACCTCTAGTGGCATTGTTCTCGGATGAGTTCGCGCAAAAGCTGGCCGAACAGGTAGGTCAGACAGGCTATACTGCAAGCCGGACGCTCGAGGTCGACGCCTATGACTTCAAAGGCGAACGCTTTCCGGCCCACGTTGGGGTGGCCAAGGCCGAGCTGGGTTCTGGCATGCTGTACACCTACACCATTCGGGACACCAGCGCGGAAAAGTCCGCCGACGTCGCCAAGAATCAGTTCGTATCAACCGTGAGCCATGAACTGCGCACCCCACTCACCGCCATTTCCGGTGCAGTTACCCTGCTCGACAATCAACTCGGGGAAAACCTGGAACCCGGCTCCCGTAAAATGCTGGACATCATTGGCCGCAACTCGGAACGGCTGTCGCTGCTGGTGTCGGACCTGTTGGATGTGGAAGGATTCACCAGCGGCAGTATTCGCCTGACCCGAAAACCGGAGAATCTGGCCCACATAGCCCGCAAGGCCATCAACGACTGCAGCACCTACGCCAGCCGCTGGCAGGTCGCTGTCGAGTTCCAAGATCTTTCCGACCACAACACCGTGATGGTCGACAGCCACCGGATCGGGCAAGTGGTGCTGAATCTGGTGTCCAACGCCATCAAGTTTTCCCCGCAAGGCTCGCGCGTGCAAGTGGAGCTGAGACAATCCAATTCAGACACCGTTTGCCTGCGAGTGATCGACCATGGCGACGGCATCCCGGACAGTTATCGCAATAAGGCGTTCAGCCGGTTTTCCCAGGTCGATTCCTCAGACACCCGCCACAAAACCGGCACCGGCCTTGGCCTGAGCATCTGTAAAGCGATTGTGGACCTGCACGAAGGCACCATCGATTATGAATCCACCCTGGGTGAGGGAACTACCTTCTACTTCTGTCTGGCTCTGGCCACAGAAAAAGAAATGGCCGGAATGGCCTCCATAGAATAGCTGTACATTTATACAGATTTTGTTCACACTGGTACCAGATTGGCTCAGGGCACTGGTGAACATGACCGCTACCGCGAAAACCAGCTTTGTAACCGTTCGGCGGCGTTTCGACTTCCGCAGCATCGAAGTTGGGCGTTGGGTCACTGAACCGGAAAAGGACCGCGCGGCGATTCGCTTCTATCAGGCACTGTGCGACCTGATGGACGTGCTGGGCGGCCCCGAATCTCTGGTGTCCCTGCGCCAGACTCTCGGCTTGCAATATGGCATCGGCGGCCAGCCGGGGGTTGCGGCTCACTACATTCCCGCCACCCGCCAGCTGGCTCTGGCCAAGAATGCCGGGGCAGGCAGCCTGGCCCACGAATGGTTTCATGCCTTCGATCACTACATGGGCAGCCGGCTGTTCCAGAAGCCCGCATCCGGGCTGTTTGCCTCCACTGGCTGGCTGGACAGCCGCAGCGTGAAAGACCACCCGTTGTCACACCTGCTCACCCGTTGTTTTGAAGCCATCATGCTCAGTGCCGATGGCGCCGAACCCAGTGAGCTGTTCAAAAACTCCCAGAAAGCGGATCAGACGCTTGGCGTGCTGTACTACGCCAAACCCGAAGAACTCTGCGCACGCGCTTTTGAAGGGTTCGTGGAAGATGCCAGGCCTATGAGCCAGTTTCTGGTGCGGGGCAGTCGGCACTCTGATGAAGCCAAAGCTGGCCTGTATCCGCAGGGCGATCAGAGGGCACGCATTAATGACGCGTTCGAGCGGTATTTTCATGCCCTCGGGCGGGCGCTGAACCGCGAACTGGCTCGCACACAGGAAACGGTCGGCCGCCAGACCTCCGCCTGAGCCAATCAGGCGCGGCTGAGCGCCACAATATCCCCGTACTGGCGTCGTCCGCCAGCCGGCATCTGCTCAGAATCCAGGTTCGCCACGCGGCAGATTTCATGAACCATGGCCGTCGCGATCACGGCTGGCTCAATTCCGCGATAGGCGCTCATCGGTCCGACCATCAAGGGATTCAGCCCACGCATAACGGATATGCCCACGGATTCGAGACCGCGCTGTTCCTCACGCTCGCTCATCAGCAAGCCCGGCTGGTAAATCGACAAAAACGGGAAGTCCAGGCCCTCAATATCCGCCTCCAGCTCGCCTTTTACCCGGTTGTAGAACACCGGCGACTTCGGCGATGCGCCAATGGCCGACATCAGCACAAACGCCTTCGCACCCTGCTCCCTTCCCAGTTTGGCGGCCGCCAGCACGTAATCGTGATCCACAGCCCGGAATCGTTCGCGGGAACCAGCTTTCTTGATGGTGGTGCCGAGACAGCAAATCATAGCGTCTACGGCAAACAGCGCTTTGTGGGACTCCAATTGGTCGAAATCCACTACCTGCTCTTTCAACTTCGGATGGCTGTTGCCCAGTGTGCGTCGGACAGCCGCCACAACCTCCGTCACCTCCGGCGCAGACAGCAACCGCTCCAGCACCAGCGAGCCGGTCAGGCCAGTTGCTCCCAGTAACATAACTCTCATGATGACTCCTCTGCGCAAATGAGTGACTGAAGCCAGGTACGGATGTCCGGTTTTCCGGTGGTATCCATCACGAACTCCTGACCGCGGGCGGCGCTTCTGACCCGGCATACGCCATTTTCCAGCGACCAGCGATCCAGGTTCTGATGATAGGTCATGGCGTCCCCTTCGTGTTGCGGATAAAAACAGGCGGGCAGTTGCCATTCGGTGACGTTGCGGGCACCGGGCGCGGTGAGACGGTGCTGGTCTTGCAGGACACGGAACGTGCCCGAAGCCGGCCGTGCTAATTCACCCATCCCGAGATCCAGCCTGTCTGATGCCACATACAGGGTGTTCTGCACATCCTTTTCATACTGGAAGTGCGGATGGTAGGCCGCCCAATGCCAGTCACTGCCCGCAAGATCGTCCACCCGATGAACCGAACCCACCTGCATCCAGCCCCAGAGCCCGTGAAACGGCCGGGAGCCGGGCACGAACTGCCAGCGGCGGTTCACCTTCTTCACAGCGCGGAACAGCCCAAAAAACAGGAACACATCCCCGGGCCCCACACCCTGGCGCTGCAAATGCCCCTGGGCACTGCCCGCCTGCCCCAGGCACGGACGCCAACCCGGCTCACGGTCATACACCGAGGCAATCAGGTCTGGATCCAGATGCGCCTTGCGCAGGCCGCCGCGCCGATCACCAGTGAGATCTCTTACCAGCTTGCCGACGTCGATGCCGTCATAATCCAGATCCCGATAAGCAATTCGGGATCGGGCATCGGGGATGGGCAGCGCATAACCCCGACCATCCGGAAACCAGGGGCTCGGACATCCCCCAGCGGAGGAATCGAACCCCTTTCGGCTCAGTATCAGCTTCACAACGCCAAACTCACTGTCGCTCCGCACCCCGCAGAATGGCCTGCAGCAGTTCCTCGGCATCAAACTTTGTCAGCGCCTCGTTCGCACCGACCTGGGTGGCGTAGCTGACGCTCATTTCACTGTTCAAAGAGGTGTGCAGAATGATGTAGGGCTGACTCAGATCGTTGCGATCCCGGACATTGAAGGTCAGTTCGTAACCATCGAGCCCGGGCATTTCGATGTCGCTGACCAGGATATCGATGGGCCGACCGTCCTGTTCAGCCTGTAACAGCATATCCAGCGCGTCGTCGCCGTTAGTGGTCACGAAATAGGACACGTGTTTGCTGTCGAGCACATCGGAAAGCTGTTTTCGCGCCACCTGAGAGTCGTCCACCAGCAGAATGTTCAGGCCTTTCAGGGTTTCCTGTTGAGGGTCGGACAACGCAACATCCGCCGGGGTGATCGACTCCGGATAGACCCGGGCAAGCAGCAGTTCAACATCCAGAAGCTGAATAATCTGATCATCGAAGTGAATCAGGCCAGTGATAAACGCCCGGTCACCGAGACTTTTTGGCGGCGGAAGGACATCTTTCCACTCGGTTTCAATGATTTTTCGAACGCTGCGCACCAGAAATCCGATTTCCTGCCGCTGCACATCGGTAACAATGATCGATGCGGTTTTACGGTCTTCTTGCGACATCGGCGGATAGCCGACGGCGGCCGCCATATCGATCACCGGCACCGTAGACCCACGGAAATTCAGGGTACCCACGACGGCAGAATGGCTTTTCGGAAGCTTGCTGAGAGGCGAATAGGGCATGATCTCCCGAATTTTAAGCGTCCCCAGCCCGAACAATCGGTCGTCATTCAGATAGAACAGAAGCAATTTCTGTGGATGCTTGTTCCCTTCGACCATCGATTATCCTCCCTGCCAGATAACTAATTTCCCAGTATAACAGTGCGACCGCCTTCCATGCTTTTCTACCGCATCTACTTTGCCGCCCTGCGCGTATATCTTTCCAAGACCTGCGTGGAGGGTCCAAACGATGAAAAAAGCAAAAAAAGAGGCACGAAATGCCATTCTGGGCCTGATTCTGGTGGTCGGTTCCATCAGTTCGCTGGTGGCTCTGGGAGAGGAAGATCGGGACGCGGCGATTCAGGGTGTAATCCTGTCGCAAATTGAAGCCTTCGCTAACGATGACAAGAATGCCGCCTACAGCTATGCCTCGGAAGCCATCCAAGAGCAAACCGGCTCTGTGGAGACCTTCTACAACATGGTCAAGCTTTCTTACGGGCCCGTTCACGGTGCTTCGGCCATCGAGTTTATGGAACGTGTCCCCCACCCCGGCTTCGAGATTCAGAAGGTTCGGTTAACCGGCCCTGAAGGCCAGCGTTGGGACGCCACCTACCGCATGGAACAGGACGGTGACGACTGGCGAATCGCCGGTGTGGCACTGAAAAAGGCGCCGGGCACGATCTAATTTGCCCGGGGCCTGACTCGACTGGCCTTTACGACCCACTCGCCGGGACGCTCCTCAATGGCGGGCCTCGCACGGGTGTGTCGCATTAATCGAACCACTCATAAAGCACCATATCCGCGTTCTTTAGCGGCTCACTGCTTTACGTTTACGTAAACTGCGCTTAAAGTAGAAGAATCAGAGCAAAATTTCAGCGGAAAGGCGCATGTCCGACAAGAAGCAATACAACATCAGCGAGCTGGCCAAAGAATTCGACGTGACCACCCGCAGCATTCGCTTCTATGAAGACGAAGGTTTGCTGCACCCGACACGTCAGGGTCAAACCCGCATCTTCAGCAACAAGGACCGCGCCCGGCTGAAGCTTATATTGCGCGGCAAACGCATGGGATTTTCCCTGGCGGAGACCCGCGAACTGTTTGAACT
>CAZWEP010000034.1:14403-30547 GCA_964632565.1 uncultured Marinobacter sp. | reverse complement strand
TCGCCCTCTGCCACGGCCTGCCAGAATGCCTCAGTCACTTCCTGCGGGCTTTCCGGACGGCTGCAACCGAACAGCGTCAATAATACAAGCAGGGCCGCCATTGGACGAATGATCGTCTGTACCATAGTCGAAATTTCCTCGTCACGATGAGCGGACATCATAAACGAACGACTAAAATCCAAACCAGTTACGTTTGATCTCTTCGTATTGCTCTTTGGTAATGATGTTCTGATCCGACAGACGGCGCATCTCCGCGACTGCCAGGGGAATCTGGCGCTTGCCATCCGGCAACTGACGCTGCCCAAACGCAATCGCATTTTTTAGACCAGCAACAAACGCAACAACTTTGTCAGCCTCTGTTCCCAGCGCGTTGACCGAAAACAGCACCGCATCGCTGTTCAAAGCGACGAACTCAAAGCAGTGCCGGCGACGGCGATAGGCAAAGGTTGCGAGAATGAGAGCCAGAACCACAGGCACCGCCATCCATACCAACGGCAGCTGAAGCAGATAGATGGCGGCTGACGGCAACACAGCCATCAACCCAGCCGCCAACCACAGCTTGATCTTTCTGTCTTTGATCTCAATCGGTTCTTGCTCGACGAAGGTCAGGTCGATGATTTTTTCCGGCAGTTCCTTGGTTCTCTTGTGCTCCTGAATCAGCAGGTAATGCCGATTGAAGCGCTGGAACAACGTCGACTTCTTCGCCTGAAGATTCGTCTGGCGATAGCGGGTTTCAATTTTCCAGCTGTCGCGACTGGGCACGTCCCAGTTCTGACGCTGCATTTCGAAATCAGGGACAGCGAGGCTGTCCATGTTGATCTCATAGGCATTGCTCATTGCGGCAGTCACGGTCATATCCTCTTATTATTCTGTCGGAAACTCGAACTTTTCCGGATCGTTGAAGATGTGGGCTCCGGCGTCCAGCCACTCAGCGATCAGGCGCAACTCTGCGCGAGTCAGCATGCCTTTGTGCATGCGCTTGAGCTCGGTGACTTCTGCGGTTTCGACCTCGTATTGATCGTCATCCGGATCGTCATCGAACAGGCTGAAGAATCGGGCACTGGCGATCGCTCCCCGACCACTCATCAGGCGACGAGCGAAGCACACACCCGGATCGGGCAGCACGGTCAGGTCGCCCTGGACGCCGTCCGGGCACGTGCCGTCAACAGTGGGATCCACTTCGAGCCACTCACCGTTTTCCTGCTTGATGTAATAATCAGGCTCAAACAATTCCACGTAGGACTCCAACTGGCGACCATCCCAGGAGGCCTGACCCGAGCCGAGCAGCAGATTGGTGGCAGCACCACCGCCGCCAGTGCCTTCCGGACAGGACTTGTTTTCTGCCGCGCGGTGGCAGTTCTGACAGGACGTCACAACGTTTTCGTTAGGATCAACCCGACAGGCGTTCCAGATTGGCTGAATGTGCTCCTGATAGTTGATGGTGGCGCGACACTCTGGTGTCCAGTTGGTTAAGCAATTCGGATCGGAGACCGGGGCCGGCGTATTCAGCTCTGAATACAACACCTCAAAGGAAGGCGTTTCTCCCGGAGGATTGCTCCAGTAGTCCTCGTAGCTGATGCGGTCCGCCCAGGTTGAAGTCAATGCACCCAGGGTATCCGTCAGAGCTTCAGCCATAGTGTCCTTCCACTGGGAAGGCACAATCGCCGGGTTGGTATTCGGGAACGGAACGCCGGCGCCGGGTGCTCCGGGGTTGGCCGAGGCCAGCTCTACATCGGTCCGGGCGTGTGGAATATCCACCTCCGGATCGTGGCAGCCGTAACATTCAATCACTTCACCATTTTCCAGCAGCAGCGACTGCGGGTGCTGGATCAGGTAGTTGTAGTTGTAATTCGGCGTCGCGATCAGGTCGACGCGCTTGCCGTATTTATTGACCACTTCAAAAGTGAAGTTGGTGTCAGCGGGCACCTTAACCATCGCTGAGCCGTCGGGTTCTACCATGGAATAGGACAACACGTCATACAGCGCACGAGTGCCGGTACCAACCAGTGGCGTCAGGCCGAGTCTTGGACGGCTACCGTCAGACGGGTTAAGAATTTCGTTAGTCAGGATCGCCTGCTCCAGCTCTGCCGGAACCGTACGCTTGGCCATCACACGCACGAACCGCTCGGACCGATCGTCCGGAGACGTCAGCGAAGGGTCGCGACGGGTTTCGATGCCACCGTCGTAGAGCTCCGCCATGTCGGCACCGTCCAGGTCGTACACACTGCGAATGTGAAGCAGCGCGGTGTTTTCCTCGAGGTTGATCCGATTCTGCTCACCACTGTAGGGGCTGGCCAGTTCGTTGTAGTCGGCGATCACAATGTCGGTGTAGAGCGCGCGTTTGTATCCGCGCACGACAGGCAAGCGGGTATTCTCCCGGGGATCAACCATCCAGATGCCGTACTGGGGATCACTCAGGTTGCTCACGGTGGATGAGCCCTCGCACGCCGCTGTAATGGCATCCGACGCAGTCAGGCACTGGGCCCAACTGGCCAGCAATCGCGCCGATCCGTCGTTGTAAGGGGCCACCGCGCTGTACCAGCCTGCAGGCGATACCTGGTTCGGATAGAAGTTCACCAGGCCCGGCGTCATGGACTGCTCGGCCTCACCGGTGATGCCTTCCGTCACCGGCTGACCAACGGCAAAGAAGTTCTGGCTGTTGATCTTCACCAGATCCCCGCCATACACGGGGTTATAGATGTGGCGCATCACCGTCAGCAGGTTACCGTCATCCAATGGAATCGGGTCCATGTAATGAATGAAAGACGCGTCGGTGAATTCCTCGCTCAGGCTGCCAAAGTAGCGGTGCATGTTGCCGCCGTTAGGCGTAATGCGATACATACTGAGAACGTCTTCCACAAAGATCCGTTCGTCAGCCGTTTCCCCCTCAACGGAGGCGCCGCACTTGTCATCCACCGTCCACTCTTTCGGCTCTTCGAGGCCTGAAGGGAAGCTGCCGCCGTTGCCCTGACCAAAACCGTTGCCGTGAGGCTGGGTGTTGAAGTTGGGGTCGTCGATGTTGTCCAGAGTGCAGTCCTGGAGAGTTTCATACAGACGGCCAAAGCGAATGAAGACCACCTGGCCATCGTTCATGGTGCTTGGCTCGATGTCATGGAACTCGCCGAAGGTAATCTGAGTCAGCTCGGTGCCATTGCGCGTCATGGTATGAAGCAAAGACGCAGGTTCCTGGAAGTCTTCCAGATACTCCCTCAAATCCAACGCCTGCCAATCACCCTTGGCGTGTTGGCGCGAGGATGAAAATACGATCCGGCCGTCGTTGGTGTAAGAAGGGTTGGTGTCCTGACCAAGATTGGCCAGCGCATCGTCGGCGATAACGCGACGAACGCTTTTATTTGGGAAGGAGTATTCGTAAATGTTCCAGGTACTGTGAGACGCATTGCCTTCCGGCCCATGCGCGGCGAAGACCATGCGGGTGCCGTCCGGCGAGACATCCAGATCCTTCACATCGTAGCTGCCGCCACCGAAGTAGCTTTTCAGCACGTTACTTTCGTCCGAGCTGAGCGCAATCCGGTCGCGAACCATCAACTGGGCGCCCGGGTTAAACGCATACGGCGCTCGCGGGTCCAGCGGCGGACGCGTATTCAGCGAGGAGGTGTCGCCCATGTCCGGATACCCACGAACGACGTAGGCAAACGGTCGGTCCGACATCATGCCCTGCTCGTTGTCGCTCAGTTCGCCTTCAATGCAGCCACTCAAACTGGTCAGCGCGAACCCTGCCAGCGCCAGTGCTTTTACCTTCCCGCTTATGTTTTTCATCATCTTACTCTCCTACCCGCACAGCAGCGAGCGAACGGGGCCGGCGATCAGCGCCGGCCCGCTGCCCGTCATCCAGGCATGAAATCAAACTTGTAATTGACCGGTGTTGCGGCCACGTCTTCAGGTCCGAAGGAAATCATCTGAATCCTTGCCAGCAGTTTGAGCTCCAGCTTCTGATCCGTGAGCTGACTGTCCACCAGCTTGATGCTGGAGATACTGCCGTCTGGCTGGATCACGATATGGAACACGAACTTGCCTTTCAGGCCCGGGTCGCTCCGAAGCGCACGGTTGTACAGGGCGTAAATGGCCCCTTTGTGCTGCTCGAATACCCGCCGGATGGATTCCATATCCCGCCCGCCAGGGACGCTGGATTTATGACTTCCACCACCGCTGCTGGTACCGGCCCCACTGCCTCCGGTTCCACTGCCGATGGGGCTATCCACCGCTGTAGAAGAATGTGCCGCCAACTGGGTTCCGCTGCCGGAATCGTTCATCACTGAACTGTTCACGCCACCACTGGTCTTGGTCGCCGACGTCGCGCCGAGTACCGATCGCGCTGCTTTTGCCGCAGCACCGGTCTTCACGTTGGTGTTCTCGGCCCGCAGTTTGGCCACATCCAGAGAGCTGCGCAGTGAAGAGAGTTCATCCGAGAAAGCAGCAACGCCCATCTTGGAGACTTTCTCCCGCGCCTTTTTCACTTCCTTGGCCGGCGCAGGCTCGGCAGCCACCTTTTCCTCTTTTACCGGTTCGGGTTTCTCTTCTTTCTGGACCGGCTCAGGCGGTGGTGGTGGCGGCACAACCTTCTTCTGCTCGATCAGAACTTTGGCCAGGCTGGGCGGCACCTTTTCTCTCTCCGCACGCTCGATTTCGGGCAGCGGCAGCCACGGAACCGCCAGCGCCAGCAATAGCAGAAGCAACAGCAGACGCTTCAGAATCTTCTTGAAGCGGCTGTCCTCTTCGCGACTGGAATCCCACGGCAGGACGAAATCATAGGGTGATGTTATTGCTGTCATTGATCCCTCCCTCAGGCGCCGCTGCTTCCGGAAATTCGTGAAACGGCCATGGAGAGATCCCGATAATCAGCCTTCGCGCAAGTGAGCATGACCCGCTTGAGAAGTTCGTATGGGATCTCCTGGTCACCCAGAATGGTCACCGCCCGCCCCAGCGATTTTTCCCGCTCGGTCAGCTCAGTCCGCTTGGTTGCCTGGAACCGGAGTTCTTCCATCAAACCATCGATCAGGCCATTGGACATGATCACGTCGTCCAGCGAAGCCACCGGCCGGCCATCCACCAGGATGTCTTCCTCGGTAATGGTGACTACCGTAGTTTCCTTGGGGCGTTCCTCGGCTGTCGAATCCGGCAGTGCCACGTCATTGACCTTCAGGATCTCGTTGCTTCCGCTATTAAGGAGCAGGAAGAAAACAAGGATCGTAAAGATGTCCATCAGCGACACCAGGTTCAGCTTGGCCGGCTTCATGAACGTTTTTGCACTGCCCTGCAGGCCGAAAGATGTCAGCTTGTCGTTCATGATTTGCCCCCTTTCTTGGGCGCATCACCCAATGAAATTTCAGGGAACAATTCAACGTCCACTGCCTCTGCCACCACTACGGTTTTGGCCGAACGCAAGGTGTCCATGGTCGAAACCAGCGACTGGTAAGTCACGCCGGGCTCGGACAACAGCAGGACGTCGTTCTTGGCAATGCTCTTGGCGGCCAACCGACGCTTGATCTCCTGCAGCGTTTCAGACAGCGCTTTGAAATCGTGGCGGGCGAGATCGCCTTCCTGCTCGGGCTCAACGTTTTCGATGGTCTTGACCAGGTTGCCACTGGGGTAATAGACCTCGAAACCGTTCTCCCGCACCACCACTTCCAGCTGACGGTTCTCTTCCGCGCTAGCGGTCTGGGCGCCGGTCAGATCGGGCAGGTTGAGCTCTAGGATGGCCACGTGGTTGAACACCATGGTCATCAGCAGAACCGGCACCAGTACGATCATGAGGTTCATGAACGCGGTGATGTCGATGTCTGCTTCTTCAAGTTCTCTGCGTTTCTTAAACATAACGGTTTACCTGTGTCGATCAGGCGTCAGATTGGCGCGTATTCACGGAATTCCGGTTGCTGCGAACGATGGTGTTCAGGGCTTTCACGCCTGCCATTTCAATGCTCTCTACAATTTCCAGGGTCTTGTTCTGGAGCAGGGAATGGATCAACAGCAGCGGGATGGCCGCGATCAGACCAAAGGCCGTGGTGTTCATGGCAACAGAGATCGACTGGGACAGCAGCGTGGCTTTGTCGGCTGGATCGGCGTTGGCAACCGCGGTAAACGCCGCAATCAGACCGATGATGGTGCCCAGCAGACCCAGGAGGGTCGAAACGTTGGCAAGAATCGACAGGTAGTTGGTGCGCTTGGACAGACGCGGAATGCTTTCCATCACGCCTTCCTGCATCGCCGCATGGATGTCGTCACGGCGAGGAGACGAACGCATGGTGTCCAGTGCCACGGCAATCAACCGGCCGATGGCAGAACCATTATCCTGGGCAACCTTCTCTGCCTGGTCGAACTTCTTTTCGTTCATCAGCGGCAGCAGCTCACCGTAGGCGTTCTTGTTGGACCGGTAGGCTCGCTTGAGGAACAGCCAGCGCTCGGCAGCAATGGCCAGACCAACGATCAGAGCCAGAGCGATTGGAAACATGAAGGCGCCGCCTTCCTGAAAGAATGAAACAATGCTTGAGTAAAAGTTCATGTTGGTAACTCCACACTTCGCTGATGACAGCCTCTGGTTTGGTTGGTGCTTACTCGGTCACGCCGTTTGGCGCTTCCAGAGAAAGTTCGTCGTAGAACCGCATGGTTCTTGAATGCACATCCCGGTCGACTACTTCAAAGACCTTTCCGGCCACGGAAGAGATCGAGCGATACAGCTTCTCGGGCCCCTCTGGTGGCTTCCAGGGAATGAAGTAACTGACCGACGGTTGTTCTTTATCGCCCACGAAGGTGCTCTCCAGGTCGATGTTGTCCTGCCCCAGTACTGAGGCAGGCACGGACAGCGCCACGACGGCGAGCGACCAGGCCAAAAATGAATGACGGTGTGTTGTCATGGGAATCTCCTAGCCTTTCTCTTCGTTCTGAACGGCACTCGCCCCGCTTTCAGCAGCACCCGACTCCGTGGTGTCGGAGGCGTCGGCTGCTTCAGTGACGGGCGGCGGAATGTCGATAAAACTGGTTTCAATGCCGGTACGGCGACGGATTTCGATCAGCCAGTCAGCAACCTGCGGATCGTCGCCACCGGTCAGGAAGTCGTAGGCCTCGTAGTGTGGCTGCGCCATGGCCGGCTGGTTCATGTACAGGTCGTACAGGATGGCCAGGTTGCGATGGGCTTCCGGGAAATCTTTCCACAGCGCCAGCGCGTTCACATAGGTGTCCCTGGCTGCGTCAAAATCTCCAGCACGGCGTTGAAACACAGCCAGTTTCAGGTACGCATTCACATTGTTCGGATTGATTTCCAGTGCCTTCCGGTACGATCGCTCTGCGCGCTCCATGCGCTCGCCGATCTCGGCCAGTTCACCGAGCTTCAGCCACGGACCGGACAATTCCGGATAGTCCCGGGTGATGGCTTCAAACGCTTTGCGAGCGTCCCGGTATTGCTCGTCCGCCATCAGCGCGTCCGCCTTGTGGAACAGGGCGACTGCTTCCGCCGGTACCGGCGCAGCCGACGCCTGATCGTACGGGCTTGGAGAAGGCTCGTAAGCCAGCTTATTTCCCTGGGCGTCGTATGGCTGCTGTGGCAGAGGCGCGTCAGATGGCGCCATTGAAGGCGTGCTCTTTTGAGCAGCCACTTCTGCCTCGGCTTTCTCTTTCACCACCGGCTCGGGTTCGGACTGACCACCAACGGTTCCCAGACCAGCACAGCCTGAAAGCAAAAGGACGGTCATGAGTGCGCCTGTGCGCAACGGCTTAACGGATACCATCGCCATACGCCACCTGTATTTCCTGTTTGTCGAATCGAGCGGGGTTCAGCTTGGCCATGGCGTCAAAGCTCTTCGCAATCCATGGGTTAAACATGCCGCCCCAAGAGCGCTCGATGTTGGTCTGGTGCACTTCGATCGCCAGGTCCTCGAAAGGAATGGCCTGCTCTTCGAGCACCAACTCGTACTGCATTTTTTCCAGATCGCTCAGGCCCTTCGGACGGGGTGCGTCCATCAGCTCGCGAGCGAACTGGCCGTACAGATCTGCAATGTTGAAGGTGGCGCGTGTGGTCTGATCGGCCACGCTGAAGCCTGCCGCCTTCTGGTAACGGTCCATCGCGTTCTTCAGCTTCTCGTTCTTCCGGGGAATGCTCTTGTTCAGCGGATGACGCAGGCTTACCCGATCAAACTCGGTGCGCCAGTAATCGCCGTATTCGTTGTTTGCCCAGGCCGCCAGCCACGCGGAGCGATCACTCTGCCAGTCCGAGGGCGCCTTGTTGTGGCCGTCGATCACCCGGCGCAGCCAGTAAAGATGACGGTTCAGGTCATCCATGCGCTTGTACAGGTAGGCGACGTGGTAACGGGCTTCCATACGGGTATCGAACGGCTGCTCGTACTCGAATGCCCACTTCTTAAAGTATTCCAGCGCCTGCTCGTCTTCGCCGGCCTTTTCGTAGAGTTCTGCCGACAGGAACAGTGCGTCACGACGAAGGTCGGCACCGGTGTCACTGCGGTAGATGGACTCATACTCTCTGGCGGCCATCAGCCATTGCTCGTCCTGCTCGTAAGCCCAGGCGATTTTCTGTGGCAGGTCTTTGGCCAGCTTGTGGTTGGGGAAGAGGCGACGCAGCTCATTCATTTCTGCCAGCGCCGGATCCCAATCCTCCAGCTTCATCAGGTAGGTTGCTGCATCAAACTGGGCGATCACGCGCACCTCGGTATTGGGCGCTGCTGTCTTGATGCGCAGGAACTGTTCAACCGCAGCGGCCATATCGTCAGCAGCCAGGGCCTGCTCGCCCTGCTTGTACATGGTGACGGCCATGCGCTCGGTTACCTCGGCGTACTGGCTATCATCAATATCGATGTAGCGCAGCTGGCTGCGATAACCGGTTTCAGCCGCAGCGTAATCACCCAGCTCGAATTGGCTGTGGGCAATCACACCCCAGGCAGTACGGTTCAGCTCACGGTCAACGGCACCTTCGCGGCTGACAATGCTGGTGGCCACTTCCAGGGCTTTCTCATAGCGACCAAGTGCAAACAGCTCTTCGGAGGTTTTGGCCAGAACAGAGCCTGAACGCTCGTCATCCCGATAGGCCTGGACAAACCGCAGCTGGCTTTCAACGCCCTTGCTACGCCAGGCGGTGACCTGCTCGGCGCTTTCGCCGTTGATCTTGATCAGGCGCTCCATCTCTTTCTGGTGCGCGATGATCGCGGCGTAGCCGGCATCCGGGCCGTATTTGGGATGTTTGAACTCGTAGGCGCTGCGCTCGTAGTGCTGGATGGCCGTCGGGTAATCCCCACCATCAAAGGCAGCTTCGGCACGCATGTAGACCATCTCCGGGATGCGCGGATCTTCCGGGAAGGTCTGCTCATACTCGCCGTAAAATTCCGCGGCTTTCAGGAAGCTGGTGCGAAGTTCGCCGGCGGCCGTTGCAGAAGCTGCCACAGCGGCCTCGCCCAGCTCACGCTTCAGGCGCTGACCGGTCGCGTGGTAATGGCGGGCCAGTTCGTCGATGTACGTCTTGAGGTTGGGAATGACCTTGGCTTTGATATCCCCGGTCTTGTTCTGCCAGAAATCAGAGCGGATGCCGTAGTTACGCACATAGCTTTCTTTCTCTGGCAGTACCTGCTGGTTGAATTCGCCATCGACGTACGCACGAATCATGTCGGCGTGCATCTCTGGAGCGCGATCGGATTCCGGGTTCTGCATGACGAACGCCCGGAACGACGATGCCGAATCCTCGTAGCGCTCCTTCTCCAGGTAATGCTTACCCAGGCTGGAATACAGGATCCAGGTGTACTTGGCGCTTTCCGGACGGTTGGCGAACATGCTGTCGATCTTGGAGGCGCCGCCGGCATAGGCCAGTCCGACGCTCATGATGCGCAGGGTGTCGTCCACCAGCGAGCGGTTCACGTTGTCCAGCTTCTCGACCTTGCCGTCTTCAGGCACCAGGCGATCCAGTACCTGGGAGAAAGCCATCAAGCTGTTGTCGTAATCCGACAACTTGTACTGGGACCAGCCCAGCAGGTAGTAGGAATTGTTCAGGAAGGCCGAATCCTGACCCAGCGCGATCACTGACTTGTAGGCGCGTTCTGCGTCCTCATAATTTTCGTGACGGAAATGGATATCGCCTTTACGGAAATAGACTTCGGCCAACCGCTCGGAGGTCGGGTGGTCCATGATGAACTTTTCCAGAACCGTGTTGGCTTCTTTATCACGTCCATCCAGGTCGTAGGCCTTGGCCAGCTGATACAAGGCTTCGGCGTTTTCCTTGGCATCCGGATACTTTTTCAGCAGTTCCTGATACGCAGTGATGGCATCCGGGAAGTAGCCATTTTCACCCGGCAGGGCGCCGCGCAGCTGGTCGTAGTCGCCTTCGAGCATGTAAACGCTGGCAATGCGTCGCTCGATCTGCTCTTTCAGCTTTCGGTCTTCAATGGTCTTGAGCAGCTCACGGTATTCGCGGCGAACGTCTTCGTGCATGACGCGCGGCAGCGGTACATCGGCCAATGGCTCATGGTTTTGCTGGATATTGCCGATGGTGGTGCCTTCGTTAAATCCGGCACAGCCACCTATCAGCAGACTGAGAAGAAGAATCTTAGATCGCATTGTCGGCGTCTCCTTCGGTTTCCGGAGTCGCCGTTTCAGCTTCACCGCCGTCCAGGTTCTGCAGCGAACGGTCGAGGATGCGGACTTTCGCCAGCTGGGCCTCAACCTGGTACTGCTTCAAGCGCTGCTCGTGGATGTCCAGTTCAGTAGACACCAGAGTCAACATGACGTCTTCCAGGCGCGTGATCAGGCTTTCTGTTTGCACCATGCGCTCGTCGACATTTGCCATCATGCCAATCACACTTTGCTCGAAACGGTCGCTTCCAGTCTCGATGCGGGCACTGCGAACCGCCTGCAGCATCTGCTCACTGCGGCTGATGTCGAAGTCGAGCTCTTCCAGTTGCCACTTCAGTTTCTCCTGCTGCTCCGGCGCAAGTTCTGACATCCGTGCGGACAGCAGTTGATAGGTCTGGCGACTCTCTGACAACTCACGCGCAAGCCGTGCAATGCCCTGATGGTGGCTTTCGCCGTCGAGGCTGCCTGCGCGCGCGGCCAGAATCACGTCAAAGTCATCGCGGCGTTCCTGCCAGCGATTCAGGTTGTTGCGAATGGCGTAGAGATCACGCAGATCCTTGAGCACGGACTGGAAGCTGTGATCTGACATCAGCTCCACCAGGAACGGTGACAGGTGATTAACCGACACCGATGGCGCAGCGCCGAACCAATCGCTTTCACCCAGCACCTCATCCAGGTTGCGGACAAAAAGCTCCATAACATCGGCGTGCTCCAGAGAGCTTCGCGCCTGATCCAGGCTATCGAGAGCTTCTCTGAACTTGTTATCCGCATGGATAAAGCCCTGAGCAGCGCGGCCGTTCAGGCCCATTTGCTCGTAAACATGTGGACGCAGCAGGGTTGCTTCCTGAACCTCCGGCAAAGCGATGGAACGTGACGTCAGCGCGGACAGCGGGCCCAGGGCATCGCGAAATGCGCCATCATTGATGGCCATCCAGCTCGCACCTAAAAGGCCCCGGTTGGAATAGGCACCATGACTGCTGATCTTGGCCAACTGCATTCCCGCGTTCAGCTGGTCGCCGTCGCGGGCATAAAGGAAAGACAGGGCCATACGAGCGCGGTCCGACAAACGACGCAGTTCTTCGGAGCCGTTAGCCTGAGCCAGTACTTTTTCGAGAGCCGAAATGGCCTGCCCGGTTTTGTTCTGCGCGCCATACGCGATGGCGAGATTGAAATAGAAGTACGGTGAAAACGGACTGGCCTGATCGATGGTCTCTGCCACGGCTTCGCCGGCAGAAAAATAGCCGAGGCGAACATTAACCAGTGCGGCCAGGTAGCGGTACTCTGAGTCTACGGATTCAGGCAGAGAGCCCTGAATATTGGCCAGGTTGCGGGCGGCCACATCGGCATCGCCACGCAGGTACTGCATCTTGCCCAGATAGAACCAGGCACGATTACGGACTTCCTCACTGACGTTTTCCTGGGCGACTCGCTGAAAGATGTCTTCAGCTTTACGATCCAGACCGTAGGACAGGCTGATGCCACCTTTCAGCAATTCAGGGTAGGTACCGTGGTTTGCGATACCGCCGTGCTCTTCGGCCCAGGCGTATTCCACCAGCGCTTCAAAATACTTCTGCTGATGAAATTCAAACAGGATGGCGCCGTACTTCAGGTCCCGGACTTCGCTGACGGTTTTGCCAACCGCTGGCGAGGCGCCAAAAGTAAGAGCTGCGAGAAGCGTCAGTGACGCAGGGCGCAGAACGAGGTTAAGAGCGCGCAGAGACACCATGGCTTACCACTCCCGAATTGCGAATTCAGGCTGTTGCCGTGCCTCGGAGTCGGCAATGCTCAACTCCACATATTTCGGGCCCGACTCCTTGGTAAACCGAAGGGTGCTGCCACGCTTGTACTCGCGGCCGTTCGGACCCTGGCCGATAAAAAAGGCCGACACTGTGTGCTCGCCGGGGCTGACATTGCCCAGGTGCAGTTGATGCATGCCACCCTTGGCCAGGGCTTCGCGCTCTTCACTGCTGTACAGGTAAGAAGCGACGATCTCGTTGTCGAGACGCAGCTCGACGCCCTCCAGGCTGAAGAATTCACCAACGTTCAGCGACAGGAACACGTGAAACCGTGTGTTGGCAGGGAAAAGAAGATCTTCCTCGAGCACGCGCAGATCTTTGTTCAGTACCACAACGGACTGCTTCAGATCCTGAATATCGCGAGACAGGTCATTAACCGCTTTCTGCGCACGCTCCCGACTTTTGCGAACGGACAGCGGCGTTTCGATGATCTGCTCAAGGGCGGCGGCTGGTTTGCCCGCTTCAGCCTGGGGCTCAGCAACCTCAGCTTGCTCATTCGCCGACGCAGCAACCATCCACAGGGCACCGACCATAAAAACGGCCAGGACCCACACTAATTGTGCGCCTGTTTTTTTCAGTGCAGACCTGCCCAGAGGCCCGAAATTTTGAAAAGTCACCATCCTGCTCCCTGCCACAACGCCTTTAAGACGCCGGCACTCTTACGTGAACATTCAGGGGACAACTTTTGAGTTCAGCTGGCTCTGCCCGTCGAGCTCTTTGTTCGGCTCATTTGTTATTAGGCGGTCAACTTTGTAGGGAATTGCTTCATTCGTTTTTTGATCAATTTTTACGCTAGCACAGAGAATCTCGGAGTGAACCTGATGTTTTGCGTCTATTCTTTATTCTGTGACACCTTTCCCGAAATTAATGTGTAACCCTTGTCGAACGCTGGAACACTGTCCAAAGTTCCCTCGCTAGCTGTAAATTTTTGCTTTAAAAACAGTTTGTTACACAGGTTAACATTGTTTTACATTCAATCTCGGTGGCTCGTAGCTATGAACGCAACCACGCGAACGAACATTTGCTTTTCTTTTCAGGGGTCTGGCCGACTCACCCTGGCATCCCTATTGCTGGTGGTCGGGCTTTCGCTGATGCCAACCTCTGCAAAAGCGGACAGCGCTTTCGGAAGCAGCGGCGCTGTTCTGGAAGTGGTTGATCCTTTTATTGAGCTTCACACCGCACCCGGAAGAGGCTACCCCGTCTTTCACGTGATCGAAAAAGGCGATCAGGTCGAGCTGCTCAAACGCAAAACCAACTGGTACAAGGTTCGATCTGATTCCGGTGAAGAAGGCTGGACCAAGGCAGAGCAACTTGGCCGCACACTCCAGCCCACCGGCTTACCGGCGGATCTGCCCGAAGTCGGCCACGGCGAATACGTTGCATCCAGCTGGCGGGTAGGCTTTACCACAGGCCTGTTTGAGGAGTCCTCAAGCTTCAGCCTGTCCGTGGGCTATCGTCCACTGACCTGGATGGGTGCAGAGTTGGAGGCCGGAAAAATCTACAACCGCTCGGTCACCAGCGACTACTACAGTGCCAACGTCATTGTGGAGCCTTTCCAGAGCTGGAGCGTCACACCCTATGCACTTGCTGGCGTATCTCAATTCAAGTTCGATGCGCGCCAGAAGGTGTTGTTGAGCGATCTTGGGGACGCCGACGCTGTCACGTTTGGCGGCGGCCTGAGTTACTACGTCGGGCGAAACTTTCTTGTTCGCGCCGAATATCGCGTGTATTCGGTATCTTCAAATTCAGAAAGCACAGGTCTAAGTGAATGGAAAATTGGTCTGAACACCTTCTTTTGAAACCGGGCAAGCCCGGCATCGTGGCCGGACATATCCTTCTGGCCCTGTCATTCATCCTGCCTTCGCTGGCGCAGGCGCAGGACGCTAACGACAGCGACAAGCCTGCCCCGGTTCAGGTGATTGCGCCCGAGGTTGAGCCAAGAAGCATTCAGGAAGCGGATATTGATGCGGAATTTTTCGAGGTCGGCGCCTTTGCGGGCATGCTGAGCATCGATAATTTCAGCGCCGAACCGCTATTGGGTGTGAGCGCTGCCTTCCATGCCACGGAAGACTTCTTTCTGCAGTTCAATTACGGGTTTGCGGAAGCCGGTCTAACGTCTTTTGAAGAACTCAGTGGCAGCAACGTAAGACTCCTGTCAGATGAGGATAGGGAATATTCCTATTACGATTTCCTGGTGGGCTATAACATTTTTCCGGGTGAAATTTTCTTCCACGACTCCCTGACCTTCAACTCGGCCTTTTACCTGGTTGGCGGCGTCGGGAATACCGAATTCGGGGGCGAGAACAATTTTACCACCACCGTAGGCACAGGCTTTCGGATCGTGCTGCTGGACTGGCTGACGGTGCACGTGGATTTCCGCGATCACATGTTCAAAAGCGATTTGATTCGCGAATCCCAGTTGACCCACAACATTGAGCTTTCGTCCGGTTTCACACTTTTCTTCTGATGTGATCGAACGGCCTGCCAGCTCAGAGCTGGCAGGTTAACGATGCCAGTTCCTCATCGAACACGCGGCGGTTCTCGCTGTAATCCACGGGGACGTCGACAAGATGGACACCGCCCTCTGACAGCGCCCTGTCCAGCGTGGGCAGCAAGTCTTCTGCCCGCGTGACGCGATGGCCAACAGCGCCATAGGCATCGGCGTACTTCACGAAATCCGGGTTGCCGTAGTCCAGACCAAAATTTTCGAAGCCTTCCTGGCCCTGCTTCCACTTGATCATGCCGTAGGCATTGTCGTTGATGATCAGCACCACCAGGTTTAGCTTCAGGCGCACGGCGGTTTCCAGTTCCTGGCTGTTCATCATGAACCCGCCATCACCACAAATGGCCATCACTTTCAGGTCCGGATACAGCATTGACGCCATCATGGCACTCGGCAGGCCCGCACCCATCGAAGCAAGCGCGTTATCCAACAGCACAGTGTTGTTGTCATACGCCGGATAATTGCGGGCGAACCAGAGTTTGTACATGCCATTGTCCAGCGCGATGATGCCGTCCTCCGGCATGACCTTACGCACGTCACTGACAATGCGCTGAGGTATGACCGGGAAGCGATCGTCTTCCGAACGCTCTGCCAAATGCTGATCCACCGACGCTTTCACATCCATAAACCGGCTGAAGTCGTGATCGGGGCAACGGCCGCACTTTTCGGCCAGGTACTCGACACTGTTCGCGATGTCGCCAACCACTTCCAATTGGGGAAAGTAAACCGGGTCTACATCTGCGCCGGAGAAATTCACGTGAATGACGTGTTTGCCACCGGGCTTCATGAAGAACGGGGGTTTCTCGACGACGTCATGGCCGACGTTGATGACCAGGTCGGCGTGGTCAATGGCACAATGAACGAAGTCACCTGCGGAAAGGGCGGCATTGCCCAGGTATCGGGGATGCCGTTCATCCACAACGCCCTTACCCATCTGGGTGGTAAAAAACGGGATACCGGTTTCGTTCACCAGATGAATCAGCGCCTGTGACACCCGTTTTCGGTTGGCACCGGCCCCGATCATGATCAGGGGATGCTTGGCCTTGCGAATCATCTCGCAGGCGGTATCCAGGCTTTTAATACTGGCCGTGGGACGGCGAACATCGCTGGGCTGGAAAATATGGGTATCGCTGTCTGCACACTCGGAAGCGATGTCTTCAGGCAGTTCGAGGTGCACGGCTCCGGGTCTCTCCTCTGCAGCCATGCGGAAGGCTTCCCGAATTTTTGCGGGTATGGTGTTGGCGTTGCTGATCTGGCGGGTGTA
>CAZWEP010000034.1:0-14303 GCA_964632565.1 uncultured Marinobacter sp. | reverse complement strand
TGGAAAAGCCCCTGTTTCGACGACTTGATGGGCTTCTGGCCAGAGATCATCATCATGGGCATGCCGCCCAACTGCGCATAGGCTGCGGCAGTCACAAGGTTTGTGGCGCCGGGGCCCAGAGTGGACAGACAAACGCCCACCCGCCCGGTTAGCCGACCGTAGGTGGCGGCCATAAATGCAGCTGCCTGCTCATGTCGATTGAGGATCAGCTTGATGCGGGATGTGCGCAGGGCTTCCAGGAGATCAAGATTCTCTTCGCCCGGCACGGCAAATATGTAGCGAACACCTTCGTTTTCGAGGGCCTGAACAAACAGCTCGGCTCCGTTTCGTTTTTCAACCGTTGCCTCTGCTGTCATTCAATCTCCCCCACTCGTTGCATGATGCTATTCGGATCTTGGCGGCTCGGCCTGCGTCGTGTCGACAGGCAGCCTGTCCCTGCCCCAACTGCGGTGGACACGGGCAACAACTTTCTGAATTTCCTCTTCATCCACCTCTACCGACTCCTGGCGTTCCAGCGGGTCGTAGTGGTAATGAAAGATGTAGATACGGGAAGCGAATTGCTCAAACGGTAACGAAGCCTCGCCGTAACGTTCCCCGTGTTTTGCCGTGCTTACCTGTACGTCGTAGCCCCAGTGCTGCCCGCTGTCGTTGTTCGGGTTGAAGAAATACACCCGCATCACGCCTTCCGGGTCCGGCGCTACCCGCAGCAACGTAATCGCGTGCCAGCCGATGAACCTTCCCGCACTGTCCGTCACCGCCACACCGGCTGGCTGCGGATGAACCAGCGGCTGATCGCCGTTGCAGCCCGGGTGGTAGCAGGCGTAAAAATGCCGCAGAAAATCCTCAAGCTCGAACAGTTTGCCGGTTGCCACGTCCACGTTGATACGAAAACCGCGGCCAGCGGACCAGCCGTGAAATTCCGGGTTTACCCATTTATGAGGATCACCGGGCCGGCCGATGCACAGTCGGCCCATTTCTGCGTAGATTCGGTCGAGGTGGGGAACAACCACCAGTGACACCGGATCGAGGTCGAGGGTGACATCCGAAGCAACGCCACCCCGGCTCTTTGCGGACGACACCGGCTGGCCTTCAAAGTGCATCACGATCTCATCGTCGCGAGCCGCCCAGGCCACCATTTGCAGGAGGTAGTCCGGGTCGTTGTAGGCCCACATGGACAGCGCTCGCGCCGCCTGACAAGTCGGGTTATTGCCCTGCCCGACTCCCAGTGGTTGCCCCAGCATGTTCAACACACCCTGCAGTAACCAGGCCCGCGCAGACGGCTGATAGCCATAGGCCAGCTCGATTCGATGCCTGGCCTGCTGGCACAACGGCAATTGGATCTGCCGCCAGAGCGCCGGCTCAATCGGCGGCTGATAGAGAATGCCCCGATCAAGGAGCAGTGCAAGACCGTAGATGCCCTGGGCGGTTTCCGGGAAAATGCCTTCTTCAATCAGGCGATAGACCAGCGTGCGGTAGCACATCAAGCAGTCACGGCCGGTCGTCGACAGCCCCAGCGCATCGGTGATCATCGGCTGTTCCTGGTTCAGGATGTAACGCAGAAACGCCGCGTGGTAGGGCGATACCAGACCGGTGTCATGCATGGAACGAGCGAAGCCGGTAGCCTCGCTCTGCAAGGCACCGAAATCCATGTGGGACAGCCGTTCTTCATAGACCGTAATGCCCGGGTCCTCCCGGCATGCCTGAGTGGGGCCGTACAGGCTGGAAATCAGGCGTTCGGCGCCCTGGCCCGAGCCGCCCAAATCCACCTCCGGGTCAGACCGGCATAGGGCGATCTGAGTGATCATCTGCCGAACGCCCGTGACTTGAATGGGCCGCTGCTCCAGAATTCGCCAGATCTCATCGATCAGGCGATCAATCACGTGCTCGTACCCGATCTCGGTCGCAATATGTTGCACCAGGGCTCGGCTGATCAACGCCAGCTTGCCTTGCTCTCGCTCCGCTTCACCGCTTTCGCCTGAGAGCAGTCGCAAATTGATGGCCAGCACCTGGGTCAGGTAATGGTGGGCCTGCTCGGCAGACACGGATTCGTGGAGATACTCGTCCTTTGCCACAGCCAAAAGGCGGAGCTCGCTCATGGCTTCGACAATAACTGTGTCGGGATCGGGGCTTTGCAGGGAATACGTGGTGAGGTTGGGCAACAGAATGGACGGATCCGCCCAGTCTGTCCCCAGAAAAACACCGGCTTTTTCCAGTCGCTCGGAACGATCCTGGATGGCCTGGCAACCGCCAGGCTGAAGCAACACCCGCCGCACGGTGTCAAATACACGGGGCAGCTTGGCCGGTTTGGTGAAAGAACGGCTCTCTGCGAGAGCCGTGATTGCGTCATCCAGCCGCTGCACCAGCGTATCGAGACTAACGACAGGTGGCTGATTGCCAGCGTCGGAACTGCTCAAACGATTTCCTCAGAGTCTGTGCCAGACTCGTTGTTGTACATTCCTTTCGGAATTATACATAGAAATCCAGTTCTTCCTGGTGTTTCAGCAGATCCCTCATGGTGTAGGGGTCGTCACCGTAGAAGTAGACCAGCCCCCAGTGGGTACCGAAAGCCGTGCGTTTGGTCACTGTTTCTTCCAGCGGCGGCGTCAGCTCGTGAGACTCGAAGTACGGATGGTTCTCCGTCTCCTCCGGCATCTCCAGCTTGCTGACCACGCGACGGCGGGGATAGACGCCGAAGCAACCGGCGTAACCTTTCGCATCCACCACCTCTTTCGGGAAGAAGTTCTTCACTTCCTCTTCGGTGGTCTTCGGATCGAACACCATGATCATGGCCTGATAGGCGTTAAAGCCGTAGGCCTTCTCAAGCAGCTCAAAGACCTTGAAGCCAGGCGGACGATAGGCCACCTCACCAAAGTACATGGTGCTGTCGCTGGTCACGAAGTATTCCGGGTGGATCAGACCAAACTCGATGTCGAAGGTCTTGATCAGCTTCTCGATCTCGCGGGTCACGTGTTCGCGGTATTTCTCCAGGTCCGGCGTCGCCGGAACGAACACGGAGTAACCCAGGGTCACGTACTCGGAAATGTTGAGGAACGCGATTTTACCGTTGTGGATCCAGGCCTCGACCGCAAATTCCCAACCGTCCAGGTGAGATTCCATCAGCACCGGGAATTCCTCGTCCGGAATGGTGTCCACCTCATCGGGGGTGCGGATGACCCGGTGGCCGAGACAGCCGGCCTTGTCGAAGGCTTTCAGGTGAATCGGATCGTTGGGGTCGCCGTCCAATTTCAGCAGGGTCTGGTTGACCCGCTTCAGGAAACGAATCACGTCGTCTCTGTCGTGGGCTTCTTCGAAGATGCCCACACGGATACCGCCCAACTGGGCACGACGCTTCATCAACGCCTTGTCCCGGAGCAGCATGGACTGACCGAACAGCTTCGGCTGATCCAGCAGAACAGAGTTGATGGCGCCTGCCCACTCAACGGTTTCTTCAAACAATGGAATGGATACGTTGACGCCCATCTCTTTCAGGGTCTGCGCAATTTCAAACGAGCGGTCATTCAGGCGCTCAAAGTTCCACGGAACATATGGAATGTCATGCTCCTTGCAGTAAGCTTCAGCCCAATCAGGAGCGACTACAACGTAACGACGGTCAAATTTATCGGCCGCTTCGACGGCGTTCAGGCTCCAACCGAGGAGTGCAACATAACCTTTGTTAGGATCGTACTTTTGCTCGCTCATCTGCCTTCTCCTTTTGTGTGTTCTTCTAACCTAACGCTTCAGATATAAATCGCAACCGCCCGGGGGCCCTACCTTAAGCGCATAAACGCCGACACCCCGGGCAGAATTGCCTGTGATGCCAGCGTTTACGGAACATCTATATCGTTTGGTTATAACGGGCTCAGCCGCGCAGATTCAGTGTTTTCAGCGTTCTGTCTCGAACCTTGTGCAAGAGCTGCTCATCATCAACGAGTGATTGTCCATAAGACGGCACCATGGTTTTCATGCGCTCTTGCCATTGTGCGGTGTCGATACGATCGGAAAAGCATCGTTCGATCACATCAATCATGGCATGAACCGCAGTAGAGGCACCCGGAGACGCACCCAACAGGGCCGCGAGGCTACCATCCTCGGCCGCAACAATCTCGGTCCCGAATTCCAGCTTGCCACCCCCGTCCGGGGACTTCTTGATGATCTGAACTCGCTGCCCTGCGTTCTGCAGTCGCCAGTCCTCTTCTCTTGCATCAGGGAAGTAATTGCGCAGCGACGCGATGCGCTCACTGTGTGACTGGAATACCTCACCAATCAGGTATTTGGTCAGGTCCATATTGTTGCGACTTACAGACAGCATAGGCCGTAAATTGGTGGAACGCACAGAACCAAACAGATCAAACATGGATCCCTGCTTCAGGAAGCGTGTTGTAAAACCGGCAAACGGACCGAATAGAAGCGCCGGCTGACCATTAATGATGCGCGTATCCAGATGGGGCACGGACATGGGTGGAGCGCCAATCGGCGCCTTGCCGTACACCTTGGCATGATGTTGTTCAACAATGTCCGGTTTCTGGCAAACCAGCCACTGGCCACTCACGGGGAAACCGCCGTAGCCCCTGGCTTCCTTGATGCCGGATTTCTGCAGCATTGGAAGTGCACCACCGCCGGCGCCCAGGAATACAAAGCCTGCTTCCAGCTTGGTGAGCTCTCCGGTCTTCTGGTTCTTCACCCGCACTTTCCAGCGCCCGTTGTCGCGTTGCGCAAGGTAATGCACTGGACTGCTGAGCATCAGCTCAAAGTTATCCGTGCTCTGCAGGTATTCCACCATGCTGCGAGTGAGCGAGCCAAAGTCGACATCGGCGCCATGCTTTATGCGGGTTGCAGCGATCCGCTCCATCGGGTCACGGTTCTTGATCACCAGCGGCATCCACTCTTCGAGGTCTCGCGGAGAATCGGTGAATTCCATCTCCCGGAACAAGTGATGGGCCTTCAATTTTTCGTAGCGGCGCTTCAGGAATCTGACATTTTCCTCGCCCCAAACAAAGCTCTGATGCGGCGTGCGGTTAATGAAGGTTTTCGGTTCCGGCAACATGCCCTGCTCGACCATGTGGGACCAGAACTGCAAAGACACCTCAAACGAGGCATTGATCTGGAGGGCCCGATCGATCGAGACGTCACCATCTTCGGTTTCCGGGGTGTAGTTGAGTTCGCAGTAGCCGGCATGACCGGTTCCCGCATTATTCCATCCGTCCGTGCTTTCATGGGCAACGTGATCGAGACGTTCAACCATGACAATGTTCAGGGAAGGATCAAGCTGCCTGAGCATCACACCGAGGGTAGCGCTCATGACGCCACCTCCGACCAGCACTACATCTGCCTGTTTTGCGGCCATTGATTTTCACCCTAGTGATTTTAAAGCGAGTGGCCGACCCACGATCAGCAGGCGGCCGGGATATTCGGTGGCGCGATTATCGCGCTTTTTCAATCGAGAATAAATTGCGTTTCTCAACCGTCTAAAATGAGTCAGGTTTTACGAGCGCTGGCCGGCAGTGGGTCAAATGTTTAAAATGCGGCGTCTCTCAGGGTTCGGAATCTCATCTGGGCCACACCGCATTCAAACTCAGGTCTTCACTATGCTTCTGGCCAGTCTTGCAATTATCGCCGGTCTCATCCTATTGGTATGGAGCGCCGACCGCTTCATCGAAGGTGCCGCAGCAACTGCAAAACACCTGGGGATGCCGTCACTACTGATTGGCATGGTGATCATCGGTTTTGGCACCTCGGCGCCCGAGCTCGCGGTATCGGCAATGGCGGCGATGGACGGCAACCCCGGACTGGCCCTGGGCAACGCTTATGGTTCGAACATCACCAATATTGCAGTGATCGTGGGCATAACAGCGCTCATTGCGCCGATAGCGGTACACTCCCAGATACTGCGTAAAGAGATCCCGATTCTGCTGGCGCTGACCGTGTTTGCCGGCGCGCAGTTGATTGACGGCGAACTCAGCCGGCTCGATGGCTGGCTTCTATTGCTGGTCTTCGCAGCGGTAATGGGCTGGTCTATCTATCAAGGCATCCGGGGCAAAGGGGACCCTCTCGCAGGCGATACCGATGCCGAAATGCTCGATCACCCGATGCCTCTGAACAAAGCGCTTATGTGGCTGGTCGTTGGCCTGGTCCTGCTGCTCGTCAGCTCACGCATGCTGGTCTGGGGCGCGGTTTACATTGCACAGAGCCTCGGGGTCAGCGATCTGGTGATTGGACTGACCATCGTAGCGATTGGCACGTCATTACCCGAATTAGCCTCTGCCCTGGCCGCGGTTAAAAAGAACGAGCACGACCTCATTCTGGGTAACATTATCGGCTCCGGCATTTTCAACACCCTGGCGGTGGTCGGCCTGGCGGCCAGCATTCATCCGCTGTCGGTGGAATCGGCTGTGCTGTATCGCGATTGGACGTTAATGACGGCCCTGACGATTGGGCTTCTTTTGATGGGATTCGGGCTCAGCGGCAAAGCCCGGGTGATCAGTCGCCGGGACGGCACAATGCTGGTGCTGGTCTATGCTGGATATGCAGGCTATCTGATCACTACCATGGCTGGATGAACGGGCTGCTGGGCGCGGTTGTCACTCAGCTTCACCGTCACCCAGCAGTTCCAACATGGACGTCCGCACTTCGGTCATGACAGCTTCAAGGTCGTCTTTGGTCTTGCCCGCCGTATCAATTGGCTGGCCGACCCTGACGTCCACGAGTTGCCCCAGATTGATCTGGAAGGTTCGGGCCGGCAACACCCGATGAATGCCCCTCACCGCAACCGGCAGAATCACCGCCTGGGTTTCCAGTGCCAGATGGAAACAGCCTTTTTTGAATGGCAGCAAATGTCCATCGGGAGAACGGGTGCCCTCCGGGGCAGCCCAGAGAACGATGCCGCTCTCCATCATTTCCCTGGCCTTCTGCAAGTCACGGCGAGCCTGGTCTCTGCTTGAACGGTCGATCGAAGGGAACTCTCCGGCCTTCATGGCCGATCCGAGTAACGGAATCTTGAACAGTTCTTTCTTGGCCAGCATCCTCACTGAGCCCGGCAGGGACACAAACGTGACCGGGATATCGTAGTGGCTGGCGTGAGTACACATGATGATGTAGCGGCGACCGTCACCAAAATCCGGCACTTCCCCCCGCACGGTCAAATTTGCCCGTACCAGCCGCAGGAGAGCTGCAGACCATTCACGACAATATTTGTCGACCATGGGTCGGTCCAGGCGCCCGAAAACCGCCCTCAATAGCATGACCGCGGAGTAGAGCGCGGTCAGCCCGATGGTGCCGAGCATGACGCCTGCACGGCGAAGAAGAGTCGCTGACTCGGTCAGCGGATTTATTTTTAGTCGAATCATTTGTTCCGCTTGTCTCCGAGCTGTGCGTCAATCTGCCTCACGGAACGTCATGGCCACCGAATTCAGGCAATAACGCTGTCCCGTCGGTGGCGGACCATCGGGGAACACGTGTCCCAGGTGACTGTCGCATCGGGGACAGCGAATTTCCGTGCGCACCATGCCCAGACTCTTATCCTCGATGTACCGAATGTGATCCGGATCAAAAGGCTGGAAAAAGCTGGGCCAGCCAGTGCCGGAATCGAATTTGGAATCGGAACTGAACAGCGGCAACTCACACAGTCGGCAGTCGTATACCCCCGCCGTTTTATTATCCAGCAAGGTGCCACAGAACGGACGTTCCGTGCCGTGGTCTAACAGCACTCGCCGTTCCTCGTCAGACAGGCCTGCAGCCTTCTCGTCAATTTGTTCCGGTGTGAGTGGGGTCAGGTCATAACCCGCAGCGGATGTGGTCATCGGGCCTCCTCAGGCGTTTCCGTTATCTGTGTATTCCGCTTTCAGCCGATCGGGAAACTGATCCGCCAGCTTGTTCATCTTCGGCGCGGCAATCGCCATCACGTAGGGCTGATACGGATTTCTGGCAGCAAAATTCTGGTGATAAGACTCTGCGGCATGAAAACCGGTCAGCGGCTCCAGCGTTGTCACGATCGGATCCCCATAGACTCCGGCCTGATTCAGCTGTTGTATATAGGCTTCAGCCACTCGCTTCTGATCCTCCGTCTCATAGAAAATGGACGACCGGTACTGAGTGCCTCGATCATGGCCCTGACGGTTCAGCTGGGTCGGATCGTGGGCCACGGAAAAGAAGATTTTGAGCAGTGCACCCAGGCTCACCTTGCCCGAGTCGTAGTGCACATCCACAACCTCGGCGTGGCCGGTTGTGCCAGAGCAGACGGCCTCGTAATTGGCCGATTCCGCAGATCCCCCGGCATAACCCGATTCAACTTTGGTCACACCATCCACGGCCAGAAAGACCGCTTCGACGCACCAGAAACAACCGCCGCCCAGGACAATTCGCTGCTCGCCGGAGACGCCTTCCAGATCAACCTCGGGATCTGGAAATCGGCTTCGGGGAACATTCATCCCGGGAACATTGCAGGAGTCGACCATATTTTCCTCCTCTCGTTGTTTACAGGGGCAACATAGCCCCAGCGATGGCGCTCGAAGGCGCCAAAACCCAAACCGGAAGGCGCCATTGCGTTAACGCCATCCACACCACCAGAACAAAGGCCACTGACCCGGCTCCGGTCACAGCGCTCAGCCAGACCGGATTGATCAGCGCGGCCAGCAATAACCCCACGACCCCGGCATTCACGCCCGCC
This sequence comes from uncultured Marinobacter sp., assembly GCA_964632565.1. GTDB lineage: Bacteria > Pseudomonadota > Gammaproteobacteria > Pseudomonadales > Oleiphilaceae > Marinobacter. Next base: position 5,641 of record CAZWEP010000034.1, on the reverse strand, counting down.
AGCACTGACTGCGCTCTGGCGTGACTGCGGACATACCGCCACAGGGGTAGACCACCGAATACAAGCAATGTTCCCGGTAGAAAAACGGCCATTAGAGCCACCAGAGAACCCCAGCCACCCTGCTCTACTCCGCCCAGAAATGCGGAGAATGAAAACAGGGGGCCGGGCATGGCTTGAGCCATGCCATAACCTGCAAGAAAGGTGTCTGCCGGCATACGCCCGGAGGCGACAAACCCTTCCTGAAGCCAGGGTAAAACCACGTGACCACCGCCAAAAACCAATGCCCCGGCCCGGTACAACTGCGACGCAATTTCTGTCAGGCCATGCTTACCCGTTGGAATGAATGTCGCTGCCAACAACACCAGAAAGACAGCAAAGAACAGTTTCGGATACCCCGTGTTCAACGGCAAAGACAGCTTCTGGTCCACCTTTTCGGACGATAGCTTTGCCCGATCACCGACAATGCCGGCAATGACCAGCACAAGGGCCTGCATCCACACGCTGCCGGTCGCCAGCAGAAAGGCTGCGCTCAGCACCGCAAGGCCACGACGAAAACGGTCCGGGCAGAGTTTACTGCCCATCTGCCAAACTGCTTGTGCAACCACGGCTATCACAAAGAGCTTGAGCCCCGTGACCCAGCCACCGCCGCCGAGGTCGGGCCAGGCGGTCATGCCAAACGCCAAAACGGCCATCAGCAGGGCAGAAGGCAACGTGAAACCAAGCCAGGCGCCAGCCGCCCCTGCATAACCGCCTCTCAGATATCCGAGCGACAGTCCAACCTGGCTCGAAGCCGGCCCGGGGAGCAACTGACACAGCGCCACTAATTCCCCGTAGGCCTGTTCTGTCAGCCACTGCCGACGCCTCACGAACTCGTCGTGAAAGAAGCCCAGGTGCGCGACCGGGCCACCAAAGGATGTCAGACCAAGGCGCAGAAACAGTACAAAAATCTGCCAGCCTGATCGGTGCTCGTTATCACTGCCGCTCGCCACGGTTTGATCCTTGTCGTTTTGGAACTGTTGAGTCAGGCCAGGCCGCCACGGGTCAGCTTGAGTGGATCCATCAACTTTTCCAGTTGGGTCCTGTCCAGACCGCTGCGCTCCTCTGCGACGTCTATCACCGGACGGCCAGTTCGGTAAGCCTCTTTGGCAATGTCGGCGGCCAGGCTGTAGCCAATTTCAGGGTTCAGTGCCGTCACCAGTACAGGGTTCTTGCCTACCGCTGAATCCAGTGTTTCCGAGTTAACGGTAAAGTCCTTAATCGCTTTGTCGGCCAACATTGCCGCCGAATTGGTCAGTAACTCAACCATATCAAGGAGATTGGCCCCCACCAGCGGCAACATGACATTCAGCTGAAAATTACCGGACTGGCCTGCAATCGCGTTGGTGCTGTCCAGACCCATAACCTGCGCGCTGGCCATGGCCACCGATTCCGGAATCACCGGGTTTACCTTGCCCGGCATGATGCTGCTGCCCGGTTGCAACGCCGGTAGGCTGATCTCTGCCAATCCATGAATCGGACCGCTGTTCATCCAGCGCAGATCGTTAGCAATTTTGGTGAGCACAACCGCCAGTCCCCGCAACTGAGCTGACATGTTGACCGGTGCATCTATGGCGCTCTGCCCAACAAACTTGTGGTCCATGGAGCGAAAATTGAAACCGGTTTTTTCTTTCAGACATTTGACGAACTGGGCAGAGAATTCTTCCGGTGCATTTACCCCAGTTCCGACAGCCGTGCCGCCCTGTGGCACATCCAGAAGATCGTCCGTTGCCGAGTCGAGTCGCTTCTCCGCCGCCATTAACTGCTCGCGCCAGGTCCGCAGTTCCTGTCCCAGCGTCACTGGCATGGCGTCCATGAGGTGGGTTCGCCCGGTTTTCACCTGCTCGCCGAGTAAACCTTCACGCTCATAAATGACCCCGCACAAATGAGTCAAAGCTGGCAGCAGTCGGTGCTGCACGGCGGTTATTGCACTCACATGAATGGCCGTGGGAATGACGTCGTTGGAGCTTTGACTCATATTGACGTCGTCGTTGGGATTAATTTCAACACCATCCTGAAGAGCCAACGCGGCGATCACCTCGTTGACGTTCATGTTGGTGCTAGTGCCCGAGCCCGTTTGATAACGGTCGATCGGGAACTGATCGCGGAACTCCCCCTCGATGATGCGGTCGCCCGCGCCAACAATGGCATCCCGCTTTTGCACATCCAGCAATCCAAGGCTGGCGTTGGCATCCGCCGCAGCCTGCTTGATGCAGGTTACCGCTGAAATGAATGCAGGCGGCATGGGCATGCCGCTGACTGGAAAGTTATCGACTGCCCTTTGAGTCTGTGCGCCCCAGAGTGCGCCCGCCGGAACACGAACCTCGCCCAGGCTGTCCCTCTCGGTTCTCTCGTCCGTCATCACATTCTCCTTGGTCAGTGAGTGATGTTGCTTTTTCCTATCAGTCTACGGCACTGAAAACGGCCCGTATCACCCTCCTGAGATTAGTCAGTCCGATGTTTCAGGAAGAGCACTCATCAGGCTGGTCACCAGTGCTCTCAATCGATTGGGCTTTACCGGTTTATTCAGCATTGGCAAATACTGCGCCGACACCAGCTTTCGAATCGCGTCACTGCGATCCGCACTTAGTATGGCGGCCGGTACGTCCCGGCCGAGGAACCGTCGAACGTCGTAGATGGCTTCGCAGCCGGTTCGCCCGAAATCCAGATGATAATCGGCAAGAATAATGTCCGTTTGATGGCAATGCGTGAGAGCCTCCTCTGCGCTCCCAGCGACCCGAATGTGGCAGCCCCAGCGCTCCAGCAATGCTTTCATACTTTCCTGGACATCGGTCTCATTGTCGATCACCAACACCGAAAGGCCTTCGAGGGAAACCTGTACCGACGTTGGCACTTCCACAATCGGCACCGGGCGATCGTCGACCAGACTCAGCGGAAGTCGCACTGAAAACCGCGAACCGCGCCCAAAGCGAGAAGCCACGTCAATGTCATAGCCGAGTACTTTGACCATGCGATCCACAATAGCAAGGCCCAAACCCACGCCCTGCCGACCGCCGGTGCCTTTCGGGAGAATCTGATGAAATTCCGTGAAGATGTCCTCGAGCTTTTCAGGCTCAATACCCAGGCCGCTGTCCCAGACTCCAATTTCCAGATGCCCTCCCCGGCGACGGGCCGCAAACAACACACCACCCTCCCGGGTATAGCGGAAGGCGTTACTCAACAGGTTTCGGAGGATACGGGTCAGCATGCGCGGGTCGGTTCTTACCAGCCCACTGCCCGCCCGCAGACGGAAATTCAGACCGGCGTTTTCGGCCAGGGGCTCAAACTCTTCGGCCAGCCCACGCATCAAATCGCCCAAATTCACACGAATGAGATCTGGCTTCATGGCTTTCTGATCAAGCTTTGAAATATCCAGCAGATCCGCCAGCAAGTCCTCGGCACTTTCCAGCGACCGATGCACCCGGCTGACCAGGTGCTGTTCAGCCGCAGGAAGGTTACTGTCTTCCAGCGCAGAAACCAGTAATCGAGCCGCATTCAGGGGTTGCAGCAGGTCATGGCTTGCGGCCGCCAGATACTTGTCCTTGCTCTGGTTTGCCTCGCGGGCGGCATCCACGGCCACCACCAGTTCACGCTCCACTTTTTCCCGCTGTTCAATCTGATACCGCAACACGACATTGGCATTTTGCAGTTCGTCGGTGCGCTCTTCAACGCGGCGCTCCAGGTCGGCGTTGAGCTGTTGCAGTCGGGCGCGGGCCTGGTGACGCTCGGTGATATCGGCGACAAACGCCTCGACCCATTCCGGTCCCAGATCGGGACGGCGAAGCAGTGTTATGGCCACCGGCACCGGCGTGTTATCACGCTTGCGTAGATAGGTTTCCCGAAGACTGAGACTGCCCTCGTCCAACAGCGCCTGTCGAAGCGCATCAAATTCTGAAGAGTTGCAGAACAGCTGTTCCCGCAATCGGATTACCTTGGTGATCAACTCGTCGGTGCTGTCATACCCACAGATCCGAGCCATCGCTGAGTTGGCGGCGATAAAGCCGCCCCGGAGATTGGCCTGGAAGATGCCGTGCAGTGCGTTTTCAAAAAGCCATTTGTAGCGATTGCGCTCGTGCTCCAGCTCTTCGATCCGTTCCTGTAGCGCCGGATAGTAATTTTTGCGAACGGATTGTCGGCCCAAACCCAACAGATCGCCGATACCATACTGCCCGGCGCCCGGCGCGGTTTCGGGCTTGCTGTCGGAGGCAGGATCAGAGCGCCTCTTCATACACCACCTCAACGTCGCGGCGCGAGGACTTGCGAGGATTGGTCATGATGCAAGGGTCCTGAAGGGCGAATCCGGACAGATAGGGAATGTCGGAAGTGGACACACCCAATTTCGACAGCTTGGCCTCCAGCCCGACGGCCTTCTTCAAGGTCACGATTCGGTTCATCAGGCGTTTTTTAATTTCCGGTTTGGACATGCCACGGGTGTCTATATCCATGGCTTCGGCGATTTTCCGGAAGCGATCCTCCGCCGAGGTGTAGTTATAAGACACCACATGCTCGAGCAACAGAGCGTTACAGAGCCCATGAGGCAAATCCAGGTAACCGCCCAGACTGTGTGACATAGCGTGCACCGCGCCAAGAATGGCATTGGAAAACGCCAGCCCAGCCTGCATGGAGGCCAGCATGATCCTCTCCCGCAATTCGGTGTCAGCCGTATTCCGAACCAGAGGTTCGAGATTGCGATTAATCAACCGGATGGCTTCAAGGGCATTGGTGTCGGTCAGAGGACCGGCACCGGTGGACACGAAAGCTTCAATGGCATGCACCATGGCATCCACACCGGTACAGGCGGTGAGGTAGGTGTCCATGGTTTCGGTGACTTCCGGATCAATCAGCGATACGTCAGGCACCACAGCCTTACTGATGATCGAGAACTTGAAGCGACGGTCCGGATCCGAAATGATCGCAAACTGGGACACGTCGGCAGACGTCCCGGCAGTCGTCGGGATCAGAATCACCGGGGGCGCCGGCGTGGTGATGGTGTCAACGCCCTCAAACTCGAGAATATTGCGTCCGTGCGCACTGACGATGCCAATACCCTTGGCGCAGTCCATTGGGCTGCCTCCGCCGATGGCCACGATTACGTCGCAGCCATTGGACTTGTACAACTCCGCGCCCGTCATGACTTCTTCGACTTTCGGGTTGGCGGATACGCCAGTAAACACCGTGACACGCAAGCCTGCTGCGCGCAGAAGGGTTTCAATTTCAGCCACCCAACCCGCCTTCTGAACACCAGGGTCCGACACCAGGAACACATGGCGAGCGCCAAAATTGCTGGCAAAGTTGGCGACGGCTTTGCGGGAACCGGCGCCAAAAACGATTTCTGGTGAGACGAACTTACGTAACGCCGAGATATCATAATCCACGGGTGAGCACTCCGAATTTATTATTGTTCGATGTTCGAAGTTTAGCGGAAGTTCCGCGCTATCTCACTTGTCCTATGGGGTTAGGTTTGATGATTTTCTGATGAACCAGGAGGGTCTTAAAGGGGGCGGGAAATTCAGGACTCCAGGCTCTGGCGATAAAACGCCACCGTTCGAGTCAGCATGTCTGCCAGATTCGCCCGCTTGCGAAATCCGTGGCCTTCCTCCGGGTA
>CAZWEP010000033.1:5635-31399 GCA_964632565.1 uncultured Marinobacter sp. | reverse complement strand
ATCAGGTCTTCAAGTTTTGGGGCGAGCACGTAGGGAACGCGTTCCGCACGGCGTGTGGCAGCCAGTAATTCTGCTTGCAGGCTACCTTTGCGACCTGGCAGGTATATCTGGTCGACCAATGAATCGGGTGTGGCGGAATTGACACCGCTTGTTTGCAGTACGGTGGCCAGGGCGGCGGGGCCACACTGGTAAGCCGTTTGCGGGAAGAAGGGTGTCTCGGCCAGCTCGATTCTGGATGGTTCATCTGCTGGCTCTTGCAGGTTGGGGTACTGCAATGGGGCATTCGCGCAGCCGGTAATCAGAAACAGCACCGAGAGCGCGAGGCCCCAGCCGAGCCTGGTCATTCCGTTTTTCATCAGGTCACAAGAAGAATGATGATGATCAGCAGTAACAGAACGACGGCCGTATCACCGCCGGCAACGGCTTCGTCCATGTTGTCTTGCAGGTCGAGGATTTCAGCATTGGTCATGGCAGCGACGCGCTGCTGGGCCTGCTCGGGATCAACGCCGTAATCTTCGAGCTGTGCTTTCACATCGTCCCGGTCAAGTTGCGCGAGAATCTCCGCGCGCTCCAGGGTTTGGGTTTGTTCTGTCACCACTTCATCGGTGGTCACGATCACCGGTTGCGCCTGCAGCGGAAGCGCAGCAACGAGCAGAAATACAAACAGGGAAACAATCGAAACTCTGGCATAAGACGAGTTAGTGTCCACGGTAACTCCTTTTGCATATCAGGATATAAAGGACGCGTACGCGTCACGCACTAAAACTCAGGCTAGCACAGCGGACTGTATTGTTTGCGTGCGTGTCGTTAACGTAATGATTCGGTAGTGTCTGCGAAAGTTTGCAAACCCTCAGAAGAGGCGACCGGTCGGCCGCCTCTTCCGGGATATCAGGAGGGATCGGAAGGTTACTGCTCCAGTGACTGGAAGATACTTTGATTGCCGCAGGCGTCGCCATTTTCGTAGCTGTCGTCCACCACGTTGTTAATCCAGTAGGTGAGCAGCTCCACGCTTTCATCGTGGGCGACACTGCGGGCGATGGGCGGCATGCGACGCTGAGGGTCGCTTTCATCCGCCACCCGACAGGCGACGATGGAGCTGTCGGCATTGCCAGGAACCACAATGTGCTGCCTGCCGCAGGATCCGCCGCCGGTGGCCGTTGGCTTCTTACAAACGCCGTAGCCGGCGTCCACATCCCGGTAGTGGTCCAGGTAGTAGCCGGTGTTCGAAGCGGCGCCGCGGTCGTTGTGGCAATGCTGGCAGTTCACCTCCAGGTAGGCGCGCAGGCGCGCTTCCACATCGGCATCGGAGCCCGCAATTTCGCCACTGTCACCCGGTAGGTTCCAGTGAGGCAGACGCTCAATGTTGGTAGCAATGCCCGCGCCGTCCAGTTCCAGGGTAGGCACGTTGGTGAGAATACCCTGGTCCTCCCAGTATTTGAGCTGATTCACCGCCGGGAAGCTGCCCTGGCCACTGGCACCCATGAAGGCGGATTCCGGTGAGTAGGCCCGGTTCAAATTGCGAGGTTTGGGGCCAATGGGGGCAGAACCGGATTCCAGGTCATCGTTGCTGTGACAGGTGATGCACTGGTTGGCGTTGGGAATGGCGTATTCGTTGGTCGAGCCCGCCAGCAGTTCGCCAGTGGTGGCGTCCTGATAGTGCCAGCTCACCGCGCGGGTGCCGCCGCCCAATGCAAGCTCGGCAACCCGTTGGCCATCCGCGTTCTCCTGCCAGATGTAGGTCAGGCCGGCCCAGAAGGCTTTGCCACTCTCGCTGACTCGCTTGATCAGCAGGCGGGTCTCCACCAGTTCCTCGGTACCTGCGCTCTCGTCGGTGAAGGCAAACGTCTTGGCGATGACGGTGCCGGTCGGGAAGAAGATCGTACCATTGAGGTTGCCGCCATTCTGGCCGTCCATGTAGACCGCCTTCGTTCCCGGTGGCACAAAGGCAACGCGGTATTTGGTCGCGTAATCTGAGAACAGCTTGGTGTTCAGTACGTAGGGAACGCCACCTTCATTGGGCAGGCTGCGTGGATCGGCCGGATCGGCAAACAGGTTGTACTGATCCAGGGTCGGGCAGTTCAGCTCCAGAGCTTTGCGATTCACCGCACCGGGTTTCATGTTCTTGCCACAGACACGATTGACGAAGTCCTCGCTGGGCGCAGGATCGATGGATTCGGTCGGTTCGAATGGTGGGATGGTGACTCTGGGCAGCGGGGGTAACAACTTGCCAAACCGTGCCTGGCAATCGTGTACCGAGGCGTCGGTGTCGGCTGTCGCGCCGTCGACGCCCTCAAGCACTGCCTGCATCCCTTCCAGCGTCAGAATGCTGGTGTCCTGTTCTGCGGCCGCCAACACCAGCTCCATGCCTTCCGTGCCGTGGAAGTTCATGTAGGCCTGGCTGTCTTCGGACAGTTCGTTGCTGTGGAAGCAGGAACCCCACTGGGGCAGTTTGCGATTGCCGTTCGCGTCGAACTTGTAGGCGTTGTAGTGACACGACGGGTTCGGGTGCTGGTTGGTGTGGATCGGCTTGCCGTTCTCGTCGGACGGTACGGGGTCGCCGTTTTTATCGACCGGGTAGGGGCAGTCGGCATCGAGTTCGTCCAGCAAGCCGTCCCAGATAATGTGCGCGCCTTTGCCCGGATTGGTCACGTTCTTGAGTCCGATCAGGGTGGGCAGCACGGTCTCGACCTGACCTTCGAGCAGTACTTTTTCGTAATTCGGCGGTGGCAGGTCGTAGCCGGATTTGCGCATCACGTTGTCGTGAATGTGCAGGCCCTCGGTGTACGGGTCCAGCTTCTTGTCCGAGGTGTTGCCCTCGCCGTCGATCAGCTCATAGCTGGTATAGATGATCGCTGCGGTGCTGTGGTCCTCGAAAACGTTGTTGAAGATTTCGATGTTGTCGTAGCCCAGGGTGATGAAACCGGTTCCGCGGGGTACGGCGGACACCAGCCCGCTGTGGGAGAAGTTGTAGGTGTTGTTGTTACGGGCAACGTTGTTGAGCATCACCGAGGTGTCGCCGTACTGGGTAATGTTTTCCAGATCGTAGATCAGGAAGCCGCCGGTGTTGCACTCGGCCAGGTTGCTGTCGTACTCGCCGCCCTGAACGTTCTCGATTTCAAAGCCCATCACGTTGTACACCGCACGACTGTTGCGAATGATGGCGGTGTTGGTCTGGCCAACGTAGATCCCGGCGTCCGACGCACCGACGGATTCGGAGTTATCCACCAGGATGTTCTCTGATTCCACCGGGTAAATGCCGTAGCGACCGCTGGCGGAGCTGGGGATGTAATCTGGCGTGGGATCGCCTTCGTTAAACGGGGGACTGGTACAGGCCACGTTCAGTCGGCTGCTGTAGTTGTCAGCGGTGATCGGCTCGCCGCCCCCGGACCAGATAGCACGCACGTTCAACAGCGTGCCCCACTTAACCCCCTTGAGCTTGAAGGCGTCGCCGGGAGAGTCGGCAATGGTAAGGTCCTGCACGGTAATGCCGCGCACGTTCAGTGCTTCCAGGCCGGTCACATTGTCGCTGTCGCGGAAGGAAAGCACTGTCTGATCTTTACCACAGCCTTTGATCAGGACGTCCTCGGTGGCTTGAATGAGCAGGCCGTGTTTCAGCTCGAAGAAACCACAGCCAAATTCCAGCGTGTCACCCGGCCGCAGCTGGATCATCGCGCTCACCATATCGCTGGTTGCCGATTCGCCGGGTTCGACCTTGTAAATCTTGCCGTCACTGAAGCGTGTCTGAGCTGATGATGTTTCGGGGGGAGAGGAGATTGAAGTAGAAACGGACGTGGCTGTTTCGTCGCCTCCTCCGCCAAGGCAGCCTCCCAGTAACGGTAAAATCAGGGCTATTGCGAGGGTCGCGGGTTGGCTCACAAACCCACGCACCTGTGGTGCTGAGTGTCGGTATGACATGACGTGTTGCTCCTTGTGAGCCCGATAGTCACCTCTGGTGTGACCATCGGGTTATTGTTGTTGTCGGAGGTGCTTTCTTTTCTTGTGATTTCGTCACGGAGTCGAATCTGCTTCGGTTCCAAACGTGACCGTGAAATGTATGTTTCTGGATGTTTTGAGGCGACGTTGGCCCGATTTGACCGGCTTGAACACATTCAGGAGGCGGGCTTGTTACACTGATTCCGTGAATGAGCTTGGACCAGAGAACGCACCACATGAATCAGGATTCTAAGAACTATCCCATTGGTACTCCGGGAACGCCCTGGGGTGACAAAGAGCGCGACGAGTGGCTGTCGCAGCAGCGTCGCCATCGAAGTTACCGGAACGACGTGTTGAGTGGGCTCGACCGGTTAGGTCAGCATTTTGAGGTCATTAATTACGGCAACCTGCACTACGGCGATGATCACTATCCCTTGATTGCTGTTCGAAGCCCGGGCTGGCGGGATGACCTGCCGGTTGTGCTGGTGACTGGTGGAGTCCATGGCTATGAAACCAGTGGTGTTCATGGTGCGTTGCAGTTTTTGCGTGAACGCGCAGCGGAGTTCAAAGACCGCGTCAACCTGCTTGTTGCTCCTTGTGTCAGCCCCTGGGCGTACGAGCGCATTCATCGCTGGAATGCAGAGGCAATCGACCCCAATCGCTCGTTCCGCAAAGATGGAAAGGCCGAAGAGGCAGCCGCACTTACGCGGCTGGTAGCGCCTATGCAAGACAGGATTCTGTTGCACATTGACCTGCACGAGACCACGGACACTGACGAGAGTGAGTTTCGACCAGCGCTGGCGGCACGGGATGGCAAACCCTTTGAGCCGGGTGGTATTCCAGATGGCTTCTATCTGGTGGCAGATACCGACAATCCGCAGCCGTCGTTCCAGCAGGCCTTAATTAACGCGGTCGAGCAGGTAACCCACATTGCTGAGGCCGATGAGAGCGGACAGATCTTCGGAACCCCGACCGCGGCCCGTGGGGTTATTCAATATCCGCTCAAGGACATGGGGCTGTGTGCCGGGATGACAAATGCTCCCTACACAACCACGACTGAAGTGTATCCGGACAGCTCAAGGGTAACTTCGGAACAGTGCAATGCGGCGCAGGTGACTGCCGTTTGTGCCGCGATCAATTACGCGCTGGCCCATCAATAAGTCGGCTCTCGGAATGGGGCGTTAGTCAGGGCTATAGGGTATGTGGCAGGTAAAAGGGCGAGGAGTGGCTGGCGAGAATATTCGACAGCACCTTCCTCTCTCTCGCCACCAATCTGTCGATCAGGGACTGAACGTTGTCCATGCCGCGAAAAGCCGTATATCCGCGATGCAAGAAACCGTGCAGGTCGGTTAAATCGGCCATCTCCGCAGGCCCACGGCTGACCGACAAAAGCCATCCCAGCGTTCGGTTGCGCACGTACCGGTCCAGTTGATGACCCACTTCTGCCACCAGGGCGATCTGGCGTTCGCGGGCTTCCTGTTGCTGGCTCTTTCGGACGGCCTCGCAATAGGCCTGGCTGGTCAGTGGCGGCAGCGACATTGAGTCAGACGCTAGCTGTTCGGTGAGGTCCAGATCCAGCCGTTGGGTGAGCAAGTTGAGCTCTACGAGCCCGGCGAATGTGTCCAGCAAGTTGTCCGGTAGCCACTTGACCATTTTGGGAAAGATGCGATCGATGTTGTCGTCGCGGCGGGTCATGTGGGCCGGTGCGTAGAGGTCTGTCAGCAGGAATTCCAGCCCGGTGTGATACCCAGGGTGGTGATAGAGGTCTTGGTGGGTCTGTTTCAGCCGCTGAGCCTGCCAGTCTGCCAGCACCAGTGTGCTGTCCCGAAGAGGGTGAGAGGCTTTGTGATAGCGAAAGTCGTGGTAGTCCAGAAGCAGCTTCTGAAGGCGCCGGGCGCTGGCGGAATTGGTGGGAGTGGCGACCAGTCGCTCACGGTACATGGGAGCTCCGAAAGTTTACCTTTTCAGGGCTCGCCAGTGTAACGATGCAGCCGGGTTTGTACAGGGCTTCTAGCTCTGGGCGGCGGAGGGCAGGGTCTCAAACCCCGGAATCCACTCTTTGCTGTCCAGTGTGATGAAGTGGCTCGGAGCCTCCGTTTCCACAATGCGCATGGTGGTTGGGCTCTTGCGGGCGCTTGTCAGCATGGCTTCCCGATCCAGAATCCTGTCCACGGCAGGGATAAGAAACGTTCCGTAATTCACGTTCTGGTAAGCAGATTCATCCACTCGTTCCATCCAGGCCATCAGATTTTCCAGGTTACGAACGATGGTCAGGTGGTCTTGAGTCGCTGAGAACAATTTGGACAAAAGTTGCTTCTTACGGGGATTCATCTTGCCAAAGAAGGTCTGGCCATAAGCGGATGAAGGCGCGCTGTTGATCAGCCGGATGATCCAGGGCCACATGCCGTGACTCACGGGCTCAAGCACTGCGGTCACCAGGGCGGACAGTTTGCCCTGAGGCAGAACCGGCGCCTCGAGGACGACTTCGACGTTTTCGTACAGCTCGGGCCACTGACGCGCACCTTCCAGGATCACCGCGCCGCCCCGGGAGTGGCCGTGCAGGCGTATGTTTGTGCTACTCGGGAGGTTCGCCAGGGCAAGGTTCAGCATGCAGGCGTCGTATTCGATGGTGCCTTCCAGATGCTTGATAGGCACTTCCCATTCCGGCGTCTCAGGCGTCACGCCATTCACCGGGATGTGGTAGTTGCTGCAGGTCAGCAGGATCAGTTCGGTGGTGGGCGCGTCATACGCCTGGGTGAAGTAACAGTGGTTTTCCAGAAAGCCGTGAACACCGATGACTGTCTGTTCGGCGTCGCCGCTGTGATTTCGGACGCTCACCGCACCAGTGCCGACACGATAGACTCTCCCCGAAAACATTTCGGAGTAAGCGCTGTCGATCGGTTTGATCAGCTTACGAACGTGACTTGCTTTCATTGCTGTTACCTCCAGCACCACGTGACTTGTTTTGTTGGTGTATGTCTACGTTGGCTCTAGTTTTAACGCGTTATCGGCCCGACGATATTGGCACCAGATGTCTTTTTTACGACGAGTCAGGGCCAATAGTCTGCTTGGTTGGCCGCTATGGCGCACTTTTTGGCGATTTTGCGGCAACAACAACGCGTTACCCAGAGTATACGAACCAAAGATTACTTGCGTGTAACGTTTTGTAACTGAGGTCTCAGTGCAATAGATGGAGCGACACCGGCGAGTCTGGCACAATGACCCGTTATTCTTCTCTTGTTCTTCCACTTCTCAGCAACTGGCCGGGGTTATACGGGTTTGAGTCAAACGGAATCGCATCTCCTGTTGCCAGTGGACTCGGCGTGGTTAGCCCTTGAGCGTCCCGAAAACCCGATGACGATTACCGTCATGCTGCGCGTGGAAGGCCTTTCCGAGGCCCGTTTCCGGGAGTTTCTGAAAATCTATTGGATGGCCTGGGAGCGTTTTCGCTTTATTCCCGTGCGGCGGGCACCGGGCTGGTGGTGGGAAGAGGACACTGTTTTCTCTCTCAATCATCACCTGGAAATTGTAAACGGCCATTTCGATGAGTCGGCCCTGCAGGAATGGGTGTCTGCGAGACTGAATCAGCCATTGCCCAACTATCGCCCCATGTGGAAATTCTGGCTGTTGCCGGACGCCGAAGGGGGCGCGGCCCTGCTGCTCAGGGTGCATCACTGCTACGCCGATGGGATTTCCCTGATGGGTGTGTTCGAACGGCTATGCCCACCATCCCCGCAGCAGGCGCCGGCCGTTTATGGTGCTCGGGAGAGGGCGGAGCTCAGTCGTTGGAAGCACGCAGCTGGTGCCTGGCTGACCGAACTGGTTTCGGCGGACGACGAATCGACTCAGGGCGATGACGCCCCCGCCAACAATGGCACCCCTTCTCGCAATGCGCTGGAACGTGCGGCCTGGAAGAGCATGAAACTGGTCAACGAGCTGAGCCAGTTCCTGGTGGAACCGGAGGATACACCCACGTCGTTGAAGCGTGCCCTGCTGGGCCGGCGCCAGTGCCGCTGGTCTACCCCGATTGAACTGGAACGATTCCGCCGCATTGCCGTCAGCACCGGGGTCAAAATCAACGATGTTCTGCTTGGCTGTGTGGCGTCCGCTGTGCGCAACCACCTGGAAAAGGAACCGTCAGAGCTGGCAGACGCCGTGTTGCACGCAGCCGTGCCCGTGGACATTCGAAGCCAGTTGCCAGCGGACATCAAACCGTCCGGCGATGCGCTCGGAAATTACTTTGGCACCGTGTTTGTGCCCCTGCCGGTCGACGGTGACAGCCCGCTGGAGCGGCTGTTCCGCATCAAGCACGAAACCCGCAAGCTCAAGAAGAGCTGGCAGCCGGGCGTGTCCTGGGCCATCACCGGGGCCGCGTCCCTCATCCCCGAGGCGTGGCGACAGCCCGTCGCCGATCTGTTCTATCGCAAGGCCAGTGCCGTGGTGTCGAACGTGCCGGGCACGCCTGAGCCGCGCTACCTGGCCGGTTGCCGCATCAAGGAGCAGATGTTCTGGGTACCCCAGGCCGGCGATATTGGTCTGGGTGTTAGTGTGGTCAGCTATGCCGGTAACGTGCAGTTTGGTGTTGTCGCCGACGAGGCGGTGATGCCCCATCCAGAGCATTTCCTGAATCATTGCGTGCAGGAACTGGACGCCTTTCCCAGCTAAGCAGTCTTAATCCCAAAGTCCTGTTTTCATAGCCTCCTAAATGAGCAGAAAACCTGCTCCCATGGCGCATTTCCCCTTTCCCCGGCTTCGCAGACCATGAAGGTCAGGCGAGATTCAACGCCCGAGACGCGAGGCATCCTCGTTGCTCAATACCCAACTCGAACAAGAATCCGGGGGAAGTTATGAACAACACATTTAAAAAGTCAGGGCTTGCTGTGGCGATGACGGCGGCAATGTGCGCCAGTGGTGGCGCAAACGCAGCGGTGGAAGTTTACAATCAGGACGGTACATCGTTGTCGGTAGATGGATACTTCAACGCGTTCTACATAAACCGCGATGATAACCTCGCGGACACCCAGAACTCCGACGTGAAAATGGGCTTCCTGCCTAACACCGTTGGTTTCAACTTCAGTAAGGAAGTGGGCGACCTCACCATGGGCGGTCGCGCATCGTTCTGGTCGACCATCAACGACAGTCTCCAGTCACCAACCGACACCGCGATTGATGTGCGTCAGATGTACGCCACTGTTGACGGGTCTTTTGGTCAGGTGCTGATTGGTAAGGACTTTGGTCTTTACTCGCGTTCCAATATCTTCCTTGACGAAATCCTCATGGGCTTTGGTTCACCGGGCGCGCCTACCGGCGTTTCCTTCGGCAACATTCGTACGGGCTACCCCTATCCGAACCCTTCTGCGCAGATCACTTACCGGACCCCGGATATGGGTGGCCTCAAGGTAGCGGCCGGTATTTTTGAGCCTGCAAACACGACGCCAGGAGCGGAATCCGAGCAGTCTGCGCCACGCATTGAGGCCGAAGTAACCTACAGCGCGGATCTCAATGGCCTTGCTCTGACAGGCTGGGTCAATGGACGTCAACAGAGCTCCGAGAATGCGACCACTGACGTTGACTCCACTGGTCTCGGCTACGGTATTCGCGGCTCGATCGCGGGCTTGTCGCTAACGGCTTCTGGCTTTACATCGGAAGGCGACGTTCCTGTGCTGATCACCGATACTGCCGCTCCAATCGCGGAAGAGGATGCGGATGGCTATCTGGTTCAGGGTTCCTACACACTCGGCGCTAACCGTTTTGTTCTCTCCTACGGTGAGACTGATTCGGATCAGGCGGATTTTGAAACCGAGAACACCTCGGTGGCGGTCTTCCACGATGTAAACAGCAACTTCAAGCTGGTGGCTGAATACAACATGTTTGAGCAGACCACCAAGTCGACCGGTGCTGACGCGGCCGAGATCGACACCCTCGCTCTGGGAGCCATCGTGACTTTCTAATCCGAAATCAGGAAGTCACGGTTGTCAGTGCCCGGTTTTGCCGGGCACTGACGCCTAGGGCCTAGCACTAAAGTGCTGGTTTGATGCTGCGAAATCAGGGTTGCGCCATTTGGCATTGGTTCTGGAGGTTCACAATCAATGACTTATGAGTTTTTTGGTGCTCCCATAAAAAGCACTGAAGTCGCATTGGCTCCGCTCCCCGAACCCGTAGAATTCGAGGAAAGCCTCAGAATCCGGGAATCAAACCTGATGCGGCCTGCGACCACCCTTTCAGCCGTTCGCGTTGCGAGCTCAAACGCGAAAGACCCGATGTTGGCGGCGACTACACTTGCCAGCCAGATGGGCCTCAAGGATCTTGGCTGCGTTCTTTTCTTCTGTTCTACCGAATACGATCTTGGCCGGCTCGGCATTGCTATGGAGCACGTGTTTGCCGGAGTCCAGGTGTGTGGCTGCACCTCTGCCGGTGAAATTACGCCTGACGGGTATGGTCGGGGCTGCATCACCGCCATTGGTTTTGACCGTGGCTACTTTTCGATCGACTGTGCACTGATACGGGAGCTTGATCAGTTTCGGCTGCAGGACGCCCAGGATGTGATCGACGGTCTCCTGTCGACCTGTCGGGAAGCGGGCCTCGCACCCATCAAAGGCAACACGTTTGCGATCACGCTGCTGGATGGTCTGTCCAGTCGTGAAGAGCTGGTTCTGGCCACGTTGAGCTCCGCACTCGGGACCATCCCGCAGTTCGGTGGCTCCGCTGGCGACGATGAAAAGCTGGCGAACACGCACGTCTATTTTGAAGGTCAGTTTTACACCGGGGCGGCGACCGTTTTGTTGGTAAACACGCCGCTGGACTTCCGAGTTTTCTCGACCCACCACATGGTGGCCGAGGACGAGAAGCTGGTCGTCACCCGAGCCGACGCCAAGAGCCGGACCGTGTATGAGTTGAACGCCGAGCCGGCGGCGGATGCCTATGCACGTGCCGTCGGTGTCGCCGTCGAAGACCTCGATCGGGAAGTGTTCGCCCTGCGTCCGCTAGGGGTGCGCATCGGCGGGCATTATTTTGTGCGCTCGGTGCAGCGGGTAAACCCGGACCGCTCCATGACCTTCTACTGCGCGGTGGAGACGGGCATCGTGATGACTTCCATGTCCCGTGAGTCCTTGTTGAACAGCGTCCGGAAGCAGATAGAGGCGTCCGAGAGGGTGGTGGGGGCGCCGCTGGTCACCATTGGTTGCGACTGCTTCCTGCGGCGACTGGAAGCGGAGCTGACGGGTGTAGCCGATGAGGTGTCGGAGTTCCTGCAACATCATCGGGTCATTGGCTTTAACACCTACGGTGAGCAGTTCAACGGCATGCACATCAACCAGACGTTCACGGGGGTGGTGATTGGCCAACCTGATGCCGGTTCCGACACCGTCGGATCCTGAGTCTATTGATCCCAGAGATCAGCGCATTACGGAGCTTGAAGCGGAAAACGCACGCCTCAAGACCATTCGTGACGCGCTGATTTTGCGTGTTGAATCCGGATCGACCCACAAACCTGCGCCCTACACGGCCTTCGAGCATTCCGTGATGCTGGCGGAACAGGTGCGTGAGCGGACGGACGCGCTCAATAACGCCATGGACGAGTTGAAAATCAGCAATAAGGCGTTGAACCGGGCGCGAAACGAAGCCGACACCACCCGCCACCGTCTTGAAGATGCCATCGAAAGTATCGACGACGGTTTTGTGCTGTTCGACCGGCAGCATCGTCTGATTCAGAGCAACAGCCGCTTTCGCAATTACTGGAACTTTTGCGGCCTTGAAGTGCCTGCGCTGGGGACCTCGGTGACGGAGGTGAAGCGTCGGGTGAGGGTGTCTGGACTGATCCAGGAGGAGCATTCCACGGGGGATTCCGAAGGCTCGGTTTTCCTCCTGTCCAACGGTCGCTGGGTGCAGATGACCGAGAGACCTACCCGCGAAGGCGGGCTGGTGGTGCTTTACTCGGACGTCACTGACGTCAAGAACAGTGAGATGGCCCGGCGTATCAAGGCGCTCGAAGAAAGCGAGCGCTGGATTCGTGTGGTCACTGACCATGTGCCTGCGTTGATCGCCTATGTCGGCCATGATCTCACCATCCAGTTCTGCAACAAGGTATACGAAGCCTGGTATGGCCGACGTGGCGAATCGCCACTGGGTCGTCGCCTGGACGACGTGCACTCTCCCGCGCTTTATGAGCGGCTTCTTCCCCACATCCGTGAGGTGATGGAAGGGGATAACGTCACCTTTGAGTTTGAAGAGACCGGCGAATCCGGCGAGGCCCGTTACATGCTTCGGTCTTATGTGCCGAACCTGAATGAGCGAGGTGACGTTGTCGGATTTTTCGTGTTGATCCGTGACATCACCGATCGTCGCAAAACCGCGCTGGCGCTGGAGCAGGCCTACGACGACCTGGAGCATCGGGTCAAAGAGCGAACGGCGGCACTGAGTGGCCTCAATGATCAGTTGCGCGAAGAAATCAGCGAGCGAGCCGCTGTCGAGGCTCGACTGCGGGATGCCAAGCTGGATGCCGAGCGCGCCAACCTGTCGAAAACCAAGTTCCTGGCCGCCGTCAGTCACGATCTGCTTCAGCCACTGAATGCGGCGCGTCTGTTTACCAGTGCCTTGCTTGAACAGTCTTTCGGACCCAAGGCGGAAGGCCTGGTGCGTTCGGTCAGCACCTCCCTGGATGACGTCGAGAACCT
The DNA here is from genome assembly GCA_964632565.1 of uncultured Marinobacter sp. Classification (GTDB taxonomy): domain Bacteria; phylum Pseudomonadota; class Gammaproteobacteria; order Pseudomonadales; family Oleiphilaceae; genus Marinobacter. The sequence continues at coordinate 18,794 of CAZWEP010000033.1, read as the reverse complement.
GCTGGGCACCCTGGTAGACATCTCGAAACTCGATGCGGGCGTGATCAAACCCGACGTCATGTCGTTTGATTTGCGCGATCTGTTGAACAACATTGCGCGCGAATTCAGTCAGATGGCAATGGCGGAAGGGTTGCGGCTGGACTTTGTCGGCAGCTCTGCCGTGGTGTATTCCGATTCCCAGTTGTTGGCCCGTATTCTGCGAAACTTCCTGACGAACGCTATTCGATACACAGAAACCGGACGTCTTCTGCTGGGCTGTCGCAGGCAGCGGGATCATGTGCTGATTCAGGTCTGGGATACCGGGCCGGGTATCCCGCAGGACAAGCTCACCGAAATTTTCCAGGAGTTCAAACGGATCCGGCCTACCGGGTCGCAACCTGACAAGGGGCTGGGTCTGGGGTTGGCAATCGTGGATAAGATTTCGCGGATGTTGGGGCACCAGGTGACCGTGCATTCGGAAGAAGGCAAAGGATCGGTGTTCAGCGTCCGCGTGCCGCTCGGCCAATCCTGTCACCCCAAACAGCCCAGCCGGTCGGCTCACAACCAGCCCATGCCCGCTGACAGCGGTTTGAACGGCGCAAGACTGTGGGTGATCGATAACGATCATGCCATCTGTCGTGGCATGCGAACGCTTCTGGAAGGCTGGGACTGCCAGGTAGTGACGGCCGTCTCGCTGGCAGATCTGGAACAACAGGTGGAATTAGCCAGGGCTCCGGTCGACCTGATCCTTGCCGATTATCACCTCGATAATGACGAGAACGGCGTAGACGTCGTTGCCTCAATCAATGCGCGCAGACAGGTTAAGGCACCGGTAATCATGATTACCGCAAACTACACCAACGAACTCAAGCAGCACATTCGGGAACAGGGCCACCTGTTGATGAACAAACCCGTCAAGCCGCTCAAGCTGCGCAGCGCGTTGAATCATCTGTTACGGGACAAGTGAAGGATGTGGGCGAACGAAGAGTTCGCCCTTCATGCACTGTCAGATCTGCGAATCAGCGCTTCAGGTACTGGCTGAAGTCCACGTCGCTGGCGGACAGGATGGCCTGCACCCGGTTGTGAACCCCGAGCTTACGCAGAATCGCCGACACGTGGGCTTTGACCGTGGTTTCGGCGATGTTGAGGTTGTACGCAATCTGCTTGTTCGACTCGCCCTTGGACATGCGCTCCAACACCAGGAGTTGGCGTCGGGTGAGGCTGTTCAGCAGCTCCGGCGAAATCGGGTTATCCTCGCTTCGGCTCCTGCGCTGCCGGGTTTCCTTACCGGTACGAATGATGTCGGATGGAAGATACACGTTGCCGTTAAGGATCTGTTGAATCGCCTCGGTCATCTGCGCGCGAGGGGATGACTTGGTAATGAAGCCGACCGCGCCATAGGTGATGGCTTGCAGAACGACCTGCTTGTCCTCTTCGGCTGACACGATGACCACAGGGATGGTGGGTGCCTCATTGCGCAGGGTGATCAGTCCGTTCAGGCCATGCATGCCCGGCATGTTCAGGTCGAGCAGAATAAGGTCCAGATCGTCGTTGTTGCGAGTCAGATCAAGCGCACTGTCCAGGTCATCGGTTTCGATGATTTCGCTACCCTGGAAGCCCGAGGCAATGACACTGCTGATGGCTTCGCGGAAGAGAGGGTGATCGTCGGCAATCAGAATCTTGTAGGCCGGCTCCATGGGTGTTTCTGCCTGTTTATTGTCGTTATCAGGAATGGGTCCGGCTTCATCATAGCGGTTTTTTTCAGCAAGCGTGGCATCGTTGAGCTCGTGCAACATGTTGGCCTCCGGTGCTGGAAGATGAGGAAGCGAAGGTCCTTCTTCCAGTTATTATTGTGATAATCCCATTACACGCCATTCCTGATGGCGGATGAATGCGACCATCGCACCAAAAAACAGGCACTAAAGTACTATTCTTGCGGACTTGCGAGCTTCGTATCGTAGGTTCATGCACCTTTCAACGCGTTTATCATCAATCGTTACGGCAGTTCTGTGCCTTCTTCTGACGGCTGTGGCTCCCGTGGTTCATTCGGCAGAGGAGCCAGCAGAACCGGCGCTTCCGACGCTTAGCCTCAGTGTTTTGCAGTTTGGGACCGCTCATTGGGAACTGGACCACCTCAAACGACAGGGACTGGACCGGGCCAACGGGTACCGCCTGGATCTGCGGCTGGTGGCGAATTTGCCAGCATCACGTCTGGCAGTGACCAGTGGTTCTGTCAACGGCGCGGTTGCGGACCTGCTCTGGGCGCAGTCCCGATTCGAGTCGGGTGCGTCTTACCTCTATTTGCCGTTTTCTGCCCAGATTGGCGACATCGTCGTGTCCGAGGATTCCCGGATCAGTGGCGTGGCCGACCTGGTGGATAAACGCATTGGCGTGGCCGGCGGACCCGACAGCAAGGGCTGGATTCTGTTGAACCGGGTAGCGCGGCAACAGGGTATTGATCTGAACGCGGAAACTCGCGTCCAGTACGCCGCGCCACCGCTGTTGAGTCAGGCGTTAAAACGCGGGCAGGTGGATGTGATCGTGACTTACTGGCATTTCGCTGCTCGTTTGAAAGGCGAGGGCGGTTGGCGCTCTGCGTTTTCGATGGAAGACCTGCTCTCGGCACTGGACCTGAGTCAGAACCTGCCAGTGCTGGGCTATGTCTTTCCCGCCGAATGGTCCGAGCAGCATGCCGGTCTGATCAAACGTTTTTCGCAATCCCTGACAACTGCAAAAAGGCAACTGGCGGACAATCCCTCCGCCTGGTCAGCACTTCGTCCGCTGATGAACGCAGAATCCGATTCGGTTTTTCGGGCGCTCCGGGAAGGATTTGTGGCGGGCACGCCTGCGCCCATGACCACCGCCCGGCGTGCAGATCTGAAACGCCTGCTGACACTCACCGGTGCCGACAGTGATCGGTTGATGCCGGATCGCCTGTTTTATGGGAGCTCACCGTGAGCCTGCACGAGAGCGGAAGACCACCTGCCTGGAGTTACTGGGTGGTCATGCCAGCCTTTGTGTTGGTTTGGGGCCTGTGCGCCCTGACGCTCGATACAACGCTGCTTCCGTCGCCGCTGGAAGTCCTTAATCGCCTGATGACTGAGGCCGCTTCTGGGGACCTCTGGCACCATCTGGGAGCCACCCTGGGGCGGGTCGTTGTTGCCTTCCTGCTGGCCATGGCGCTGGGCGCCGCCATCGGAGTAACCATGGGTCGCTCAGCAACCACCAACGCGCTTTTTGACCCCTTGCTGGTGATGTTGCTGAACCTGCCTGCGTTGGTGACCATTATCTTGATGTATGTCTGGTTCGGCCTGGTGGAAGTGGCGGCGGTGATGGCCGTGGTCATAAACAAAGTGCCCAACGTCGCCGTGACCGTTCGAGAAGGCGCAAGAAGCCTGGACCTACGGCTGGAACAGATGGCGACCGTCTATCGATTTACCCGCTGGCAACGATTTCGCGACGTCTGGATACCGCAGCTGTTTCCCTACCTTATGGCCGCGACCCGAGGCGGGCTAGCCCTGATCTGGAAGATCGTACTGGTGGTCGAATTGCTGGGCCGTTCGAACGGCGTTGGCTTTCAGCTCCACATGGCGTTCCAGGTCTTCGATGTGGCCAGCATTCTTGCTTACAGTCTGGCATTCATCGCCGTGGTGCAATTGATCGAACTTGGCATTCTGCAGCCGCTGGAGCGGCGTTCCACCCGCTGGCGACAGCCGGAGGTGGCCCATGCTTGAGCTGAGAATCGAGGGTCGGAGTTTCGGCCAGCCCGTGCTTGGCGAAGTGTTCGTCCAGATACATCGTGGCGACCGTATCTGCCTGCTGGGGCCTTCTGGCATCGGCAAGACAACGCTGCTCAACGCCATCGCCGGTCTGGATGAATCCCTCCCCGCCGAGGCCGTCATCGGACGTGCACAACTGCGGGTCGGCTACCTGTTTCAGGAACACCGCCTGCTGCCCTGGCGCTCTCTGGAAGATAATCTGATCCTGGTCGGGGCTACCCGGCAGGAAGCCTGTTCTCTGTTAGAAAAAGTGGGCCTTGGGGGTTACGAAGACTACCTGCCTGACCAGCTATCGCTCGGCATGGCCAGGCGCGCAGCTCTGGCCCGCTGCCTGGCCGTGAAACCAGATCTGTTGTTGCTGGACGAACCTTTCGCGTCCCTGGACCCGAAAATGGCCACGGACCTCAAATCCCTGATTGCAAGGTTGCTGGATGACCATCCGGACATGGCGATGATCTGCGTGACCCACGATGGTAAGGATGCGGAGATACTTGCAAACCGATTGTGGTATCTGGATGGGAAACCGGCAAAGCTGCAGTGGGATGATGAACTGGGTGATTCCAGTGTTGTAAGCCAGCTTCTCGAAAAGCTGAGGAATCCCAGCCTGGCGGTGTTTTAGCGCTCGGACTGCACCCGCAATTTGGGGCGGACGCTGGGAAGGGCTGTCCAAAAATGTGCGGAGCCATGGATGGCGAAGCCCAAGCGCCCACGGATGGGCCTGCAGCGTTTTTTGGACAGCCCTTCCCAGCGGCCAACCTTCACCATAAGCAATCCGGCTCAGGCCGTTCCCAGAATCTTCGTCCGCTGGGGGCGAAAGCCGGTCGTTGCCAGCAAGGCTAAAACCACCGTCACGCCTGCGGTGATGCCGTAGGCCATCGGATTCCACTCCAGATACAGTGAAAAACGGATTGCCTCCACAGCATGGGTAAACGGATTGAACTGGCACACCCAGTACAGCCAGGGGCTGGCCTCGTTCATTCGCCAGAGCGGGTAGAGCGCCGACGACATGAAGAACATCGGAAAGATCACAAAGTTCATCACGCCGGCAAAGTTTTCCAGCTGTTTCACCCAGGTCGCAATCAGCAGCCCAAGAGCGCCAAGCATCAGACTGGTCAGGACCAGCGCGGGCAACACCGCCAGATAGCCCCAGACCGGCGGTTCCACATCTACCAGCAGGGCCAGCAGCAGGAACACATACACCTGCCCGATGGACACCACACCCATCGCCAGCAGCTTGGTGACCAGCAGGAAAGGCCGTGGCAGTGGACTCATTAGCAACACCCGCATGCTGCCCAGCTCCCGGTCGTACACCATTGAAAGCGCACCCTGCATACTGTTGAACAGAATGATCATGCCGCACAGCCCCGGGGCAATATAGGTTTCGTAAGTGATGTAAGTCTCGTAGGGCGGGATGATCGAAATGCCCAGTACCGCCCGGAAACCTGCCGCAAACACGATCAGCCACAGCAGCGGGCGAACCAGTGCACTGGCAAACCGCGTGCGCTGTTGCCAGAACCGCAACCATTCCCGGGTCTGAATGCCGATAAAGCAGTGCCAGTAGTGAGACAGGTTCATGTCAGCCGGCTCCGGTCAGGGTATGAAAGGTTTCGGCCAGATCCCTCGCGCCCTCGGATTCGCAGATCGCGTGACCAACGCCGTCGGCCAGCAAACGGCCCTGATGCAGGATCAGAACCCGGTCGTCTTCACGCACTTCCTCAATCAGGTGGGTGGCCCAGAGCACCGTCAGGCCGTCGGTCTCGCACAGGTGGCGGACGTGTTCGTTCAGGCCTTTGCGACTGGCTACATCCAGCCCTACGGTAGGTTCATCCAGTAACAACAAGGATGGGTGATGAAGCAGGGCCCGGGCAATTTCCACCCGGCGGCGATGGCCACCGTTCAGTTTGCGTACCGTCTCATTGGCCCGGCCCAGCAATTCAAATCGCTCCAGTTCCTGGTCGCCGCGACGCCGGGCTTCCTTGCGTGACAAGCCATGCAACGCGGCGTGGTACTGAAGGTTCTGGCGCACCGTCAGGTCCAGGTCCAGCGCGTTTTGCTGGAACACCACGCCGATTTTTCGCATCGCTTCGGCGGGCTGGTTTTTCACTGACTGGCCGTCCAGTCTGAGGTCCCCTTGCTGCAACGCTAGCAGGCGGGTCAGCAAGCCAAACAACGTGGATTTGCCCGCGCCGTTAGGTCCGAGCAAGGCGTGAAAACGGCCCGAGGTTAGCGAAAAGCTGACCTCTTTGAGCACCGGTTTACTGCCATACCGGAAGCTGATCTTGGTGGCATCGATGGTCATGGTAGAATCACGACGTCGGATCGATGACCACACCCCAGGGGTAGCGGCCCACCTTGATGGATTTAGTGACCTTCAGGTTCTCCACGTCAATTACCGAAATGTCTCCGGACACGCCGTTGGTGGTGTATAGGAATTTCTCGTCCTTATCCAGGTCCAGCTGCCATACCCGGGCGCCGACCAGCAGGTAGTCCAGCACCTCGTAGGTTTTGGCATCGACCACGGCCACGTGATTGGAGGGGCCAAGCGCCACGAAGGCGTATTTGCCGTCAGAGGTCAGCTCAATACCCACCGGCTGAACGCGATCCTGGTTCACGCCGGGCACCTTGAAAGACAACTCCTTGATCTGTTCCAGGCTGTCTACGTCGATGACGTGCACGGTTCCGCCAATCTCGGCGGAGGCCCAGGCAATCTTGCTGTCCCGAGTGAACTCCACGTGGCGCGGACGTTGGCCCACCACGATGTTTTTCTCGATCTTGAAGGTTTCGGTGTTGATCCAGTGGAGCATGCTGGTGGTTTCGCTGGTGTTCACCGCCCACTTGCCGTCGGGGCTGACCGCCATGCCTTCCGGCTCGATGCCCACGTCGATCTGTGCCAGCACGTCTTTGTTGGTCACATCCACCACGGTTACGATGGCGTCGTCCTCATTGGCGATGTACAGGTGCTTGTTGTTCGGGTGCAGTGCGAACTGCTCCGGGTCTTCACCCGAGGGCAGGGTATCGATGATCTGGCGGGTCGCCAGGTCCAGCACCTGAACCGTGTCGTCATCGCTGGCGCAGATGTACAGCTTGGAGTAGTCCTTGGATAGCAAGATGCCACGGGGGCGCTGACCCACATTAATGGTTTCAATCACTTCCTGGGTGTTGGTGTCGATCACCGACAGGGTGTTGTCTTTCTCGTTGGACACATAGGCCAAACTGGCCAGAGCCGGTGCCGATAGACTAATCAGGCCTGCAATCGCGGTGGATTTCAGAGTGGTTTTCATCGGCTTACTCCTTGTTATCGTTGCGGCACTGGCTCTCGGGCTTGTCGAAGCCCAGGGTGTCCAGAGTTGTGTTTGGGTGAAGAAAGCTTTCGAATGGCGCGCGTGCCACCAGGCCGCGGGGGTGCACCAGTGGAATCGGTTGGCGAAGCTGGCCGTTCCAGTCGCGAAAGGTGAGCTTGCGGCCCTTGAATCCGGCCAGTTGGAATTCATCGCTGAACAGGTAATCGCGGATGGCGGTCGCGTCGGCATTACTCAATGCCGTGACGGCGGTGCCAATCGAACGAACAGCGGCCCAGGCGGCGTAGTCTTCGCTGTTCATGTGGCGGTCAGCCAGCTCGCGAAAACGGTTCTGCAACTGCGCTGCGCCCCAGCTTTCCACCACCCGGTGCCAGGCCACCGGCGTCATACCTTGAGTACCCACCACCGGGCGAGGCAGCCAGGTGTTGAATGGCACATATTCGCCGAAATCTCCCCGCACATCGGCAACCACTACGGCGTCGTAGTCATCGCCCTGAGTGAATAGCGGAAGCTCTTTCGAGGCCGTCCTGCGAAGGTCGGCGTCGAAGGTCCAGGGTTTGTCTTCCACGATCTCCAGGCCGAAGCGTTTGGTCGCCCGGCGGAAGGCGCTGGCCCAGGCTTTGTCCGCGTCTGTTGGCCCGGTAATCAGAAAAAGCTCTTCCCACTGTCGGGATTTCAGCCACTGGCCAAGCGCATCGGTGAGCATGGCGTAGCTGGGAATCGAATGAACAAGGTTTGGCTGGCAATTGCGTGTTCGCAGAGCGTCGTCTTTCGCACCTGCGTTGAAGATTAGCGAATCCGGGGCTGCATCGGTCATTACCTGCAACAGGGAGGGGGCGGGAACATTAAGAACAAACAGCCGGATGCCCTGTTTCTGCATTTCCAGAAAGCGTGCAATGACCTCTTCTGAGGAGTTGCTCACGGCCGTGGTCAGCTCGTAGTTCTGCCCGAGAAATTTACCCGTGGTTCGGTTGTCGGCCAGCGCCAATTCGGCCCCGCGCAGGCCGGCGTCTTCGGGTTCTGGTGTGACGTTGGACAGCACCGGCCCCTGATCTGGCGCCCACTGGATATAGCCCATACGAATCTCGACGGCCTTGGCCTGCGACACAATGGCCGCACACAGGAATACTGCCAACAGAAGGTGTTGCGCCCGTCGAAATTCGCCCATAAAAACCTCTTTTTATTGTCTTCACTCGAGCTTAAAGAAGGGGTATCGCGCCGGAAATATTCTGAAAGTTGCAATCAAGCAGTACTTAAGGAGGAGATTTCATGGTTTGGCGTAATCAATTACTACCAAGGAACTAGTCCAAGCCCTCGAAAGTGGCATTCGGATTGGCCCTGCGCCTCCCTAGACTGGAGGTAAGTTGAGGATGGCTGGGCAATCACTGTGTCTGGCCAGAACACATTGCAGAGGCTGTTAAAGAGGTTTTCACCATGCAACGCCACTTTATGTTTAAAGGTATGTTCGCGGCCGGCCTGATCGGGCTTGCCGGAGTCGTGTTTGCCCACGGAAACGTGACCCCCCAGGCGGTCGATACCGGTAATCTTCCTGAACTGGGCAGCGAAGTGCGGACTCAGAATCCCTTCCGCGAGGGCAACGAGCACGGCAAATTCAATGCCCAGGCCGCAAAGGTTGGCGAGAGTGCCTATGCAGGTAACTGTGCTGGCTGCCATGGCATTCGAGCCATGTCCGGCGGGCTGACCCCGGATCTGCGCGAGCTCACCGAGTGGGACGATGAGTATTTCGTGAAACGCGTGCTCAATGGAACCGAACGTGGCATGCCCTCGTTCAAGGCCAACCTGGACCAGAACGCGATCTGGGCGATCAAAACCTATGTTGAATCGGTGCCCAAGCCAGAATGAGGCCGCAACGTTTTGTGATGTGAGAGGTCTGGGTCGGCGGGGTGCCGGCCCTTTGTCGTTCCGGGAGAATAATAATGAAATTGCTGATGATGTGCTTGCTGATGTTGGTGTCATGGTCCTGGGCAGTGGCTCAGGAAGTGAATGACGGCGACCCTTTGCTCAATCGTCCTGCCGATCGCACCTACGACATTATTCTGGACTCCGGTTACCTCAAAGTTGGGGTGTACAAGAACTTCCCCCCTTACTCCTACGAAAAGAATGGCGAACCCGCCGGAATTGATATCGAGCTGGGACGTCGGATTGCCCGCGAAATGGGGGTTGAGTTCCGGGTTCACTGGATCACGCCAGACGAGACCCTCGGCGATGACCTTCGCAACAATGTGTGGAAAGGCCATTACCTCGCCAAGCAGCGGCTGGCCGACGTAATGCTGCGGGTTCCCTACGACAAAGAATACGCCTACATGCAGGACTCCACCGGTGAGTACATCAACGAGCAGGTCGTGCTGTTCGGTCCCTATCAGCAGGAAACCTGGCAGATTGCCTACGACCCCGGGAAGCTGGATTCGGTCCCTACCATTGCCGTTTTTCAGTACAACCCGATTGGAGTGGAGATCGATACCCTGCCAGATTTTTATCTGACCTCTGGCCTCAACGGCCGCATGCGCGAACAGGTTCGCCATTACCCCAATGTCCGGGCCGCTTTTGACGCTATGCGCGCGGGTGAAGTGACCGCTGTGATGGGCATGGGGGCAGAGATTGATCACGAGCTTGCACAGGTCGAGAACGAGCGCTTTAAGAAGGCCGAGAACGGCTTTCCGGGTATTGGCAAACAGGTGTGGGATGTGGGGATGGCCATCAAACACACCCATCGTCAACTGGGGTACGCGCTGGAAGCCATCATTGGCGATCTGGTGAAAAGCGGTCAGGTTGACGCCCTGTTTGCGCAGAATGGACTCAGCTTCAGAGTTCCCCAGTACTACAAAGAATTTCTGAGTGAAGAAGCCATCGCCCGTGCCGAAGGCGTCGCCGTTCAAGGTAGTACTACCAAGTGATGAGAAAACCTGTTCCGGGGGGCAATTGTTGGTTTTCTGGACAAAGCGAAGAATCAGGTTAGAGGCGGGAGAAGTACCCGGTTCGCACTAAGACGCAAACTTGAGAACTCAAAACAAGAGAATTGGAGAGCGCAACCATGAGAACCAACAAGTTCGGGATTCGCATTGCCGCCAGTGCCCTGGCGCTGGCCGTGTCGTACGGGGCCCATGCGGTCACCGACAGCGACATCATGAACGACCAGAACACCCCTGAGGATATCGTCAGTTACGGTATGGGTACCCAGGGTCAGCGTTACAGCACAATGGATGATCTGAATACAGACAACGTGGGTTTCCTGCAGCCAGCGTGGGCATTCTCCTTCGGTAGCGAAAAAATGCGCGGCCAGGAATCCCAGCCGATGATCAAGGACGGCGTCATGTATGTGACAGCTTCCTATTCACGGGTCTATGCCATTGACGCACGTACCGGCGAGGAAATCTGGCAGTACGACGCGCGCCTGCCTGACGGCATTATGCCTTGCTGTGACGTGGTCAACCGCGGTGTCGCCCTGTACGACGACAAAGTCATTTTCGGCACGCTGGACGCCAAGCTGGTTGCTCTGAACAAAGACACCGGTAAGCCCATGTGGATCAAGAAAGTGGCCGACTACCAGGCCGGCTACGCCATCACCGCAGCACCGACCATTGTCAAAGGCAAGGTCATCACCGGTGTGTCCGGTGGCGAGTTCGGTATCGTTGGCAAGGTCGAAGCCTACGACGCCAACACGGGCGAAATCCTATGGACCCGTCCGACCGTTGAAGGTCACATGGGTTACGTTTACAAAGACGGTAAGAAGATCGAGAACGGTATCTCCGGTGGCAAGGCTGGCAAGACCTGGCCGGGAGATATGTGGAAAAACGGCGGCGCAGCCACCTGGCTGGGCGGTACTTACGACCCGGATACCGATTCCTTGTTCTTCGGCACCGGCAACCCGGCTCCGTGGAACTCTCACCTGCGTCCGGGCGACAACCTGTTCTCCTCGTCACGCGTCGCGATTGATCCGGACGACGGAAGCATCAAGTGGCACTTCCAGACCACGCCTCATGACGGCTGGGACTACGACGGGGTCAACGAGCTGATTTCCTTCGACTACATGGAAAACGGCAAGAAGGTGATGGCGGCAGCTACGGCTGACCGTAACGGCTTCTTCTACGTGCTCAACCGTGAGAACGGTGACTTCATCCGCGGCTTCCCGTTCGTGGACAAGATCACCTGGGCCAAGGGCCTCGATCCGAAGACCGGTCGTCCGATCTACACCGATGGCGGTCGCCCCGGTGATCCCGCCGAGATGAAGGAAGGAAAAGGTGAAACCGTCGTTGCCTATCCGTCGTTCCTGGGTGGCAAGAACTGGATGCCGATGGCTTACAGCCAGCAGACCGGCCTGTTCTATGTGCCGTCCAACGAGTGGTCGATGGACATCTGGAACGAGCCCGTCTCTTACAAGAAAGGTGCCGCGTTCCTGGGTGCTGGTTTCACCATCAAGCCTGCCAACGATGACTACATCGGTGTACTCCGCGCGATGGACCCGAAAACCGGTAAAGAAGTCTGGCGTGCCGAGAACCCGGCACCGCTTTGGGGTGGTGTCATGACCACCGCCGGTGGCCTGGTATTCACCGGGACACCTGAAGGCTTCCTGAAAGCGTTCGACGCCAAGACCGGCAAAGAGCTTTACAAGTTCAACACCGGTTCCGGTGTGGTCGGTACGCCTGTGACCTGGGAAATGGACGGCGAGCAGTACGTCTCCGTGGCTTCGGGCTGGGGTGGTGCAGTACCACTCTGGGGTGGCGAAGTGGCCAAGGTGGTCAAGGACTTCAACCAGGGCGGTATGGTCTGGACGTTTAAGCTGCCAAAGGATCGCGTGGCCAGCAAATGATCGTCTGATCGACGCGGAAACAGAGGGCTGCCTGCGGGCGGCCCTTTTTTGTCGGCGGTCGAAACGCCTCGTGCAGATCATCTACTACCAAGGGAGGAGAGTTTCACCCCCATTGCATCATTCACGTCACTTCTGGGCGGGTCTACATTGGAGGGGTATAACGCGAAAGGCCGCGTTGCCCTGCGACAAACACAACAAGAGGTCACTACCATGATCTACGCAAACCCAGGTATGGAAGGCTCAGTCGTCTCCTACAAATCACGTTATGAAAATTACATCGGTGGCGAGTGGGTCGCGCCATTGAAGGGACAGTACTTCGAAAACATCACGCCGGTCACCGGTGAGGTTATCTGTGAGATTCCGCGCTCAGGCGCCGAAGACATCGATCTTGCCCTGGACGCTGCTCATAAAGCGGCGCCGGCTTGGGGTGCAACGTCTACCACCGAGCGTTCCAACATCCTCCTGAAGATTGCCGACCGCATTGAGCAGAACATCGAAATGCTGGCGGTGGCAGAGACCTGGGACAATGGTAAGGCGGTACGCGAAACCATCAACGCTGACCTGCCGCTGGCGGTGGATCACTTCCGTTATTTTGCTGCCTGTATTCGCGCTCAGGAAGACACCTCCAGTGCGATCGATAACAACACTGTGGCCTATCACTATCACGAGCCGCTTGGTGTTGTGGGTCAGATCATTCCCTGGAACTTCCCGCTGCTGATGGCGGTTTGGAAACTGGCCCCGTGTCTGGCAGCTGGTAACTGCACCGTGATGAAGCCGGCCGAGCAAACGCCTGCCAGCATCCTTTTGTTGATGGAACTGATCGGCGACCTTTTGCCACCGGGCGTCGTGAACATCGTGAACGGCTACGGCATTGAAGCGGGCCAGGCTCTGGCCACCAGCAAGCGTATTGCCAAGATCGCTTTCACAGGCTCCACGCCAGTTGGTGCACACATCCTCAAGTGTGCGGCTGAAAACATCATTCCATCGACCGTCGAGCTGGGTGGCAAGTCGCCCAATATCTACTTCTCCGACGTGATGCAGGCCGAGCCCGAGTTCATCGACAAGTGTGTGGAAGGCCTGGTACTGGCGTTCTTCAACCAGGGTGAAGTCTGCACCTGTCCGTCACGTGCTCTGGTTCAGGAAGACATGTTCGACGAGTTCATGGCCAAGGTGCTGGAGCGGACCAAGTCCATCAAGCGCGGCAACCCGCTGGACACTGATGTTCAGGTGGGTGCACAGGCCAGTAAAGAACAGTTCGACAAAATCATGTCTTA
>CAZWEP010000033.1:0-5535 GCA_964632565.1 uncultured Marinobacter sp. | reverse complement strand
TGGACCAACTGTTACCACCAGTACCCGGCGCATGCTGCGTTCGGTGGTTACAAGAAGTCCGGTGTCGGCCGCGAGAACCACAAGATGGCGCTCGACCATTACCAGCAGACCAAGAACATGCTGGTGAGCTATGACATTAACCCGCTGGGCTTCTTCTGATCCCGGCAACTAAATTCATTGCAACCGCAGGCCCTCCACACGGGCCTCATGTTGAGTCAGCACACGGACGTGCACTTGATTCCCGGCGATTGTCTGGGAGCGCCCGACACGACTACTACTCCAAGTGGTGCCGGGAGTACGGGTTCTGGTGTCGTAATTAGGTCCTTCCCGGGGCCTTTTTTTTGCGGCACGAAAGGAGGATAAGATGACCGTGGTGAACTACAAAATCAGTTCGAAAGTACCATATTAGAGGTATAACGGACTCAGTAGGATGAAAGGTGAGTTACCGGGAAGCCGGCTAACGGATCCTGAATGCAAGATCAACAACAAGAGAGGTAAGCATCATGTGGACCAAACCAGCTTATGAAGATCTGCGGATTGGATTTGAAGTGACCATGTACTTCGCCAACCGCTGAAAACCGATGGCCAGCCTCCTGAGCTGGCCATTTTTTTCGGAGTAAGCCTCGCTATGGAGATACATGTCCTTGGTTCCGCCGCTGGTGGCGGTTTCCCCCAATGGAACTGCAATTGCGCCAACTGCGACGGTTTCCGCAGAGGAAAATTAAACGCGCATCCCCGAACCCAGTCCTCGATTGCCATCAGCGAAGATGGTGAACACTGGATTCTGTGCAATGCCTCGCCAGACATACGCGCCCAACTGGCCTCTTTCGACGCCATGCAGCCCGCCCGCGCACTGCGCGACACCGGCATCGATGCCGTAATGTTGTTTGACAGCCAGGTGGACCACACCACGGGTCTTTTAATGTTGAGGGAAGGCATGCCTCTGGACGTCTGGTGCACCGCTCAGGTCCATGAAGATCTGAGTACGGGCTTCCCGCTTTTTCGCATGCTTGAACACTGGAACGGTGGTCCGCGCTGGAATGAGGTGCCGGCAGACCCCGGGACATCTTTCTCGATTCCCTGTGCGCCGTCGCTGAAACTCACGGCGATCCCCCTGTTGAGCAATGCGCCTCCATATTCGCCGCGACGCCATAAGACGCATCCCGGTGACAACATTGGTCTGTTCGTGGAGGATACCCGCACCGGTGAAACGCTTCTTTATGCGCCGGGCCTGGGCCAGCCGGATGACAACATCCTCGGCTGGATGAAAAAGGCTGATACATTGCTGGTGGACGGCACCGTCTGGCACGATGACGAAATGCTGCGCTGCGAAGTCGGCACCCGGACAGGGCAGGAAATGGGGCACCTGGCCCAGAGTGGACCGGGCGGCATGATTGAGGTGCTGGATGGTCTTTCGGCAAAACGAAAGATCCTCATCCATATTAACAACACCAATCCCATCCTGAATGAGTCCTCACCGGAGCGGGCGATCCTCGACCGGCACGGTATCGAAGTGGCTTACGATGGAATGCATCTTTCTCTAATGGGGCAGTCATGAACGCGGCAGCGAACCCGGCCATGAACCGGGCGGATTTTGAAAAGGCATTGCGTGCCAAGGGTGAGTTCTACCACATCCATCATCCTTATCATCGAGCAATGTACAGCGGCGAGTGCAGCCCCGAGGAGATCCGCGGGTGGGTGGCCAATCGGTATTACTACCAGGTCAATATTCCCCGCAAAGACGCAGCCATCATGGCGAATTGTCCGGACGCCGACGTGCGCCGTCTCTGGCTTCAGCGGGTTCTGGATCACGACGGCCATGACGGCGATGCCGGGGGCATTGAGGCCTGGCTCGGTCTGGCGGAAGCGGTCGGTTTGAGTCGGGAGGAAGTGATCGATCAGCGCCATGTGTTACCCGGCGTTCGCTTCGCGGTCGATGCCTATCTCAACTTTGCCCGTCGCGCGACCTGGCAGGAAGCCGCCTGCTCGTCGCTGACGGAGCTTTTCGCCCCGGAAATCCATCAATCGCGGCTGGACAGCTGGCCTACCCATTACCCGTGGATAAAAACCGAGGGCTACTCCTACTTCCGCAAGCGGTTATCAGAGGCGCGCCGGGACGTGGAACACGGGCTGACCATCACCCTGGATCATTTTACCTCCGCCACCGAACAGTCGAGGGCGCTGGAGATTCTTCAATTCAAGCTGGATATTTTATGGACCATGTTGGATGCCCTGACTATGGCTTATCGCCACCGGACGCCACCGTATCATACCGTCACCGACCAGCCCGTGTGGCACCGGGGGCTGTAATGAGCAAAGAAGAAACCTCGGGCGTACCCAGACTCAGATTGGGTTTTCGTTTCCAGTGGGAGCCAGCGCAAAATGCCTTCGTTCTGCTGTATCCGGAAGGCATGGTGCGACTTAACGAAAGTGCGGGCGCCATTCTGAATGAGGTGGATGGCGAACGTTCAGTCGCTGACATCATCGCCGCTCTGGAAAAGCGCTTTCCGGATGCTGGTTCGTTGTCTGCGGACGTTCTGGCATTTCTGAGGGACGCCCAGCAGCAGAGCTGGATAGAGATCCAATGAGCGAACAGGGCGGGTTTCAGAAACGGGCGGACTCCGGAGCCAAGTCTAACGTCGGGGCGCCGCTCTGGCTGCTGGCAGAACTGACGTATCGTTGTCCGTTGCAGTGTCCCTACTGCTCAAACCCTCTGGATTTTGCCGAGACGGCCCAGGAGCTGACCACAGAAGAGTGGGTGAGCGTGCTGCGCCAGGGCCGTGAGATGGGGGCCGCGCAACTGGGATTTTCCGGCGGCGAGCCACTGGTTCGGCCGGATCTTCCCGACCTGATCGCCGAGGCGCGCCAACTGGGTTACTACACCAACCTGATCACCTCCGGCCTGGGGCTGACCGACGCCAAGGTTCAATCCTTCAAGGAAGCGGGGCTGGATCATATTCAGGTCAGCTTCCAGGCGTCAGATCCGGAGCTGAACAACGCAGTTGCCGGTTCTCGCAAGGCCTTTGACCAGAAACTCGCCATGGCGAAGGCCGTCAAGGAAGCCGGTTATCCAATGGTGCTCAATTTCGTCATCCACAGACACAACATTCACCAGATGAATGACATTCTCCGACTGTGTGAAGATCTGGGCGCTGACTACGTGGAGCTGGCCACCTGTCAGTATTACGGCTGGGCCTTCGAGAACCGTGAGGGCCTGATGCCGTCTCGTGCGCAGCTTGAAACCGCTGAAGCAGACGTCAATGCCTACCGGGCCCGGCTGTCCGACAAAGGCAGCGGCATGAAGCTGATTTTTGTGACACCGGATTACTATGAAGAACGCCCGAAAGCCTGCATGAATGGATGGGGCAGTCTGTTTCTCACGGTGGCGCCAGATGGCACGGCATTGCCTTGTCACAGTGCAAGGTTATTACCTATCGAGTTTCCCAATGTTCGGGAATCCGATCTACACTCTATCTGGTACGAGAGCCCCGGCTTTAATCATTACCGCGGTGACTCATGGATGCCGGAACCGTGCCGCTCGTGCGATGAAAAAGACAAGGATTATGGTGGCTGTCGCTGCCAGGCGTATTTGTTGACCGGGGATGCTGATCAGGCGGATCCGGTGTGCAGCAAATCGCCTCATCATGATCGTATCCTGGCCGCGCGCCGGGCAGCGGATCATGCCACCACCGGGTTGGAGGACCTGACCTATCGCAACACGGAAAACTCAAGATTGTTCTTCCGGGGCTGAAGTCGATGGCCTGACGGCGGATCAGGCAGCTGCAGCACTCATCCAGCGTACTGAGCTGGTGGCCAGCGATAGTGGCATTTTCTGGTTGGAATCCGATCCGGAATCCGGACTAAACCTGATCCACACCCTGGACGACAGCGAAACCGGGTCGGCCCCCCTGCTGAGCCGAGCGCTTGGCGTACGCAGCGATGTAAATGGCTATGGTGGTGGAGCACTCTGCGCGGCAGGTGACAAGCTGTTCGCGGTGGAGGCATCCAGTCATCAGATCTACACCATCATTCCTTCGATTGGCTCTTTCGCACCTCTGACCGAGGAACCTTCCGCTCACTATGGCGGCCTGACGTGGGACCCGGCTCATAAAAGATTGATCGCCGTCCGCGAATCCGAAGCGTCGCAGAGTCTGGTATTCATCGATGGTGGCGAGCCCCGAACCCTGCATTCCGGCGAGGATTTTTACAGCGCGCCTGCCGTTTCCGCGAGCGGTCGCCAGTTGGCCTGGTTCAGTTGGAAACTGCCGAATATGCCCTGGGTTGAGACGGTGCTCTGGCACACAGAGGTTCGATCCGACGGGACAATCGCTGATGCACATCCGGTACCTTTGCCTGCAAAAGGCTGTGTCCAGCAACCGGTGTTCGTCGGTGAGTCGCTGGTGGTGATGTCCGATCATCAGGGGTGGTGGCAACCGTGGCAATGGTCAGAATCTGATGGCTGGCGCTGCCTGGACACCACGCCGGCAGATCACGCCAACGCGCCCTGGCAACTGGGTGAATCTCACCATCTTGCGATGGACGACGGCGGTTGGGCACGCGTGCGTTACTGCGCGGGCATTGGTGAACTCTGGTGGCAACCGGACTCCGGATCCGCGCCCCAGCGTCTGGCCGCCCGTTACGTGGATTTCCGCTCACTTCGCCGGCGTGGCAATGAACTGCTTTGTATTGCCCGTTCGGCAGACCGGCTGGACTCGGTTCTTTCCATCAATGTGAAAACCGGTAATGTCGGATGTCTGGCGGGCGGAGAACGCCCCTACGATGTGCCCATGTCGTCTCCGGAGTTTTTTGAGGTGGCAGTCGGCCCAGACGCCATTGCAGTCAGTGGTTTCTACTATGCGCCGCGCCGCCATCCCGAAGGTGATGAAACTAATCCGCCGCCACTGGTGATGATCGCGCACGGCGGCCCCACTGCGGCGGCCTATGCGGTTCTGAATCTGCAAATTCAATTTCTGTGTCATCAGGGCTTTGCCGTCGCTGAGGTGAATTATCGGGGCAGTTCGGGGCAGGGGCGCGCTTTCAGGTTGGCGCTGGAGGGTGAATGGGGTCAGGTGGATGTTCAGGACATGATCGGAGCGGCCCGACATCTCGCAAATTCAGGCAGGGCCGACGGCCAACGGATGGTGATTCAGGGTCGAAGCTCCGGGGGCTATACCGCGCTCATGGCGATGGTTTCCGGAGATACCTTTGCTGCGGCGGTCAGCCAGTTCGGAGTGAGCGACCCGGTCCGTCTGCGGGATCTCACCCATCGTTTCGAATCCGGTTATCTGGACTGGCTGCTCGGATCGTTTGAATCTGAACGAGAACGCTGGGAACGGCGTTCGCCCCTTGCCCAGGCCGCCCGGATTACCGCCCCGGTGGCTTTTTTCCAGGGTGGTCAGGACAAAGTTGTGGTGCCCCAGCAGACGGAGGCCATGGCGGAGGCGATCCGTGCCAATGGCCATTACCCGTTGGTGAAACTTTACCCGGAGGAAGGCCACGGATTTCGCAAGCGGGCGAATCTGGCAGACATGCTGA
>CAZWEP010000032.1:0-32795 GCA_964632565.1 uncultured Marinobacter sp. | reverse complement strand
TCCTTGAGAACGGGGCGTATACTACCATAATTTTTCTGTTTTCATAGGGTTGACACAAGATTTTTCGGGCCGCAAACCCGCGATACAAAAAGGCCGCTCAGAGTTTCCTCGAGCGGCCTATTTCTTTATCAGCTGTTACCGGGTTCCGGCTCTTCGGAGCCCTTCTCGCTCTGAATCCGCTGATAGATTTCCTCACGGTGAACCGCCACTTCTTTGGGTGCATTCACACCGATGCGAACTTGGTTCCCCTTCACTCCCAGGACGGTCACGGTGATGTCATCACCGACCATAAGAGTTTCGCCAACACGGCGAGTCAAAATTAGCATGTCCTTCTACTCCCTTTTCAGAGCTGTTATCCGACAATGTATACTGCCTGTCTTTATGGTGGGATCACTTGCCTCCTCAAACCCGTACAAACACTTATACGCATTTGTGGCGAATAAATCTCGCAAATGACGCCCTTTTAACGGGAATCCTGACGGAACCGACCAATCAGCTCCTGGGAAGTCAGGCTTCCTCGACGCCCGGCTTGTCCAGCTCGAAGGCGCTGTGAAGCGCACGAACTGCCAGCTCTAGGTACTTCTCATCGATCACCACGGAGATTTTGATCTCCGAAGTCGAGATCATAAGGATATTGATACCCTCATTGGACAGTGCTGCAAACATTTTAGTTGCAACGCCAGCATGTGACCGCATACCAACACCAACAATGCTGACCTTGGCGATCTTACTGTCACCGCTAACCTGTCGCGCACCTAACTCTTCCGATATCTGCTGCAGAATGGATTGGGCGCGCTTGAAGTCGTTGCGATGTACGGTGAACGTGAAATCGGTGCGGTTATCAGCGCCGACATTCTGTACGATCATGTCCACTTCGATGTTCGCATCACTGATCGGCTGCAAAATACGCAGAGCACTACCCGGAGTGTCGGGCACACCGGCAATGGTGACCTTGGCCTCATCGCGGTTAAAGGCAATGCCGGAGACGACCGGTTGTTCCATGACGCTTTCATCCTCAAGTGTAATCAGGGTGCCTTCGCCTTCCTGGAAGCTCGAGAGCACACGCAGCGGGACATTGTACTTACCCGCAAATTCAACGGAGCGAATCTGAAGCACTTTCGAACCCAGACTCGCCATTTCAATCATTTCCTCGAACGTAATCCGTTCAAGACGACGGGCGCTATCCACAACTCGTGGGTCGGTGGTGTAGACGCCGTCTACATCAGTATAGATCTGGCATTCATCAGCCTTCAGTGCTGCAGCGAGGGCAACGGCTGTGGTATCAGAACCGCCACGCCCCAGCGTCGTGATGCTGCCATTGTCATCAATGCCCTGGAAGCCGGCCACAACAACGACTCGACCCGCATCCAAATCTTCCCGCATGCGCTGCTCGTCAATCTGCTTGATGCGAGCCTTGGTGTGGGTGCTGTCCGTCAGAATCCGGACCTGGGCGCCAGTGTAGGAGCGCGCATCACAACCACGTTTCTGCAGGGCCATCGAAAGCAGCGCGATGGTCACCTGCTCGCCCGTGGAGACCAGGACGTCCATTTCACGAGGTGTTGGTTCCTCCATGATTTCGCCTGCCAGACCGATAAGTCGGTTGGTTTCGCCGCTCATCGCGGAGACAACCACCACCACATCGTGGCCTTCTCGCCGAAAACGGCTGACTTTTTCGGCCACCGCTTCAATGCGCTCTGTGGTACCAACCGAGGTACCACCAAATTTTTGAACCAAAAGGGCCATTATTTCTGCAAACCTTCACTGTAACGGCAGGCAATTCCTGCGGGTCTCAACAAGCGAGCGAGTATAAACTGACAGCCAGCGACACAACAGACGTCTAGCCCAGATTCTTTTCAACCCATTGCGGAATACCGGCAAGCGCGTCGGCCAACTTGCTCGGGTCATTACCACCGCCCTGCGCCATATCCGGTCGACCGCCACCTTTACCGTCAACCTGTGCCGCCAGGTGCTTCATCAAATCGCCTGCTTTGATCTTGGCTGTAGCAGACTTGGTAACGCCGGCCACCAGGGTCACTTTGCCGCCGTCAACGCTGGCGAGTACAACAACGCCTTCACCCAGTTTGTTCTTCAACTGGTCTGCCGTTTCCATCAGCGCCTTGCGGTCGGCACCTTCAAGCTCAGAGGCGACAACTTTAAGACCACCAACCTCAACTGCGGAACCGGCAAGGTCGGACCCGGCCGAACTCGCAAGCTTGGCCTTCAATGCATCCACGTCTTTTTCAAGCTGACGGTTCCGTTCGATTGTCTGCTGAACTTTATCAACCAGCGTGTCACGACTGCCTTTTACCAGCTTCGCCGCTTCCCTGAGTGTTTGCTCAGTGTTGTCGACCCACTCAAGGGCACCGAATCCAGTGACCGCCTCAATGCGACGAACACCGGATGAAATGCCGCTTTCGGAGGTGATGCGGAACAGTCCGATGTCACCGGTACGGGCCACGTGTGTTCCACCGCAGAGCTCAACGGAATAGGCGTCAGTGCCCATGCTGAGCACCCGCACTACGTCACCGTATTTTTCACCGAACAGCGCCATGGCGCCTTTCGCCTGAGCATCTTCCATGTCAGTGATTTCGGTCTGGACAGGGGTGTTGTCCAGGATCTGCTCGTTCACCTGACGTTCTATCTCCTTTAGCTCCTCTGCCGTAACCGGCTCGAAGTGCGAGAAATCAAACCTCAGTTTGTCCGGATCCACGAGCGAACCCTTCTGCGTCACATGCTCGCCAAGAATCTTGCGGAGCGCGGCATGCAAGAGGTGGGTCGCCGAGTGATTCTTCTTGGTCCTTTCACGACGGGCGTGATCAATGCGGGCATCCACTTCCAGACCTGAGAAAAGCTCGCCTTCGATCAAGGTGCCCACGTGAAGGTGGTTATCACCTTCTTTCCGTGTATCTGTAACCTTGAAGCGTCCTCCACTCCAGGTCAGCAGACCGGTGTCGCCGACCTGACCACCCGATTCCGCGTAAAAAGGCGTCTTTTCCAAAACAACCACTGCTTCATCGCCAGCTTCTGCCGCCTTCTCTTCACCGCCGACAATCACAGCACGAATGGTTTCGTGGCCGTCGATACGCTCGTAACCGGTGAACTCGGTCTTCCCCTCGATTTTGAGCCCGGCGGCGTTGTAATCAATTCCAAACTTGCTCGCCGCCCGAGCCATCTCGCGCTGCTTCTCCATGGCGGCTTCATAGCCCTCATAGTCCAGGGTCAGACCACGCTCACGGGCGATATCGTTGGTCAGGTCCACTGGGAATCCGTAGGTGTCGTAGAGCGTGAAGATGGTTTCACCCGGGATCTCGGTTCCGCTGAGTTGCGCGATGTCTTGCTCTAGAAGGCGCAGGCCATTGTCGAGGGTTTTCGCAAACTGCTCTTCTTCCTGAAGCAGTACCTTCTCAATCTGCTTCTGACTGCTGCGAAGCTGTGGGTATGCTTCTCCCATCAACTGCACCAGCGCGTCCGTCAAGCGATGGAAGAAAGGCTGAGTCGCGCCCAGCTTGTTGCCATGGCGCGCAGCGCGGCGAATGATTCTGCGCAGCACAAATCCACGGCCTTCGTTTGAAGGCATCACGCCGTCCGAGATCAGGAAAGCGCAGGACCGGATATGATCAGCGACCACTCGCAGTGACGCTTCGGTAGTGGGTACTCCGCCCAGGATGTCAGACGCCGCTTTGAGCAGGTCCTGCATCAGGTCAATTTCATAGTTGCTGTGCACGCCCTGCAACACCGCCGTAATGCGCTCAAGCCCCATACCCGTATCCACTGACGGTTTGGGCAAAGGCAGCATTTCGCCATCGGCCTGGCGGTTGTACTGCATGAAGACCACGTTCCAGATTTCGATGTAACGGTCACCATCCTCCTCCGGGCTTCCGGGAGGTCCGCCTGCAACGTCGGGACCATGGTCGTAGAAAATCTCTGTACAAGGGCCGCAGGGACCGGTATCACCCATCTGCCAGAAGTTGTCGGAGGCGTAAGCAGCACCCTTGTTGTCGCCGATGCGAACGATGCGATCTGCAGGAACCCCGATTTCCTTATTCCAGATATCGAAGGCTTCGTCGTCTGATGCGTATACCGTCACCCAGAGCTTTTCCTTGGGCAGCGCCAGCCAATCTTCTCCCGTCAGGAAGGTCCAGGCGTAATTAATGGCTTCCCGTTTGAAGTAGTCGCCAAAACTGAAATTACCCAACATTTCGAAAAAGGTGTGATGACGAGCCGTATAACCGACGTTTTCCAGATCGTTGTGCTTTCCGCCAGCACGGACACACTTCTGAGAGGTGGTGGCGCGGGTATAGTCACGTTCCTCGCGGCCGAGAAAAACGTCTTTGAACTGGTTCATGCCCGCATTCGTAAACAACAGCGTCGGGTCGTCCGCTGGCACAAGCGAACTGCTCGAGACGATGGTATGGCCCTGCTTTTTAAAGTAATCGAGGAATGCCTGGCGCAATTCTGCGGTTTTCATAGCCCTTTGATACCTTTCTCTAAATCCGTCGTCGTCGACGCGAAAATCACGTGCTTACATGCGTTTGCAAATCGGCTACTCTAGCACACGCCGAGATCAGGAAAAACGAGAAACATCACAGGAGAACCCATGCCCCAACGCTTTCATTCCGAAGACGAACTGCTGGCGCCAGCTCCGTTTATCAAACGGCTGATGGCGGTGGTTTACGATGGTCTGATCAGCGTTGCCGTCCTTCTGGTGACAACCTGGGCTTACACTCTGGTGGCAGGCACTCTCACTGGCTGGGACAAATATGAACAGATGGCCGAGGAGGGCAAGATCGGCTCGGATCCGATCCTGACATTCATTTTGTTTTTTGTGCTTTACCTGTTCTTCGCCTACTTCTGGACCAAAAACGGTCAGACTCTGGGCATGCAGGTGTGGCGGATCCGCATTGAAAACGTTAACGGATTATCGGTGTCCTGGACCCAGGCGCTGAAGCGCTACGCGACAGCCTCGGCCATTCTTTTTATCGCGTTATTGGGTGCATACTACCTGAACGCGGCCACCCTGTTCGTCACCCTGCCAGCCATCGTCGCCCTGTTCTATCCCATTAATGGGCTTTCCCTGACGGACCGGGCATCCGGAAGCATGGTGGCAATGGTGCCAAAGGCGGACAAAAAGGATAAAGGGCAAGACAATAAAAAGACGAGCTGATCAGCCGGCCCGCCTCATCAATATGGCACCCACGATCGCGTTTATTGCAATCGGCACGAGGATGGCGATCACGGGATTGAACCCGAAAACCACGCTCATTGGCCCGAGCAAATCCTGCATATATTTGAACAGCAATCCGACGATAAGGCCGGTGAAAACCCGGAAGCCCATGGTCACAGAACGCAATGGGCCAAAGATGAAGGAAATAGCGACCAGCACCATCACCGCAGTGCCCAGTGGCATCAGAACTTTCTTCCAGAAAGCCAGCCAGTAATTAGCGGCGTTCAGCCCCTGCTCCGTCAGATAACTTGCATAGGTGTACAGACCCGTCATGGAGAGGTCTTCCGGCTTTACGATCAGTACACTGAGTACATCCGGTGACAACCCCGTGTCCCACCGCAGCGAGCGATAACGCTCCTGCTCAGCCCCGCTATCGCTCAGACGCGTTGTGGTCGCATTTTCCAGCAGCCAGTGATCCTCGAGGTAAATCGCCCGTTCTGCAAAGCTTGCCGATACCAGCCAGCGGTCATCATCAAACTCAAACAATGAGACACCATGAAGTACGCCGTTGGGCTGCACCGCATTCAGGTGCATGAAGATGTCACCTTCCCGGTGCCAGATTCCCGACGCAGAGGCGATGTTTTCGCCGGCTCCCTGAGCTACGGCTTTCTGGCTTTGAGCCATTCGCTCTGCGGGCGGCGCTACGTATTCGCCGATCAGAACCCCCAGCATCACAACGACCAACGCTGGTTTCATCGCAGACCAGACAATCCGCTTCAATGAGACTCCGGCAGCCCTGATCACCGTCAGCTCAGAGGAACTGGCCATGGCACCAAGCCCAACCAGACAGCCCATGAATGCCCCCAGTGGCAGGTAGTCGTAGATGCGCCGCGGCAACGTCAAAAGAACATAAAGCAACGCTTCAAGAGTCTGATAATCATTCTTGGCGTCGTCCAGTTCCGCAATGAACGCAAAAATCAGATCCAGTGACAGCACAACCACCATCACGAGAAACATGGCGCCGCCGACGGTAACCATTACGTAGCGATCGATCTTACGCATGGTGTGCACCCTCCCGGACCAGGCGACGGCGATGCAGCCAGTCGGGGCCGAACTGCAACCAACAGCCCAGGGCCAGGAAAAGAGCGTGAACCCAGAGCAGCCCAATCCACTCCGGCACCTTGCCATCTTCGAGCGCATCCCGGGCCACAATCAAAAGCCCGAGATAAGTAATGTATACGAGCATCGCCGGTAACAAATGGAAGAACCTGCCCTGTCGTGGGTTGACGCGACTGAGCCGCACCGCAAGCAACGTCACGATGGGCACAATCAATGGCAGCGTAAAGCGCCAGTGAAGCATTGCACGATGCTCGGGGTCATCGGATTTCAGCAGTGCCGCCGTACTCAAGCCTTCTTCCAATTCTTTCCCACGGGCATTACCGCTGCGAATTTTCAGGCCATAGGCGTCAAACGAAGTTACGTCGTACGCGAGTTCGCCAGGCACACCCTCAAATCGTGCGCCTTCCTCCAACACCAGAAACCGGCTTCCGGTTTCTTCATCCACCAATTGTGAGCCTTCTCTGGCGGTGATAATCGATAAGCCTTCTCCCCGCTCACCATATTCGGCGATGAACACACCTTGCAGGCGACGCTTGTCCTTGCTCAGTGCCTCGGTATAGGTCACTCGACCACCGGACGACAGACTCTGAAAACGTCCGGGGGCCAAAAGCTCGAACTCCGTGGCCTGCCGCTGCTCATTAAAGATCTGTTCGACCTGTTTCATGCCCCAGGGAGAGACGTACAGACTCATAGCGCCCACCGCCAGCATCACCGGGATGCTGGCCACCAGCGTTTTCCCCAGCAATTGCCTGTCGCTCACCCCACATGCGAACAACACGGTCATCTCACTTTCGAGATACATTCGGCCGTAAGCGAGCAATATACCAATGAAAAATCCCAGCGGGAGAATCAGCTCCAGGAATCCAGGGAACCGATACGCCATGATCTGGAAAAGCACGTCTCCGGCAAGCTCACCGGCGGCCGCCTCGGCCAGGTATTTGATGAAACGCCCGCTCATGAACACCAGGAGCAACACGCCGGACACCGCCAGCATGCTGATCATTACTTGTCGGGTCAGATATCTGAAAACGATGCTCAAATCGGGCTCTCAATGCCGGGGCAAAATCTGTGGGTAACACCTTGTGTTCGGCGTATTCTAAGTAACCTGTACCGCGAATGACAGCGTACGGTCATAACAGGCTGTTCACGCTTGATAATTAACGCCTGAACCCCAATGCTATACCAATTCGAATTCAATGACTGATCTCATCCAA
Source organism: uncultured Marinobacter sp. (assembly GCA_964632565.1). Classification (GTDB taxonomy): domain Bacteria; phylum Pseudomonadota; class Gammaproteobacteria; order Pseudomonadales; family Oleiphilaceae; genus Marinobacter. The sequence goes on along the minus strand of CAZWEP010000032.1, from coordinate 25,298 downwards.
CAGGAGTTACCATGAATTTCACTCTCAGTGGTAAGCCAATCAACGACATCAAAGCCGATTGCCTCGTCGTTGCCCTACCCGAGAAAGGCACTTGGCCCGCATCGACAACCCTGGCCGATGAGGCTTTGGGTGGATTGATCAAACAGCTGGAAAAGAGTGGCGATGCAAGCGGCAAAAATGCCTCAACCCAAGTGGTGCCTCTGAGCAATCAGCCGTGGCAGCGCCTGCTTGTGGTTGGCACCGGGGCGGACAAAGACCGATCGCCCTCGAATTATCGCAAATCGTTGATCGCCATGGCTGGTCAGATTAAGGACGGTCCATCCAAACACGTAGCGATCGCCCTCACAGACACGGCGGTAACCGGAGCCGAAAACGCCTCTTCCGAGGAAGCGAAACTCAATCTGATTGGTCGAACACTGGAAGAACAGTTCTACCGCTTTTCGGGTTTTAAAAGTGAAAAACTTCCTACCCGCAAACTCACCAAAGTAACGGTGACCGCGTCGGCTACTGGGAAAGCATTAAAAGACGCCTTTAACCTTGGCCTCGCGACCGGCCGGGGAATGAACCTCACCCGCGATCTCGGCAACACGCCACCGAACGTTTGCCACCCGACCTGGCTGGGCGAGCAGGCTCAGAAACTGTCAAAAGACCACGATGTCATTAAGACAGAGATTCTGGACGAGAAACAGATGAAGAAGCTGGGCATGAACAGCCTCCTGTCCGTTTCCGCAGGCAGTACCCAGCCAGCCAAGTTGATCGTGATGGAATACCGCGGTGGAAAGACCTCGGACAAGCCGTTCGTGCTGGTTGGCAAGGGCATCACTTTCGACACCGGCGGCATTAGCCTCAAGCCCGGCGACTCCATGGATGAGATGAAGTACGACATGGGCGGTGCCGCTGCCGTATTCGGCGCCATGCGCACCATCGCCGAAGTAAAGCCGAAAATGAATGTGGTTGCCGTCATTGCGGCTGCCGAGAACATGCCGGACGGTTCTGCGACGCGCCCGGGCGATATCGTTACGTCCATGTCGGGCCAGACCATCGAAATCCTGAACACAGACGCAGAGGGTCGCTTGGTTCTGTGTGATGCACTTACCTATGTGAAAAAATTCGACCCGGAAGTGGTCGTTGATATGGCGACGCTGACTGGCGCCTGCATTATCGCCCTCGGCAATCAGGCCACGGGATTGTTGAGTAACAACGATGCCCTCGCCAATGATCTGCTGGCAGCCGGCGAACGGTCCGGTGACCGCGCCTGGCGGCTTCCGCTTTGGGAAGAATATCAGACCCAGCTCGACAGTAACTTCGCGGATATGCAGAACATTGGTGGTCGCCCGGCTGGCACCATTACCGCAGCCTGCTTCCTCTCGCGCTTCGCCAAGGACTATCGCTGGGCTCACCTGGATATTGCCGGCACTGCATGGCTGTCAGGTAAGGCCAAGGGGTCGACCGGTCGTCCGGTGCCGATGCTTGTCGAATATTTGATGTCCAATGCCGGAAAATAACGCTTCCATGGATAACTCCGCTGGCAGTGAAACTGCCGGCGGAACGCAATCCTCCAAGCACAAGGACCAAAAGCGGCACTGGTTTCATATTCTGAATCAGCCTACGGCCGCTGCTCGTCACCTGCACGCGGGTCGTCTTGCTGAGAAGGCCTATCAACAGGGCGATCGTGTGTGTCTGGTGTGCGACTCCATGCAGCAAGCTGAAGAACTCGACGAGTTGCTCTGGAATCTGAGCCCAGATGCGTTTATCCCCCATCAGGTGGTCCCCGATTCAGCGACCACCTGCAAGGATCCCGTGGGCATATTGCTCTGCCCTCCGGTTGCAGACGAATGGGACACGGTCATTGTCCTGTCTGCCCATCTCCCTGCCGACGCTGATCGCTTCCAGCGCTTGGCCCTGGTCGCACATAATGATGCCTCGGTGCTGAATCAGGCGCGTTCGCACTTCAAACAACTGCGGGCACTTGGCATCACCCCTCAGGTACACGACCAGCGAAAACGTTGATTCCGCCCGCGGCTATTCGCTGCGTCGTGACCGAGCATGTATAATCACCGGTCTTAATTTTTCCTGCGAATCCAATCAAACGGTCACCTTAAAAACCCATGGAAAAAACCTACCAGCCAGAAAATATCGAGCGCCAGTGGTACGAGAACTGGGAATCAAAAGGGTATTTCCGCCCCTCTGGTAAGGGCGAGTCCTACAGCATTGCCATCCCGCCGCCCAACGTAACGGGCAGCCTGCACATGGGCCATGCGTTCCAGCACACCATTATGGATACCCTCACCCGCTTCAAGCGCATGCAGGGTCACAACACTCTTTGGCAGGTCGGTACAGACCACGCTGGAATCGCCACCCAGATGGTAGTCGAGCGCAAACTGGCTGCAGAGGAAGACAAATCCCGTCACGATCTCGGCCGCGAAGAATTTATCAAGCGAATCTGGGATTGGAAGGCCGAATCTGGCGGCACCATTACTCGTCAGATTCGACGCCTCGGCAACTCTGTTGATTGGGACCATGAGCGATTCACGATGGACGACGGCTTTTACAAAGCCGTTCAGGAAGTCTTTATACGCTTGTATGAAGAAGGTCTGGTCTACCGTGGGAAACGGCTCGTTAACTGGGATCCGAAACTGCACACCGCCATTTCAGACCTGGAAGTTGAAAACAAGGAAGAGAAAGGGTTTTTCTGGCACCTGCGCTATCCGCTCGCGGACGGTGAAAAGACACAGGACGGCAAAGACTACCTGGTTGTTGCAACAACGCGCCCTGAAACCATGCTGGGTGATAGCGCTGTAGCCGTGCACCCCGAAGATGAGCGCTATCAACACCTGATCGGAAAATTCGTCGATCTGCCCCTGGTTGGTCGCCGCATCCCCATCCTCGCGGACACCCACGCAGACCCGGAGAAAGGCAGCGGCTGCGTCAAGATTACACCCGCCCACGACTTCAACGACTACGCCGTAGGCAAGCGCAACAACCTGGTGATGATCAATGTCATGACCATGGATGCTTGCATCCGTGATGTGGCCGAAGTGGTCAACGCTGATGGCAGTGCCAATGACGACGTAGACGGCAGCCTTCCGAGCGCATACGCAGGCCTGACCCGCGAGGACGCACGTAAGCAGATTGTTGCAGACCTGGATGCGCTCGGGCTGGTTGAGCAGGTAGAGGACCACGTTCTCAGCGTCCCAAGAGGCGATCGCTCCGGCCTGATCATCGAGCCCATGCTGACGGATCAATGGTTTGCCGATGCCAAGACCCTGGCCAAACCCGCCATTGAAGCCGTCGAAGACGGGCGAATTCAATTTGTGCCCAAACAGTACGAAAACATGTACTTCTCCTGGATGCGGGACATTCAGGACTGGTGCATTTCCCGTCAACTCTGGTGGGGCCACCGGATCCCCGCCTGGTACGACGCGGACGGCAATATCTACGTTGGCCGCAGCGAAGAGGAAGTTCGGGAAAAGCACGGCCTTGGACACGACGTGACTCTCGAGCAGGACGATGACGTGCTGGATACCTGGTTCAGCTCTGCTCTCTGGACCTTTGGCACGTTGGGGTGGCCGGAAATTACCGAACGCCTGAAAACCTTCCATCCGACGGACGTGCTGGTCACCGGTTTTGACATCATTTTCTTCTGGGTCGCCAGGATGATCATGATGACCATGCACTTCATGAAAAATGAAGACGGCACGCCTCAGGTGCCCTTCCACACGGTGTACGTGACCGGCCTGATCCGTGACGAGCATGGCGATAAGATGTCAAAGTCCAAGGGCAACGTGATTGATCCCCTGGACATGGTCGATGGCATTGAACTGGACAGCCTGCTGGAGAAGCGCACTGGCAACCTGATGCAGCCCAAGCTGGCCGAGAAAATCGCCAAGCGTACCCGGAAGGAATTCCCGGAAGGCATTACTGCCCACGGCACCGATGCCCTGCGATTCACTCTGGCCTCCATGGCGACCACAGGCCGTGACATTAACTGGGACATGAAGCGCCTTGAAGGCTATCGGAACTTCTGCAACAAGCTCTGGAATGCCGCCCGTTACGTGCTCATGAATACCGAAGGCGAGGACTGTGGCGTCAACAACGAACCAGTCGAGTTGTCGCTGGCGGATCGCTGGATCATCAGTGAATTGCAGCGCTGCGAACAGGATGTGATTCGCCACCTTGAACAATACCGTTTCGATCTGGCGTCCTACGCGCTCTACGAATTCATCTGGAACGAGTACTGCGACTGGTACCTTGAGCTTTCCAAGCCGGTGCTGGGCGATGAGAACGCCAGCGCAGAAGCCAAGCGAGGCACACGCCGCACGCTGGTGCGGGTATTGGAGGCCGTTTTGCGCCTGGCTCACCCGGTGATGCCTTACATCACCGAGGAAATCTGGCAGCGCATTGCGCCACTGGCAGGCAAACAGGGTGACAGCATCATGCTGCAGCCCTACCCACAGCCGGATTCTGACAAGCAGGATGCGTCGGTGGCTGCGGATATCGAGTGGCTCAAGGGCGTGATTGTCGCGGTGCGGAACATTCGCGGCGAAATGAATATTTCGCCGGCCAAGCAGATCCCGGTCCTGCTGCGAAGCAAAGACTCGGAAGACCAGCGTCGGATGAAGGATAACCGTCAGTTCCTGATCTCGCTGGCGAAGCTGGAAACACTGTCCTGGTTCGACGATGGTGAAGCCCCCATGTCCGCCACCCAACTGGTTGGAGACATGGAGGTTATGGTCCCCATGGCGGGTCTTATCGACAAAGACGCAGAACTTAAACGTCTGGACAAAGAACTGGAGCGCCTCCAGAAGGAAGTTGGAAGGCTTGAGGGCAAACTCGGCAACCAAAAATTCACTGCCAAAGCGCCTGCTGAAGTAGTCGAGAAAGAGCAGCAGAAGCTGTCAGACGCCCAGAGCAATATGACCCGCTTGTCGGAGCAACGGGCGGCCATCGAGGCAATGTAAACATGAAACCCCGGCAATCGGCAGATCAACAAGGCAATACCTGTATTGCCCTGCTTGGCGCCGGTTCGCTCGGCAAGCTCTGGGGCGCCTACCTGCCGCCAGGAAGCGCTTGTTTTCTGCCACGCTCCCCGGGCAAGCTGGAATCTCCGAATCGGTTCGACCTGATCACGCCCGAGGGAGCGCGACATCCGCGTCAGGTGGAAGCCTGCGAACTCGAGGACATCCAGGCTGAACTGGTTCTGGTGCTGACAAAAGCCGGTGACGTAACGTCGGCGCTGGCCCCATATGTCGGCCGTTTACCGGAAGGCGTCCCCATTGTGCTTTTTCAGAACGGCCTCGGCACTCAGGATCAGGTGGTCCAGCAATGGTCGAATCACCCTGTTCTGGCCGCAGTCACCACGGAGGGTGCCAATCGTCCGGATCACGACACCATTGTTCACGCAGGTCGTGGTGAAACCTGGATCGGCGGACTGAACGACGCGGGCCATGGTGTTACCGATTCCGTATGTGCCCTACTAGGCCGCAGCGCACTTAGAATTCATGCGGAGACAGATATCCGTTATCGGTTGTGGCACAAACTGGTCGTCAATGCCGGCATCAATGCCTTTACCGCCATTCTCGACTGCCCCAATGGTGCGATACTGAAATCCGATTTCTTCCTCGAGCACATTGACGGTCTGTGCCAGGAAATTTCGCAGATCATGGCCACCGAAATGGACCAATTTCTCACTCCCGACGAGGTCAAAGACCGAATCTATGCGGTGGCAAAGAGCACCGCTGCCAACACATCTTCCATGCGCAGTGACCGTCAGCGTGGACGTATCACTGAGATTGATGTCATCAACGGCTATCTGGTCCAGGCTGGAGCAAGATCCGGCATAGCCACACCGGTGAACCGAATGCTGTACGAGTCTGTAAAAGACATTACCGAGCATCGAACCAACACCCGCTAGCCTTTCACTCGCGGGTCACCGCAGGAGCGACACTATGGGCAATCGCCTATCCAAGATTTACACCCGTACCGGAGATGATGGCTCTACAGGGCTGGCAGACGGCAATCGCATCGCCAAAAACGCACAGCGCGTGGAAGCCATGGGTACCGCCGACGAGCTGAACTGCCACATTGGACTGTTGATAGAACATCTCGACAGCACGGACACCCTGGTTGAGACCTTGCGGCGAATCCAGCACCACCTGTTTGATCTGGGCGGCGAATTTGCGATTCCCGGCAGTCAGGTGATTGGTGATGAGCACATCGAATGGCTCGAGAAAACGCTGGATACCTATAACGAAGAGCTGCCGCCGCTGAAAAACTTCGTCCTGCCGGGAGGCTCCAAAGCGGCCGCCGAATGCCACATGGCCCGTGCCGTTTGTCGTCGCGCCGAGCGCGTGGTGGTTGCGCTCAGCCATGAGGATTCCATCAACACCGAATCGCGGCACTACCTGAACAGACTGTCAGACCTGCTGTTTGTGATTGCCAGAAGCCTTGCCAGAAGGAATGGAGGAGAGGAGATTCTCTGGGATCAGAAACGCTCCGGAATCTGAAACCAGCGGTCCCGGCTGGAATGGCCGGGACCGGAACGCACTTACAATGTTTTGAATCAGACTTTGAACGCTTCCACGACTCGTTGCAGGGACGAGGTCAGTTCCGACATCTGACGGGACGCCCCAAGGGTTTCTTCCGCATTGTCGGCCGTCTTCTGCCCCAACACCCCGATCGCTTCCACGTTGGTATTCACGTTCTTGGTGACCGCAGATTGCTCTTCAGCCGCCTGGGCAATCTGGTGACTCATATCAACGATCATATTGATGCCGTCAGCAATACGATCCAGGGCCTCGGTCACTTCGGACGATTTCTGGACCGTGGCTTCGGTGACATCATGGCTGTTGGTCATCGCCTTGACAGCATCTTTCACGCCGCTTTGAAGCCGTGAGATCATGCCTTCAATTTCTTCCGTTGATTTGTGGGTACGCTGGGAAAGCGACCGAACCTCATCTGCAACCACTGCAAAGCCGCGTCCCTGCTCCCCGGCCCTTGCTGCCTCGATCGCGGCATTCAGTGCCAGCAGGTTGGTCTGTTCAGCAATGGCCTTGATTTCAACCAGCACCTGGCTGATGTTGTCGCTGTCTTTGTTGACGCGATTAATCACCTCAACGGCGCTCGCAATTTCCGTAGCCAGCTTGTTGATCGTTTCAACCGTATCGGCTACTACCTGTCGGCCTTTCTCAGTGTCTCCCTCGGCATTTCCTGCACTGTCCGCAACCCGGTGGGCGCTTTCAGTCACTTCGTTCACTGCCTCGATCATCTGATTCATCGCTTCATTGATCTGGCCGGACTCCTCCATCTGCCGGGCAACCGCCTCACTGTTTGCCGCCGCGGTGTCATTCACCCGCGTTGCCTGTTGATCCACATCGGAGGTCGTCGCACTGACCGAACGGATGAGTTCGGCCATGCGGTTAGTCATGTTGTTGAACTCGCCGGTCAACTCACCCAGCTCGTCACGGTTTTCAAGACGAATCTGCGTGGTCATATCACCAGCAGCAACGGACCTGGCTGCCAGGCTGAACCGGTTGATCGCATTGCGGACAGACATAAAGAACCCGACATACAGGTAAACCACCACCAGCAGGATCAGGATCAGCGCCCCGATGATCAGCCGACGCTGACCAACCTCAGCATCCAGACTGCTGATCAGGTTATTCCGCACGACATCAAAGATGGCAGCGGTGGCTTCGTCATAATGTCCAAGCTGCGCTTCAATGAGTCCGTTGTACTCACTCCAGGACATTTCGACACGCATGGGCGTGATTACATTGATGTCGAGCACATCCCGGACTGCCATAGCACTGGCATCCACCTTCTCGAACGTGTCGGCCGACCGCTCTCGCAGCTCTGGAGAGGCCTCGAGCGCCACCGCGAGAGACGGCGAAAGCAAAGCCGCCCGCGCGGTTAGCTGATCAAAAACCTCGTTCAGGATGTCACTCAAGTTGTAGCCAACCTGCCCGTCTAAAAGAGCGTAACCGCCGAACGCTCGCGCAGTGCCGATGACACTGCGCATGTCGGGAAACGAATCATCAATCAGACCAAGCATGGAGAGATTGGCCGCCGAGTTATCCTGAGCCAAACCGGAAATCTCGATCGTGGCGGAAAGAAGTGCCCGGACCTTGGGCACGAACTCCTGATAATACTTGAATTGAGGCTCGATATTGGTCAGATAGGCGTCGTCAGACTTCAGTTCTTTCCACTCTTTTTGCAGATCTTCAACTTGCTGCTTCCAGCTACCGGAAGTGTCAAAACGTACCTCCGCGCTGATGAGAGTTTCCAGGTGCTGGTCAATCTTTTTTCCAACCTTGTCAGATTCCGCCAGCAGACTCGAATCGTCTTTCACTTTTCCCGGAGCCCTGAAATCGCGGTAGGCAATCGCTGCGCTCAATATGTGATTGGCAGTCTCGAGCTGCTCCAGACCTTCGACGGCACTGGTCCTTGTGTCAACTGAACGATTGAGCTCACTGATCACCAGCCAGGCCAACATCACAATGGGCAACAGAAAAAGAACACTGATAAGGCTGAACTTGTAAAACATGGGCAGCCGGTTCATCAGCGCAACAGCAGGCTTGATCAGCAGCTTCACATAAACCCCCAGACGTTTATTATTCTTGCTTTTAATATTGTCGGCTAAATTACTACAAAGTTGAGAATTTTTTCGCTATTAAATGTAATTTTCGGTCGTAAACCTCAGACGACACCGGAAATAACCAGTAGCGCCAGAGAGCAGATCCACACCAACATACTGCGATTCAAAAGCCCCCGGATTGCCGCCAGACTTCGATCCCCAAAATCCTGCCAGGTGTCTGGGTGCAGCCTGGAAAAACGTTCCGGGTCTAAAGCGAATCCTGTCAGCGCTCCGTTTGCCGAGTGCATCAGGCTCCGGGCATTATCGAAGCCATACCCCAGCATCGCCTTACGCCCCACTTTCAGCCAGCCTGCGAGATCCCCAGCCAGACCAAACGTCAGCGCCAGCAACCGCGCGGGCAACCAGTTCACGACAGCTGCCATCCGCCCAAAGCTTGGCCGCGCTGCAGCATGTGGCCAATGATCTCGCAAAGCAATGAGGCCGCGCGAGAAAAATGCCAGTGCCATACCCCCAATAACAAACCAGAAGGCCACGACAAAATAGCGTTCAAATACCCGAGACATAAATTCTCGAGACAGAGCCAGGTGCATGTATTCGGGAGAGGCAGCAGCACCCCGGTCTTCAACAGGAAGCAAATCCTTTACATGATGCCACGCCGCCTGCATGTCACCGCGTCGCCAGGAAGCAGCGTAGGTCTCCAGCACGGTTCCGAGCCCCGGCACGCCCATCAGAGCGATGAGCAAAACAAAGGCCAGCGGATGTGCCGCCACTGACCAGCCAACGTCCCGTAGCAGCCACTGGCTGAAGGCCAGCAAGAGAGTCGGTATCAGAACGATCACAAGCCCCCGAACCACGCTGGATTCGCGCCCCGCTTGAACCTTGTGAGCCCCCGAAAAACTACTGCGCCAAAGCACGTCGCTGGAAATTCGATCCGACTGATCGAGTTTGCGCCGCAGCGTGTACGCGAGCAAAAACACCAGAAATTCCATCAGCTCGATTCCTTGGCTGCGATCACCCGCTGGAGTTCAGCGCGAAAACGGGGCCAGTCGAAGGCAGGTCCCGGATCCGTTTTCCGTCCCGGAGCGATATCACTATGCCCCGTGATCCGATCCTGAGTGATGTCCGGCCACGCCTCCATTATCAACGCAGCAACCTTTGAAAGACTCTGGTATTGGGCATCTTCATAGGGAATGTGATCGGTTCCCTCCAGCTCTATACCGATCGAAAAATCATTGCACTCTTCCTGTCCCTGAAAACAGGAGCGACCGGCGTGCCACGCGCGATCCCGAAGATCGACGAACTGAAGCATGCTGCCGTCACGGCGAATAAGCAGATGCGAGGAAACCTTCAATTCCGCTATGGTTTCAAAATAAGGATGTGAAGATGGATCTAACTGATTGCAGAAAAACTTCTCTACGGCATCGCCGCTGAATTCTCCCGGCGGAAGGCTGATGTTGTGCACAACGAGGAGTGAAGGCCTATGGCCTTCCGGACGCTTTCCGAAGTTCGGTGACGGGCACCAGCGTGCTGCGCTCACCCGTCCGGTCTTTCTCAATGCCTCTGCATCAGGCGCGCGGACACTGACTGGGTTGTTCTGTGGTTCAGGCAAGGTCATTCCATCAGGCTGGGAACTAACTGAGTTACACCTGATTGAAGCACAAAGTGGGGTCGCACGCGAATAAGATCAGGCACCTACGCAGACGCGTCGATGCCTGTCAGTCTTTACGGTTGGTGCGGAGGTTGTCGATGATTGATTCCAGAGCCCGGTCAAAAATCAGACCGTCGTCCAGCATGGATATGTCCTGTGCCTGCAAGGCCAATGCAAGGTCATCGCGATAGTACTCTGCGACTTTCGCACCGCTGCGATTGACAAAAATATACTTTCCGGTTGCCTTGATAAAGGCAGCCAGTTTACACCGGCTCCTATTGCCGTCCCGGTTCATCTCCACCCAGGATCCGACACGAAGGCTCTCAGCTCGCTGCAGCCACTCCGCCAGCGGATCAGGCTCAGTGGTGGTGGCAGCCTCGGCAGTTGCCGAACTGGCGTCCTGAGAGGATGCAGGCGCCGCGTCAACGACCTCGGGAGCCACGCTCTCAGTCGGCTCCGGCACAGTGTTCGGCTCGGGGGCCGATACCGGGGCGACAGGCGCTTCTTGCTTTGGCGGCTCGGGCACCTGCTCGGGCGCTTTTTTGGATGTCGTTACCAGGCGCTGGAAAACGTCAACGTGAGTCAGCTCAAGATCCCTGATGGCCGAATCGGTAGCGAACGGATCCCAGGAAATTTCCTGCAAAGCAGACCTAAGCCCATCGACGACACCCGGGATGGTTCTCAGTAGCTGGCTCCGAGTCTGATCCGTGATCGGTCTGGGATCTACGGTCCAGACCAGATTCTCAGTCAGTTGTCGGGCCTTGTGCCAGCGATCGCTCTCGCTGCCCTGGCGCAACAGAATCCACTGAAGATACTTGGCCAGAGCCTCATCCAGCAAACGGTTGATCGGTTCGGGCAACTCTCGACCGTCACGCAACTCGTTGATCAGATCCCCGGCGACCGAGGAAGCCTGTTCCTGCCTCGCACGTCCCTCTTCGGCATCGCGCAGTCGCTGCTCAACCAGCTCCCGACGACGGCGGTCGAGATCCATAAAATGACCGAAGTCATTCAATAACTCGGTAAACAGATCGACGTTATCGGTAAACTCGTTTAAAACCCGCTCCACCACAGACTCAATCTTGTCCCGGAGCGGATCTCGTTGCCCTTCTTTTTTCTCCGTCCAGCCCATGGCTGCCATGGCCAGTTCATTGAGCAGTTTGCGAACCGGATGGCCACCCCGGTTAAAGAAATTCTTATCGCTCAGCGCCACCTTGAGAACCGGAATCTGTAACCGGCTGATCTGGGCCTTCATGACAGAATGAAGCTGGCGGTCTTCCAGAATGAAATCGAACAGCATGGACACCAGATTGATAACGTCGCTGTCCACCTGCCCGGCTTTCAACGGGTGCCCTTCTTCATTGACGAAGATGGTTTTTAACTGGCTGGAAAGCGGAATAACCTTGGCGGAATCCCATTCCAAGGTGTTGGTCTGGATCTGACTGAGCCGGGTCATTAGCGTTCCGGAGTCAATTACACCCACTGCCCTGGCGCCACCTGCACCATTGCCGTCGGACCCCTGACCACCGTGCAACAGAGCGCTCAGCTCGGTAAACGTTGCCTGAACATCTCCGCCGGCCGGATACTCGGTCCCGGAGGATGTACGAGACGACTCCACACCCTGTTCCGTGTGCCTGCTTTTGCCCTGACTTGGCGCGGAACCGGATGTTTTACCCTCGGTCGGCGCACGCTTCATGCCGGGCAGAACGCCCTCCTGGACCAAGGTTTTGTTGGCGTTTTTGTATAGCTCCCCAAGAATTCCACCCAGCAGGCGGTCAAACAATTTCAACACCACCAGTTTGGCGCGGATATCTATATCAAGATCTGTACAGGCATCGGAAAGGCCACCGCAGATAACCTCGGGGCTCAACGGCATCTGGCTGTCACTGAGCTTCACGTCGGGCAAGAGATGGGAGACCCGCGCATTCAACAACCGAATCGCTTCCAGGTGCTGATTCCGTAATTTGTTTACCAGATTATCGATAGCAACCTGCTGCTCTAACTGGGAGTGGTCGAGCAGACTGAGTGAGTCCTGATCAATGTCATCCAGAGAGTTGCTACCAACACCGGGTTTGAAGCGGCCAATCTCATTAAAGGCACGGCTGACATACTGCAGAATACTCACCGTCATGGTTTTGCGACGAAGCCGAAGCTCTCGCATCGCATCGAAGTAGGCGGATTGGTCTTCGTTGGTGCCCGATCGGTCCGCAAGCTCGAACAGAGCATCGTCTGCCTGGTCAAAAAATGCAGACATTACGGCCTTTAGGGAGTGACCCGACACGTCACGTAAACGGACAAGAGAAGATGGCAACGTAAATCGCTGTCTAAGCGATTGATTTTTCAGGTGTACCACCTTGTTGTCGTGAGCCATCCGGATACTCCATGGAGAGCGGGAGAGGTCTGAGCTTTCATCTTAGAGCCTCACCGCGTCAGCTTGTGTCAGGATTTGTCACCTTTTGTGATTAAGTGATCGCTGTCACAGTTTAGCATTCATGAGACACAGGTTTGGTGAAAACGCCCTATCGCTATAGAATTGCCCGGCGCTCCCAGTCAGACGCGTGACTCAGTCAATAAGCGACCGCGGAAATATCTCATGATACAGCCAGATCTATTGCAACAATCCATCGCCGAGAGCGTCGCCCTGTCTCTGCGCGAAGATATCGGTGACGGCGATATTACCGCAAAGCTTATTCCTGCCACTCACGAAACAACTGGTCGGGTGATCACTCGGGAAAAGGCAGTTATTGCAGGTACGGCCTGGGTGAACGAAGTGTTGCACCAGGTGGACAATAAAATCGTCATCACCTGGCATGTGAAAGACGGTCAGACGGCTGAGGCCAATCAGACGCTGTTTGACGTTTCCGGCAACGCCCGCAGCTTGCTCACTGCTGAACGGTCGGCACTGAACTGGCTACAGGCGTTATCCGGTACCGCCACGACCTGCGCGGGCTATGCTGCCAGGGTTGCTCACACCCGGGTTCGACTGCTCGATACACGCAAAACCGTACCCGGTCTTCGACTCGCACAGAAGTACGCAGTCACTTGCGGTGGGTGCTTCAACCACCGTATCGGTCTCTGGGATGCGTTCCTGATCAAAGAGAATCACATTGCGGCTTGTGGATCGATTGCCAAGGCAGTTTCAGAGGCGCGCCGAATTGCGCCAGACAAACCCGTGGAAGTTGAAACTGAAAACCTGGAGGAACTCCAGCAGGCGCTTGATGCCAGAGCCGACATCATCATGCTGGATGAGTTTTCGATGGATGATATGCGGGAGGCCGTTTCGTTGACGGCAGGCAGAGCCCGCCTGGAGGCATCCGGAGGTGTTAACGAAAATACTCTGGTTGCGATTGCAGAAACCGGGGTCGACTATATATCGATTGGCGCGCTAACCAAGGACATCAAAGCCATCGATCTGTCGATGCGGCTCGATCCCATCCAAGCGTGAATCAAGGCCGATGGCACACAAACAGTTGTGCGCCCGTCGGCCTTTAGTCCTCACCCGAAAGCAGCCGGTCCATCACTTCCAGTTCCGCAATCAGGCGATGGCCTGAGGCCTCCCGAACCCTGAAATGCTCTTCGGCCATGGGCGCCATTCCGGACACGCTCGGCAGCGGCCGCCCTGCCTCGATCAGCGCTTTCATCCGATGCAGAAACACAAACTGCAACCACTGGGTAAACTCGAGAGTATCCACCGCGAAAGGCTGAGAACTCTGCAGCGCATGCGGTGGCGGAGGTTCGCTCTCCCAGACACCCAACTGCCGTAACTCAATTTCAATCTGAAACAGGCTATCGGCGACTTTTAATACGTGGTCTGACTGACCTGACATACGACTCTCTGTTCAATGACTGAAGTTCTTCAATCCGCAAGAGGCTCTAACTCCACGGACTCGCCGTGAAGGACACCCCAAAGGTCTTCGTACTGGCGCGTCAGCGGATGTTTCGGAGCCATGTGAATGAGTGGCTTACGACTCTGATGCGATTCTCGCATTTTGACGGAGCTGGAAAGCCTCACAGGCAAGACTGGCAACCCCTCGTCGGTCAATTCCCTCACCAGTTGCTTTGGAAGGCTGGCCCGGGGCTGGAATTGGTTTGCGACAATGCCTTCAACAACCAGATCTTCGTTGTGATCTTCCTGCAGCTCCTGAATCTCGTGCAGGATGTTGTAGAGGGCCTGACGGGAAAAATCATCGCAATCGAAGGGAATCAGGCAGCGTTGCGCGGCGATAAGTGCCGAACGGGTGTAAAAATTCAACGCGGGCGCGGTATCAATATAGATCGCATCGAACGATTCGCTGAGCTTTTTCAGGGCTTCACGCAGCTTGTAGATCTTGTGCTTCGCCTCAAGCTTACGCTCCAGGAAATCCAGCTCCTGGCTCGACGGCATGACAAAGAGATTGTCGAATGGCGTGGCATGAACAAATTCGTCAGGACGCCGATTGAACACGGTAAACGCGACTGTCTGCTCCAGGTACTCGGCCACGGTGTCTTTCAACTCCGCAGACGGTTTACCCAGAAGGTAGTGCGTGGTGTTGCCCTGAGGGTCCAGATCAACAACCAGCGTCCGCTTACCTTTTGCAGCACTGATTGCAGCCAGATTACAGGTTATGCTGGATTTGCCGACACCACCTTTTTGATTAAATACAACGCGCCTCATCGTCTCTCCCCTGTCTCATTCTGATTGTTTCAACCCCAGAGCCGATGACTCTTAAATCCATGGGTCTTTGTTATTTAAATGGTATTGCCCGGCTACCAGTCCAACACGGTTTTGACAAAAGGAATGGTCAGACGGCGCTGAGCTTTCAACGAATTATCATCAAGCTGGTCCAGAATCGCCAGCAAATCTGCCAACCGCCTCGGTGCCCTGCGGAGAATGAACGCAGCAACGTCCTCTCCGAGCACCAGACCTCTTTGCTCAGCACGGGCCATGAGAATGCGTGTCCGGTCTTCGTCACGTTGCGGGGTCAACTGCACAAGTAGACCGTGACGCAAGCGCGACACAAGATCCGGCAGTGAAAACGGCAAATGGCCCGGCAAGTCCGTCATACTGAACACCAACTGACCGCCACAGTCGAAAATACGATTATACAGATGAAAGACAGCCTCTTCCCAATCCGGCTTATTGGCCAGAGCCTGGAGATCGTCCAGGCACACTCGCTGAAACTGCTCGAGACCGTCCAGAGCGGCTGGGCCGAACGGCAATATTTCCTCGATACTCAGGCAGACCGCCGTCAATTCATGTTCCTCGGCCCAGTGACACACGGCCTGAAGCAAGTGACTCTTGCCGGTGTCCTCATCGCCGCATACGACAATGCAAGGAACAGATGACTGCTTGACCGATTCTTGCAACCTGAATGCAGCTGCAGCGTTTCGCTCCCCATGGAAGTTGTCGAAGCGTGCATCGTCTCTGAGCTTTACCCGAAGCGCCAACTGTCCCGCCATCACTGCCGCTTTGCCCTCCATGCCCGGGCACTCCAGACCACTACGTAATGTGCGCCACTAAAGACCGCTGACGCGGCAACCAGAAGAACACCCACCTCAATCACCCAGGGCTGCATCGGCAGGCCGGCCAGCAGGATAATGATGGCAAGGGCAACGAGAACCTGGATCATGGTATTAAGCTTCCCTGGCAGACTCGGCTCCATATCAAAGCGTCCCACGCCATAGTGAAAGGCCAGTCCACCGACAACGATCAGGATATCCCGACCCAGCACAAGCCAGAACAGCCACACCGGGAGCACCCCGGTCAGCGTTAGCATCAGGTAGGCTACGATCAGCAGGGTTTTGTCCGCCAGTGGATCAGCAATGGCGCCGAGGCGGGTGCGCCAGTTGAATTCCCGGGCCAGAAATCCGTCAAACGCGTCAGTCGCCGCAGCAACGAAGAAAATGATCAGCGCAATGCGATATTCCTTGGCCCACAGTGCCGCCGCGAACGGCGCTACCAGCAGGATGCGCAGAAACGTCAGCGCATTAGGGATCCAGCGCCAGTTTTGGGCCATAGCTCTCTCCCACAATCCCTATGCTGCCAGATCACTCACCAGCTTCGCCTCCGACAATCGACGCTGGTTGCCAACGATAATGGAGAACCTGATAAAGCGCCTCAAACTCTTTTTCTGACGTGTCTTGCTTCGCCAGAAGCGCAGAATACTCAGATAATGGGTTCGCCGTAGAAGGCCCCGTCGCCACATAACTAGACTGTCCAGCCGGTTGAGTGACTGCGCCCCCGCTCTCTGGCGACGAAACCTCTGCTGGCGAGCCCTCAGAGGTTTCATCACCATCATCTGCCGGCAGGCTGGATACTTCCGCCTCGGACAGCGGCACCAAACGCGGATCCAGCGCGATATACCGCTTCAATTGCTCAATTTCACCGGAAAAAGAGAGTCTGAACGTAAGCTGATCGCCCTGGGTACCCATTGCGTTCGCCGCTTCAACAGGCGACAGATTTTGAAACACCCGATTTGAATCAGCAAAGTCTTTGAGACCCCGAACCCCGTGGAGCACGATATTGACCTTGGGCGAATCGCCGACGGCAGAGCCTTCAACCGCGTACCGATCCGCAAACATTTCAGCCCAGCGCCCAACCACAGCGGACGCCAAGGCCTCCGGAGTGGCGGCTGTCACAGACTGTTCAGGGCCTCCCAGATCCATACCATCCAGGACCCAGCCGGCCCGCCATTGGTTTCCAACCCGGTTAATACGGACCAGAGAAATTAGATCGTGGGCAAGGTTTCCGGATTCCGCGCGCACATTGCCCGTGAACTGCCCCCAGATGTCAGACATTAGTTCCCGCCGGTTTGCATAGCTTTCTGGCGGTAGGTCAACGGGTAAACCTCGCTCAGCGAAGGCCTGCCTGAAGGCGAGGCGCCAGGGCATCGTCGCGTCTAACCCGCTGCCTGAGTGCAGCAGGGTCCGGGTTCCACTGGCTTCGACTGCGATCCAGGACAACATTAAAGGTCGATTCGCGCCCCAGACCGGGGCTCCGATGGATGCCAGCGCCTTGTTAACGCCCACGGCACCAAACGACATCTCCAGAGCATTACCCGACTCCGCGGAGCTCAGGTACTGATAGGACTGCAGCAACGACTCTGCGTTATCAAGCAGATCACCAATGCCTTCCTGCGCCAAAACGTCTTCGGATCCCGCGACTCTTATAAATACCCTGCGCAGTCCATCTGCGTAGCCCTGCGCCAGATCATTCGGCTGCGAGCTTTTCACAGGTACGGTCACGGAATACAGTCCCGTAACTGTTACACCGTGAGCTGGCGCCATGCCAACAAAAAGAATCCAGACTGCTGTCAGACACTGCGCGACAAATCGCGTCATTCCCATCGCTCTGCGTGTTGAACCCTGCATGAAACTTCCTGAAAACTGAGTGAATGGTGCCTAGGATACACCATGGTCAAAAACGAAAGTAGCAAGGGAAGATTGCCAAATCTCAATTGCATTTGGAGCCCTACCCAGCACCTGTTAAAATCCGCCGCCTGACCCACAGCCCAAAACGGTTTATCACTCCATGAGCGAACAGAAGCCCTCCCTCACCTATCGTGACGCAGGCGTTGATATTGATGCCGGTAATGAACTTGTCAACCGCATCAAGGAGACCGCTGCGCGAACCCGTCGACCGGAAGTTCTCGGAGGGCTTGGCGGCTTTGGTGCCATGGTGGCCATCCCGCCGGGCTACCGCGAGCCTGTCATGGTGTCTGGAACGGACGGTGTTGGCACCAAGCTTCGCCTCGCCATGCAACTGGAAAAACACGACACAATCGGTATCGATCTGGTGGCCATGTGCGTGAACGATCTGATCGTCGGAGGCGCCGAGCCTCTGTTTTTCCTGGATTATTACGCGACAGGAAAGCTCAACGTTGATGTTGCGGCCCAGGTTGTTGAGGGTATCGGTCGCGGTTGCGAGCTGTCTGGATGCGCGCTGGTGGGCGGCGAAACTGCCGAAATGCCAGGTATGTACGAAGGCGACGACTACGATCTCGCCGGGTTCTGCGTCGGTGTTGCCGAACGCAGCGAAATCATTGACGGCAGCCGCGCCCGGCCCGGAGACGCCCTGCTGGCACTGGGGTCATCAGGACCTCACTCCAACGGTTATTCGCTGATTCGCAAAATCATTGAAGTGAGCGATGCCAACCTGAATCAGGACATGGGCAACGGCACTCTCGCCCAGGCTCTGATGGCGCCCACTCGGATTTACGTGAAAAACCTGCTTGAACTCAGGGAACACGTGGACATCCGCGCGCTGTCTCATATAACGGGCGGCGGTTTACCAGAAAACATTCCCCGTGTGCTGCCAGATGGTGTCGTTGCCGCCATTGATACGGAGAGCTGGGCACTGCCGCCCGTCTTTAAATGGCTGCAAAGTGCCGGCGGTGTCGCTCAGGAAGAAATGTACCGCACCTTTAACTGTGGTGTCGGCATGATTATTTGCGTGCCGGCCAACCAGAAGGACATGGCCCTGAGCACACTTCAAGGTATGGGCGAAACCGCATGGCAGATTGGTGAACTGGAAGCTGCAGAGAGCCCAACGGCTTCAGCGGAAGTTCGCTATGCGCCGGGGCTTTTGTCGGCATGAAGGCAGATGCAGTTAATCCGCCGCGGATTCTCGTGCTGGCGTCTGGAAGTGGGACCAACCTGCAAGCGTTGATTCACGCCAGCCAGGAACGTGATTTTCCGGGCCAGATAGTCGCGGTTGGATGTAATCGCCCCGGCGCCTTTGCCCTTGAACGCGCTGCCCAGGCAAATATCGAAACCTTTACCGTCGACCACACCCGCTATGATTCGCGAGAGGCCTTTGACGGCGCGCTGATGGCGGAAATCCGCCGTCACAATCCGGACCTCATTGTGCTGGCAGGCTTCATGCGCATCCTGACGACGGATTTTGTGAGAGCCCTGCGCGGAACCATGCTCAATGTTCACCCCTCGCTACTGCCGAAATACACCGGGCTCAACACCCATAAGCGTGCAATTGAAGCGGGCGACGAGGTCCACGGGGTGTCCATTCACTTTGTGACAGAAGAACTCGATGGCGGTCCGGTAATCGCACAGGCCGAAGTCAGGATTGACCCGACTGACACACCCGATACCCTGGCAGAGAAGGTACAGGCCAAAGAGCATCTTCTGTATCCGATTGTCATCAGGTGGTTCTGCGAGGGTCGACTACAGTTAGACGCAGACAACATTTTGTTCGACGGCCAACGGATGAACCAGCCAATGGTCCTGGCTGCAGACGACGCCTCAGTATCAGCCTGAATAAACGTTTCGTCATCACACACATCGTTTTGAGCGGCTATTCTCGAACTGCAGGCTGAAGAACGTTCGGCTTATACGGAAATCGTTTGAAATAACCAGGGTGCTGCTATGGCTTCACGGCTTTTTCCACGAAACCCGCACAGCTTGGCTTTGCTGCTGGCACTCACCGTGCCCTCAATGCCAGCGTTGGCTGGCGGAGATCCACCCTCTTCGACTGACGACCCGATAGAGGTTCAGACCCAGCCTCAGACCGAGCCAGAGCCGGCGGAACCGCCACAGAAGCCTGAACCGCCGGAACCGACAGAATCGCCCGACACACCCGCACCGGCAGAGTCGGCAGAGGAATCCGCCTCCCCGGAGCCGCCCCCAAAGCCCGCATCGCCACCCCTACTCCCGCTTGAGGTCAGTTATAACGCGTCGATGGAAAAAGGCGTCGCGCTTGAGGGTTCGGCGAAACGCAGACTTCAAAAACGAAAAGACGGCACCTGGGTTTACAGAACCGACGTCGATTCCTTCATCGCAGACATTGACGAGTCACTTGTCTTCCGATGGGACGGCGACAGAATTGTCCCTATTCGCTACCGCTATGAATTGTCCGGGCTTCTCGTGAAAGACCGTAAACAGGCCATCAACTTCGACTGGGACAAAGGCGTGGCCAGCGGGCATTACCGTGGTGACAAGTTCTCACTCAAGCTTGAGCCCGGCGCACTTGATCCTATGGGCTATCAACTCCAGTTGCGAAGGGACATTAAGGCCGGCAAACGCGACATGACCTATCGAGTCATCGACAAGGGTGACTACGACACGGACCGCTTCGCGGTGATCGACGAGGAAACCCTGGATAACAATGGCAGGAAGGTGGCGACGCTAAAAGCCGAAAAAGTGCGAGACAGCGACAGCAAGCGGAAAACACTGATGTGGTTTGCAACCGAACAGGACTACCTGCTCGTACGCCTGCTGCAGATTGAGCCTGACGGCAGCGAGTACGAACTCACTATCGATGAGGCCGAAATCAAGCGGTAAGGGATTTCACCTCGTCGGCGATGATGCGCAACCCTTCCGCCACACGATCATCATCCTGGGAGTAGGTAACGCGCAGACACTGGTGGCGGTGTTTCCAGTCGTCGTCCGGCAGTCCAGGGAAGAAATAGTGCCCCGACACGACCAGCACGCCCCGGGCCTTCAAACGCTGATACAACTCCAAGCTCGTTATTGGCAGATCCGGGAACCAGAGCCAGAGGAACATAGCGCCCTCCGGTTTATGGACGTACCACCGACAGCCGCCCTCTCCCATTGCCTCCGCAAACACCTGCACCGCTTTTTCCATCTTTGCCTTGTAAAACGGACAGACAACATTTCGGCTGAGGCTGAGAATTTCACCTGAACGCACCAGCGGGTCGGCCAGCATTGCGCCGAAGCTGCCGGTTGCAAGATTCATGATGGCATTGATACCGGACATGGCTTTTATGATTGGCTCAGCGGCAATCACAATGCCGGTTCGAGCCGCCGGCAACCCTAGCTTGGAAAGACTCAGGCAAAGGATAATCTGCTCATTCCACTTTGGCGTCGCGTCGACAAACAGCAGGCTGGGAAACGGCGTTCCGTATGCGCCATCGACGATCAGCGGGATATCGTGTTGCCGGGCAAGCTTTTCAAGGCGTTCCATCTCCTCGTCGGTGATGACATTACCCGTCGGATTGGTGGGGCGTGAAACACAGATAGCACCGGTCTCGGTCGTCACTTCTACTGCGTCGAAATCCACCCGATACTTGAACTCATGGGCATCGGTAAAGGTGATATCCGGCTGTACCGCACGAAACAGGTCCGCTTCAATGCCCGCATCCGCGTAGCCGATATATTCCGGCGCCAGCGGCAACAAGATGTGCTTGTGATGGCCATCCGCGTATCGCCCGCCAAACAGATTGAACAGCATAAAGAACGCTGCCTGACTGCCATTGGTCAATGCGACGTTTCCCGGTGTGAGGTTCCAACCGTATTCCTTGTTCAACAGCGCCACGAGTGAGGCAATGAATTGCTTTTCACCCTGGGGCGGATCGTAGATACCAACCAACCGGCGAACATCCTCCTCGCTCTGGCTCAGTTCCGCGAGAATCTGCTGAACCCGTCGCTGCACCTCTGGAACATGCCCCGGGTTACCGCCGCCCATCATGATCATGTCATCACCGGACGCGAGCGCATTCCCCAGGTCGTCCATCAATGAGGTGATACCCGCGTCCGCGGTAAATTTCTGGCCAAAAGCGGAAAACTTCATGGAGCCTTTCATACCCGATTCAGTGTGTAAAAGTGTGATTGGTAACGTCTTTCAGTGTAGGACAGGCCAGCGAGGCCTGCAGATCAGTCGTTGAGGGCGATTCCAAGGTTACTCACGCCCTCGTTCGTCGCCATGTCGCGGATGCGATCAACGAACTGACTGGTGGGCGTGCGCTGGCGCTTCATCGCTAGCACCAGGTCTCGCTGATACGCCTTGTCTTCTTTCATGAGAGGATGCTGATCAAGCAAACGGACCAGTTCGTCTTCTTCCAGTTCCTCACCTTCCGACACCTCGATAAAGCTCATAACGGTTGCCGTTGCGCGCTGAGATGCGTCGGTTGCTCTATGCTTCGACGGGTTCAGCCTATTCAACAGGGCCTGCTCGAGCAGCTGACAGAAATCGAATGCCGGGTACACGCCGTATGCATCGTACGCTTCTACGTCGGGAGAGAGGGTCTCGAGCTTTGCCAGTAGCTGAGGGATGGCCGACTCCGACGCATCCTGCTGCAGCATTTCCCAACCCAAGTCCAGGAGCTGCCGCATTTTTGCAGCGGTTTTCAGGCCGACCGCATCTGCAAACAACGCATAATTGGGAAAGGAGCGTTCCGCGAGGGCCATCAGAAAGGTGAATTCCCGCCAACCCTGAAGCTGAGATACGGCTTTCAAGAACTGATTGGCGTTCATGACACCTCGCTCAAGATCATGTGCGTGGCAGGGTTACACCTGTCTGACCAAGGTATTTGCCGCCGCGATCTTTGTAACTGGTAGAGCAGATTTCATCGCTTTCAAAGAACAGCATCTGCGCGACACCCTCATTGGCGTAAATCTTGGCCGGGAGGTTGGTCGTGTTGGAGAACTCCAGCGTGACCTGACCTTCCCATTCCGGCTCCAGAGGCGTCACGTTGACAATGATTCCGCAGCGAGCGTAGGTCGATTTCCCCAGACAGATCGTCAGAACACTGCGCGGAATGCGGAAATACTCCACAGTGCGCGCAAGCGCGAAAGAATTCGGCGGAATAATGCAGACGTCACCGGTGTAATTCACAAAACTGTTTTCATCAAAGTTCTTGGGATCGACGGTCGCCGAGTGAACGTTGGTGAAAATCTTGAACTCATTGCTGCAGCGTACATCGTAGCCGTAGCTGGAGGTACCGTAGGAAATCACACGGCCTTTTTCGCTTTCACGAACCTGATCGTGCTCGAAAGGCTCGATCATTCCGTGTTCCTGGGACATCCGGCGGATCCAGTGATCGGATTTGATGCTCATGGGTGACGTCTCGTATCCATCTGTAAAAGTGGGCGTAGTTTACCTGTTACCTATTGGGCTGTCGAAGCCCATATGTGGCTAATTCGAGCCAAATGTCACCGCATCAGTGTTCGGTTACGGACACACTCGAAATGGACCCGGTCAGATGTCGCTCGCGGGTTGAAAGCTGAGCCGATACACGGCGAGCGATGTCCAGGTACCGCCGGGCCACCTCCGAATCGGGTTCTGCTATGACGGAAGGGGTTCCACCGTCTGTCTGCTCACGAATGGTCATGTGCAGGGGCAACTGACCGAGAAGCGTGGTGTCATATTCTTCGGCGATGCGCTCTCCACCGCCGTGACCAAACAGTGGCTCTTCGTGGCCGCAGTTGCTGCAAATGTGCACGCTCATATTTTCCACGACGCCCAGTACCGGAATGTCCACTTTGCGGAACATCTCTATACCCTTTTTGCCATCCAACAACGCAATGTCCTGTGGCGTGGTGACAACTACTGCGCCGGTCACCGGGACTTTCTGCGCCATGGTCAGCTGAATGTCGCCGGTGCCGGGAGGCATATCCACCACCAGATAGTCCAGCTCATCCCAGAGGGTCTGCTGAAGCAATTGCATCACCGCGCCACTGACCATCGGCCCGCGCCAGACCATTGGCGTTTTGTCCGTCACCACAAACGCCATGCTATTGGCCTGCAGCCCGTGCGCGTCCATAGGAACGAAATACTTGTTTTCCCGGGTGTCTGGGCGCTTGCCCTCAGGCACACCAAGCATCATGCCGATGCTGGGACCATAGATGTCCGCGTCGAGGATGCCGACTCGCGCGCCCTCGGCCTGCAGTGCAAGCGCAAGGTTCACCGCCGTCGTGGATTTACCAACCCCCCCTTTACCTGATGCCACAGCAATGATGTTTTTGACACCGGGCACCGATGCGATCTCCTTGTCCGTCTTGTGGGCGTGGATGCGTTGGCTTACTTCAACGTCCACTTCCTCAACCCCATCGACGCCATCCAGGGCGTTCGTCGCCAACTCTCTCACCGCGCCAGCAATCCCCTTGGAGGCATAGGGCAATTCGATCTTTACGGTCACCTTTCCAGCCTCGTCCGAAGACAGCGATTTCACCGCACCCAGCTCAAAAAGATCCTTATTCAAGTAAGGGTCACGGTACTGTTTCAGGGCCACTTCCAGCGCCTGCTGTGAAATCTGAGTCATGGGTGTCTCCGCCTAAGCGTTCGGAATCGTGCAATTTGGGTGAAAAATATCTGCTCGGAAGGTATCATTTGTGCCCGTTTCTGGCCATACGAAGTCAGCATAAGTGCTGGCTCTGCCAGTGGAATCAATTCGCCCTATTTCTGATGAATTAAGGTTCGGAACCAAACATGACGCAAGCGAGCTCCAAGCAACCGCGGGATATTCTGGTCACCAGCGCCCTGCCGTACGCCAACGGCCCTATTCACCTGGGACACCTGCTGGAATACATCCAGACTGACATCTGGGTGAGATACCAGAAGATGCGGAAGCAGAATTGCTACTACGTTTGCGCAGACGACGCTCACGGTACCGCCATCATGTTGCGCGCTGAACGTGAGGGAATTTCGTCGGAAGAGCTGATTGATCGGATCCGGACAGAACATCAGGAAGATTTTGCGGGCTTCCACATTGCCTTCGACAACTATTACACGACGCACTCGGAAGAAAACCGCGAGTTTTCAGAGTATATCTATCGCCAGCTGCAGGAAAACGGTCACATCGCCACGCGTAAAATCACCCAGGCGTATGACCCTGAAAAAGAAATGTTCCTGGCGGACCGGTTTATCAAAGGCACCTGTCCGAAGTGTAAAACTGAAGACCAGTATGGCGACAATTGCGAAGCCTGCGGAGCCACCTATACCCCGGCGGAATTGATCGATCCCAAGTCTGCGGTCTCCGGCGCAACTCCTATCGAAAAAGAGTCCGAGCACTACTTTTTCCGGCTACCTGAGTTTGCCGATTTCCTGGCGAAGTGGACTCGCAGCGGTACGCTCCAGCCACAGGTGGCGAACAAATTGGCCGAGTGGTTGGACGCCGGCCTCCAGGAATGGGATATCAGCCGGGACGCGCCCTACTTTGGCTTTGAGATCCCGGACGCTCCCGGGAAGTATTTCTACGTCTGGCTTGACGCCCCAATCGGTTATCTGGCGAGTTTCAAAAACCTCTGTGACCGTGAAGGCATTGATTTCAATCATTTCTGGAAGGCTGACTCAACCGCCGAGGTCTATCACTTCATCGGCAAGGA
>CAZWEP010000031.1:31201-33167 GCA_964632565.1 uncultured Marinobacter sp. | reverse complement strand
ACCTGATCCGCCCTTAGTGCAGTCTGCGGACTCCACTGGGAACCAAAGAAAAACTCGGTGAAAGGAATCTTTTCGAAGAACCGAATGGTTTCAAACGCGACCGAGAAGATAATCCCCAGAGTCGTCAGAATAGCCAGGGCTGCACAGCCGAAGAACAGCCATTTCAGGATGGATTCAACCTGAGCGCGGGCGTTCACCTTCGGCCGGATTCGAATCCAACCAAGAAAGCCCGCCAACACAGCCACCGAGACAACCAGCGCGGACATGTAGACTCGACTTTGCTCGCGCAGCGCCACTAAACGCTCTGACGCCTCGACGATCGGCGCGTCAACAAACCCGGGCGGAAGGGCGCCGCTAGCCACGTTACTGATCTTGCTCAGCAGCAGGCTGGCTTCACCTTCATTCGCGGGCAGCATTTCTTGCGGCAGCGATCCAATAACCAGTGTCTGTATCACCTTGCCCTGAAAGGCCACCCAGAGGCCGAGCACAATCAGCGCTGGCAAACCGCACCACAAGGCAGCTCTGGCACCGTAATAGAAGGGAAGCGACTTGAGGTGACGGATACCACCCATCGGCATCGCCAGCGACCGCGAACGGGCATAACCCAGACCGTAGGCCACCAGAACACACGCGATTGTCAGGAGTAGCAAATTGGCCGGTTGCATGAATATTCCTGTTGGCTCAAAAAAATTGGGAGACCAAGTGTAATGGTTTCGTTAGCAAGCCGCATCCGGCAGCCCTGAACGAAGAAAGGGGCACGGACCGCCGATGGCTGTCCGCACCCCACGACCAACCTCCTGTCGGTCACTTTCACTTCTTACTTACATCAGTTCTTCTTTGGTCAGGTTAGGCATGTTGGCAGCCTTGTCCTGCAGGTTCATCAGAGCCTTGCGAGGCGGCACGATCAGGCCTACGTCCTTCAGGTAACCGTTCGGACCCATGGCACCCGGGCTAACAAAAGACTCGGCGTATTCTGCGATGCCCGGAACAACACCCACGTGGGCCTTCTTGACGTAGAAGAACAGTGAGCGGGCAACCGGGTACTTGTCTGCGGCGATATCTTCAGCGGTCGGAACCATGCCATTCAGGGTAGCTGCCTGCAGACGGTCAGAGTTCTCTTCCAGGAAGCTGTAACCGAATACACCGTACATGCCTTCATCGTCGATCAGCTTCTGGACGATCAGGTTGTCGTTCTCGCCGGCTTCGATGAATGCGCCGTCTTCACGAACGCTCTGGCACACGCCTTCCATCTCGTCTTCGCTCATGTCAGCAACGGCTGGCAGATCTTCACAACCGGCCTGCAGAGCCAGCTCGTTGAACGAGTCACGGGTACCGGACGTGGGAGGAGGCCCCATCACGCGAATCGCAACGTTTGGCAGGCTGCTGTCAACGTCGCTCCACTTCTTGTTGGGGTTCGGAACCAGCTTGGAGGGGTCGTCCTTGGACGGAACTTCTTTACCCAGGGCCAGGAACAGCTGATCCAGGGTAATGTTCAGGTTCTCTGCGTCCTTGGAGCTGGCAATCACGATGCCATCGGAACCAATGCGGAACTCGGTGATTTCTTTCACGCCGTTCTTCATGCACAGGTCGAACTCGGACGGCTTCATGCGACGTGAAGCGTTGGTGATGTCCGGGTGCTGCGTGCCGATGCCCTGGCAGAACAGCTTCATGCCGCCGCCGGAACCGGTGGACTCGAGCTTGGGGGTATTGAAGTCGGTGTTAGTACCGAAACGCTCGGCAACCACAGTGGCGAACGGGTATACAGTTGAAGAGCCAACGATGCTGATGGTATCGCGGGCAAAGGCCGGGCTGGATACAGCAGCGAGGCTGCCGGCAACGGCAATGGAAGTAAGCGCTGTTTTCAAGTTAGTCACGTTGAATCTCCGTTTTATATCGGGTTTGTTTCATCGACTTTGTTCTTGCGATGACTACACCCTAAAGAACTTTTGTGACAACTATGTGACAA
>CAZWEP010000031.1:28297-31101 GCA_964632565.1 uncultured Marinobacter sp. | reverse complement strand
CTTTGTTCTTGCGATGACTACACCCTAAAGAACTTTTGTGACAACTATGTGACAACCCCTGAAATACTAGCCGACGGGTAAACTTTTTTCTTGCAGACCAACGCGGGACCGTTAACATGCTGGGTATTAAAACAATTCCAGACACGCAAGGTAGTACCCATGACCGCCCTCAACGACGACAAACCAACACCTCGGGGAGAACTCCTGACCCAAGTTGTTCCTCTGCCCTCTGACACGAACCCCAATGGTGATGTGTTTGCAGGGTGGCTGGTGCGCCACATGGACATTGCGGCAGCCACCATGGCAGGACGAATTTCCCTTGGTCGCAATGCAACCGTTGCCATGGATCGGATGGAGTTCCTCTCACCGCTGAGGGTCGGCTCTCAAGTGGGCTGTTACGGCGAATTGATTGAAGTGGGTCGCAGCTCCATGAAAATCAATATCGAAGTTTGGACGCTGGACAGAAACGCCAAGATGCCCCGCAAGGTAACCGAGGGCCTGTTTGTTTATGTGGCCATCGACGAACATGGTCGCATTCGGGAAGTACCTGAGCCGACGGCCTGAATCCAACCACCGCTCCGGTCAGATCAGGCCGTGACCGGGCGTCGTTCCGGCAGTCGCGTTGACAGTAGCGCCGCGACTGCGACCAGACTGGCGGATATCCACAAGCAAGCCTCTAGCCCATAGACCTGATAAACCCAGCCAGACAGCACGGTGCCCAACAACCGTCCCGCAGCGTTGGACATGTAGTAGAAACCCACGTCCAGTGAAACGCCATCACCGCGGGCGTAACTGACAATCAGATAACTGTGCAGCGACGAGTTGATGGCGAACAGCACGCCGAAAACCAGCAGCCCCCCGATTACGACAATCCCGGTCGGCGCCCCGACCAACAACCCAACCGCAATCAGGGCAGGCACCATTGCCAGGACCGCTGCCCAAAGCACGGCGAGTCGCGGGCCTTCGACCTGATTCGTGATTTTTGGTGCGATGGTCTGGACTAGACCGTAGCCAATAATCCAGGTGGCCATAAACCCACCCACCTGCCAGAAGTCCCAGCCAAACGCGGTGTGCAGATACACTGGCAACGCCACCACGAACCACACATCCCGGGCGCCAAACAAAACGAGTCGCGCCGCCGACAGCACGTTGATGGCCCGACTTTTGGATAGAATCTCCCGGAATTTGGGCTTGGCCTTGCTCTTGCCAAGATCCTGACCCAGCAGGAACAGACTGGCCAGCCACACCATTCCCAGCGCCATCGCCATACCGACCACGGCGCCTCTGAACCCAACCGCCATCAGCAGGACACCCCCCAGGAAAAAGCCAACGCCCTTGAGGGTATTCTTTGAACCGGTCAGGATTGCCACCCACTTGTACAGCGTGCCCTGCTGCTCATCCGGCACCAGCAGCTTGATGCCGCTCTTGGCGGACATCTTGTTCAGATCCTTGGCAATGCCCGACAGCGCCTGTGCCACCATGACCCAGGCGACCGTCAACATCGCCGTGGGTACCGCCAGCATGCCCAGCGCCAGAATCTGAAGGAACAGACCGAGGTTCATGGTGCGGTTCAGGCCCATGCGAGCCCCCAGGTAGCCGCCCACCAGGTTGGTTACCACTCCGAAAAACTCGTAAAAAATAAACAGCAGCGCAATTTCAAGCGGCGAGTAACCCATTTGGTGGAAGTGCAACACCACCAGCATTCGCAGCGCGCCATCGGTCAGCGTGAACGCCCAATAATTGCCGGTGATGACCAGGTACTGCCGAATCGCCGGGCTCATATCACGCAGAGCCCACCTTTCTGGCGAGTTCCACGGTGCGGTTGGCGTAGCCCCATTCGTTGTCGTACCAGGCGTAGATTTTCACCTGGGTCCCATTGACCACCATGGTGGACAGGGCATCGACAATGGACGAACGCGAATCCGTCTTGTAATCAATAGACACCAGCGGACGCTCCTCGTAACCCAGGATGCCGTTCAATTCCCCTTCCGCCGCCTCTTTAAGCAATCGATTCACCGCATCGCGATCTGTGGGCTTTTCCACCTCAAACACACAGTCGGTCAGCGACGCATTGGTCAGCGGTACCCGCACCGCGTGGCCGTCCAGGCGCCCTTTCAACTCAGGAAAAATCTCGATGATGGCGGTGGCCGACCCGGTCGTGGTGGGGATCAGCGAACTGCCGCAGGCCCGTGAGCGACGCAGGTCCTTGTGCGGGGCATCCAGGATCGTCTGGGTATTGGTGAGGCTGTGAATCGTGGTAATCGAGCCGTGCTTGATGCCCAGCTTCTCGTGAATCACCTTTACCAACGGAGCCAGGCAATTGGTGGTGCATGAGGCGGCGGTCACGATGCGGTCGTTGGCCGGGTCGAAAATGTCGTCATTGACCCCAACCACGATGTTTTTCGCACCCGCTTCTTTCACCGGCGCGGATACCACCACCCGCTTTACTCCTTGATCCAGATAGCCCTGAAGCACTTTCACGGTTTTATTGACACCGCTGGCTTCAATCACCAGATCACACACGGACCAGTCGGTGTCTGCGATGGATTTGTTGTGGGTCACCCGAATCCGTTGCCCATCAATCACCATGTCCGAGCCGTTCGCCTTGGCCTCCCGATCCCAGCGGCCATGGACGCTGTCGAAGTTCAGCAGATGGGCGAGGGTTTCCACGTCACCACCGGGATCATTGATCGCAACAAATTCAATATCCGGCCAGCCCCAGGCGGCCCGCAATGCCAGCCGACCGATGCGGCCGAATCCGTTTATACCTACCTTGATCTTGCTCATGGCTGGCTCCTCATGAT
>CAZWEP010000031.1:11413-28197 GCA_964632565.1 uncultured Marinobacter sp. | reverse complement strand
CGGCCGAATCCGTTTATACCTACCTTGATCTTGCTCATGGCTGGCTCCTCATGATCGAAATTCGAAAGGGTATGACATCACTATGACAGCTCTGCGACAGGCCAGTTCGGCTTCGGGGTGGGGAGGCTTTTCCGCAGGAACAAAGGTGTCTGAGCAAAGCGAGTTCTTTTTCCGGAGGCAAAGCCTCCCCACCCCGAAGCCAGCCACCAACCTAGCAAGCCTCCAGAGGCGCATACGCCAGAACCAGCCACTTGGCACCGTCATCGAAATTCACCTGAACCCGGGTGTGGTGCCCCGTGCCCTCGGAGTTCATCACGATGCCCTCGCCAAATTTCGGGTGCCGTACCCGCTGACCAAGACTGAAGCCGGTCGACTCGACCTCGCCCGAATCAAACAACCCTTCATTCGGGCGCGACACCATCGCCGGGCGCGTCACGGTGTTACGCAGACGAACCTCCTGAATACAGTCGGCCGGTATTTCCCGCACAAAGCGGGACAGAGCGTGGAATTTTTCCTGACCATAAAGGCGCCGGGACTCGGCGTAGGTCATCACCAGCTTTTTCATTGCACGGGTAATGCCGACATAGGCCAATCGACGCTCTTCTTCCATGCGCCCGGGCTCTTCCAACGACATGCTGTGAGGGAAAAGCCCTTCTTCGACGCCCGCCAGGAACACCAGGGGAAATTCAAGGCCCTTGGCAGAGTGCAACGTCATCAACTGAACGCTGTCCTCGCTGACATCCGCCTGGGCTTCGCCCGCATCCAACGCGGCCTGGGCGATAAACTCGGAGAGCGGATCGACACCTTCTTCCACCTCGAAGTCGGACAACGCGTTCACCAGTTCTTCCAGGTTTTCCACCCGGGCCTGCCCCTTCTCGCCTTTCTCATTGGCGTGATAATCCCGCAGGCCACTCATCTCCAGGGCTTGCTTCATCAAACCGTGCAGAGTCGCGTCATCGGCCATGCCGGTTAACTGGTTGATGATTTCCATGAACTGCTGCAGGCCGGTTTTGGCCCGACCTTTGACCTGGCCGGCGTCCAGTAACCGTTCAGCAGATTCCCACAGCGAGATACTCTGTTCTGTCGCGTAAGCCCGAATATCCGCGAGACTCTTGGCGCCAATGCCCCGAGCCGGCACATTCACCACACGCTCGAAAGCAGCATCGTCTCGCCGGTAATGGACCAACCGCAGGTAAGCGATGGCATTCCGGATTTCCTGACGGTCGTAGAACCTCAAACCGCCGTATACCCGGTAAGGAATACCCTGGCGCATCAGGGATTCTTCCAGCACCCGTGACTGGGCATTGGACCGATACAGGATGGCACACTCACTGCGCAGGTTGCCCTCGCTGACCCAGCTCTCAATGGTGTCGGCAATGTAGTTGGCTTCGTCTTGCTCGTTGAAGGCCGCGTAAAGACTGATCGGCTCGCCCTCGGCACCGTCTGTCCAGAGCTCCTTGCCCAGACGCCCCTGATTGTTGGTGATAACGCCGTTGGCGGCCTTGAGAATCAGTTGGGTCGAGCGGTAATTCTGTTCCAGCCTCACCAGCCGCGCATTGGGAAAGTCGCGCTGGTACTGCTGAATATTTTCAATTTTGGCGCCGCGCCAGCCATAGATGGACTGGTCGTCGTCTCCAACCACGGTCAGTGGCACGCGGTTGCCCGCGAGAATCTGCAACCAGGCGTATTGAATGGTGTTGGTGTCCTGGAACTCGTCCACCAGGATCTGCTGAAAGCGGCTCTGATAATGGCTGAGCAGTTCCGGCTTGTGCAGCCAGAGCTCGTGAGAACGCAGAAGCAACTCGCCAAAATCCACCAGGCCGCCTTGCTGGCACAGGGCCTCATACTGACGGTAAATCTTCAGCATTGTAGAGGTGAAGTGGTCACCGGGATTTTCCTGGATATGTCCTGCCCTCAGCCCCTCATCTTTCTGCGCGTTGATAAACCACTGGGCCTGCTTGGGTGGCCAGCGGCTCTCATCAATGCCCTGCTCCCGCATAACACGTTTGATCAGACGAAGCTGATCGTCGCTGTCCAGAACCTGGAAGTTTTCCGGCAATCCGGCGTCCTGATGGTGGGCTCGAAGCAGGCGGTGGGCGATACCATGGAATGTCCCGAACCACAGACCGCGGGCCGGAATGTTCATCATCTGTTCGATACGGTAACGCATCTCCTTGGCGGCCTTATTGGTGAAGGTCACCGCCAGGATGGCCGTTGGCGGCACCTTGTCCACCTGCATCAACCAGGCAATCCGATGCACCAGCACCCGGGTTTTGCCGCTGCCGGCACCAGCCAGAACCAGCAAATGACTGTTCTGGGCAGTCACTGCCTCGCGCTGGGCGTCGTTCAAAGGGTCGATAATCGGTGAAACATCCATGGGCAAACCGCTGTTGTCGATGAGTTTCCGGGGCGTTCGTCGGCGAATGACGCCGGATTATAACAGGCCAGAGCGCCGCTGCCTGCCTGCTTCAGTAATGGCTTTTGATGTCGACAGTTTCAACAAATGAGCAAGTTTTCGCTCGCGCCTTTGGGCAACCCACATCAAAATGGGTATACTGCGCACGCTGAAATCTCAAACGGGCTGAATCCCGTTGTTCAGAACCACAATGCCAGGATGGCAGCGCACATTGCGATCAAACATCAAGGAGCTGATGTATGAAGTACTCCCGCTCGCGCGTGAAAAAGCGCGGTCTTACGACGTTTCCCCTCTATTTACTGTCTGTCTCTCTGCTCAGCGCTTTATCCGCTTCGCTGCACGCAGCCACAACAGACGACCGGCTGGACCAGCTGGAAGAACAACTCGCTACCCTACAGAGTCAGGTGACCGAATCCCGTCTCGACAAGACCCGGTTTAATGGATTTTTCAGCACCGGCTATACCCGCGCCTCCAACTCCGCAGGCTACGACAACGCCACCGAAGAATCGGACCTGAAATCACTCAGCCTGTTTGGTCTGCAAACCACCTTTGCCCTGGGACGATCGACAGATGCTGTATTGCAGCTCGTCTCGCGCGGGCGCGAGGACTGGGATACCGAGCTGGAGTGGGGCTACCTGCAGCACCAATTTACTACCGGGACCGAGATCCGCGCCGGCAAAATGCGACTGCCGCTATTTATGGAATCCGAAACGCTGGAAATTGGCTACGGACAACCCTGGGCGCGGCCGCCCGAGGCGGTGTATGACCCGGTACCGGTTCGCAGCTATCTCGGCGCAGACCTGGCCCACACCTTTGCATTCGATGGTCACTCGATCGAGGCGCGGGGCTTTACTGGCCATCTTGACGATGAAGCCGCCTCTCTGGGACAAACCGTCACCGTTGAATTGCGCAATCTGGCAGGCCTGACGGCTAACTGGACCAACTACCTGTGGACATTGCGGGGTGTGTACGCCCAGGCCGAGGCTTCCATAGGCGGGCCTGCGCAGCCGATCGATTTCGGCAGCGATGAACACGCCAAGTTCATGGGTATCGGGCTGTCTTTTGATGATGGCTACTGGCTACTGATGTCCGAACTGACCCGCATAGAAGTGGACGGCGAATTCCAGGATACGGACTCGGCATACATCACGTTTGGACGTCGAATTGCCGAGGTCACACCCTATGTGACCGCTTCGTGGATAGAGAGCCAGGACAATTACGAGCGCCGAAATACCGCTCTGGAAGTATTTGATACCCGCCGCCAGGCATACAGCCTCGGCCTGCGTTGGGATCTGTTGCCCTCTGTTGCTATGAAGTTTGACTGGACCCATGCCAGGGGATTCGGCGACACCACCGGAGGCCTGGTGGGTAATCAGTTGGGTGGTGATGACGAAAGCACCGACGTTTACACCGTCAGACTGGACGCCGCATTCTGAACAGGAGCTTCAACATGAATATCCGTCATCCGCTTCAATGGATTCAAAAAAGTCTGTGCGCGACCCTTCTGCTGGCCATAGTGAGCTCTCAGGCCATCGCGGAGCTGGTCATCATTGCCCATCCCGGTGGCCCGGACAGCATCACGCGGCAACAGGTCAGGGATATTTACCTGAATCGCAGTTCGCAGTTGCCAGACGGCCAGAAAGCCATTGCTTTTGGTTTGCCAGCCGGGAACAGCATGCGCGACGCATTTAACGAACAGATTACCCAACGGCCGGATGCCTGGCTGACCGCCTACTGGTCCAGACAGGTCCTTACAGGGAAGGGACACCCACCCCGTGAAATGTCGTCGGCGGCGGGTATGCGAAGCGTTGTGTCGTCCACTCTGGGCAGCATCGGTTATCTCGATGCAACCCTGGTGGACGATTCAGTGAAGGTTATTCTGGAGCTGGACTCCCAATAACGCCGGCTCAGAAACCGCGGGGAACGGTCTGAGCCTCGACGAATTCGAACAGACCTTCCAGACCGCCTTCGCGGCCAATGCCTGACGCCTTCATGCCGCCAAACGGCGCTTCCGGGG
Source organism: uncultured Marinobacter sp. (assembly GCA_964632565.1). GTDB lineage: Bacteria > Pseudomonadota > Gammaproteobacteria > Pseudomonadales > Oleiphilaceae > Marinobacter. Next base: position 23,764 of record CAZWEP010000031.1, on the reverse strand, counting down.
TGGGGCCTGTTCCGGTGTTCCAGCCACAATGGCCAAACCGCAGCCCAGCGGCCACCCGCTGGGCACGCTCGGCATCTGCTGTGAAGACATAGGATGCGAGACCGAACTCGGTATCGTTTCCGGCATCGATCACTTCTTCTTCCGTGCGGAAGGTCGCCATGGGCACCAGCGGGCCAAAGGTTTCTTCACGCGAGCAGGCCATGTCACGGGTGACGCCGGAAATGACGGTCGGCGGGAAGAACAAATGACCTTCTCCGAGATCTTCCGGCTTCTTACCAGCAACCAGTTCTGCACCGTGTTCCAGGGCGTCTTCAACGTGACGCTTGACCTTGTCGAAACCGGCTTTGTTAATCAGTGGCCCCAGGCTCACATCCTGGGTCAGGCCATCGCCCACGGTCATTTTGTTGACCCGCTCAGCCAGCTTTTCACCAAACTCGTCCACCACCTTTTCATGGACAAATATCCGGTTGGCGCAGACACAGGTCTGGCCGCCACCGCGGAATTTGTTGGCAATCAGGTTGTCGGCAGCGGCGTCCAGGTCCGCGTCGTCAAACACGATGAAGGGCGCATTGCCCCCGAGCTCCAGCGCCAGCTTCTTGACCTGATCGGCGGTATCCAGAATCAACTTACGGCCGACTTCGGTCGAGCCGGTGAAACTGAGCATGGGAACGTCTTCACTCTCGCACAGCACCTTACCAATCACGCTGGCTTTACCCATGACCAGGTTCACCATGCCGTCCGGGAGGTCACAGTACTTATCCATCAGTGTAAACAGCGCGATCATCGTCAGCGGCGTTTCACTGGCAGGTTTGATCACCGACGGGCAACCGGCGGCTAGGGCCGCAGACAGTTTCTTGGCAATCATGCCAATCGGGAAGTTCCATGGCGTGATCAGGCCGGTGACACCAATGGGGCGATAATGAACCGTCCAGGTGCAATCCTTGGGTTTCTCCGGGATGGTGTGCGCGTCCAGTGCCTGAATGTGCTTGGAGCAATAATCAAAGAAGCCGGCGGCGTAGTCAGCCTCGCCCTGAGCTTCCTTCAGAGGTTTGCCATGTTCCATGCACAGAATGCGGCCCACTTCTTCACGATGTTCAATCAGAGCATCGCGGATGCCTTCCAACCACTTGCGGCGGGTTTCGATGGTGTAAGGATTGGTCAATCGCAACGCCGATTTACCGGCGGCGACAGCATCTTTAACTTCACTTTCGGACATGGACGCAACGTTTGCGATGACCTCGCCCGTCGCCGGATTGAACACGTCAAACGTATTGCCATCTGGTGAATCCGTCCAACGACCGCCAATGTAGCCAGTCAGCTTGGGAAGCAGTGGTGACTCGATCATCTCGGCTCCTTTCCCGATAGTAAGAACACTCTGGGTCTGATGAATACGCAGGGTTTGCGTCATTGAGAATTGTCTCTCATAGTGGATGCTGAACTCGCCACTGTAAAGTCGGGAAACGCTGTTTTGATCAGCCGGAGTCCAGGACTATACTCGGGCATCATACCCACTCAGGAGGCCCCACATATGAAGGCTTTTTTCCACCCTTCTCAGGATCAGCATATCCCGAAGACGTATTTCACCCGTGGCCAGATGAGACAGCCTCAGGAGGTGCCGGATCGGACCGGACAAATGCTGGAGGGACTCAAAGCCATTGGCGTACAGGTTTTGCAGCCGGCAGATCAGGGCGCAGGACCGATTTCTGCGGTTCATGACCTGGGATACCTGAGATTTCTCGAGTCGGCCCACCGCCGCTGGAAGGAAATGGACGACTGGGGCGATGAAGTCATCTCGAACATCTTCGTGCGTTCACCAAATGCCATGAAAGGCATTCTTGCGGAAGCGGCCCGCTATCAGGCTGACGGCAGCAGCCCAATTGGAGAGAACACCTGGGATGCCGCCTACTGGTCGGCACAAACCGCTCTCGGAGCGGCCGATGCTCTGATCGGTGGTGACCGGTCTTCCTACGCTGTGTGTCGGCCACCGGGACACCACGCGCGCAGAGATGCGGCCGGTGGTTTCTGTTACCTGAATAATGCGGCTATTGCGGCGGAGCACCTGAAAACCCGCTTCCCTCGCGTTGCAATCCTGGACACGGACATGCACCACGGCCAGGGTATTCAGGAGATTTTTTACGATCGCAGCGACGTTCTCTACGTTTCCATCCACGGCGATCCCACCAATTTTTATCCGGTCGTCGCCGGCTATGAAGACGAGCGCGGTGAGGGAGAAGGTTACGGGTATAACATCAACCTGCCGATGCCCCACGGCGCGTCCGAAGATGACTTCTTCGCGAAGCTTGAAGAGGCATTGACGGCCGTCAAACTCTACCAGCCAGACGTGCTCGTGCTCGCGCTGGGCTTCGACATCTATCACAACGATCCCCAGGCAAAAGTGTCTGTGACCTCGGAGGGCTTCCGTCGCCTCGGCACCAAGATTCGCGGAACAGGATTGCCCACTCTGGTCGTGCAGGAAGGGGGATACGACCTGGAAGCGCTGAGCCGCAACGTCCAGGAATTCTTCAATGGACTGGAGGGCTGATCAGCCGGATCAGGGGCCGGGAGAATACACTTTTATATTGGTGTAGCCCTCGGCCTTCAGGTGGCAGGCGTGCATCCGACTCATAGTACCGCGGTCACAATACAACAGGTATTGCTGATCTGAAGGAAGTGCCTGTATCTGCTCATTCAACTCGTAGAACGGAATTTCCACCACCCGATTGCCGGTCAACTGGAGCGGCGCCTGCTCACCTTCCGTCGGGTGTCTCACGTCAATGATGACGTCCTGAACGTCCGGCGTGCGGACAAGCTCCACGTCTTCCGGAGTCCGGATTGTCTCAAGCAGCCGATTCACCGGCGTCTCTTCCCGGCCTTCAATGGCTCGCTCCAGCACTGACGCGTCCATCTCCGCTTCATCGGCCTGCACCCGACCCAGCTTGGCACGGGTCGCGGGCTTGCTGGAAATAACCCCGCAGTATTCCGGCATGGTCCGGGCAAACGGCTCGGTGCCAATGTCCCGAGCGATATCGATGATGGCTTCCTTATCCATCGATACCAGCGGCCTGAGTACGACTTCTTCGCTCGCCCGATCGATGACGTTCAGATTGGACAGTGTCTGGCTGGACACCTGGGCAACCGCATCACCGGTCACCAGGGCGGCGGCGTTATTAACGCCAGCAATGCGGGAAGCCGCCGCGAGCATCTGACGCTTCAGCACCACACCCCAGTGCCGGTTGTTTACCGACCGCATGATCTCAGCAACCACCCCCTCGAAAGGCACCGAAATAAACTTGGCGCTGTGGGACGCGCCGTAGCGCTCCCACAGGTAGTGGGTCACTTGCTTAACGCCAATCTCGTGAGCGGCGCCACCAAGATTGAAGAATAGAAAATGCGACCGAATTCCCCGGCGCAGCATAAGGTAGGCCGCCACCGAAGAATCGTAGCCGCCAGACATCAGTGAAAGTACGGTTTCCACGGAGCCAAGAGGATAACCCCCTGCGCCACGGTGCATTCGGGTGGCGATGTGGTAGTGGTCCTGCTGAACTTCAATTCGAACTTCCACGTCGGGCCGTTTTAGATCGACCCCTGCCGGTTGTCCTGACTCGAAAAGAGCGGAGCCAACCATACGCTCCAGTTCAGCAGAGCGGAACCCGTGATCGCCATGACGCCGCACCCGAACCGCGAATTGCTGTCCGTCCAGACGATGCGCATAAGCCTTTACCGCGTTTTCAGCGACATCTTCCATGGATACCCAGGGGTATGCATCGATTTCCTGAATCGTAGAAATGCCGGATATCCTGAGCAGAACGTCGATGACCGACTCCCGCAGGCCTGCCTGTTGGGGGAGTGTCACATCGACACGATCCCAGGAACCCTCGACATGGATACGACCATCCAGACGCAAAAGCAGCTTGCGCACATTCTGCCGCAACACCCGCATTTGCTGGCGACGCACGGGTTTCCCCTTGATCGCAATTTCGGGTGCAGGACGAATCAGGAGTTTCATAACGATAAAACCGGTCACTGGGCGTAGGTATGACGAAGTGTTTAGTGTACCGTTTTCAATTTGTGCCTCAAAATCAGGCATTGCCGAAACAACAATTAACGTGCACCACTGCTGAGCCGGATAGGCCAGCTTTGTGATCTTCAGGAGTTTTGCGTCCCATGACCGAACCAACCATCAGCGCCCTCGTTTCACCTGAAGGCAGCCTGGAAATCCTGTCCACCTTTGAAGTGAATCGATTAAAAGACCGCAGTACAGGCGGCCTGTATCAGTTATTTCGCCAGTGTGCCCTTGCGGTGCTGAACACTGGCGTGGAAACGGATGACTGCAAAACCCTCATGGAAGCCCACGCCGACTTCGATGTGCATCTGGTCCCTCAGCCTCGAGGTCTGAAACTGGAACTGGTGAATGCGCCCGCTCACGCCTTCGTCGACGGCGAAATGCTCAGGGCCATTCGCGAGCATCTGTTCTCCGTTCTCAGAGACATCATCTACTCCTATTCGATTCCCCAGTCGGCGACCGGCCTTCGACGGGATGACCCGGAAGGCATAACCAACCTGGTGTTTCATATTCTTCGCAACGCCCGTGTCCTTGAAGCAGGGCGACACCCGGACCTGGTAGTTTGTTGGGGCGGTCACTCCATTAACGAGCGGGAGTATCAATACAGCAAAGATGTGGGTCACCAGTTGGGCTTGCGGGGGCTGAGTATCTGCACCGGCTGCGGCCCTGGCGCCATGAAGGGGCCTATGAAGGGAGCCACCATCGGGCATGCTAAACAGCGGGTACGAGACGGTCGCTACATTGGTATCACCGAACCCGGGATCATCGGTGCCGAAGCGCCCAACCCCATTGTGAATGAGCTGGTCATCATGCCCGACATTGAAAAGCGGCTGGAGGCATTCATGCGCACCGGTCACGGGGTGATTGTGCTACCCGGCGGTGTCGGCACAGCGGAGGAAATTCTTTACCTGCTGGGTATCCTGCTTCACCCGGAAAACGCGGATCTGCCCTTCCCCGTGGTCTTCACCGGGCAGAAAGAGAACGCCGAATATTTCGAGATGATCGATCAGTTCATCCGCAATGCACTCGGTGATGAAGCGGCGAGTAAATATGAAATCGTGATTGATGACCCGGTGCGGGTTGCTCAGATCATGAAGAAAGGCATGCACGAGGTTGAGATTTTTCGGCGCGCCATGCAGGACGCTTACTACTTCAACTGGATGCTAAAAATTGACCCGGTGTTCCAGATGCCGTTCGAACCCACCCATGAGCGCATGAAGAACCTGGAGTTGCACAGGGACCAGCCGCCTCATCTGATTGCCGCCAACTTGCGCCGGGCATTCAGCGGCATCGTGGCAGGGAACGTCAAGGAAAGTGGTATTCGGCAAGTTCAGGAGAAGGGACCGTTCGAAATTTCCGGTGATCCGACGCTGATCAAACCACTGGAAGCAATGCTGGCGGAATTCGTCGCCCAGAATCGGATGAAACTGCCGGGCTCTGGTTCCTATCGTCCAAGTTACCGGATCGTGAGCGAAGAGGCCTAGCCTCTCGCCCACCCGGTGTTTTGCTGTTACTTGCCGCCCGCCGGAAGACTGGCGTAATAAGCCGCCAGATTGGCGATGTCAGCATCACTCAGACCCGTGGCCTGTCCCTGCATGATGGTAGCCTGGCCACCGGTACGCTGCTTGTTCTTGTAGGCATTCAAAGCCGACACCAGGTACTGCTCATTCTGGCCCGCCAGGTTCGGATAGGTCGGAATCTGGGCAATGCCATTCTTGCCGTGACAGGCTGCACACACAGCGGCTTTGGCTTTGCCAGCCTCAACGTCGGCAGCACTGACCAGACCTGGGGCAGAGGCGCCCAGAACAAACAACCCGGCGATCGTGTAGTGTTTCAGACTCATTGGCTTTACTCTCTCTCATGGTTTTTATCGCACTGCCAGAACTGGCCAGCAGGCGCTTTTAGAATCAGAAGAACTTATAGCACAGCGAATGGCTGAGTGACATCGCCGGGCAAATGCGTTACTGATTCACTCATACGCTCTAAAGCCGTTTTGACATCACAAATCACCGGAGACCCGAACATGCCGATCCAGGCCCAGGAACTGCCGTGCCTTGAAGGATCCATTGGTCTGATCACACTGGACTCACCAGAAACGTTGAATGCCCTCTCGGGGGCCATGATTGATGACATTCAGGCCACTCTGGACCGCTGGGCGAAGACACCCGAAATCTGTCTCGTTATTTTACGCGGAAATGGGGAGCGCGGTTTCTGTGCCGGTGGAGACATTCGGGACTTGTACGACGCCCTTTCGAACGAAGACAACGGTGTGTCGGCGGCCGACTATTTCACGCGGGAATATCGCCTGGATTATACCCTCCACCGATTCCCCAAACCGGTCATCACCATCGCTCACGGTGCAGTCATGGGGGGCGGCCTGGGACTGCTGACCGCCAGCCGTTATCGACTGGTCATGCCGGATGTTGTCATGGCGATGCCCGAGATCACTATTGGGCTGTTTCCCGACGTCGGCGCCAGCTGGTTTCTGAATCGGCTGCCCGGACGCCTCGGACTGTTCATGGGACTCACCGGCGCACGGCTGAACGTGTCCGATGTTCTCCGGGTAGGCCTTGCCGATTCTGCCCTGCTGCCTGACCAGGCTGACACCCTGATCCAGACCCTTCAGGAGCAGCGCTGGACCGGCGACAACGCCATGGACGACAACCGTTTATTCCGGCTGGTGAATCAGCTTGAACACCCGGACTATCACGGGCTTCCTCCGAGTCAGCTGGCCATCCACGAACAGACCATTGCGCAACTGTGCGCCGGGGATGACCTGCCCGGCATCGTTGAAAGGCTGCTGAGCGCCGAAATCGATAGCGACTGGTGGACATCGGCCATTGGCAATCTGCGTGGAGGTTGCCCCACTTCGGCGTGGCTGGTTTGGACTCAGTTGAAAAAAGCACAGCAGATGTCCCTGAAGGACGCCTTTAGAATGGAGTGGATTATGGCGCGGGAAAGCACCAGGCGCGCCGATCTGCGTGAGGGTATCCGGGCGCGTCTGATTGATCGGGACAACGCACCAAACTGGTCGTTTGACTCAGTCGCCGATGTCCCGGAGGCGGTCGTTGCGTCTTACTTTGACACGGTACTGGACGATCAGACGGATCCGATGGAGCTGAACTGACTCAACAGTAGGCCGGGCAAGGGCCTCAAATTTCGGCGCCGGCCTGGATCAACAGCATTTCAAGGTCCCGGTTGTTGTCTGCGCGCGCCAGATCGAGAGCGGTCTGCCCTGCCTCGCTGCGATAGTTCACGTCGGCTCCGGCGGCCAGCAGCATCTCCGCTGTGAGCAAATCACCACCATCGACGATCTGCATCAGCAAGGACCGGCCATGCTGACTGACGTTCACATTGGCACCCGCACCCAACAACACTTTGATCACCGTTAAATGCCCTTGGCGAGCTGCCAGCATCACGGGCGTGGCGCCTTCGCGGTTGGTGGCGTTTACATCGGCGCCGGCCGACAACAGCAGCCGGACCAGACGCCGATACCCTTGTTCCGACGCGATCATGAGCGGCGTCATGCCATCGTCATTGGCCAGATCAGGCGACGCACCCTGACTCAACAGGTACAACGCAATCCTGTCCTCGCCCGCCCTGACTGCAGCCTCCAGCGGTGTACCCGCCTCAGTGAGCGTGTTCAGGGAAGCACCCGATGCCGCCAATTCTTCCACGCGCTCAAGATTGCCGGTTCTGACGGCCTCGATCAGCGGTGTGTTAGCGACGGTATCCTGACGCTGGTTAAGGTTGGAAGGCGGTTTGGCCGAGCATCCTGCGAGGAATGCAGTGATGCAAAATGCTGCGATGAAAGGATTCAATGAGGTGCCTGTTCCCTGGGCCATGAGGATTCTGTCTCTGTCTTACGTTGTCAGCGGTCATTCTGGGCCCGAAAGGTGCAGAATTAAATCGAACTGTTCACAAGTCCGGCCAGTTTTCGATCAGTTCTCGGACCGCCTTACGAAGTTGGCGTTCGCCTTTATCGCGCCCATCACACAATTGACTCAGCCGCAGGCGCTGCCAGGACCATCCCTGCATAACCGCCCGGCACCAGAGCGCGGCGGTAGCGTCCTGACCAGTTTGCAAATGCGACACCATATCTTTGTGCAGGCTGAGCTTTCGAAGCACAGGCAAGGTCAGGTCAAAGCCGCGATGGCCATACGCAAAGCTGTAAAGGTCGCGACGGTCCTGAACGTTCAATTCGATATCCGCGTCCAGGCCACCGGCCAGTGCAAGCAACAGAGTTGGGTCCAGATCAGCCCAGTGTAACGGAACCAGGGTCTGCCAGTGCTCGGCCATTCGCCGATGCATTGACGCGGCCAGCGACTGTCCGGATTCGGAGGTGCCACGCAGCATCTGCATTGGCATCTCACCCGTGCTGTGTTCACGGGTCAGCCCCATTCGCACCGGGGTAAGACCACACTTTTCCCAGAACGCCAACAAGCCGGATTCGGCGCCGAAGCTGGTACCTACACCATCCAGTGATTGCTGTTCCGCGTAAGCCACAGCAGCGTCGACCAGTGTTGTGCCCAAGCCCCGGTGGCGGGCATCGTCAGTAACCGCCACCCGAACAACCCGGAGCAGTTTCTGTTCTGCCGCTTCTGCAAAACCACCGTGGAACGCGAGAGATTGCGCCAGCATGTGCCCACGAACCCGACGACGCCCCATCGAAATTTCAGACGCGAGCTTGGTACCCAGATCGCCTTCCTGTGTCGACCAGAGCACGCCACAGAGTCTGCCTCCGAGGGTCACTGTCCAACTGACCGCAGCCGGGTCGTCCATCCACTGGCGCACATCCGAAGGCGATGTCCGGTAGTGGGCATCCACAAGCAGACCAAACGCTTCCCTGAGACGCTGTTCACTCGCCGTCGCCGGATCGAATCGCTGAACCACTGGCTCAGCCGCATTATTGATGTCTGCTGAAGGCGCATTCGCGTCCAGCAGGAAAAGACGGTTCGTCAACGGCTCCAGCGGATCGGAGTCGGACCAACGGATGGGATCAGTGAGTGTCACCTGTTTCCACTGGGGCGTTTCTTTGTTCAGCACCTCACGAAACCGAAGCGAAAAGCCTCGACCGGCGCCCTCATACCCGTGCACGGTGGTCGCAAATACGACGCGCGGCCAGGACAACAGAATCTGCCTGAGAAGATTCGGCGGGATGCCCGCTGCTTCGTCGACAATGACCAGTTCTGCGTCAGGCCGTTCATTCAGCAACTCATCAACACTCCGGAAGGTCAGTCGCTCTTCTGACCGGGCCAGGGCCGACCTTTCTCGGGCGTGGCGAAACAGGGTCGCAACCGCCGATTCTTCGGGCGCCGTCACCAGTATACGCTGCCGACCCTCTTCGAGCAGTCGCGCGGCGGCAATTCCCAGGGCAGCGGATTTTCCTCGACCACGATCCGCCGTGACGACCAGGGGGCGACGTCTTCTACCGAGCCCCGTACGGACGAGTGACTCCACCAGACGATCCTGCTCAGGGGTCGCCCCGACCTGGAAAGGCACGACCGACCGAACCGGTAACTGGCACTGGTCGATGGGTGTCGGGTTATCGGGCGACACCCGCACGACGCAATCGTCTGCTTTGAGAAGAGTGGACAGCCGGGCGGCGAAAGCATGGCTTCCTGAATGGTCCAGACCAAGACGAGAATAATCTGGATCCCGGAATCCTGCCCATTCTGACAACGGCGGCATTAGCCAGAACATCAAACCGCCAGCGGACAGAGTGCCCGCCAGAGCCGCGATTCCATCCGGTGAGTTGCCCCGCCATCCGTCCCAGACCACACAGTCCAGTTCCTGTCCCAGCCAGCGCCGAGCCTGGGTTCGTGATGCAACCGGGAAGTCAATGTCCGCAGCATCTTCCGGCGCACCCACGTAGAGTCCGTTACTGATGGTCAGGTGCCCCAAACAGTCTGTTAGCCAGCGAATCGCCCAGTCCCGATTGCCCTCTACCAGCACAAGGCGACGGTGACCTGAAAGCCTTAGCAGCCGTTGCAAGTCTGTCCAAGTGGATACCGGAGCGTGCCGGGGCTCTTCTGACATGCCGATCAGCTCAGATCCATGGCGTGCTTTTTGAGATCATCGAGTCGCGCGTATTCAAGCGCCGCAAGATGCGTCGCTTTCAGTTTCACCCGAGGTGCGCAGCCCGCTTCAAACGCCTCCTGCCAGCGCGATGCGCACAGGCACCAGGAGTCCCCCTCCTTCAATCCCGGGAAACCGAATTCCGGGCGCGGCGTGCTCAGGTCGTTGCCACGAGCGCTGGAAAACGAGAGAAAGTCGTCGGTGACAACGGCGCAAACCACGTGAGCGCCCAGATCATCAGGGCCGGTGTTACAGCAGCCATCCCGGTAAAATCCAGTCTTCGGGTCTTGCCCGCAAACCTCCAGTGATTCACCCAGAACGTTTACGGATTCCACAGTCTTTACCATGTTTGATCTCCTTACACGGGCCAATTATGAGTCAGAGGTATCTGAGCTACCAGTTGCCCAGTACAATACCGCCATGCCAAGCCAGACCCTAACATCTGAGATCGCTGACCTGCCCGACTTTCTTCCGGACTTTCTGACCGACGAGCAGCGAGCCATCATTACCGCCGGTTACGAACATGCGGTGATCACGGCAGTCGCCGGAAGCGGTAAAACGTCGACTCTGGCCTGGCGCATCCGGTATTTGCTGGAGCAGGGTCATGCCCCTGATCGTTTGCTGGTTCTGATGTTCAACCGCAGCGCCCGAGTGGACTTTGAACGCAAACTACAGGACGTCACCCGTGGCAGGAATCTTGCTCTACCGGAGATTCGCACATACCACGCCATGGGCTTGCGACTTTACAAAAGGTTTGTCCGAGAGGGCTTTCTGCCCGGCTTTTCTGAACGAATCCTGACGGACCACGAAATCAGTTTCCAGGCCTGGCAGCTGACCCGACGCCTGGCGCCGGAGGACCTGGCGGATGACATCCGGCGTAACAAAAAGGATTTTGTCGAGACCGCGGTCAACTTTATCGATCTGGTTAAAACGACGCTATCACCCGCCGAGATTGTCTTTGAGGAGCTAGGTTACTCGGACAAGCACCGCTATCTGGTGGATCTTTTTCACGGCTTTGAACAATGGCGGAAGAGCCAGTCCCGCATCAGCTACGCCGACATGCTCTACGAACCCGTGATGGCGATTCACCAGAACCCGCCGCTGCAGAAACTGGTCGCCAACAAGATGGACCTGATTCTGGTGGACGAATATCAGGACACCAATGAAATTCAGCATCTGTTGCTGCGTTATGTTGCCGGTGACCGTGCTCGGGTTACTGTCGTTGGCGACCCCGACCAGACGATCTACGAATTCCGGGGTGCCAAACCGGATTTTATCCTGCGCCGCTTTAGCGACGAATTTGAAAGCCCCTTGGAGCAGACCCTCAGTTACACCTTTCGCTATGGCCACCGTGTCGCCCTGCTGGCGAACCATCTGATCAGTCACAATACCGGACGCAAGGACGTGCTGTGCCACGCCCATCCGACCACACCTGCAACCGGCATCGACCTGCACGAGAGTGAAAGCGACAGCGATACGATTCTGGCATTGCTGCAGCCGATGGATGCTCCAGGCCTGGACCGGGCAGCCATCCTGTTTCGCGTCTGGAGTCAAAGCGTACCGATTGAACTGAAACTGCTTGCACGTCAGGTGCCCTATCGAATCGACGCAGGCAAAGGCGCGCTCTTCAGCCGCGAGATTCAGGCATTGGCCAGCCTGTTTCGGGTGGTCACTGGCCGACTGGATTCTTTACCCGATGAGGATCGGCTCGACATCGCCCGGCAGCTTCTGCGTTTTCCGCATGTGGGGTTGAAGGAACCGGAGTTGGAGCAGCTTGCCCGCTTCCTGTCTGGCTTTAAAGACGGTTGGCATGAGCGTTTGCTTGCGCTGGAATTCGATGCCCTGCCGCCACTGGCCGCCAGAAAGCTCCGCAAACTGGGTGAAACCCTGGCGGGCCTGAGCGGATTCCGCGGCTCAGCAGACGAACTGATCCGGCAGTACGCTGAAAACACCGAACTCTATGACGGTATCCGCAGCCTGGCACTGACCCATGAAACGGCGGATGAACGCATCGAAACCATTCACGGTTTCCGTCGCTACCTTTCTGCTTTGGACGTTGGGCCTGGAGGCGCACTCGATCACCTCAAGGCTCTGAAAGCCCAGGCCAGCGAGAACAAACAGGGTGGCGTTTTGCTGTCCACGATTCATCGCACCAAGGGTCTGGAATGGGACACGGTGATTCTCCCCGGACTGCAGGAAAAGTTCCTGCC
>CAZWEP010000031.1:0-11313 GCA_964632565.1 uncultured Marinobacter sp. | reverse complement strand
AGGGTCTGGAATGGGACACGGTGATTCTCCCCGGACTGCAGGAAAAGTTCCTGCCGTATAGCCCCCGCGCTCACGAAGACGTCCAGGCGCTGTTGGAGAGCGAGCGTCGGCTGCTCTATGTCGCGCTGACCCGCACCCGTCAACGCCTGCATCTGATCACCCGTCCGAGTGACGGTCCGCCCCACCTGCAGGGCGATCAGGGTCCAAGCCGATTCATCAGTGAACTGTGTTTTCCGGTGGCGCAGGAGTTTGGCAGTTGGCTCGACCACAGAACCTCCGAAGACAACACTCTTACCTTGTCATGCCCGGTTACGCCGGTTGCCGAACGCTACAGCGCCCGTGAGCAGGTCCTCTTGCACGGCCAGATGCAAACTGAAGCATCAGACGTGGCTCCATTGTGGACGCAGTCGCGACTGAACCATGCCGTGCTTGGTAATGGCTCCGTGGTGAAGGAAACCGATGATTCGTTCGAAGTGACCTTCGACTCCGGCGACACCCTGAACTTCAGCAAGAAAAGTGCTCATCTGTATTTCTCACCACTCACGCCCAACCACTGATTTCGCGACTTTTCGAAACATTAACCCGCCGTATTTTGTAATATTGAATCTTCACGCCTAGATTTACCGTATTAAAACAACGAAATATTGAAGTAAGAGTTCAATCCAAAAAAAGAATCCAACGCAACCTAAGAACAGGAGGTTCCGCATGGCGTTCATGCGTTCACTCACATTGGCCACCGCAGCCGCCACTCTGGTGTCTCCGATTGCCATTGCTGACTCAAAGCAGACCATTTATCTGAATCCACACGTGGGTTATCAGGTGTTCGATGATCAACGTGACCTAAGCGAGACGGGCATTCTTGGCATAGGTGCCGAGTATCGCTTCACACCGAACTGGGCTGCGGAAGTTGTATTTTCTGAAGGCAATGCCGACCGCAAATACGTCGACGGCGCCAGCGATTTCCAGGAAATCCGCCTTGACGGCACTTACTACTTTGCCGGTCAGGACGAGTCCTGGAACCCGTACCTTTCCATCGGTGCCGGCAAGGCCGATTTTGAGGACGAGCCAATCGGTTACGAGACTCTGGGCACTGACCACGACGAAACCCGGGTCAATGTGGGCGGCGGCTTTCGCTACAACGTGAGCGATAGTATCTCCCTGCGCGGCGATCTGAGGGAATTCCATGGCGTAGGCGAGGATACCTTCGACACGCAGGTCTCTCTCGGACTGAGCATTGCTTTCAACCGCACCGTGTCCGATTCCAAACCGGGTCCGAAAACGCCCATGGACAGCGACAATGACGGCGTTGCCGACAATCGGGATCAGTGCCCGAACTCGCCAGCTGGCGTTTCCGTAAACTCCAACGGTTGCGAGCAAGACAGCGATGGTGATGGCGTTCCCGATTCACGCGATCAGTGCGGCGCCACCCCAGCAGGCCTTGACGTAGACAGCCGTGGTTGTGAACTTGATGATGACAACGATGGCGTGCTCAACGACAAGGATCAGTGCCCAGGTACTGCACCTGGCGTCAGTGTCGATCCGACCGGATGTGAAGGTGTCGTCGAGACCGTTAAAACCATTACGATCGAGGTCCAGTTCCCGAGCAACAGCTCAGTGATTGGTGACCGCTACGACAGTGAAATTCGCAAAGTGGCAGACTTCCTGAAACAGAACCCTCAGGAAACGGTCGAAATTGCGGGCCACAGTGACAGCCGTGGCGATGCGGACTACAACCGCTTCCTGTCTCAGCGGCGTGCGGATGCTGTTGCGCAGCGCCTGACCGACGTTCTCGGCGTCAGTGAAGACCGCGTCACTGCCGTTGGTTATGGCGAGGAGCAGCCCGTTGCCAGCAACGATACAGCGGCTGGCCGCGCTGAAAACCGGCGCGTTGAAGCAAGGTTCCAGGTGAAGCGGTAACGGGTAACCGCCCAACCACGGTATCCTGGGAAAGGCGCCTTCGGGCGCCTTTTTTGGTCGCAACGGCTGATCTGGAGGTAGCACAATGGCCATACGACTCAACCATTTGCTCCTCTTTGCATGTTTGCTGATGTCAGCCGGCAATGCCGAATCCGCTGATATCTATCGCTGCCAGGAGGACGGCAGGGTCGAGTATTCGGACGAACCCTGTGCCGACACCGCCGAGCGCATCATCGTGGAAGACAATCGCATTGGCGGGCAGTTTGACCAGAACCTTCCCGCCACAGAGCCAGCCGAACCAGAAACGGAATCTGAAGCAGAGTCCACCGCAAAAGCAGAAAACGAATCTGAATCGACCTGCCGTTTTATCAACTCCACAGACCTGCGTCGCTATCTGATTCGTGAGCAAGTGGTCAAAGGCATGACAAAAGAGCATGTGATTGAGGCGTTTGGACGGCCACCGGAAACCTACCCCACTCCGCAGGAGACCTGGGTTTATCAAACCCGCTACTACGGCGCGCTTTATGAATTAACCCTGGTGTATTTCCGTGACGGCTGCGTGGAAGACGTGGAGTATCGGAAGCCCTGAATGCAGTTCAGCGGCGGATGACTGCATCAATCATGAGATTGCGGGGCGTCAACGAACGCGGACAGAAGGTGCCCAGAGTCACCTCATAGCCCTGCTCCTGCAGGAACAGTACGTAGTCCAGCACCAACCAGAGCTCCAGCGGACGCCTGAACAGGTGCCGAACCAGTTCATATCGCCTGACCTGGGCCAGGCGCTGCCTGCCTCGGGCCTCCCAATGGCCATAATCCAGATTGCCCGGCAAGGTGAGTGTTTTTTTGCTCGCAGCCCATTGGCAGAAGCCCGCGAAATCTCCCCTGGCGACCCAACGTGGGTTGGAAGGCACCGGAAGATAGGCGTCGACTCCGCGTAATGCCCGCTGCATCGCATCGAACCCCAAACGCCATTCACTGATCCGATCCAATTCTTCGCGCTCGCGAGCCGGTGCCGTAACCGTCTCCTCAACCGCAAGTCGCAGTTGGGTAACGGTGAGTTCTAGCCTGTCGGGATGATCCCTCACGACTCTCGACAATGGCTGATGTTGATCCGCAGCGGTGAGGTGGTAACAACAGGGTGACAGACTCAAGCGGGGCAAGGACTGCTTCGCCGAGGTCTGCAAAAGACGTCGATGCAGATCGCCACAGGCATGCAGCGCCACCGCATGGGCACGGTCCGGCAGAGCGAGGCCATCGGTCATGACATCCTGACAGGATAGGCTTACCCGGTCTCCGTATTTCTGGGCCAGGCGATTCCCCTCTGTAACCAGTGCCGGGTCCCACTCAAAACCTGACACCTTGTTGGCGCATAAAGGACTGAGCGTTCGCGCCAGGTGGCCTTTACCGCAGCACCAGTCCACCAGCGGCAAACCCAACGGCTCCACTGCGGAAGCAAAAGCGCCCGACTGCAAACGCTTGCGACCCGGCATATCGGCGGCGCGAACTTCCGGAAGCGTCAGCGCACTGGATCTGTCAGGCGACGACAATGAAGGCAACGCCAGAAGTGATTCCACCTCCCGTAACGAAGGCATGTCATCGCCGAGCGCACGGGCGAGCAACGTCGGGTCGTCATCCAGGGGTTTGATCTGATCAGCCGGAATCGCACTGACCCGCTCTTTCAGTTTCGGCCAGCGTCGCGTCCATTCAGGATCGGGTGTTGTAAAAGGCGTTGGCTGCCAGAACTCACGATGGCTAGACAGCCACTGGTTTAAGTTCTTCCAGCGGGCCTCGGCCGATATTTCCGGGGTCATACTGCTCACGGACAATGACATCTTTCTCAGGTCTGAAAACGATCGGGTCGAAACGGATCGAGGCACACGGATGGCTCCTCTCCGTCAATTAACTGAGCGATAAGGTCTGCGCTGCCGGCGGACAGGGTCCAGCCAAAGGTGCCATGGCCAGTATTCAGGTACAGATTCTTCCTGCTGCCACGCCCTAGAACGGCCGGTCCGTCCGGTGTCATCGGCCGGAATCCGGTCCAAAGATCCGCCTGATCGAGATCCGCGCAACCCGGGAAACGGGATTGTACCGACTTTCTGAGCGTAGCCAATCTTGCTCGCGGTATGCTGCGGTCAAAATCCGCCAGCTCTACGAACCCTGAAACCCGCAAACGATCGCCCAGCCGGGTGCAGACAACCTTGTATTGATCGTCCATGACGGTTGAACGGGGCGCCCGGTCAGGTTCGGTAATGGGCGCTGTCATGCAATAACCCTTTACCGGATAAATGGGCAGATTCAGACCGAGAGACTTTACCACCTGGCCAGACCAACACCCCATGCTGACAACCACCGCATCAACCGGCAGGCTCTCCAATGCCCCGTCGGCCACTCGCATTTCCACCGCAGTCACCTCATGATCCGTGCTCACAAGCCCCATAACCTCTGTATCGCAGAGAAACGTGACGCCCTTCTGCCGGCAAACATCAGCCAGTGCACGACTGAACAGATGGCAATCTCCGGTGCCGTCCGTCGGATAGCTCAACGCCCCGGCGAGGGGACCGGAGCCTGCGATGGCCGGTTCGGCTTCCCTCGTTTCCAGCAGGCTGAGCAATCGGGATGCGATGCCCATCTCCTGCAGCAACTCATGAGTCCGGGCGTAACCATCCATCGCTTCCTGTGAGCTGGCCAGGTGAAGCAGCCCTTTGTGATCGCCATCGAAGTTGAGTGTCGATTCTTCTTCCAGGACACGGAAACGCTTTTGACTGTGCAAGCCAAGACGCAGCATGGCCCTTTTGTTAAGACCAAAGAGCCCGGGCGACCAGGCATAACGGAGAGTCGATATCGCAAAGCGGAGGGTCTCCATAGACGGTGGCATGGCCATTTTCAAAGGACCATCTGCGGCGAACAGCCAGGGGATCGCCTTAACGACCATGGCCGGATCGGCCCAGGGATAGACAACACCGTAAGATCGCTGCGCGGCATTGCCTTTGCTGGTCTCGTTGCCAGCCTCACTGTGACGTTCAATGACAGTGACCCGGTGGCCACGGCGATTCAGTTCATACGCAGTGGTGACGCCAACCACGCCACCACCCAGAACGGCTATATGCATGACCGCGCTCCTGTTACTGGAATGGCGGATGATGCACTGCTATCGCCGCCATGCAGGTGAATAATCGGACAAGCTGATACAATTCGCGGATAAACTCTCAGGATAGCAACCAACCTCCGGTTGCGATGGAGCGAGTCCTCTGACATGAGTAAAAAACGCCGCGAAATTCCAGTGTTTGATCACCCAATTATCGAAACCCATTGTCACCTCGACTATCTCAAGGAACGGCCTCTGGACGAAACCCTTGCCGAAATGCAGAGGGTGAATATCGAAAGGGTAATCACGATTGCAGTGTCTCCGACCAACCTTGGTACTGTGCGGGAACTGAGTCAGGCGGCACCCTGGGTTTATGGCACTCAGGGCGTGCATCCGCACGACGCTGAGGACTATTCGGACGCTGCGGAGGAAGAAATTCGGGCACATGCCGGCGATGACAAGATCGTCGCCGTCGGCGAAATTGGACTGGATTACTTCTACGACAATGCGGACCGTGACGTACAGCGCAGTGTTTTTCGCCGACAGCTCCAGATCGCCAGCGATCATGACCGCCCCGTCGTCATTCACAGCCGGGAGGCGGATGAGGACACCATTGAGATACTGCGGGAGTTTGAAGGCTCGCTAACACGCCGCGGCGTTATCCACAGTTTCACCTCCGGCCCCGGACTGGCCGAATACGCATTGAATCAGGGGTGGTGCCTCGGCTTTAACGGCATTACGACTTTTAATAAAGCGGAGAACGTTCGGGAGATCGTTCGCATGACGCCGATTGAACAGATTCTGCTGGAAACCGACTCGCCGTTTCTGGCGCCCGTTCCCTATCGCGGAAAGGAAAACGCGCCCTTCTACATTCCTTTCGTCGCGGAGAAGATTGCCGAGGTTAAGGAACTGCCCATCGAGCAGGTTCTGACGACCACCTACAAAAACAGCCTGAGGACATTCTTCCCGACGACGTGATCAAACGCCGTTACTGGGCCGACATCGAAAGAAACACCGCCATCAGAATGGGCGACAGGAAGGAAAGAATGAACCCGGATGCGATCGCTACGGGCACACAGGCCAGACCACCGCTCTTGCGAATGACCGGCAGCGTGAAATCCATCGCCGTTGCGCCGCCGTAGCCGATCGCCATACCCGGTTTGGTCGCGATCAAGGTTGGGATGATCGCCAGGGCAATGATTTCCCGGCACACGTCATTAAGAAACGCAACGCCGCCCCAGGCAGGCCCCAGCGCCTCACCAATCACAATGCCAGACAGCGAGTACCAGCCAAAGCCCGACGCCAGTGCCAGCGCCTGACTCCACCCAATGTCCAACAATGGCGCAAGAACAACACCGCCCATCAGGGAACTGAGCGCCAGCGTCAGCGATATAGCCAGCCCCTGAGTGTTCAACAGCAGTTTACGTAGCGAAAGACCCGCGTTCCGAAGCTGCAAACCGATTAAAAAAAGCAACAGCATCAGCAAGCCCGTCGCCAGGTCTTCTGCCTGATGCCACACGGGAATCAACCAGTAACCTGCCACACCGCCGGCAATCACGGCGAGGAGGGGTTTCAATCCGGCCAGGAAGAGTCGCCCGAAACCGTTGGACACCGGCACATCATCGCGATTCGCTGACATCGGCAGGAAGGCATGGAGTATCCGAAGGCCGATCATGTTCGCGACCAGCAACACCAGAACCAGCGCAGACACCTGAAGGGCCATACCCGAAAGCTGCGCCCCCAGCCCATCCATCTGTCCAAGCGCGAGACCCAGCAGCGCCAGAATACCGTACACCAGCACCTCGACAGTGTGGTGGATGGCCGTCATCAAACGCCGTTTTTCCAGAGCGATGGCGAACCCGAGAAACAGGGGGGCCAGGATCAGCAGGGCACCGGTCAGCATGAAAGCCTCAGGTTGAAGGGGTTAGACGTCAGCGGTAGAACTTGTCAATGAAGCGCGCTTTCCGAACGGTCCTGGACGAGGACCCAGGGCGCGACGACAACCGCCCAGAGCACGCTGTCCTGCTCGTACCACTGGCGGGCAATCTCCGGTGACACATCACCCACCTGCTTATTGGACATCCACTGCTGAAATCGCGAGGTGTTGTCGGCAGCCAGCTCGGCCGCCACTTCCAGCAAATCCAGCGTCGGCGCGACGTGCACCACATGGCCGCGGGCAAAGTAGGTTTGCAGATCGTGCCAGCGGATCTGGGAGGTTTCGAGGTTGAGCTTGGCTAACAATTCATCTCTGGATGAGTCTGAAGACATGAGCTGGAGCCCCGTGAGCAAAATGCATGAAGCGCGCTAGCTTAACCGATGGGACCCCGGCTTCGCCATATTTCCAGAACCCGGTCTGACAACGTCATCGGATCAAACGGTTTGGGGATGACACCGAGCGCGCCCTCCGCCAGGTAGCTTTCAATCTCATCAGACTGGACTTTGGCAGTCATAAAAATAGCCGGCGTGGAGGCAAAGGCCGGGATTTGCCGGATGGCTTTCAATGTTTCCGGGCCATCCATGCCGGGCATCATCACATCCAGAATGATCAACTGCGGGTTGTACTTTTCGATGGACTCGAGCGCGTCTTCTCCGCTGTGGCAGGTTTTCAATTCAAACCCGCCGATGGACTCCAGCGCCATTTCCGCCACCGCCCGAATGTCCTCCTCGTCTTCCACCAGCATGATTCTGGTCAGCGTGTCATTCACTGCCATTGTTATATTTCTCCAGATTTTCCAATCCCAATTGGCGCAAAAGACGCCAACATGCGTCGCTCTCACCTTCGCCAGCCACGCGAAGCGCTGCCGCCCGCATGATCAGTAAGTCACGGGCCACCGATTCCTTTCGCAACAGATGAACCGCCCCGATGAGCTCTCTCAGGTCCAGCGACAGGCGCCACTGGATTTTGACCCGATTGCCAAGGGCCGATGCCCATTGATCAATCGCCTGCGTGATCTCCGAATCGGGGACGGTGTTTCCCGCATCCAGGTGCTGCTGAACGATTCTGACCGCCACCAACTCGCCAATCCGGCTCAGCAGACCGGCCGTGTAGTGCATCTCACCATTGCCACCAAGCTGCTTGGCCAATGCCTGAGCCTCCTTGGCAAGATCTGAGGCCAGAGTCTGATAATGAACGGCCAGCTTTTTGAGTCGTGAATCCGGAAGCTGTCCGGCTACATCCATTGAGAGCGCCAGGGCCTGGTTGATAGACATTGGAACGCCGATGGCGGTAATGGCATCTTTCAGGTTGTTTACCGCATTACCAGAGCGCTTCAAAGACTGCCGATTCGCCACCTCAAGCAGCTTGGCGGTCAGCGCCGCTTCGGATCGGCATCGCTCTGCCAGTTCGATGGACGATATCTCATCCTTACGCTGAGCCAGCGCCATAAAATCCGCAGCCCCGGCCAAACCCGGCAGCTGAAGCGTGGACTCTGCCGCATGACGCATACGATCCATCAATGTCTGCAAGTCACCGGCTACCACAGAGGAGGGATCGACGAGCTTCATCAGGCGCTCATGCACAAGCTCAACGCTGAAGGGTTTACTGATGTACCCGTTAATACCGAGATTGGCAGCGGCGAGGATAGAATCGCGATCGGACCGCCCTGAAATGATAACCACAGGCGTTTCACGTGAGGTCTTTCGAATTTCCTTAACGAGGGTCAGGCCAGATCCGTCAGGCAGGTTCCAGTCCGCGATCACCAGATCGGCCGGATCAGAGCGCCAGTGATTCAGAGCATCGGAAAGGCGACCAGCTAACTGCAAATTCGTTCCCGCGTAGAGACCATCAACCACCGTGCCCAGCAAATCTGCCATGACCTCGTCGTCTTCAAGAATCAAAACCTTCATGTCGACTTGGCAACCGAGACGCCATTGCGGCCAAAGCGTTTGCGTTCGTACAGCGCCTGGTCTGCCGCTTCAATGGCGTCCTCGGCGTCGTAATAACCGGACAGATCCGCCGCTCCGATACTCAGCGTGACATTAAAATCACCGGCGTTGCCTCTGAACGTAATCTTCGAGAAGTCTTCGCAGATTGCTTGCAACACCTCACCGGCGCGGGTCACGTTGCAGTCGGGCAGCGCCACCACGAACTCTTCTCCACCATACCGGCCGATGATGTCGGTTTTTCTGAGGCGATGGCGCAGCAAGTTCGCCAAACCCTTGATAACCAGATCGCCGGCACGATGCCCCTGGGTGTCATTGACTTGCTTGAAATGGTCCAGGTCCAGCATGGCCACCACCGAGGGGTGCTTCATCCGCATGGAACGGGCATGCTCTTTGGCGACTTCAGACTTGACCAGCGAATGTTTGAGTAAGCCGGTCAGGCTGTCCCGGGAAACCAGTTTGTCGAGCTGCTTAGCCCGATAGCAACGAATCCGAACGGTGCGAAGCAGAAAGGAATCGGACACAGGTTTGGTCAGAAAATCATCGCCACCCTTTGCCAGTGCCTCGAGCTGGATCTCGCGATCGCTCTCGGAGGAAAGATACACGATAGGCAGGCTCAGCCACTCAGGCTCGAAACGCAGCATTCGTGCCAGCGCAGGACCGGAAAATTGGCCCATTTGGACATCCATCAGAAGGATGTCCGGGCGGAACTCGGACAACGTCGGCAACAGTTCGGCCGGGTCACTGACAGTCCGGGCGTCCATTCCGCCGGTTGTCAGTACCAGCCGGTAATGCTCCAGAAGCTCTGGATCGTCATCAACTATTAGCACGCGACCACTGACCGCATCCGCGTGATCAGTCACCAAACGCTCCAGGTGATCGGTTAGCATAGGGGAATTCAGTGGCTCACAGAAATACGCTTCGGCGCCCGCCTTGGCAAGCGCATAACGCAAACTGAAAGAATCATCTCGACCTACACAGATGATAGGAATGTCTGCATATGAATTAGAAAAATGGGCAGAGCCTGCGAGGAATTGACCCGCCTGAATGATCACGACAGACGGCAGACCTTTCAATGTGTCCCGCCAACCTTCGGTGCTTTGCAACCACTTTGCCGGGTATCCATAGAGCTTCAGGCTATCGATCAGGTCCTCTACATGAGCTTTGTCAGGGTCGAAAACGAGCACCTTATGTTCGTCCACCGTACTGTCAAAAGGATTTGCACTCGGTTGGTTGGTTTCAATCGCATCCTGGTCGCGCAGCAATTCCTTCAGCCCCGCCAGGTGGTCGCAGAACTCGTCGTCAATCTGCGACACTGAGTCCGTCAGATTGTCGACGCCCTCGGCCATGGGTTTCAGGAACAGCTCAAGGCGCCGGGCCTCTTCTCCGAGGTGCGTAAAACCAAAGGTACCCGCAGAACCCGCCAGCCGGTGCAGCAAGCGGTAAGCGGCATCGACATCGGCCGGATCTGGATTCCCGGAGCGTATTGACTCGATGAGGTGGGCGAGAACATCGATTTCTTCGGCGGCCTTGTCGCGAAACCTTTGCCTTAGAAGTGCCAGTTTTTCACTGACATTTTTTGCGACGGCGTCGGGCATAGCATCTCTTATCTGTCGTAATTTACAAACAATACGTTTACTTTCGACTATTCTGCCATGAAAGCAAGTTTTAAAAGAACGCTAAAGGAATTTGTAGTTTGTCGAGCCTTTCTCTGAGCAGCCGGTTAGCCCTGATCATTGTCGGCTGCAGTCTCGCGGCCATTGTCGCCGTGATGACAACTGCCTATCGAGCTCTCAATGAGGATTTCGAGAGAATCCTGACGGAACAGCAAAGTTATGAAGCCCGCAGTGTTTCGGAGAAGGTCAGTCAGAACCTTCAACTGAGGCTGGACCTGCTGAATGCCTTCAGTAAAGCACTGACAGACGGAGAGAAACTACTGCCACTGGACGAAATTGACGCCCTGATTGCCCGCCAGGATCGTCTCAACTTGCTGTTCTCAAATGGCATTTTAGTGTTGGACGATCAGGCAACGGCTATTGCCGAGACGATCTTCGTCGCAAACCGGATTGGCACCAACTACGCCGACAGATCCCATTTTGCCGAGGCCCTGAAAACTCGCAAACCTATTATTAGTCGGCCCATTATGGGTCGAACGACCGGGGTCCCTCTGCTCTCCTTTGTTGCCCCGATCCAGTCAGACGATGGCGACCTGCTCGGTTTCCTTACCGGCAGTATTAACCTGAACGATACAGACCTGATCCCGTCGGAAGCACAAAAAATGAGTCGACGGCAGCGAGCCCAGTTACTGGTTATCGACACCGATAACTTTCTCTATGTGGAGCGACCAGACGCCGAAGGCGAAATCAGCCCACTTCCGCCACCCGGAGAAGATCCCCTGATCGATGCCGCCATGACGGGCATTGGCATTG
>CAZWEP010000030.1:10240-34868 GCA_964632565.1 uncultured Marinobacter sp. | reverse complement strand
AACATAATATACATTATACGCAGTAATAGTGATTTCTCACTTCTGAAATCGTTCAACCAATGACGACCACTCTTGCTGGCCGCCCATCACTAGAGACTTCGAATACATGCTCCTTCGATTAACTTGTAAGCGTGGCGCGTAGCCTCATCGTCGCTTTTGTCGTCGTATCGGGATATTCCCTCAAATCTGAACCAAGAATGACAGCCGAATGCTGAATTATTCCGTCTATACTAGGGAGTCATGACCTTTTCTAGGCAACTTCAGGCACGCGACTATGACATTCAGGGCTCCATTTTTTTATTTATTGCTCTTTTGCTTAGTGCCATCGCTGCTGCCAGCCGAGGAAATTCGCGTCAGTATCCAGCTTCAGCCTAACCAGAGGGACCGGTTTGAACAGGTGTTTAACCAGTTTTTCATTGAAACAGGTATTGAAGTTACTTCCGTCGTTGAAACGGATCTCGCGTATAAAAGAAAAGTGCCGGTCTGGCTTATCGAGGGAAAAGACACACCGGACGTGATGTTCTGGAGCGCGTCTCAGCGCCTGTATCTATATGCAGAGAAAGGTCTGATCCTGCCAATTACAGATCTTTGGGAGGAACAAAATTACGATGAGCAGTTCCCGAATGTAAAACAGGGCGTCACGCTCAATGGCGAAGTTTATGCCCTTCCGTTCGCCTACTACCATTGGGGGCTGTTCTATCGAAAGTCCATGGTGGAACGATTCGGCGGAGTGCCAAACGATTGGGAATCCTTTATTGCAGTGCTTACTCGCATGAAAGAGGCCGGCATTACGCCCATCGGAATCGGTACAAGACAAAATTGGCCTGCAGCGGCCTGGTTCGACTACATCAACTTGCGAACGAATGGCCTGGGCTTCCACCTCAAGCTACTTAACGGAGAAGTCTCATTTCGGAATGAGAAAGTACAAAAGGTCCTCGCTGAGTGGAAGATTCTGATTGATAACGGTTTTTACAATGAAGATCACCGAATCCATACCTGGGATGGCGTGCTTCCCCTGTTCTATCGGAACAAAATCGGTTTTCTGTTGCTTGGCAATTTTGTGGCGAGTAAGTGGCCAGCAGACGATCTCTATCCCGAAGACATCCGTTTCATGCCATTTCCCACGATCGATCCAAGCGTGCCTTATTATGAGAATGCGCCAACAGACGTTTTTATGATCCCGAAAAGCACGAAAAAAGTTGCTGAAGCGAAAGCCTTTATCCGGTACATGGCGCGAGCCGATGTGCAATCTTTTCTTAATGAGGGTTTAGGGTACATTCCTCCCAACATTAATGCGGTTGTTGGTGATGCCCGGTTCATTAAAGAAGGCGAAAAAGTTCTGAGACGTGCGGCAGGGTTGGCGCAGTATTTTGACAGGGATACCCACCCTGATTTCGATAAGCTGGCAACCCCTTTGCTGGCGAAATATATCAGTACGGGGAACATTGACGAGCTTACCAGTGACCTGGAGAACGCCAGAAAAAAGGTATTTGGACCAATCCCCATCGAGAACTGAATGTGGCCCTGACCCTCTCCTGACTGCCCTGCTCTGATTGACAGATTTTGCAGAGTAAAATTTAACCATGTTAGGTTGAATCAGGGCTAAGACCTGACCATTCTCAGCGTTTCAATCAACGGATCATCCAAGATGGCGCGCAGTGTTGTAACTCCCCTTACCCAGGCTCTTGATGAAGGCTTGCTCACTCGGGAAGAGTTGAAACAGCTAATGCAGCGGTCTGATAGGCCAGCATTGCGCCACCTGGCGGTTTGGATTCTGGTTTTAGCGGGAACAACCACCCTGATCACGATTACATGGGACAGTTGGTTAATCTGGCCTGCGATGGTGTTGCACGGAATCGTGTTGGTTCATCATTTCTCGCTGCAGCACGAATGCGTGCATTACACGGTATTTCGCACCCGCAAGCTGAATAACATAGTCGGGCAAATCTGTGGGTTTATTATTTTGCTGCCCCACCGGTTCTTTCGCTACGAGCATTGTGACCATCACACTCATACCCAACTGCCAGGCAAGGATCCAGAATTGATCCCGATGCCATCCAGCTACGGTGAATATCTGCTTTATCTGTCCTCGATACCCTACTGGAAAGCAAAATTCAGCGAACTTGCGCGACATAGCTTGGGTCATCTTTCTACGGCTGAAAAGCGGTTTATTCCGCGGGAGGAGCATGATGCTATCTTTCGGGAAGCGCGAACGATGCTTGGTTTATATGCGCTGGTCCTGGCGGGCATGGCGATATCCGGATGGTGGGGCCTGCTCTGGTACTGGTTGTTACCGCTGTTCCTCGGGGAGCCGGTGATGCGCTTTATCCGGATGACTGAGCACGTGGGACGGCCGACTGTTGCTCGTATGAATGACAACACCCGAACCAACCTTGTCTCCCGGCCCTGGCGATTCTTATGCTGGAATATGAACTATCATGCCGAGCACCATTATGTGCCCCTGGTGCCCTACCACGCCCTCCCTCGCCTGCACGAAAAACTGCGGGATCATGTGCACGTCCAACCTGATGGCTATGTGGGCGCCCACAAAGATATCCTGCGCCAGATCCGCGAGTGTCGGGCATGAGCGATACAGACTGGCAAGATGTGATGGCAGTTAAAGATCTGGAGGCGGGATGGGTGACACGAGCCGAGGTCAAAGGGCAGCCAATTGCCGTTTACGATACGCCGACCGGCCTTTACGCCTCCCTGGCCTTGTGCACCCATGGCGGCGCGGACTTGAGAGACGGCTATTTCGACGGACATGTTATCGAATGTCCGCTGCATCAGGGCGCCTTCGACGTTCGGGACGGAAAACCCATCGCTGCACCCGCAACCCGAGCAATAACAACGCTAGAGGTTCGGGTACAGGATGGGGTGATTCAGGTTTTTATCTGAAAAGTTGATCAGCGATACATGATCGTTGGCCCATGTCACTGAGCTTGCTTCAGTGCCCAATCACAAAATTCATCCATCGGCATGGGTTTGGCAAAATAATAACCCTGCACGCGCTGGCAACCGAGAGTGTGCAGCAGGGCGAGCGTTTCCGCGTCTTCAACCCCTTCCGCTACGGTTTCTAGCCTGAGGGTGCGGGCCAGTTTGAGGGTGTTCTCGACGATGGATAAATCGTGGCGGCTTGAACACATCTGACCTACGAAACAGCGATCGATTTTCAGCTCGTTGATAGGCAAGCGGCTGAGGTAGGCCAGCGATGAATACCCCGTGCCAAAGTCATCCAGTGCGACTTTGCATCCTGCGTCTGACAGCATCAGCAAAGATCCGACAACGGCGTCTATGTTGTGCATCATGGATGTTTCCGTCACCTCAAAAACGAGGCGGCTCATAGGGATGCCATGTTCCTTGGCATCAGCCAGCATAAATGCGGTGAAGTTGCTATTGGTGAGGTTTTGAACGGAGAGATTGATGCTGCAGGTGATATCCAGCTTGTGTTCTTGCAGCGTCTCCATGATTTTCCAGGCCTGACGAAACACGAATCGAGACAGTACGTCCATTAGCCCGGAATTCTCTGCTATATCAATCAGCTCGTCAGTGGGCACGGGGCCAAAGCGAGAGCTGTTCCAACGAAGCAGTAGCTCGATGCCGACCAATCTCTCCCCTGCCACATTCATTTGTGGCTGCGCGTACAGCTCCAATTCCCCGGCATCTATGGCCGGCGGCAATGCGCCCATCAATGCAATACGACGCCTCGCAAACGCAGAGATCTCCTCGTTGAAGACCTGCACTACAACTTTGTCCCTGGCGCTACTGTCCCTTGCAGCCGACGCATTCTGGAAAAGTACTTCTGGTTTTTCACCATGCTCAGGATAGACGGCCACGCCGCAGTGCAAGTTCATTCCGAGCGGCAGACGTATGGAATTTACAGCAACCTCGTGGTTTCCGACGATTTGCTCAATGAAGGGCTCGAGCTTGTCGTCCCAGTCGTCCAGGTCGACCAGGAAGGCAATGGATCCAAAATCCGGTGTTGCAAGGTAGGCAGGCCCCGTGGTTTCCAGGCATATGACCGAACCGGGACCAGCAAGTATGTGATTGAAATTTCGGACTAACTGACGAAACATTTCTTCTGCCAGATCGTACCCCATGCTGGATGCTATCTCTTTCACCTGAGGATAGTGGACCAGGACCATGGCGACACGTCTGTCTTCCCGCGCGCTTTCCTTTAAACGATGAATCAGCAACGACGTATTCGGCATATTGGTCACCGAGTCGTGCATTGCCTGTTCCAGGGATTTGAGGTGCAGTTCCCTGACCTTTCGTTCGGCGTCTTGCTGGGATTGCAGCGCAGAAATCTTGTGTGCCCGTTCTTCTTTAATCCGATGTGCCAGGGCAAATGATAGCAGCAGCACTTCAGCAGCCGAGCCCACTGCGAGTGCGTTATTGGTGAAACCGTTCACTGGAAGTACACCGAACACATTCAGTAAGTAGATGGATGCTCCCGTTGCCAGTGCAGTCAATGCCAATACGAAATAGCGGGCAATGGCGACCCCGGCCATCAAACCTGCGGCGCCTGCACTGATGAGCAACGCTACCACCAGTACTCCAAGCAGTCCCGCAAGCTTTGCACCACTGAATGGATCAAAAAACGTGTAAATAATAAGTACAGCAGCTAAAGCTGCCGCTACGGTCATGCTGCGATTGAGTTGTTGATAGAAGCCGGGCCATCTCAGGAAGTGCTTCGCGAACATCAGTGCCCACAGAGATAAAAATCCTGTCCCGATAGACAAGGCGTACAACGAAAACATCGGGATGTCGGACCACAGGAATGTGTAACCCACTCCCGAAATACTCAGCATGAGAAGGCCCAGTGCGCCGAGGTACAAAACGTAATAACCGTAAGCGGGGTCCCGAATGGAAAGGAACAGAAACAGGTTGTAAATGACCAGCGCAAAGAGAATGCCGAAATACCCGCCCCAATACAGACTGTGCGCTGTGAAGCGATCAAGCAGATAGTCCTCGCGCCAGAGTTCTACGGGCACCTGGAGCGATGTTGAGGAGTCTGCACGAAGGATCAGGTCCAGCTTGCCCGACAGTCCCTCAGGGATGGGAAGGCTAACGGAATAACCGTCTGAGTGTTCGGTGCTTTGACGCAGCTGCTCACTGCTGATTTGGAAAGCGGCAGGCAAGCTTCCGTCTTTCAGGACGTACAGTTCTGCTTCTTCCAGCAGTGGATAGGGAATCACCACGTACCACTGCTGCTCCGTACTCTCTGGGATAGTAACTGCGGCCTT
This sequence comes from uncultured Marinobacter sp., assembly GCA_964632565.1. GTDB lineage: Bacteria > Pseudomonadota > Gammaproteobacteria > Pseudomonadales > Oleiphilaceae > Marinobacter. The sequence goes on along the minus strand of CAZWEP010000030.1, from coordinate 29,622 downwards.
GATCCAGACTGGTGCGTTGGTGAAACCAAGGTTAAGAACGCGTTGGTTTTTGGTGAGCCACTCTGACTTTTGTACAACTTCCTCTAAAGTGGCTTCACCAGTGGAATCTAGCTTGTATACCACTTGTTCATTGAGCGAGTAATGATCTTTCTCGCCCTGAATTACCATTTCCGCTAGTACTGCGCGGCACATGACGACGCCTAGTAACAGGATCATCAGGCTTGCTAGCGTTTTCCCTCTCATAGATCATTCCTGTTTCCCTCCCTTTCCTATTCGGCCAGGGGCTTGATCAGGCGGCCAGTGAATCCCATTTCCTCAGCTTGGTTGCAAAAGGATAGGAATTGACCACCTTCCAGCTCGGGATGTTTTAGCAAGACCAGGGCTTCCACAAGGCATCCGGGGATATCGCGATGATTCCAGGACGGCATGCGAGGCCACATTAAAAACTCCGAATGAGAGAGTACCACTTTTTCGCAAACAATCTCCCTCTGCAGCAATTTTTCTCGTACATTCAAGCTGATGCATGGATGTGTGTCGTCTGCGATCAGTGCACCGTCCGGGATGTGCTGGTAGAAATCGAGAATCACATCACCGCGGGACATCAGGCCAATATAGAGCTTCTTATCATGCAGATGAGCAACATTGGACGTGCGGATAATCGTGGCTTGATCAAACTTGATCTCTTCATCCGTTTCGTAGCGAGGATCATAAGCGATGACGGTCTTGTACAGTCCGGTCAGATCCTCGCACACCGCGTTACCAATGCGCCCTGCTCCACCAAGAACCACAATACTGGTTTCCTGCGAATACTCTGGCCGAGCCAGCATTTGCTGAGCGACGCCACGGATCATGTAGCGAGTACCAAGACTTCCTTCAACAAGCGGGTCTGAGATTTGAATGCCAGCTTTTTGGGCGAAGGTAGGCAATCGCCCCACCAGCGCAAAACGTTTTACCTCGGGAAAGTCGACGCCAAGCTGGTGAATGTAGTCCCGGACTTTGTCGGAATCTGCTTGCAACTCATGCTCGAGAGTCTGGGAGGCAACCAACAGCCCGCGCGCGCCCTGATTACGAATGAAACCCAATATCAGGTTCGGCGGCATGAGCTTTGCCATTCCCGGAGAAAAATAGGTATCTGCGTCTTTTCGATTCCCGTATACCGCGAACACGAAGTCCGGCTTGGAAATCGACAGAATAAAGGATCGAAGGAAGGTATTGGCGGCCAGGACGGCAAGGCGACGACTGGTCTGCCAAAGCTTGCGTTTGGTCTGGCCCCAAAGTCGCTGCCATACAGGCGCCAATTCGAAAAGCTCTCTGAGTTCAAAATCAGAAAACCGCTCCCGGTTTAACTGCAGGCCGATGTGAGATTTACCGACGTTGGCTACCAGGGCTGACAATGGCGCCATTCTTGCGCTCTGAAAAGAAACATCAATGACTTCACCCGGCTCGATGTACACGCCATTGGGCCTTTTTAGACGCAAACCGCTGGCTGACATATTCAGCGTACGTGTTTCTATCCGAGCGTTCGCGTAATTAAGGTCGACCGGAACCCGGAAGCTTGAGCGCCTGTGGCGGCGACGTTCTCTATCAGTCCGATCCATGGCTTGATACTCCTTTGCCAAGTGAAGTTGGCGCGCAGACACTAACACGCCGTTGTTTGTAAAAACTTGGCTAAGTATATGACTACAATGCAGTTAATAATGTGACGCAGGTTGTTATATCAGGCCTTTTCCATTTCGAGTAGTGCCCTTTTTCGCGACAGTCCCCAACGGTATCCCCCCAGGCCACCATCACTCCTCAGTACCCGGTGGCATGGAATCAGTACACCTATCCGGTTTCTTGCGCAGGCTGATGCCACTGCCCTGACGGCGGTGGGTTTTCCGATAGCATTTGCCACTTCGGTGTAGCTTCGAATTTCACCGGCAGGGATGCTCCGCAGAAATGTCCAAACCTGGATCTGAAAGGCAGTACCTCGAATGTCCAGCGGAAGGTCTGGTCCAGGAACACCTTGCGCAATGTGTTGGTTGAGGGCGTTGATCCAGGCATCAAGTTCAGGCGCATCCCGAGCGGATGACTCCCTTAGATCCGCTTTTGGGAATTCGCTTCTAAGGCTCGCAACCAAGGAGGCCCGATTTTCGCCAAACTGAGCGAAACAAACACCCGTGTCCGTCGCGGCCATCAACAGCAATCCGAGCACTGTAGTGCGACAAGCGAAGGATATGATTTCGCCAGCACCACCTTGCCGATAGACACGGGGCGTCATTCCCAGATTACGACTCGGCTCGCCGTAGATCCGGCTGCCTGATCCGTAACCGGAGGCATAGATCGCCTCTGTCACATTGCGTTCTTCGCGCAGAGACTGCTTGTAACGCCTCATCCTGAGCGCGTCTTGGTAGACCCTGGGTGTAACGCCAAACGTCTTCTTAAACACTCTTTGTAGGCCTGAGGGAGATAGCCCAGCCAATTTACCAAGAGTGTCCAGAGTCAGCTTCTCATCGGAGTGCTGTTCGATGTAGTTTGCGATGCTGCGCATGTCACTGACGGGGGCTGTCGCCATGTCTCTGTCCAAGATCATGAGTTGATCAATGCATCTAACCCTAACTGAAGAACCGATTCCATCCGATTTTTGCTTGGGAAATACTTGCAATCGCCCCCTGCTCAACCGCTTTCCGGGGTGATTCTGACGGGTGGATAGCCGAGTGTTTTGCGAATCCGCTCGACGTTGGTATTGAGCCAATCCGGATTCACAGCTCCCCAGTTCTTTACCCGATATCCACCGGTTTTATTGGAACCTTGATGCTCGATTTCGACATCTATTTCATGAAGTGCGTTTAGCGTGTCCTGTGCCGTTCTACGAGGCATGCCCGTTACGCTCATGAGATCTGGGACACTTCGAAATCCTGATTCGATCAAGTAGGCAACATACAGTCGGCGATAAAAACTGGTTTTGGTTTTTGATGGTTTATCCGTCAACTCGAGGCTCCCTCACAACCTGTGATTTCCTTTGACATTACATTCTGGGGCTGCCCAATGATAGGCGGTTTGGGAAGTGCTACGGAGATACCTTGTGGATTGCCGCGATGTTGGTTATATCAGCCGTCATTCGCGGCCGGCCGTTCAAGTGCGTGTTCCGGACACTCTGTGGTTTCAATGGCAGCGATGAAGGTGTTGGTGTGCAACTCGACGACTCGCTCAAGCTCGTGATAACCACCAGCCATTGTGAACATCACCGGAATGGAGTGATCTCTGCAATGCTGAAATACCAACCGATCTCTTTCCTTCAAATCGGGTTCGGACAGCGAGCCCCGGCCGATGGGGTCGTGCTCATGGCAATCGACACCAGCCTGATACACTACCAGGTCGGGTTTCCAAAGTGACATCGCGGAGAAAGCTCGTTCGAGCGCCTGACGATAGGTGGCAAAATTCAGGGGCACGCCTTCCAGGCTGTCCGCGACGCTATTCGGCGCGCCCTGGCACCCGAATCTCTTGCCAAAGATTGTGTAATTGAAAAGATTTGAGAGACGCCCGGCGAAATCTTCCGTGCCGTTGCCACCGTGTTCGTCGCAATCGAGGACAAAAATTCGCTTGTATGGAAAAGCGTGAGCAACAAGAGCCAGTCCGTTAAACGTGCAGAACCCGCCACCCTTATCGTATTTCGCGTGATGAAAGCCATTCGCAAGGTTGGCTGCGATTCCATGTTCCATTGCAAGCGTTGCAGCCGTGATCTGCCCTGCCTGCATCGCCAGCACTGCCGTCCTGAGCATTGGCGACCACGGCAGATTCTGACTGACGGCCAGTGGCTTGTCGCCATTCAGGAATGCCTCGACGTATTCCGGATTGTGCAGGGTAAATAGTAATTCGGTATCCAGAACTCCCGGGTCGACAAGCTTTGCCAGCCCCCGTGCGTAAAGGCATTGGGCAAGGCGCCCGAGCTTCAGCATGCTGCGACTTCTGGTAGGAACAACGTATTGCTCACAGAAGCAGGTGTGAATCACGATGCCTGCGCTCCGAGCAATGCTTCTTCTGCCAGGTATTGCAGCTGGGAAATGTCGGTTTTTTCGGGTTCAAACAGACCTTCTGCGACCTGAGATTCGAAATGTTTCGAGAAAGCACGCCTGCGATGCGCGCCGCTTACCGCCAACGTGGTTAATCTCAGCATTCTGAATCCGCGGCAGTCACTGATTCTGATTTGTTTGCCTGCAATAGTGTGATTCTGCGGAGCGGTGTGCAGCAGCGCCTGATCATATTCGACAGCCAGCAGGCTCCCCACGGGTAACATCACTCCATTCATTATGAGTGGCCGCAGGCTAAGGCAGCTGTGATCGTCGCCCATGCCGGTTTTTTCAACCAGTAATGGCGAGCCATCATTGCCCAGCAGCAAATTGCAGCGTGCTTTTCTGGGAATAAATCCATGGGCCAGTTCCAGGAACCATTTTTCGGCCATCGGACAGCTTCCGACTTTCAATTTCTTCGGCCACGCACTGATGGTAATGCTTTGGTCTCTCGCACCAGATCGCGGAGTGACAAGATCCCGGATCATCGCAGTCAACAAGCGGCTCTCCTCAAGTTCCATCTCATTGACCAGGTCACAAAGCATTGTTTGACGATTGGCTTCCAGTTGGACGTCCTCTGGGCTCACAGAAAGACTGTCACTGGGTTTCAATTCAGGGGGCGTTCTGTGCCAGTTTCTCCAGGTATTGATCTGTCCGGTTGATAGGCTGTGTCGAAGACGGTGGTTATCAAGGGCAGATTTCCAGTCACAAAAAATGTCCAGATCGTCGAAACCGGTCGCTAGCCGCGGATGATTGATGCGTGCTGAGAGGAATCGGGTTGCCTGTGTGAAGCCGCTGCCCCGGCGCTCGGTTTGATGGGAAGGATCCTCGTTGAGCATAGACTCCAGGGTTGGACAAAGGCGCAGTCCCGCCTCGGCGAAACGCGTTACCACTTCATGATGGAATACCATGATGATGACCTGCGTTGAAGGTGCTCAAAGAACGGCGTTGACTGATTCTGTAATGCGCTTTGTGCAGATTTTTGCGCCATAAAGCACCGATCCGAGCGTAACGCTTTTTGTCGCCGCCACTCCCAGGATTAAAGGCGGATCCTGAGTTTCAGGGACGGAAAGGAAGACGATACTCAGCTGGTCGGTGTCGATAATGACGTTGTTGCATTTGCCATGCGCCAGTTCATTCGCAACGGTTTCGCCCAATGCATGACCGGAGCTGGCCATTGCCGCAATTCGGTTTGGGTCCACGGATCTGCCCTGCGCTGTAACCGATGCAACAACAAAACCATCGGATGTCGCAATCATTCCCATGATCATGCCATTGGTTTCTTCGAGCATTTCTTCCAGAGCTTCATTGCAGTCCGCAACGATGGAAGCGTCTACCGCCATGTTGGTCATCACATTTCCTCCATGACCAGCGCCTCGTTGAGGCTGATTAAAATTTCGAAGAGCTCCAGGATCTGATCCCTGTCTCTCACATCGGTTAGCAGTACGGGCCACAACAGCCCCTTACTGTCGAGATAATCTTGAATAGCAGGCGCGAGAAAGCTGCTTTCCTCGTCGCATTTATTCAGACCGACGACAGAAGGAATGCCCCCGGAGGTTTCGCCGAAGGCTTTTATGAAACCGTCGAGATCATCAATTGGTGACTCACGGGTCGCATCGACCAGATAAATGATACCCATGGCACCACGAGCCAGAATTGGCCACATGAAACTGAAGCGTTCCTGCCCTGGCGTGCCGTAGATGCGAAGGCAATCGCCCTCCCCTAAATCCAGTTCGCCGAAATCGAATGCGGCTGTTGTCGTTGCTTTGGCAGCTTCATCCTGTCGGGTATTGTGAACGTCGGTCAGCACGGTTGGAGAGTCGCTCACCTGCTGAATCGCTGTGGTTTTGCCGGCACCCATGGTGCCCGTGATCAGTATCTTGTACTCCACGATGACTAGGCCCTACTCAGTCTGCTGCGAATACGCGCCAATACCGATGCATTTACACGGGTTGCATTTGGCGCCGCTGTTTGTCTGGCAACGACGGCTTCATCTGTCAGGCAAAGTTCGCCAGTGAGCCACGAGCCATTCAGTAAAACGAGCATCTGGTCACGATCCAGCCCGGTTCGTTCACACGCGTCTGAAACTGTGAAACTGCCGTGTCTCATCAAACTAACGGCACGAAGCAATTTCCCGGAGATCCCGGCGTCGGCGAAATTTGGCCAACACTCGAATCGGAAATGGGACGCTGTTTCGTCGCCAAAAAGCACGGAGCGTTCTCCAACATCTCGCGCAAGTTGCCAGAGGGTTCTGTACAACGGTTGCTCGTTTTCACTTTGCAGCAGCCCGCTGGCCTGATGTTGGGGTATACGGCTGAACACGTGTCTGGCATTGACGGCAAGTCTCTCGACATTCAACAGGTCGAGATTGCCGCGAATCCGGTCTCTTGATGGGTCAATCAACAGCCAGGTTTTACCCTGATCAGAAATGGCCACTCCCTGAGCGTTGGATCCCCGGCGCAATGCCATGCGGAATATGTCTGACAGTGCCGCCGACTCGCTAACCAACTTTGGTTGTGGAGTCGACAAGGAAACTTTCTCAACGTTGTTTAGGGTATCGAGAACAGCGCGGGGTCGAAGTGGTCGGAACAACGTCAGTCTGGCACTCTCAATAGCCGGACTTCTTCTGTCCTGTAATGCAATGACAAATGCATCAGTACGTTTCAACGCCTGCTGACCCTCAGCTGTGAGAGGATCCGCGAAAATGACATCGGCGCTTTGCGGATCAGCAACCTCTCGAACGTGTTTCAAATGATCCGGATAGATTCGTTGAACATATAGGATCGTATTGCGTTCGTGCGGTGCTATGCCGGCAAAGCCTATGGTTTGATTAGCGTTGGTTGATGGATTCATCTCCGCCCCCTGATTACCCTTCAGAGCTGCCTCTTACTTCCGGATTCCGATGCTATATCGGTGCGATGTGCCTGCCCTTGCGGGCACATCGCATCACGGACTCAAGCCAGATCGAGGCCTTTTTCGAAGCTGTTGAGTTCGCTACGTGCCATGCCAAGGTTCGCGCGACTGCGATCAAGGGCAACGTAAATGAACAGAGCGTCGTTAGACTCGAGTGGGCGGATCAGGTGGTACTGCTTCTGCAGAGAAATGAGGATGTCCTCAATCTTGTCATTTAGCTTGAGTTTCTTCATTACGTCTCTTTTCTTGCGAACAACATCAGTATTGCCGGCCGCGGCCATTTCGATGTTGAACTCGCCGCCACTGGCATCCATCGCCAGGGTCATGCCGCTGGAGCTGTCCACAATAGCCGACGCAAGGTAACCATCCATTTCACGGAGTGGGCCAAGGTCAATTTTGTTACTTGCATGTGCTGGTGCGTTCATCGTTGTTGCTCCTTTCTAATTGTCGTGGCCCAGTACTGGGCCTGTTTTTTCGATTTTCACAAGATGTCACCGAGCACGGAGGCGACAATTTTGCTATCGAAAACGGTACAACGAAAAGGCTGGTCGGAAGGTGAGCGCCGAAGAGATGTCACAGCACCAGGCAAACGGAGTGTTTGAGGTAGATATCCCGGGGATTGAACTCGAATGTTTGAAAAAAATGAGATCTGAGATTGCCAGAACCTCGTACCAAACATTATAACCATGGCTCTATCCCCCATTCGGCGGCCCCGCTGCCTTTGTTTCACAAGACTGAAACTTTAGGCCGGTAGCTTTGCGTCACCGCCTTTCGACGGTTTTGCCTTTATCGTATGAACTAAGAATTGCAAGAGGTTTCAGGGAAAGCAAACAAATTTTGTGTCTTTATATTTCCGGACAGTATGGCTTTGTTTTTTTCAGCTTCCAAGTCACTGGTTTTCTGATAAATAGCTGATTTCCCAGATTATTATATGAACGACCGTTCAATATTCGTTCGACCGTCATCTCATCGAAAACCCTCCCCTGAAATACTTTTTCAGTTGAATGGCCATGGATCGAAAACGCGTTAGGGAGCCACTCATTTCAGGTCAGGCAATGTTCAACCGTGGTGCGTTCGGGTCGTAAGTGACCGGCAAAATGTATCAAAAATGTTCATTTCGGTTCATTCCCGATGTTCCTGGAAAATCTTTTTATGCCATAGATTCATTTAATTAGACTCTTTTAACGATTATTGGCGCGAAAACTGCAACCAGGGTTTGCCGGCCCGGACTTTTAACACTCTGGAGCCGCAAGCTGGTCACCAAGAGCAAAGACGCTCATCGATTGGAGTAACTCCCAATCGGTGGGCGTTTTTTTTTGCCCATAAGAAAAACCAGACCCCGGCAACGTGCCGAGAGGTCGTTACCGCTCGCAGACCACAGTTTTTCCAATTGAGACTTTATGGACAACGAGGAAACACCATGAAAACACGTGCGAAAACACATTCAGTGTGGCTGCTGGGCAGCACTCTTCTGGCATCAGCATCGGTGACTGCGGACGAGCATACCCTTCATGCCGCATTGAGCGGTGGCGATGTATCGGGCGATATCCGACTGCGGTATGAATCTGTCGAACAGGACAATCCGTTAGAGGATGCCGAGGCGCTCACTGTTCGTACCCGCCTGGGATATAAGACCGGCGCCTATCACGGTCTTTCGGGCATGATCGAGTTTGAGGACTCCCGGGTTGTTTCAGGCTTTGATGAGTACAACGACACTCAGGGTAAAAATCCCGACTATTCAGTCGTTGCAGATCCTGAAACAACAGAATTGGACCAGGCCTTTCTCCAGTACAACCGGTATGACGTGACTGCAAAACTGGGTCGTCAGGTGATTACATTCGATAACCATCGATTTGTCGGGCACGTTGGCTGGAGGCAGGACCGCCAGACATTTGATGCTTTCAGACTGACCTATGCTCCGGAATCGAACCTCAGTGTTGATTACGCCTTTTTGAATCAGCGCAATCGAATTTTTGCAGAAGCCGGTGACCTCCCTGCGAAGGATCATCTTGTCAATGTCGGTTACCAGACACCGCTGGGCACACTAAGCGCCTATGCGTATTTGCTGGAGGTAGATGAAGGACCAGACAACTCCCTGGATACTGTGGGCCTGCGATATGCCGGCAAATACGGGCTTACTGATCTGGATCTGATCTACGCTCTGGAATACGCCAGCCAGGAATCCGAGACCGACACCAGTGAATTCGATGCCGACTACTACAAGATAAAAGCGGGTGTAGTGGTTCAGGGCATTACTGCTGCCCTCGCCTATGAGGTGCTGGGCTCGGACGAAGGTAACTACGGCTTCTCCACGCCTCTGGCTACTCTTCATGCCCACAACGGCTGGGCTGATCAGTTCCTCGCCACCCCGGGTGTGGGGCTGGAAGATACGTCGCTTACGGTGAGCGGCCCACTCGCAGGCGGTAAATGGGCCGTCGCTTACCACGATTACAGCGCGGATGAATCGTCGGCTGCTGTTGACGACCTGGGTGACGAATGGAACCTCGCCTACAACCGTGGTTTTGCTGAGCATTACACGGCGGGTATTAAATATGCCATGTATACCGCCGGAGACGATGCGGCAGGCAAGGTAGATACCGATAAGTTGTGGCTAACGCTGGGTGCGAAGTTCTGACCTTTTGGGGGACCATTTGTTGCGCGTGGTCCCCCCTTTTCAAGGTCGATTGAATCCGTCAGTTCGACTTACTTGGAGGACGTTTGAACGATGCCAAGTGTGCCGTTCACTGAATCGCGTATTTCCCGATAGCGATCAGCCTTGTGCGACAAAGTTTCCAGATCATCCTCTGGGAATATTTCTTTCTTCTTTGCCTGCGCATGTTCAGACGCACAAACAGAAGGCAGCATCTGTTCCAGGCATCTCAGCATCACCTCGGGTGACACCGATGCGCCGGGCGAAGCGCCCAACAAAGTGCCGTAGGTTTTATCGTCCGAGACCACAATTTCGGTACCCATCTGAAGGTCACCGTCTTTTATAATCTGAACCCTCTGGCCTGCATCAATCGGTTTCCAGTCAAATTTCCCGCTCAAGCCAGGCGCAAAGCTCTCGAGCTCCTCGAACATGCTTTTGTTGCCTTTAAATGTTTCGGAGACCAGGTACTTCACCAGCGGAAAATGCTCCAGAGCAACATTCAATAGCCCAGGAATATCATGAAGCCGCATCGACCTGAGGTAGTCGATAAAGCCTCTGCCCTTTTCAAGAACGGGCTTGAACGATGCGAAAGGCCCAAACAGCAGGTAATGCTGGCCATCGACCACCCGCAGATCCAGATGAGGAACGGACATAGGCGGCGCGCCTACCTTGGCCTTACCGTAGGTCTTGGCACGGTAATGGTCTGCCTGCTCTGCACTAATGGGAGCCTGCAAAAAGCGTCCGCCGACCGGGAATCCTGTGTACCGATTGCGGAATGGCAGATGGCTCTTTTTGAGAAGCGGAAATGCACCGCCTCCGGCCCCCACGAAAAGGCAATCGGCTCGATACTGTTCGGATTTGCCTCCGCGTTCGGTCTCTATTAGCCAGCTTCCCGATGGGCTGCGATGTACACGCCTTACATGAGTACCGTATTCGATCTTTACTCCGAGGTCCTTTACCGCGTGTTCGGCCATTTTTTCTGTCAGCGCGCCGAAATTCACATCGGTTCCGGTTTCGATAACCGTCGCGGCCATCTTTTCGCCTCGGGATCGGCCTTCCATCGTATAAGGAATCCACTCTTTAATCTGATCAAAGTCCTCCGAAAACTGCATGTTCTCGAAGAAATGATGGGCCGACATTTCTTTAAAACGCAGTTTCAGTTCATTGATCGAAGCTTCTGAAACGATGGTGCAGTGTTTGGTCTGATTGATGAACGTTTTGGGGTTTTCAATGGCACCTTTCTTGACCAGGTAAGCCCAGAATTGTTTGGCAACGTTGAACTGTGCGTGGATTTTGAGTGCTTTCTCAACAGAAATGATCTCTTCATCAACAGGCGTGTAGTTCAGCTCACAATTCGCTTCGTGGCCAGTGCCCGCATTATTGAAGGCCCATGAATTCCCTGCGCCGGGGGCGTGTAAGCGTTCAAGTATGGTGATATCCAACTCCGGCGCCATCTCCTTGGCGAGAACCGCCAGGGTAGTGCCCATGATTCCGGCACCTATGATCGTTACGTTCATACGAATCCGCTCGCAAATATCGATTTTCAGGAAGCATTTAGAGTCTACGAGCTTGAAAATACCACGTTTACAGTGGCTATCGAAAATCGACGATAGGAATTTGCTAGGGCGTTTGGTGCCAGCAGACCGTGTTTCTTCCGCTTTCCTTCGCCTTGTAGAGCGCTTTATCGGCGCGTTCGATTAGCTGATCTCTTGTAAGGCCCTCGTCTCCGTGCACCGTTGCCCCACCAATGCTGACTGTGATGGAAATGGGGTTTCGATAATGGCTGATGCTGATCGCTTCGACATACTTTCGAATGGTTTCTGCGAGGTCTTTCGCTTCCTTCTGGTCAATGCCTGGAAGCAACACACAGAACTCTTCTCCACCATATCTGGCAACGACATCGGTCTCGCGTTTAAGGCATTCTTTGATTTTTCGAGCGGTCTCAACCAGACACTCATCGCCCACCAGGTGGCCGTATGTGTCATTGATCAGCTTGAAGTGGTCAAGATCTGCCATCAACAACGATAGCGGGTATCCAATACGGCTGACTCGCTGAAGCTCTTTCGCAAGGATGCTGTCGAAATGAGACCGGTTATTCACATCGGTCAGCCAGTCGACGGTGGTGAGCCGGGTCAATTTTGCAGATTGCTCCTGAAGGATGAGATTGCTGAGAATCGATACCATATATTCTGCTCTGGCGTTGGCTGATACCCAGTGCATACCAATAGCAAAAATGACCAGGAGTCCTGCAAGCCCCGGATGTTGGAGAGAATATCCCGAAATCGAAACCAGAGCCGCAGGCAACATGATGCCTAAGATGAAAACGCGCACCAGCTCACTTTTGAGAGACAACGACATAACAGCCCCGGCTGTCAGCCCCACCGTACCGGCGTACACCAAAGCGAAATTGCTACCAACAGGTGTGGGGAGTAGTGACAGTGCCAGAAACAGGCCCCATACAGATGCGCTGGCGGCAAGGCTTAGATAGAGATGAAGCCATTGCGTGTGCATGGGAGCCTCAATGGCCTTGCCAAATTGCATCAGCGCCCAGTATCGGTAGAAAATCGCCACTGCAAGCAGTGCAGTCAGTGTGCACAGGAGTATGACTTTCTGGAGCGTGGGGTCTTCTAATAGGGTTCCAAGGGCGACCAGAATAAACAGGCCGGGGTTGAATAACAGCGTCGACTTCTGTCGGGCGAGCATGTCGCGACGGCATTGCGCATCAACTTCTGCGCGATGACTCTCGGGCACCGTGTATTCAGAAAACAAAAAGAAGGGTCGCGAGCGCATGTCTCGAGCATCCTGACGAATTCCCTAATTCTTGAAAGTGTATTCAAACTATACGGTATCCGCCAGAAAGCCGACGAAACGATCAGGGTTGTTGAGTTAAATCCAGATAGCCGCCCGTGGCCTGAAGGATAGAAAGAGAATCCGTCGGCGAGACCCAGACGACGACAGCGGTCCGCTGCTGGCCAAGATCTGGAACATCAGGAAGCGGAATCTGCCACGTTTCATTACCCTCGCGGTTGACCGTCTGGAGTACGACAAAGTCGTGATTGAGTTTTCGACCGCGGTTCTCTCCGGAAGCCACTTCACTGGTCAAGCCCATCCCGAGAATTGCAACGTGTGCCCTGCCCGCTCCAGCGCCGTTGAAATGCACCCGAACCGTCGTGCCAGCTAAATCAGCTGTCAGAATTCCTACCGTTGCCTCGGTTTTTGGCCATTGGCGTTCACCGCGAAACCAGCCTCGCCATTCACTGCTGTTTACCACGAAACCAGGGGTATAGGCCTGACTCACGCGACCTTCGCGAACATAGCGTCTTTGCCTCGCACTGTACGCTGCCTTCGCGAAACGGTCTTCCCAGCCAATGTAGTCCCAGTAGTCGACGTGGAATGCCACTGGAATGAATTCCTGAAAAAGCCCAGGGGCTTGCTTGAGTTTACTGAACCATCGGTCTGCCGGAGGACAGCTGCTGCAACCCTCTGAGGTGAACAGTTCGATTACATCGACTCGATGCGGCCCTGACTGCCATTGCTGGCCCTGCACAACGCATGGGATGAGTAGCAGTAATATCGTCGCTAAATGTTTCATTGGGAATACTCCAGCGCAGAGGAGAGACCCTGGAAAGCTTAGCGTTGGGGGCACACGGAGTTATCACGCAAAAGTCACAATTCAGAATCGATTTTGCGACCTGCCACGCGGGAAACCTGCTGGTTTGAAAGCATCGTCATGAATCCATCCAGGATGTCCGATGCACTCGGATTACGGGAGCGTTGCAGGGTGGAAAAAGCTTTGCTGAATTCGCGAAAATCGATTCGACTCCAGTTGTCGGGCTTCATGATCTGCCGCACTTCTGAGAGGTTACTTCGATTCGCGATTTCAAAGTCGTATGAGATCGAAGCGTTACCAGTCGTCGATGCAAAGTCATAGCCTGCGTGATAGTCATTAATGAGAAGCAAGGCGAGTCCGCCTCCCATAAAGTGCCGGCCCAGGCTCACCGTGAGGTCGCCGGATTCTATCCGCCTTAGCGCTCTTGGCTCCCAATCCACACCACCAATCAGAACGTCCTGGCCGGGAGTGAGACCTTTCTTTTTTACCGCGTTAATTGCACCGACAGCCATGCCATCACTGGCCGCCCAGATGAGATTGACCGATGGATAGCGCATCAGTAAGAGGCCAACCTTGTCCTCTGCCTCTTTCTCGCTCCAGTTCGCGAAAACGACCTGATTGAGCATGGATGGAAATGTTTTTGCAGCTGCATCCAAACCTATATTCCTGTCCAGTGCTGCGGAGGAATCTCTGGAGCCTGAAATACCGATGAGCGCAGGCGTGGAAGCGATGTTTTTTTCAACAAACCGCCGGTTCAGGTACAGGGCCAGTTCTCTACCCGCCGACTGGTTGTCCGGTGAAAGGTGACCAATCCAGTGATCTATCTTTTCCCTTGGTTTGCCAGTGGTCGCCGCCTCGCTGTTTGGAACGTCCGTATTAAAGGTAAATGCCTTGATGCCCGCATCATCGATCATCCGAAGCATATCCTCGGTCACCTTTTCTTTGCACATCAGCAGGATGTAGTCGGGCTTGTGGTCATTTTCCAGGACTTGCGAAAGCAGCTGCCGATAGGAAAACCGGTGCTTCTGCTGATCGGTGTGAATAGTGAGGTTTATATCGAGGTCATCCGCCACCGCCGTCATAAAACCGCTCACAAGTTGCCAGAATCGGGAATTATCCGGCGACAGGAATACGACGGACGGGGGCTCATACGGCTTGGCCGCAAGGTGATGCGGGAAAAGACTCGCCATTACCACAGTCGAGAAGAAAAGTACCCTTACGACAACCATACAACCTCAGAAAATCGGAATGGTCAGACATTGATTATTGACGGCATCCGAAAGGAAGTCATTGCTCCAACATTAAAAAACCGTACCTGGATACGTAATGAAACACTTCATTACTTTTCTTTAACTGTTAACTGCGTCATGGGTTGAGCCGCAAATTGCTGATACTTTGAAAACTCAACAATAATCAGCTGCAAGGTTTGCATGGAGGGCTTCCCCATGGGTCATCGATCCGTTGTAATGCGCTTGGGACCGGGCGCTTTGGCCGCTACCCTGGCCGTTTGTCCGATGGTTCACGCGGCCAATGTTAATACGGTGTATTCCGCAGAAAATGCGCTTTACGGCGCCGGGTATGACATTGGTAAAGCGGATGGCTGGATTGACGACACCCTGAGGGCTGCGGTGAAGCGATTTCAATCTTCCACCCAAGGGCTTCCCGCAACGGGCGTTCTGGATGCACCTACCCTTTCAGCGCTTGGCGTTGCATCTGACAATGCATCGTTGATGGACGGGAATGTTGTCGCCACCAGGAAAGCGGCAATGGAGGCTCTGGGCCTGACCTCTTATCGCGCTGCTGAAAAAGCGCCTGAGCCAGCGAAACGGGCTGTTGCAAAGGCGCCCAAAGCTGAACAAACGGAGCCGGCTGCACCGAAGGTAAAAAAGCAATCCAAACCTACGAAGCCAAAACCCGTTGTTGCACAACAAAAAGTTGAACCACCTGCTCCGAAACCGGCTGCAAAGCCAAAACCTGTCCCGGCCAAGCCAGAGCCGACGGTAGCAGTAAGTCAGCCAGATCCGGCTCCAGAGCCTGAAACACCGGTAGTGCCAGCTGCTCAAAAGGTCAGTGAAACCAAGCCAGTGCCTCAGCCTGAAAAGAAAGCTGATGCTCCCGCCCAGATCAATGAGCCGGATTCGCAACCCATTACTGTCGCAGCCTTCAACCCAGCCCCCGGTGGCAAGGACAAAGTCGCCGAGCAAGAGCCTGTGAAGGTTGAAGAAATGCTGCCACAAGAATCAACGGCTGCTGGCATCGAAACCACTGAAGAACCAGTACAGGCCGCCAAGGCCGAGCCCTCTTCTCAGACCGAAAAAGACAGTGGCAACGTCATTACCAGGGTGTTCGATTTTCTTTTCGGCTGGATGGTATAGCTTAAAATCAATGGCTTAAAAAGTCTTTTTAAACGAATTTCCAGAATGGTGTGCTCAGTCTCTGGGCCACCATCTCTGGCGGATAGCCAACATCTTTTAACAGCCTTGCGTCTTTAGTCAGCACCAAACGAATGAATTCCCGCTTCATTCGCCATCCCCGATAGTAGTTCGCTGCTTTCTTCATGTTCATTACCTCTGTTCAGCCGATAGTCGGCGTTCAAAATCCTAGTTAGTTGGCTAACAATTGTATGGATTTTGATCAATATTACCCATACTTGGAAACACTTACGGAGTAATACAGAGGCCTGCTTTCCGGGCTTTTCTGTCCTGATAGTCTTTGACAATCCGCTAATAGATACCCAGTGCTTAACGGGTATAGCATGGCTTTAAACCTGCCATTCAAAGGCTTTTTCTGGGGAAAAGTTTCATGACGTATGCTCGAATTACCGGTACTGGCTCCTATCTGCCGGACAATGTCATGACGAACAAGGACATGGAGAAACTGGTAGACACCAGCGACGAATGGATTCGTGAACGAACAGGTATCGAGCAGCGGCACATCGCCGTTGAGGGCCAAACCACCGTTGATCTCGCTGAGCAAGCATCACTCAGAGCTATCGAAGCTGCCGGTATTCAGCCGCATGACATCGACCTGATTGTTTTTGCAACCTCGACCCCCGACAAGATTTTTCCCAGTTCCGCCTGCATTCTCCAGGCTCGACTGGGTATCCACGGATGTCCAGCATTTGATATTCAGGCGGTCTGCAGCGGCTTCGTATACGCCCTTTCCGTGGCGGACAAATTCATAAAAACCCATTCCAGCAAAAAAACCCTGGTGGTCGGTGCGGAGCTGTTTTCCCGGATTCTGGATTGGAACGACCGTGGAACCTGCGTGTTATTCGGTGATGGCGCAGGCGCTGTGGTGCTCGAAGCCAGTGAGGATACCGGGATTCTCTCCACGCACATTCATGCGGACGGCCAATACGAAAATCTTCTTCATGTGCCCTGTGGCATCGGTGATCGCTTTGATCAGGTGCGCGCTGGCCTCGGACACGTTCACATGAAGGGCAACGAGGTTTTCAAAATCGCGGTGAACACGCTTGGAAAAATCGTTGATGAGACACTGGAGGCCAACCAGATGGAGAAAAGCGATATCGACTGGCTGGTTCCTCATCAGGCAAATCTGCGGATCATCTCGGCTACCGCACGCAAACTGTCCATGTCGATGGATCAGGTTGTGATTACTGTAAACAAGCACGGCAATACCTCGGCTGCTTCGATCCCCCTGGCGCTGGATGTCGCGGTCCGCGACGGTCGTATCAAATCCAATGACGTGATCTTGCTGGAAGCCTTCGGGGGCGGATTTACCTGGGGCTCTGCGTTGATTCGCTTTTGATCGTTATGACCATCAAAGCTGTCGATTCCAGCCATCTACCACCTGTGACCAGAAACGTATAATCTGAGCGCATATTATAAAAACAGCGCATCATTTCGAAAGGAAAGTCGCAATGACTGGTCGTAATCAGACGGGTGGCCCCTCCGTAATCATCATCGGATCCGGGTTTGGTGGCCTCTGTATGGGCATCCAACTGAAAAAAGCGGGCTACCACGACTTCAAAATTCTTGAAAAAGCCTCGGATGTCGGAGGTACCTGGCGAGATAACACATACCCCGGCGCCGCCTGCGATGTTCAGTCCCATTTTTACTCATTTTCATTCGAGCCGAAGCACGACTGGACACGCAAATTTGGCGTTCAGAGTGAAATACTCGATTATCTTCGCCATTGCGCCGAGAAATACGGGTTGATCGATCATATTGAATTCAATTGCGAAGTCGCGTCCGCCACTTTCGATGAGACGTCAAATCGCTGGGCCGTGACCGATGCCAGTGGGCGCCGCTTTGACACTGATGTTCTCGTAACTGCGACGGGACAGTTGAACCAGCCAGCCTGGCCGAAATTATCCGGACTGGACAGCTTTAAAGGTAAGGTGTTTCACTCCGCGCGCTGGGACCATGACCATGCCCTCAGAGGGCAGAATGTTGCGGTCATTGGTACCGGTGCCAGCGCCATTCAGTTTGTTCCTGAAATTGTGCCTCAGGTGCGGAGCCTAAGCCTTTTCCAGCGGTCCGCTGCTTGGGTCTTACCAAAACCGGATCGAGCGTTCCGGAGTTGGGAGCAAGCATTGTTCCGTCGTTTCCCAGTTTGGGATCGCATTTACCGGGCACTGATCTACTGGAAAAACGAGAGTCGCGCCCTCGCCTTCACCAAGTTCAACAGCCTGCTACAGGTGTTTGCCTGGCAGGCGAAACGATTTGCGAAAGACCAGGTCACTGACCGACAGAAGCTTGAGAAACTCATTCCCGATTATCAGATCGGCTGTAAACGCATTCTTATTTCCAACGACTGGTACAAATCCGTCAATGAGCCTCATGTAAACCTGGTCACTGCAGGCATCGACCGAGTGGTTGAAGACGGAATTCTCACCAATGATGGAGCCCTGCACAAAGTCGATACCATTATTCTTGGCACCGGTTTCGCGGCTTCCCAGTTCCTGTCACCAATTTCGATTCATGGTCGGGGTGGTTTAGACATACGAGAGGCCTGGTCAGGCGGGGCCGAGGCTTACAAGGGCATCAGTATCGCGAAGTTTCCCAATCTGTTTATGCTCTATGGGCCTAACACCAACCTCGCCCACAACAGCATTGTTTTCATGCTTGAGTCGCAGGTGCGCTACGTTATGAGCTGCATCCATCAACTGAAGAATCGACCAGGGCTGGCCATGGATGTTCTTCCCGAGCGACAGGAGCGCTTTTGCCAATCCGTGCATCAGCGACTGAACGAGGGAGTCTGGGTATCAGGCTGTCACTCCTGGTATCTCGATGAAAATGGGAAAAACACCATCAACTGGCCGGGGTTCACCTTTTCATACCGAAAGCTGACGGAGGCCGCAGACCCTGACGACTACGCTTACGTCCAGCGCGCAACTGATGTCTCCTGACCTCTGCGTCGTGTGGGTGCGATGAGCAAAACGCTGAATCTCAGAATCGACCGTTTCACGTTACTTCTCCTCGGCGCAGTGGTGCTTGCCACTTTTATGCCTGTGGAGGGACACGCAGCGCAATGGCTTTCGACGGCAGGTACGGTCGCAGTTGCCGTGCTTTTCTTTCTCCATGGTGTTGCGCTTTCGCGGGATCAGATCATCGCCGGAGCGACCCACTGGCGACTGCATTTGATAATTACAGCATTTACGTTTGTATTTTTCCCGCTGGCGGTACTACCAATCCAACAGTTCAGCGCAATTGCCCCAGCCTGGATGCCGCCTGATTTGGGGCTTGGCTTTCTGTACCTGGGCGTTCTGCCCTCCGCGGTGTCCTCGTCCATTGCGTACACGGCCATGGCGAGAGGCAACGTACCTGCAGCCATCTGCAGCGCAGCGGCATCGAACGTGTTTGGAATGATGCTAACGCCGTTTCTGCTTCTCATGCTGGTGACGTCGTCTGGGGCCTCCGGGTTTTCGGTGGCCGAAGCCCTGAAGGATATTGTTCTGCAACTGTTGCTTCCTTTTGCCGTCGGCCACGCCGTTCGCCCTTGGCTCGGCGGTTTTCTGGCCAAGCATGAAAGTCTGGCGACCCGATACGACCAATGCGTCATCTGGTTAATCGTGTATTCGGCATTTTCTCATTCAGTCGCCAGTGGGCTCTGGGAAAATCTTCCCATCGCTTCAATCATCCTTACGGTTCTGCTATGCACGCTGCTGCTGTGCCTGTTCATGCTGTTGGCGATT
>CAZWEP010000030.1:0-10140 GCA_964632565.1 uncultured Marinobacter sp. | reverse complement strand
CCAATCACGGCAGGCCAGAAATCCACCATTTGAGGCTGGTCATCCTGTTCATTTTGCTCTTGCTGACTGCTCCGTCCCTCAACGGACCCCCGTGGGTGGTCTGAGAATGTCTCGTCCAACCCCATTCCCTCGGCGCGTGTCGCCAGTTCCTGCCATCCAAACCAGTCGGAAAGGAAATTGGAAACGTTCGGCGGGAAACTCCCGTTGGCTGCCAGAGGCCGTATCTGCGCTTCAAGTTCCGTGGCGATTTGCTGGCGAACAGGAAGGTTGTCCGCCGGTGGCTCACATAGTATCGCTTTCCAGATACCCTCATCGCTGGCGCGCCGCGAGTCATTAAGCAAAGCTTTGATCTGAATACACACCTCTCGAACAACCTGATGCTCTTCGGCGGTCAGCGAACGTTCATCGTCATTATTGGCGTCGTCGGCTGTACCCGAGGACACTGGCGATCGCTCAGGCTGCGCAGGTGTTTCAATGCCAGTCGCTTCTTTGTAGGCTGCCTGAAGTTTTTCGAGCTCCTCACCGCTTGCGAATTTCCGCTGGCGCTCATAGGCCTCGTCAATGGCTGAGCGGTTGTCGGTCGGATTGATGCCCAGGATTTCCCAACAGTTCATAGATTTTTGGTCCGTTTAGGTCATTTCTTGTCAGATTTCAGAGAGACAAATTTGCTTTAGTGCCATAGGATAGAGCCAAGAGGCCATTATAAAAAATCCTTTTACTCGGCATATTAAAAGAAGAAAAAATGCCTTACCGACTAGCGCGAAGTCCGTTCATGAAAAAAAATGCCACCCTGCGCTCCCAGGCAGCGCTGGCTGCAGCTTTTTTAACCACGGGGATGCTGGTGCCCGTGATCAGTGCTGCCGCTGAGGAAACGATATCAGATTTAGCGATTTCTGAGGCTGAATTGCCGGAATCGTTGGACGCAGAAAACTCTATACCCGAAGTTCTGACTACCACCCGCCTTCGTCAACCCAAGTCTCGGGTTCCCGGTACCACAACTATCATCAGTGGCGACCTCATTCGAAAACTCGGGATTCTCCGTCTTGTCGAGGTATTTCGACTGGTTCCGGGTATGACCGTGGATACGGTGGGAAGTAACACACCGGTGACCAGTTATCACGGTACGGTGCATTACGAGCAGAGGCGTCTGCAGGTTCAGGTAGACGGTCGCACGTCTTATCGCCCTAACCTGTCGAATATGGACTGGAACACCATGCCAGTGCCCCTGGAACTTATCGAGCGAATCGAGATCAGCCGCGGGCCGAACAGCGCTGCCTACGGCATCAACGCCTTTCTTGGCACGATCAATATCATCACTCGCAGACCGGAGGACACCGCAGGCACAGAACTACGGGCAATCGGCGGCACACGCGGATACAAACGTGCGTTCGGATCGGTTGGCGACACTGGCCCTGAATACAACTGGCGCCTTGCCTATGAGAAACGAAAGTCCACCGGCTACGAAAAGCAGATTGAAGACAATGAAGAGCTGCCTTTCCACGACGGCTATGACATCAACACCTTCACCTACGACAGCACCTGGAAGGTAAGCTCACTTTACGATCTGGAGCTGCGCGGTGGGGTCGTCGATGGGGTCGACGAAGAAGATAAAATCAAAGACGGCAAACTCGGGTCGGACGTGAATCCGGACATCATCGTTGATGACTATTACCTGCAGACAAAACTGAATGTGTCTCCGTCTGCCAATCACTTTTTTCATATCCAAACCAGTTTCCAGAACTACGACCGGCGTCAGCGATACTCAATCTGCATTCCGAATGCCATTTTCAACGAGGTACTTGCTGGCAACGCCCCGGAATTGGAGCCCTGTACGGCCTCATCGGTTGACCCGTTCAGGGCGGATCTCAACGAAGATATCGAGGAATCCAGACTGGAGTTCGAAATTCAGGACACGCTTCTGTTTACGCAGGACCTGAAGCTTGTCTCGGGTGCCGGATACCGGAAGGACACCTATCGCTCCGAGACCTATTTCAGTGGACGGGGAAACAATTACCAGACACGGGTTTTCGGCAATCTTGAATACTCGCCGTTCAATTGGCTTACGCTGAACGCCGGCGGCAACTGGGAGAAAACGACTACGACGGATGAGAGTTATTTCTCACCCCGTGTCGCGGCCAATTTCATTCTTTCAAACAATCACACCCTGAGGTTTGTTTTTTCCAAGGCCGTCAGAACGCCGGACGCTTTCGAGCAGAACCCAGACTGGGTCTACCGGCCCGCCAATGTCGCGCCCCCGTTCGAGTTTCTGGAAGGACAACCCTTCCCTGTCGAGAATCTGGTCGATCCGACGACATCCACCTATGGCAGAGAACTTGAAGAAGAGCGCATAACCTCCCGTGAAATAAGTTATTTTGGCCAATATTATCTGAGCCAATCCACCGTATCTTTGGAAGTACGCTACTTCAACGATGATCTCCGCGACATGATCAGCGGTGTTATCAGTGAGGAAGAGTGGACCATAGACAATAATGTGGCACTGGATCAGGAAGGTTTCGAAGTTGAAGGCTCATTTGACGTGGCTGGGACCACGTTGAGAATGAGCTATGCTTATCTAGATCAGGAAGGGACCTACACCGGAGAAGATGACCGCTCGGAATCCGACAAACAGTACGCGATCGATCTGCTTGGTCGATTATCGGTCAGGCATTCCGGGAGCTTTGCGTGGATTCAGGAGTTGCCACTGGATCTCACTTCCTCGGCGGCGTTTTACTGGGCGGATGAATTCCGGCGTGCGCACTTCGAAAGGGCCGATTTTCGCCTGGCTCGTGAGGTCTTTGCTGACAACTTCAGCTATGAGGTTGCGCTGATTGTGCAGCACTATCTGGAGACAGATGGAACGCTCAGCCCTGATAATGTGATTCAGGATCACAACCAGTTTTTTGTTGAGGCTGGAGTGAGGTTCTGAAGGTTTGCAACGGAAGCTGCAAGACCCCCAGGATGGTATGAATACGAAGCAGATAAACGGCAACCGGCAACAGTCTCACCTCCCCGATCCAGGGCCGGTCTGGCTCGCGCTCATGTTGTCAGCCTTCGTATCACTGTCATTCATTTCAACGGTGGTATTCGCACAGTCTGCTGATGATTCGCCTCCGGAACGCCGTCTGCTTATTGCCAATTCCAATAACGAGTCACTCAATCAACGTCTGCGTTCTTTGATCCAGGACGAACTCGGCCCTCAGGTGGCCATCGGCGTGGCCAAAACAGAGACGATGGCTCCGGATCTCGAAACGCCTGTGGTCGCAATCGGGCCTCGAGCGTTTCAGTCGGTTATTCGAAACAATCCAAAGCGTCCGGTACTTGCATTGTTCGTAAACGAGACGTTCGTTGATGAAGCCAGAGAGAAAACGTCGGATACAGTCTCTTCGGTACTTTCAGATCCGATACTCCGCAGGCAAGTTGCGACGGGAAAGACGATTTTGCCTCATGCGACGCGTGTTTCTATGCTTGCGCGCCCCGACTCGACGCATTTATACGAGAAAATACTGCAGGACTTGCCAAATTTTGGCCTGGAAGGAAAAATCTTTCTGGTCTCTTCAGAAGAGCGCCTGATACCTACACTGATCCGCGCCCTGAAATATGGTGACTTCATCCTTGCTGCTCCCGATAACACCATTTACAACCCGAGAACCATAAAGCACATATTGTTGACGGCGTATCGGCGAAATCGGATTGTTATCGGTCCAAGCCAGGCTTACGTGAAAGCAGGATCATTGGCGTCAACTTTTACACCCCTGAGCGATATCGCCAGATTAAGTGCCGAATTCCTGGATCATTACTGGCTACATGGCCGTTTTCCAGAACCGAAGCACCCTACTGAATTTGGCATCGAAGTAAATCTTCAAGTGGGCCGTTCACTGAACATTCCCCTGCCAGACAGGCAAGTTTTACTGGAAAAGGTCCAAAAACGCTTGTCCACGGAAGAGGACAACGCCGATGAGTAAATCAAACTTGCGTCAGGCCACGCTTGCCCGAAAATTACTCGTTCTTGGCGCGGTGCCTGCCATTGTGATGTTCCTGGTACTGATGGTGTTTTTTACCTCTGCCCGGTTGGATGACGCCAGAAAAGAGCTTTCCTCGACCAGTCAGATGCTCGCTGACAGTCTCGCACCAGCCGTTGAGTATGCTGTTGTGTCAGGCAACACCGCGTCCCTCGAACAGATTCTGGAACAATCCCTTCGTCAAAGTCAGGCGGAGTGGATAAGAGTAACGAATGTCGTTGGAAAGACCGTGGGTATTGTCTCTGCTGACGGCGAAAAGCAGGTCAGAGGAACCGACGAATACGATGTGTTTCGGGCTGAAATACTGCAACTTCCGGTCGCTCTGGATGGCGATAGGGAATCCGAATGGTTCCAGCCCCACTATGGCTTTGGAGCTGGTGCGCTCCGCGTAGGCACCGTTGAGGTTGGCATACACAAGTCCAAACTTGCGGCAAAGCAATCGGATATTTTGTGGACGTCGATCGCCGTTGGTGTATTTCTTTTGCTGTTCACCATGGTCATCGTGAATCACATCCTTAACGGCATAATTGCCCCAATTCGAAGATTGTCCCGCAGGGTAATGCGTCTGACCGATCGGGATTATGAAAAAGTGCCTGTGAGCCAGAAAGGCACCTCTCAGGAGATCTACGAGCTTGAGGAACGGCTTAATTTTCTTGCAGAACATTTGAGCACTCTTCAGGCAAAACGTAACGAAACACTCGCCTCTTCCGAGAGAGCCCGTGAGCGGGCTGAACGTGCCAACAAGACCAAATCAGAATTTCTGGCAACCATGAGTCATGAACTGCGAACCCCCCTTAACGGAGTTCTGGGGATGATTGAGCTTATTGCAGAGGATTCACTGACAACAAGGCAACAGGACTATCTATTGACCGCAAAGCAATCTACAGAAGACCTGTTGATGGTGATCAGTGACATACTGGATTACTCACAGATTGATCGAGGAACGCTTCAGCTTGAGCGCCGCCAGTTCGACCTCAGGAAACTGGTGGCTAACTGCGCAGCCAGTTTCCGTTTGCAGGCGGAACAACAGGGCCTCTCGCTGGATCTCAAATTTCTCGGAGATTGGCCTCAGGATCCGACAGTTGTTGGAGACTCCGGCAGACTCAGACAGATTTTGTCCGGGCTGATCGATAATGCCGTTAAATTTACAACCGACGGCTATATCGAAGTAAACGTCGGCTGGTTCAGCCTTGAGGCTGACTGTGTGTTGCTGAACTGTTCCGTTACCGACTCAGGGTGTGGCATACCAGGAGATAAGGTAGAAAACATCTTTAATTCCTTCGAGCAATTGGATTCCACAGACAATCGATTGTTTGGAGGGACGGGAATGGGATTATCCCTGGTTCAGCGACTGGTTGAGCTCATGGGGGGGCATGTAAAAGTCGAAAGTGACCTTGGAAGGGGCTCCTGTTTCCGCTTCGAACTGCCTTTCGAGTTGCCCGTGCAGAAGACAGAAGAGGCTGAAAAGCCCTCTGAGCCACTCATTTCCCCGGGAAAACGCTCCAAGGCGCTGGTTGTGGAAGACAATCTCGTTAACCAGCGTGTTGCAACGGCACTTCTCCGGCGGCTTGGATTCGAAACAGATGCGGCGATAAACGGTCAGGAAGCGATCGATTATGTTCAGTCGAACCATGCCGGCTACGACGTCATCCTGATGGACTGTCAGATGCCGGTTATGGACGGTTATGAAACGACTCGCTACATTCGCGATTGGGAGAAAAGCAACGGTCAGGGCGGCACCCCAATTATTGCGCTGACTGCGGACGCCCTGCCCGGGACAGAATCAAACTGTCGTGCTGCCGGCATGAACGACTATCTCTCAAAACCGGTCAGAAAAGAGAATCTTCGTAAAGTGCTAAGCCGCTGGGTAGACGTATGATCAATCAGCTAACTGGCTCACGCATGGTCACGAACTCTTCAGCTGACGTGGGATGAATACCCACGGTCGCATCGAATTGGGCCTTTGTAGCGCCGGCTTTGATAGCCACCGCCAGTCCCTGAACGATCTCACCCGCATCAGGACCCACCATGTGCGCCCCCAGAACAACATCGGTCTCGTCATCCACAACCAGTTTCATCAGGGCTCGTTCATCACGCCCGGACAAACTGTGTTTCATCGGTTTGAACTCGGACTTGTAAATTCTGAGGCTGTGTCCCTCGTTTCTCGCCTCTGCTTCAGTTAAACCAACGGTTCCGATGTTTGGTTGACAGAAAACCGCGGTGGGAATATTTCTGTAGTCCATGTCACCCTGGCCGTCACCGAATAGCCGCCTGGACAGGACCATGCCCTGCCCCAATGCGACTGGTGTCAGTTGGGGCGTGCCAATAACGTCGCCCAGCGCGGTGATCGAAGGAACACTGGTTTGGAAATGGGAATTCACTTTGACGTGCCCGGAATCCGTCATTTCCACTCCAAGCGCCTCGAGGCCGAGGCCATCTACAAGGGCTTTACGGCCGGTTGCTGCCATCACAAGGCCCGTCATCACGCTTGAACCGTCGGTCAGACGCACGTTGTAGCGAGTGTCGATACTGTCGATGGACTCGATATTTACGCCGAAGCGAAGTTGAACGCCCTTTTTCTCCATTTCCTGGACCATAAATTGACGCAAGTCATCGTCAAAGCCCCTGAGGAAAAGTTCGCCACGATATATAAGGGTCGTTTCGACGCCCAGCCCCGCCAGAATGCCTGCGAATTCTACGGCAATGTATCCTCCGCCCCAGATAACGGCCTGTCTTGGCAATTGCGGCAGGTAAAACATTTCGTTGGAAGACAGCACGCATTCCTTCCCGGGGATATCCGGGATGGAGGGCCAACTGCCCGTGGCGATTGTGATGTGTTCTGCAGTGTAGGACTGATCCCCGACAACGACCGTGTGCGCATCTACCAGCGATGCCGTACCGTCAATGATGGTGACACCAGCGTTGCCAAGCATGCGAGCGTAAATCCCGTTCAAACGCTCGATTTCAGCGTTTTTGTTGGCGACCAATCGAGCCCAATCGAAACGGACCTGTTCATGAGGGACCTGCCAACCATAACCGGCGGCATCCTCTATGTCCTCGCCTGCGTGTGATCCGTATACAAACAGCTTCTTGGGTACGCAACCCACGTTGACACAGGTTCCGCCCAAATATCGGGATTCGACAACTGCAACCCGTGCACCTTTTGCTGCGGACATTCTGGCGAGGCGGACACCTCCCGACCCGGCACCAATTACGATGAGATCAAATTTTTGCTGCTCAGTTGGGTTGTCTGCTGTCATGGTGATTAACGAGGCTCCTAATTCTGTGCCGCAGATGATTCTGTAGGTTGAACTTCACGGTAAAGGATGTGGTCTTCGAAGTCCCCCAGCTTGATGGTTCCTATGCTCCGGAATCCTTCAGACTCGTAAAACGGGAGGTATCGGCTGTTTCCGGTATCGAGGACGAGGCCGCTTCCTCTCGGATTTTCCGCACAAAGTGCTTCCACTGTTTTAAGTAACAAACGCCCGTAGCCCTTATTCTGGTAGTTTGGATTCACTCCCATCAGGGGAAGCTGATGTGCCTGAGGCTGGGGCAACAAAGACTTGATGCTTTCGTGATAGTCGATGTAACGACGCGTGCTGGCAAACCCAGCGGTGAGGACCATACGGATCCGCCAACTGATCTGATCACTCAGATTCAGCCGCAATTCCGGTTCACCGATGAACGCGACCGCCACCAAAGTGTCATTCGCAAGGATTCCGATGGCTTCCTGGTTCAGCTCAAAATACAGGTCAATCAGTTCCCGGATTGTCGCCCTTACCCGCTGCTGGTAGCCGGGTTTGCGGTGATTAAACAGGTAGCGGAAGGTGGCTTCATCGCGGTAAGCGTGAACAAGGATGGAAATTGCCTCGTTTCGGGCGCTGGCATCCAGTCGGACGACCATTGGCTCCGAACTCGTTGTCTCTTTACCCTCGCTCATAGTCAATTCTCCGCTTGTCACTCTAGATAGTCAGGGTAAGGCGGACAGAAATCTGTCCAGGCGCGCTTTGGCGATCCATCGAAGCCTGCTCTATGTTTACGCCATTGTCGGTGTTTAGCATTTCCAGCCAACTGGCAACCTGGCTGAAAGGGACACCCTCTAGCCATACTCGAATCGCATCTTCCCCGCTAGGCTCGAATCTTTGCAGGGACAGACCGGATTCGCCTGCTGTACGTGTCACGAGTGCCATCAGCTCACGACCATCGGCAGGTTTGTCAGCACTGGAGGTAGACGCAGACGAGGCGCCGGAAATTTTGTTCAGTGCTGCCCTGTTTGACTCTAGCCACACCAGAAGCTCTTCTGCATTTTCCCTCTGTTGGGCTGCACGATCATGAAAATCGGTCGCGGGTTTCCAAATACCGAAGTAGAGAATGCCCACGATGACTGCTATGCCAAGAACACCAAGCGCCTGTTGGTCCCGTTTCGGAAGATGATCGTACTGGGCAATCAACTTTTGCAGCGCAGGATTATCCTTTATACGGTTCAACATGATTAACCTCCCGATACCGTGAGACGGCCACGGGCGCCGTTTTCTTCATTCACCACCGACCCAATATCCGCATTGAGGCCTTTATCAGACAATCCGTTTCTCAGTGCGCTCAGTTTCGAATAACTGTCTGCCCTCACATCAACCACAAGTTCTCCGCGATTTTCACTGTAGTTGACCGAGTTGAATACCAGCGAATCGGCCTGAGCAAGGGCGGAATATTCCTGTCCAGTGTATTTCATCAGCGCGATGAATCCGGCGTCCGGTCCTTTTGATTGCATTCGGTTCAACTGTCCCTGGACGACCCTTCGAACAGTGGTTGCCTGAGTGCGCGTATCGTTTGGAAATGCGCTGCGATAAACCTCCATTGCCTGGGCTTCGATCTGTTCAGCTTTCGTCTGGTGATAGATCCCGAAACCAATTTCGATCGTCACCTGAACAAAGATCCACAGACAGGCGACCGCTATGGCAGGCTTCCAGGGGCCAAAAATACTGTTCTGTTTGCGGTGTATCGAGTAGCTGCCCTGGCACAGATTGATGGGCTCGCAAAGATGGTGATGGTGGGCGTGCGCCAGCAACTCGAGAGCGCTAAGCTCCAGGGCCTCTTTGTGCACCACCAATCTCGTTGAGTCCGTCAGGCTCGAAATGCCGGTTTGATTCTCCTCGAACTCGGATTCTGTTCCAAACAAAGTCACTGGAACTTCTGCCACCACCTCTTCAGAGGCAGGTGTGGCCAGGCTCGCTGCAAACATGGAGAGATTCTGGGAATGAATACTTAGCCACTCGCCGCGGTCGCTCGAGAGCAGGACGGCATCACCATCGAGGCAGATCGACCATCCATTTTTAGTGATCGGCAAAAGCGCGGCATCCGCATATATCGCATTCAAACGCGCGTGAGACCAATCGCTGAACAGTGACTGCCAGTGAGACATCTGCTGATCGTCAATTGCGGCAACGAGATAGCCCTGATCACTGCTCTTACCAACTGCAAGATGAACCGTATGGATGTCTTGTGCGATCTGTTCTTCAACGGCAAAGGGCAGCGCCTGCTGAATATACCGGCTCTGCTTGGCGGGAATATCGGCGACGCAGAAGAGCGCTTCTTCTCCGGGAATAAGTCCAACGAGTAAAACGCCATCAAGGTCGTTCTGGGCAAGCGTCTGTTCGATGCTGTCCCGGGTGTCTGAAGCCCCGCGGGCCTGGGCGTCTCCGCTGGCGTCCAGTAAAACCCAGCTGTAAAGCTGTTCGGCGGCAGAGCTCGAATCTGCGGCGAACGGCGCGATGGGTCGGACGTATAGGCGATACGACATAGTGTTATGGTTTCCTTGTATTCATCAGTCAGGAACCGATACGGGGTTCTTGGTAATTCGATTCTTCTGGCCAGCGTCGCGGTGAACAGTCTGAACCTTCCCCTCCGGATCCCGGTATACGAGGCTAACGAGATTAACGACCCGATCGTTATAGGTGATTCTTGAAACAACCTCAAAAAAACTGGTTGTCACCTTCAACCCGTTGGCATTCAATCCGAGGCCTGCAAATGCAGGCAACGCCAGAAAGTCCTGAACCGATTCGAAGGGCTCTTCTGACCTTTGTTCAAGGATAGAGGCCGCCTGCGCAAGCGTCAGTTCTTTATG
>CAZWEP010000029.1:0-35817 GCA_964632565.1 uncultured Marinobacter sp. | reverse complement strand
CCCAAAGGTCATGCTCATCCGCATGCTCAACCACCGCCTGGACAATCTCACCAGGGACGAGGCTTGTCTCACCGTTCAGATAAACCATGCCATCAATTTCCGGAGCGTCGGCTTTAGAGCGACCAATGGCGCCTTCTTCGTCCACTTCGTCAATCAACACGTCGATAGTCTTGCCGATTTTGGCCTGCAGTCGCGCCGCTGAAATCTCCGCCTGCTTTTCCATGAACCGGGCCAGGCGTTCTTCTTTTACGTCTTCCGGCACCGCGCCTTCCAGCTCATTGGCCTTGGCACCATCCACCGGGCTGTACTTGAACGCGCCAACCCGGTCGAGCTGGGCTTCGTCCAGCCAGTCCAGCAGATATTGAAAATCCTCTTCGGTTTCACCCGGGAAACCAACAATGAAGGTGGAACGAATTGTGAGTTCCGGACAGATTTCACGCCACTTACGGATACGCTCCAGCGTCTTGCTGTCGTGGGCCGGACGCTTCATTGCCTTGAGAACCTTGGGGCTTGCATGCTGGAACGGGATATCAAGGTATGGAAGGATCTTGCCTTCCGCCATCAGAGGAATCACATCGTCGACGTGGGGGTATGGGTACACGTAGTGAAGCCGCACCCAGACACCCAGCTCACCCATTGCCTCACAAAGCGCCTGCATTTTGGTCTTGAGCGGCCGACCCTGCCAGAAACCTGTGCGGTATTTAAGATCAACACCGTAGGCCGACGTGTCCTGCGAAATCACCAGCAGTTCTTTAACGCCTGCATCCACCAGCCGCTTGGCCTCGTCCATGACATCGCCGATGGGTCGGCTGACCAGATCTCCGCGCATTGAGGGAATGATGCAGAAGGTGCATCGATGATTACAGCCCTCTGAAATCTTCAGGTACGCGTAGTGGCGAGGCGTAAGTTTGACGCCCTGGGGCGGAACCAGATCCGTGAAAGGATCGTGCTGTTTTTTTGGCGGTACATGCTGATGAACAGCGCCAACAACCTCTTCGTAGGCTTGTGGCCCCGAGACAGCAAGCACGCCCGGATGCGTGTCCCGGATGCTATCGGCCTCGGCACCCATACATCCGGTCACAATCACTTTCCCATTTTCGTTGAGAGCCTCGCCGATGGCATCCAGCGACTCCTGCTTTGCCGCGTCAATAAACCCGCA
This sequence comes from uncultured Marinobacter sp., assembly GCA_964632565.1. Taxonomy (GTDB): domain Bacteria; phylum Pseudomonadota; class Gammaproteobacteria; order Pseudomonadales; family Oleiphilaceae; genus Marinobacter. Next base: position 34,658 of record CAZWEP010000029.1, on the reverse strand, counting down.
GGTATTCACAACCACGACATCAGCGTCGTTGTATGTCGGCACCACATCGTAGCCGTCGAGGCGGAGTTGAGTCAGGATACGCTCTGAATCGACCAGTGCTTTCGGGCATCCGAGGCTGATAAACCCGACTTTTCCGCCGGAAGGTTGTGCTGCTGGGGTGTTATCTGTCATGGCTCAGGTACTTTTTAAGAGAATGATCATACTTGCCTTTCAACGGCGAGAGTTTACCGCACTGAGGGCACCTCTGTAGAGCAGCGACTCTTTCGAGCGATCATGAATGCCGGGTGTCGCCAGCAAAGACTGACGGCCCGTTCACATTTTCGCTCAAAAAACCCTGCCACAAAATTGACACAACTTGCTGATCACTAAATAAACAACTAGACTTTCAGTTAGTTAACCGGATGATTCAATAAGAACAACAGGTTTGCGGATTCGAGTCGTCGCAAACCAAAAACACGAGACACTGACCGCGCGATGATGAAACCCGTTATTGCTAAACACAATCTGCGCAACCAACAACGCGTGGATGTTGCCACCGAAGCACAGATCGAAAAGCCCGATTCGTGTTCGCTCGTCTGTCGTGTATCCAACATTTCACGCACGGGCATCATGATTGTGGTTGGCCAGGAAGAAGTGAAAGAATTGATCCCGGGGCAGCAAACACCCGCGCCCGGCAGCTGGATTGATGTGAAGGCTTCTTTTTCGGTTCCCGTCACCGCCCATCAACCCGTTTCCATCGTTGCCACCGGCCACATCGTGCACATGCGACGAATATCCCGGGACGAGTTTCAAATTGGCATTCAGTTTGCCGAATTCGAAGGCAATGGATTCGAATACGTCGACAACTACGTCAGTAAACTGCTGGCAGACGCCACTGCCTGACAATTATCTAATTCCCACGCTCGTCGTTGCCGGACGCTATATTGTTATAGCAGCAAACTCTAGTTACCCGCCTTCTTATGCCCCCTTGTGGTCTGGTATCATTACGCTTTCACTCGCCCAGCCAAATGGCAACACAGCGGTAAAAGATCACGATGACCACATACAATCTGACCCATTTAAAACAGCTGGAAGCTGAAAGCATCCACATCATTCGTGAAGTAGCGGCCGAATTCGACAATCCGGTGATGCTGTACTCCATCGGAAAGGACTCTGCGGTCATGCTTCACCTTGCCCGTAAAGCATTCCATCCAGGCAAGCTCCCCTTCCCCCTGCTTCACGTAGACACCACCTGGAAATTCCGGGAAATGATTGAGTTCCGTGATCGCAAGGCGAAAGAGTACGGCCTGGACCTGATCGTTCACAAGAACGAAGACGGTATCAAACAGGGTATCGGTCCTTTCACTCACGGCAGCGCAAAGCACACTGACGTGATGAAAACCCAGGCGCTGAAACAGGCGTTGGACAAGTACAAATTTGATGCCGCCTTCGGTGGTGCTCGTCGGGATGAAGAAAAATCCCGCGCCAAAGAGCGAGTCTACTCGTTCCGTGACGAATACCACCGCTGGGATCCGAAGAATCAGCGTCCCGAGCTCTGGAACATCTACAACGGCAAGATCAATAAAGGCGAGAGCATTCGTGTATTCCCGCTGTCGAACTGGACCGAGCTGGATATCTGGCAGTACATCTATCTGGAAAACATCGAGATTGTTCCGCTGTACTACTCCGCCAAGCGCCCGGTGGTAGAGCGCGACGGCACGCTCATCATGGTGGATGATGACCGGATGCCACTGAAAGAAGGCGAGAAACCGGAAATGAAATCGATCCGGTTCCGCACCCTGGGTTGCTACCCGCTGACAGGCGCGATTGAGTCCGAAGCAGACACGCTTCCGGAGATCATCCAGGAAATGTTGCTGGCCACCAGCTCAGAACGCCAGGGTCGAGTCATCGATCACGATTCAGCCGGCTCCATGGAACAGAAAAAGCGGGAAGGGTACTTCTAAGATGTCACACCAGTCTGATCTGATTGCAGAAGATATTCAGGCCTACCTGAAGCAACATGAGAACAAGGAACTGCTGCGTCTTTTGACCTGCGGCAGTGTGGACGATGGCAAGAGCACCCTGATCGGTCGCCTGCTGCACGACACCAAGATGATCTATGAAGATCACATGGCCAGCCTGAAAAGCGACAGCGCCAAGATGGGTACCACCGGTGAAAAACTGGACCTGGCCCTGTTGGTAGATGGCCTCCAGGCCGAGCGCGAGCAAGGCATCACCATTGATGTGGCCTACCGCTTCTTCTCGACCGACAAGCGCAAGTTCATCATCGCCGACACACCCGGCCATGAGCAGTACACCCGGAACATGGCGACCGGCGCGTCTACCGCCCAGGTAGCGATCCTGATGATCGACGCCCGCCACGGCGTATTGACACAAACTCGCCGTCATTCTTACATCGCATCGCTGCTGGGCATTCGTCACGTGGTGGTCGCGGTGAACAAAATGGACCTCGTGGATTACAGCGAAGAGCGCTTCAACGAGATCAAAGACGACTATCTCGAGTTTGCAGGCCAGCTTGGCCTTAAAGATATTCGCTTTGTGCCGATGTCGGCGCTTGAAGGCGACAACGTGGTCAACAAGAGCGAGAACACGCCCTGGTTTGATGGCCAGCCGCTGATGGAAATCCTTGAAACGGTTCAGGTGTCCCACGACAAGAACCTGGAGCATTTCCGCTTCCCGGTACAGTATGTGAACCGCCCGAACCTGAACTTCCGAGGCTTCTGCGGCACGATCGCCTCAGGCGTCGTGCGTCCGGGCGACAAGGTCATGGCCCTGCCCTCGCGCAAGACCAGCACCGTCAAGGACATCGTCACCTTCGATGGCAACCTGGACGAAGCCTACATTGACCAGGCGGTTACCCTGACGCTGAACGATGAGATCGACGTCAGCCGCGGCGACATGCTTGTGAAGGCCGAAGATGAGCCGGAAGTGGGCAACCGATTCCTGGCCAACATTGTCTGGATGACCGACGCGCCCCTGGAAACCGGTCGCCTTTACGACATCAAGCTGGGCCCGACCTTTTCGTCGGCCACAGTGAAAAAGATTCAGCACCAGACCGACGTTAACACGCTGGAAAAGCGGGAAGCGCCGACGGAACTGAATCTGAACGAAATCGGGCTGTGCGAACTGACCCTGAGTCAGCCGATCGCGTTTGATCCCTATCCGAACAATCACGCGACTGGCAGCTTCATTGTCATTGACCGCCTGAGCAACGTGACCATCGGCGCCGGCATGATCGCAGGCACTGCCGAGACCGTTGAATCACTGGATCCGGTCAGCAATGAGGAACGTCAGCGCCGCCTGGCCCAGAAGCCGGCCATCATTGCGTGTAATGGTAAGCAGGCCCAGAGCCTGGCGCTCGCACTTGAACGCGCTTTGTTCGATCAGGGCAAAACGTCGGTGGTTCTGAGTGAAGATAATGCCGGCAACGCTGATGACCGTCGCCGCGCGGCGCAGGTGATTTCGGCACACGGATTGATCGCGATTGCGGTGAATCTCGGCTCCGACGTCGCTTCAGCCTCCATCGCAGCCGAAAGCAGCGACGAAATCCCTGAAGCAGTCAGCAAACTGGTGCAGGATCTGGTGCGCAACAAGCGGATCTGATTCCAGTCATAAGCTGGCTTGAGGCCCCGATGCCATCCAGGCTTCGGGGCTTTGTTCGTTCTACACCCAGGAATCCTTGCTATGGCCATTAAACACTTACGCGTCGCCTACGCCAGTCAACTCCAGCCCGGCAACCCGGCCCGGCTCGTTGCCGGCCAATCCCTGAGCGAACCCGGCGGCGATTACGAAGCCCTGCAAAAGCAGATGAAGCGTCTGTTTAACAGCAAACCGGGCAAGAAGTACGGACGATTTACCGAGGACACCGGCGAGTCCCCTTTCAGCGCCTGGCTGAGCGATTACTTAGAGGACCGGCAAACCTTCGCATCCCTGACGGACCGCCTGTTCCAGCAATGGCAGGACGCATTGACCGGCAGCCAGGAAGAGCATCAGGGGCACTTGATGCTGGTGCACGAAGCCCTGGCAGACTCGGAGGTTGTCTACCTGTTGATCATCGAAAGCGACGGCGCCCTGCGCTTTGATGGCCAGCAAGCACTGGACACAACGGACGTGCTCAGCCTGTCTCGCCTGAATCTTGCGCTTCGTATCGAAATCGATGACTGGAAGAGTGATCGTGAAGCCGAGAATTATCTGACGCTGGTGCATGCACGCGGCACCGGTGAAATCGGTGATCATTTTATTAAATTGTCCGGGTTTACCAATCAGGTGGACGTGGAGAAGGAAACCCTGACCTTCCTCGATGCGGTGGAAGCTTTTGCGAAATCTTCCGAGCCCGAGAAAGCTGGCGAAGTTCGTCACAAGGCCTATGAATTCTGCAAGGAGCAGCATGCGCTGGGTGAGCCGGTGGAGATTGGTGCCCTATCGGGATACCTGGATGAAAACGAGCCTCAGCGCTTCAAAGAGTTTGCGTCTGAAACCGCAGAATTGCCTGAAAGCGGCGTGTTGCATCCAGACCATCGCAAGGTGAAGAAGCTTGTGCGGATTGCGGGTTCAGGCGGCGGCATGAGCGTGTCCTTTTCATCGGACCTGGTGAATCAGGCAATCTACTATGACCGTGACAATGACGCGCTGACGATTACGCGACTGCCTAAGGCGCTTCGGGAGCAGTTGAAGCGTTATCTTGAGGGGCGTGAGGAGTAGGCCTGCCTTTCTCTGGCCCTCGGGTGATGGGGCTGCCCTGGCCGCTGTTAGGTCTTTTCTTTTGGAAAAAGAACTCGCTTTGCTCAGACACCTTTTTCCGGCAGAAAAGACCGAACTGCGGCCCGGGCGATCAGGCTTTGTCGGGGTCTACGATGGGTTCGACTTGGGCCTCTTGTGCGGCTCCGGCTTTTGCTCGTTTTTTCTCGGCTCGAAGCTCTCTAACACCGTTCATCCAGCCCACGCCGTCGACCAGCTCTCCGGTTTCGGGGTCAATCGGCGGGTATGGCAGGTTTCGGTCGTCGCAGTAGCGTTTCACAATCGGTTGGCACCAGCAGAACAGTAGGCGATTGTATTCGTCATCGGGCAATCGCTTGTGATCGTAGAGCCCGGCCAGTTTTCTCTGACGCTGGGCCTCGGACAGGATAATGGCGCAGGCGGCGGAGACGTTCAGGGATTCCACCATTCCCATCATGGGGATCACGATGTGCTCGTCCGCCTCAGCTGCGGCGTCGGAACTGACGCCATCCACTTCATTGCCCAGTATCACTGTGCAGGGAACCGTGAAATCCACTTCGCGGAAATCCACGGCGCGATCCGATAGCTGCGCGGCGTAGAGCTTGTGGCCCTGCCCTTTCAGGCTGGCGACTGCGTCGTCCATGGTGCGGTGGGTATGGGTGGTGACCCAGTTGTAGCTTCCGCCAGCGGTTTTGCGAAACGCCCGGAATCCCTCTTTTGGCCAAACCACATGCATGTTTGCGAGGCCGAAGGCATCACAGGAGCGGATGATGGCGGACAGGTTTCGGGGTTTGTGGACCTGGTCGGTCAGAACGCTGAGGTCTGGCTGACGGGTATCCAGGGTTTGCTTGATTCTGGCGAGGCGTTCTGGAGTCATGCTTTTTCGAGATCTGCTCAAATGTTTGGGAAGCGGCTGGTAAAGCATTCCCCAAAATTGTTGAGGGCCACGGACGGCCCGAAACAAGCGCACATGGATGTGCTCGTAGCGTATTTTGGGGAAAGCTTTGCCGGGCGCTTCATGCACCTATTTCTGCCGCAGGATGATACCACAGCCGATTTAGTAAGATGCCGAGACAAAGGTGGTTGCCAATTGATCAGGTCGTTATAATGCGCAGTTCCATTTTGATCGGAGCGCCCGTATCCTCCGGCGCTCGGAATGCACTGCCACAGTCACCAGAGAAACGTTGAGACACATGGCCAAGAAGCTGTACATCAAGACCCATGGCTGCCAGATGAACGAGTACGATTCGTCTCGCATGGCCGACCTTCTGCGCACTGGCGAAACCGTTGAAATGACGGATACGCCTGACGATGCAGACATTTTGCTTCTGAACACCTGCTCCATTCGCGAGAAAGCGCAGGAGAAGGTGTTTCACCAGCTTGGCCGCTGGAAAGGTCTGAAAAGCAAAAAACCGGACCTGATCATTGGCGTTGGCGGCTGTGTTGCTAGCCAGGAAGGCCAGGCCATCATCGACCGTGCGCCCTACGTGGATATGGTCTTTGGTCCTCAAACCCTGCACCGCCTGCCGGATATGATTACCGAAATCCGCGCCAAGGGTGATGGGGTTGGCGTGGTGGATGTCAGCTTTCCTGAGATTGAAAAGTTCGACAACCTGCCCGAGCCGGGGGCTGATGGCCCGTCTGCATTCGTATCGATCATGGAAGGTTGCAGCAAGTACTGCACCTTCTGCGTGGTGCCCTACACCCGCGGTGAGGAAGTCAGTCGGCCCGTTGATGACGTGATTGCCGAAGTCGCACACCTGGCCAGCCAGGGTGTTCGCGAGGTGAACCTGCTGGGACAGAACGTCAACGCCTATCGCGGCGAGACTCACGACGGCGACGTGATGGACATGGCTGAACTGGTCACCCTGATTGCCACCATCGATGGCATTGACCGCATTCGCTACACCACGTCGCACCCGGTGGAGTTCTCGGACTCACTGATCGAAGCCTATGAGCAAGTTCCGGAGCTGGTCAGCCACCTGCACCTTCCGGTTCAGAGCGGTTCCGACCGAATCCTGGCAGCAATGAAGCGCGGTCACACAGCCCTGGAGTACAAATCCAAGCTGCGCCGTCTGCGCAAGATTCGCCCGGACATCAGCTTCTCGTCCGACTTCATCATTGGCTTCCCCGGTGAAACCGAGAAAGACTTTGAAGCGACCATGAAGCTGATCAACGACATCGGTTTCGATGTGTCGTTCAGCTTCATCTACAGCGCCCGCCCCGGCACACCGGCGTCTGATCTGCCCGACGACACGCCCATGGACGTCAAAAAGCAGCGGCTTTCAATCTTACAGCAGCGCATTAATCAGCAGGCCATGGATATCAGTCGTAAAATGGTAGGGACGACCCAGCGGATTTTGGTCACCGGCTTGTCCAAGAAAGATCCCGGTGAATACGCGGGACGCACAGAGAACAATCGGATTGTGAATTTTCGTCACAGCAATCCGCAGGTCGTTGGTCATTTCATCGACGTTGAAATCATGGAGGCCAAGCCCAATTCTCTGCGTGGCAGGCCAGTGGACGAGGAGCTCCATTGAGCGGCCAAACTGATTTTTCCACGGACCATGGAGGCTCATTGAAAGCCAACGATTCCAGACAGTTTGATCTTCATCCCGTCGACCAGGGGCGGCTTGCAGCGCTCTGCGGCCAGTTTGATGAACACCTCAAGCACATTGAACGACGGATGAGCGTACGCATCGGGCGTCGTGGCCATCATTTCAGGATTGAAGGTGAAACCGAACACGTGGCAGCCGCCTGCGAAGTGGTGCGTCATCTGTATCGAGAAACTGAAGCAACCGGCGATCTTTCGCCAGACACAGTGCACCTCTTTATTCGCGAGACCGGGTTCGAACGCCTCCCAGACGATATTCCCTACGACGGCGCTGTGACCGTGATCAAGACGCCAAAATTGCAGGCAAAGCCCCGTGGCGCGAACCAGCAAAAGTACGTGCATAACATCCGCACCCACGACGTTAATTTCGGTATTGGCCCGGCGGGCACCGGGAAAACCTGGCTGGCCGTTGCCTGCGCCGTGGAAGCGCTGAAGGATGAACAAGTGAAACGTATCCTTCTGGTTCGCCCTGCTGTCGAAGCTGGCGAAAAGCTGGGCTTCTTGCCGGGGGACTTGGCCCAGAAGGTGGATCCGTATCTTCGCCCGCTTTACGACGCACTCTATGAAATGCTGGGATTCGAGCAGGTAACCAGGCTGATTGAGAAAAGCGTTATCGAGATTGCTCCGCTGGCGTTCATGCGGGGCCGGACCCTGAACAACTCATTTATTATTCTGGATGAGAGTCAGAACACGACCCGTGAACAGATGAAAATGTTTCTGACGCGAATCGGTTTTGGCTCAACCGCGGTGATTACCGGCGACACGACCCAAGTGGATTTGCCCCGCGGACAGAATTCCGGCCTGATTCACGCAGCGACGGTCCTTGGCAACGTTTCGGGCATCGGCTTCACCCGCTTTCAGGCTCAGGATGTCGTCCGTCACCCACTGGTTCAGCGGATTGTCGAAGCCTACGATGTCTTTGATGAAAACGGCAGTTCCGGAAAAGGTGGCGCAGACCAGTGAGCAGCCTGCACGTTGATCTCCAACAGGCATCGTCGGCAAGCTCCGTGCCCGAACAAGCCAATTTCGAAGCCTGGGCAAACGCTGCGTGGCTGGCAGACCAGGATTCGGAAGTCACCATTCGCCTGGTTGATGAACAGGAAAGCGCCGAGCTGAACGGGCAATATCGTGGTAAATCCGGGCCAACCAATGTGCTCTCCTTTCCATTTGAGGCGCCACCCGGTATAACGGTCCCGTTAGCCGGTGATTTGATTATCTGTGCGCCAGTGGTCGAGGCAGAGGCCGCAGAGCAACGAAAAACCGTCACGGAACACTGGGCCCACATGGTGGTGCATGGCATGTTGCACCTGCAGGGCTATGATCATATTGAAGATGACGAGGCCGAGGCCATGGAAGCCCTCGAGATCCAGTTGCTGGCGCAGCTCGGTTTCTGCAATCCTTACGACACTCTTGATGACATTGGGGAAACGGAAAAAGACGCATGAGCGACGATCAGTCGAGTCGCAGCCAGGGCAACAACAAGTCCTGGCTGGAACGTATATCACAGGCCTTTTCCAGCGGGCCTGAGTCCGTCGAGGACGTGCTGGAAATTCTGAGGGATGCTGAATCTGAAAGCATCATCGACGCCGACGCCATGAGCATCATTGAAGGCGCCATGCAGGTGATCGATATGCGGGTTGATGAAATCATGATTCCCCGCTCCCAGATGGTCACCGTAAAAGCCTCGCAGGATCCGAAAGAATTCCTCGGAGAAATCATCAGTTCCGCACACAGCCGGTTTCCCGTGATTGGTGACAGTCAGGACGACGTCATCGGCGTGTTGCTCGCCAAAGACCTGCTCCCACTCGCGTTGGACGGCAGCCTGAACTGGAACCGCATTCGGGAAATACTCCGCCCCCCCACCTTTGTTCCGGAAAGCAAGCGTCTGAATCAGTTGCTCAAGGAGTTCAAAGAAACCCGCAATCACATGGCCATTGTGGTCGATGAATATGGCGGCACTGCAGGCCTGATTACCATCGAGGATGTGCTCGAGCAAATTGTCGGCGAGATCGAGGACGAGCACGATTTCGACGAGGAAACTCACATCAAGGAACGCAGCGACGGTACTTTTGCAGTCAAAGCGGTCACGCCCGTCGATGATTTTAATGAATTCTTCGAGACTGAGCTCGATGAAGAGGAATTCGATACCATTGGCGGCGTTGTGCTGAAAGAATTTGGCCACCTGCCCCGGCGCGGCGAGTCCGTGGCCTGCGGGGGGCTCGAATTCACCATCGCCAACGCCGACAATCGGGTTATTCGCTTGCTTCAGGTTTCCAGAATCAATGACTGATAGCCTGCGGGCGACGACCATGTTGTCCTTTCTTTCCCAATCCCCCTGGAGTCGTGCCGCTTTGCTCGTCATTGCTGGCGGCCTCCAGACCCTGACCTTCGCCCCATTCAATGCCTGGTGGCTGGGTCCGATTTCGGTCTTCCTGATTCTGTCTTGCTGCGTTGGCCTACCCCCGAATCAGCTGTTCCGGTCAGGATGGTTGACTGGCCTCGGACTGTTTGGCTCCGGCGCCAGCTGGGTCTACGTCAGTATCAGCGAACATGGCAACACCTCCATTCCGATCGCGCTGGTGCTGACGCTTGTGTTCGTCGCGGGGCTGGCTCTGTTTCATGGCGCCGCGTTCTGGGCCTGGGGAAAACTTGCTAAAGACAGCCCCGTCAGACGGCTGATTCTGTTTCCGGCAGTCTGGATATTGGGAGACTGGGTGCGAGGCTGGCTGCTGACGGGATTCCCGTGGCTTTATCTGGGTACCGCCCATGTTGACGGGCCCCTGGCGGGATTTGCGCCGGTCATCGGCGCTCATGGCCTCACGCTTTGGGTTGTCATTTCCGGTGCAGCAATTTATGCCGCCTGGTGGCTGATTCGAAGTCATCGGTTTGCCAGCGCAGGCGTTGTCGCTCTTTTTGCAGCACTTCCGTGGTTGACCGGCCCTGTGCTGATGAATACGCAATGGACGGAAATCAGTACCGAGTCGACCGATTTTGTGTCTGTTCAAGGCAACATCCCGCAACAGGTGAAATGGGACCCGGATTTTCTAAAGGACCAGATCGTCACCTACCTGGAGATGACAGAACCCTACTGGGAAGCAGACCTGATTCTGTGGCCGGAAACCGCGATTCCACTCACCCAGGATCAGGCCGGAAAAATCATCGAACACATTGATGATGCCCTCGCGGATGACAGCACCCTGATTACGGGCATTCCCTGGTACGGATTCAGTGATCGCGTCGAAGACTTTGTTTTTCATAACAGTGTGATGTCCATTGGTAACGGGGATGGCATCTACCACAAGCAAAGGCTGGTACCTTTTGGAGAATACGTCCCTCTGCAGGGCCTTCTCCGTGGATTGATCGGCTTTTTCGATCTGCCAATGAGCAGCTTCACTCTCGGCCCCGAAGGCCAGTCTCCGCTGACGGCCAATGGCATGAAGATCATGCCGTTCATCTGCTACGAAGTGGCTTATCTGGACTTCGTGGCAGCGAACGCGCGCGGCTCCGACATGCTGCTGACCATCAGCAATGATGGCTGGTTTGGCGACTCCATTGGCCCCCTGCAGCACCTTCAGATCGCCCGCATGAGAGCGCTGGAAACCGGACGCTTCATGGTCCGTGGCACCAATAACGGCGTCACGGCAATCATTGACCACAAAGGTCAGGTCGCAGAACAGATTCCACAGTTTGAGCGCACCGTTCTGACTGGCTCCGTATACGCCGCCAGCGGCTCAACGCCGTTTATGGAGGCAGGTTCGTGGCCTGTGCTGACCTTCGCCGCCATCCTGATCGTGTTTGTCCGGGAACGAGTGATTCCCAAGGCGACCTAGCTTTTTACCGGCCAGCGGCTGGTGACTCGCTCGTAGTAATGGGACCCGCAGGCGTCACAGGGTTCCAGGTGGCTGGTCGCAGTCAGGCACAGCATGTGCCCGCAATTCAGACACCTGAACATACCGGCTGTCGCCACTTCGCCGCTAATGTACTGGCTGGCGTCTTCATTCTGCAGTTTCTGGCTGAGCTCCAGAGTGTCGAGCCGAGTATTGTCCGCCACGGAAAACAGCAGGTCTGCCAATTGATGTTCAAGCAGTGAAATGTCCAGCTGTAACCACTCCTTGAGCCCTTCACCGGTTTCTTCAACGAAGTGCAGCAAGTGCTCCAGATCCCTTTGCAGATAGGCGCCCAAAAGGTCCAGTTCGTCCCTCGTCATCTCCTCAACTTCATACTCAAATTCGACTGCCTGACGCACCTCGTCTGCCAGAGTTTCTCGGGTCGTTTCCTCCAACTCGCCTAATCGTTTTTGCACCCGATCGAGCATACGGTCGTAAACCGCCAATGCCTGACCTGAAAGATGACGACGCTCCGGTTCACTCATAGTCACTCTCCCCTTCCACCTACGGGTTCCATACTCTGAGTCTGGCACAGGTTCCGCCATTTGGCAGACTACCTGTGAGGCCTTGTGTGCGTTAGAATGTTCGGCCGCTTCGAACATCTTTTTCTGATACAGGGTAACTTTGGTAATGGCAGGTATGGACCAGCAATACAATCCCCGGGACGTCGAACTCAAAGCCCGTCAATTCTGGGAAGACAACGAGACTTTCTCGGTCAGAGAAGAGCCGGGCAAACCGAAGTACTACTGCCTGTCCATGTTCCCGTATCCGAGCGGAAAGCTGCACATGGGCCACGTCCGCAACTACACCATTGGCGACGTCATTTCCCGCTACCAGAGAATGCAGGGAAAAAACGTCATGCAGCCGATGGGCTGGGACGCGTTTGGCCTGCCGGCCGAAAATGCCGCCATTGCCAACAAAATCCCGCCCGCGAAGTGGACCGAATCCAACATCGCCTACATGAAAAACCAGTTGAAGCAACTTGGCTTTGGCTACGACTGGAACCGTGAACTGGCGACCTGCAAACCCGATTATTACCGCTGGGAGCAGTGGTTCTTTGCGCGCCTCTACGAAAAGGGGCTCGTTTATAAAAAGATGTCCACGGTCAACTGGGACCCTGTGGACCAGACGGTGCTTGCTAACGAGCAGGTAGTTGATGGTCGGGGTTGGCGCTCCGGAGCCATCGTCGAGCAGAAAAAAATTCCTCAATGGTTCATCCGCATCACTGATTACGCCGAGGAACTGTTGAGTGACCTGGACCAGCTCGAAGACTGGCCGGAACAGGTCAAGACCATGCAGCGCAACTGGATCGGGAAATCCGTCGGTACTGAACTGACCTTTCAGATGAAAGATGGCAGTGACCCGCTTGAGGTATACACCACGCGCCCGGACACGCTGATGGGTGTGACCTACATGGCGGTGTCAGTGGAACACCCGATCGCCAGGAAATCGGCTGAGAAATACCGCGAGGTCGCCGAATTCACTGAAGAGTGCCGGGTCAGCAAAACCGCGGAAGCCGACCTTGCCGTGATGGAAAAGAAAGGCATTGATACAGGATTCAAAGCAATCCACCCCATCACTCAGGAAGAGATTCCGGTTTACGTCGCCAACTTTGTCCTCACCGATTACGGCACTGGTGCGTTGATGGCGGTCCCGGGCCATGACGAGCGCGACCACGAGTTCGCAGTAAAATACCGCTTGCCCATCAAACAGGTCATTGCCTCCAAGGAAAATCGTGACATCGACGTTCAGGAGGAGGCGTTCACTGAGAAAGGCATTCTGGTTTCCTCCGGCAAATACAACGGCCTGACCAGTGAGGACGCTTTCGACGCAATCGCGGATCATCTGGAGCAGACGGGGATTGGCCGTCGCACCATCAATTACCGTCTTCGCGACTGGGGCGTGTCACGCCAGCGATACTGGGGCGCACCCATTCCTATGATGACCCTGGAAGACGGAACGGAAAGGCCAGTTGCCGATGATAAATTGCCGGTTACCCTCCCAGAAGATGTGGAAATGAACGGTGTCCAGTCACCGATCAAGGCGGACCCGGAGTGGGCCAAGACCGAATTCAATGGCCAACCTGCGACCCTGGAAACCGACACTTTCGACACGTTCATGGAGTCGTCCTGGTACTACGCCCGTTTCTGCAGCCCCAACTACGACAAAGGCATGCTGGATCCGGCGGCCGCGAACTATTGGCTGCCAGTGGATCAGTACATTGGTGGTATCGAACACGCCATTCTGCACCTGCTCTACGCGCGATTCTTCCACAAACTGCTGCGAGACGTGGGACTGGTCACCAGCTCAGAGCCATTCAATCGCCTGCTTTGTCAGGGCATGGTGCTGGCAGAGACTTATTACCGCGAAGACGACAGCGGCAAGAAGACGTGGATCTCGCCAGCGGATGTAGCTGTAGAGCGTGATGACAAGGGTCAGGTCGTCCGCTACGTCCACAAAGACGACGGTCAGCCGGTCACCGCCGGTGGCGTCACAAAGATGTCAAAATCGAAAAACAATGGGATCGATCCACAGGCCATCATCGACGAGCATGGCGCTGATACCGTGCGCTTGTTCATGATGTTTGCGGCACCGCCTGAGCAGTCCCTGGAGTGGTCTGACAGCGGCGTGGAGGGCGCCCATCGTTTTCTCAAGCGTCTCTGGCGTGCGGTTTCCGATCACGCGGGCGGCGACTCTGCTCCAGCGATTGACGCCTCTGGCCTGACTGACGCTCAGAAAAACCTGCGGCGCAAAACCCATGAAACCATTGCCAAGGTCAGCGATGACATCAGTCGCCGCCTGACCTTCAACACGGCCATTGCCGCCGTGATGGAGCTGCTGAACGAGGCCGGCAAACTGCAGGACCAAGAGCCGCAGAGTCGGGCCGTTCGTCACGAGGCGCTGGAAACTGCGGTTCTGATGCTTTCTCCGATTGTGCCTCACGTCTGCCATGAGCTCTGGTTCGCACTGGGGCATGAAGAGCCGGTTGTGGATGCATCCTGGCCTGTCGCCGACCAATCCGCCATGGTGCGCAGCGAAATCCAGGTGGTCCTTCAGGTCAACGGCAAGGTCAGGGCGAAGGCTGACGTACCCGCAGACATTGAGAAAAGTGCCCTGGAGACCCTGGCGCTCGAGAACGAAAACGTGGTCCGCTTTACGGAAGGAAAGACCGTTCGCAAAGTGATCGTTGTGCCCGGCAAGCTGGTCAACGTGGTCGCCAATTGATATGACTGATCGCCGCCTTCGAGACTTCAGACACGCTGGCATCGCCCTGCTCTGCCTGACGCTCGCTGGCTGCGGGTTTCATTTGCGAGGTTCGTCGACGGTACCAGACGCCATTCAGCCACTCGCTGTGACATGTGGCGAGGCGGTTCCTGCGCAGCTTTGCAGAGCGCTGGATGATCAACTGCAACTTGCGGAAGTCAAACAGGCCGAGCCCAATCAGGCGACGGCGGTCCTTACTATCAGCGGTTTTCGTCAGCAGCGCAGAGCCAATGCCATCACACCGACTGCGGCGGCTGCCGAGTATACCTTGCGGCAGTCCGTAGAGCTGAGCCTGATCAGTCGCGATGAGATACCTCTGATCGCAACAGACCGCGTCTCTACGGCCGAGACTTATCGCTACGACAACACCAATGTGCTGGCGAAGCAGAGAGAGGAAGACGAACTCCAGGAAAGCCTGTCCCGACAGCTGGTCGATCAGATTCTATTCCGCCTTACTCCCCTGAACCAAACACGGGTTGATCTGCTGCTTGAGCAGAATGCGCCGTCTGACGCAGCGCCTTCACCATGAAAATCCAACCCTATCAACTCGCTCAGCAACTCGAGAAAACTCTGGCACCGGTCTATCTCATCTCTGGTGATGAGGCTCTGTTGGTGCAGGAGTGCTGCGATCAGATAAGGTCGTCCGCAAGAGCAGCGGGTTACCAAGACAGACTGACCTTTCACGCAGATCATCAGTTGGACTGGAATGCCGTTGCCGAAGAATTTTCGGCCATGTCCCTGTTCGCCGAGAAACGCAGAATCGAGATTCACCTGCCCACAGGCAAACTGGGTGACGGGCGCTCTGTTGTCGAATCCGTGCTGCAACAGCCGCCGGAAGATATTGTTCTGATTCTGATCAGCGCTCGTCTCGATGCCGCCGAAACGAAGCGCAAATGGTACAAGGAATTGCAGACCGTTGGCGTCCACGTTCCGGTCTGGCCCATCGATTCCGACAAGTTTCCAGCCTGGCTTCAAAAGCGAGCCCAGGGCCAGGGACTGAGCCTCACCCGGGGAGCACTCGCTCTTCTTGCAGAACGGCTGGAGGGCAACCTCCTCGCCGCAAGCCAGGAAATCGATCGCCTGGCACTCCGTAGCGAAGGGTCCACCATTGATGAAGCGTCCATAGAACAGGCCGTTCAGGACAGCTCAAGATTCAATGGATTTGAGCTGATTTCTGAACTCCTCTCCGGCCAGGCTCGACACGCCCGGAAAATTGCGGCAGTACTGCAACAGGAAGGCGAAAATCCTCTCGGCTTCCTGACCGTTCTGACCCGGGATCTGAACCTTGCCATGGAGATGCGAATCCTCGCATCCCGGCGCGAAAGCACGTCCGGATTCCTCAAGAAACGGGGCGTTTTCCAGCCCAATCGCGCACGAGCGATCGAGCAGGCTTCAAGAAGGCTCAGTCGCCAGCAGTTCGGCGCCGCATTTGAGCTTTGTAGCTCCGCTGATCGCGCCGCCAAGGGATACGATTCACTCCCGCCCTGGCACCACATCAACGATCTCATTACCCTGCTTGCAGCCCCCTCCTGAAATAGGCCTGATCGGCTCCATGAAACGATTGACAGCGGAATGAGGCAGTCGCATCGTAATGGTATGGCATGGCCGTTTGGAGGTGAACAAAATGAGCTTTCAAGAGGACCTTAAAAAACTTGCTGAAAAGGTAAAACAGTATCGAGATGAAGCGCGCGTTCAGATGCATCTCGCCCACGAAGACATCAGGGATGAGTGGGACGATCTGGAGGAAGACTGGAAGCGTTTCAAAAGTCGTCTCGACGCCCTGCTTCACGATTCGAACAAAACAACACAAGAAACGAAAGATTCGATACATTCCGCGGGAGAACGTCTGAGAGAAGCCTACAAACATCTCCGGGAGCGGCGCCATTAGCGGCTTTGGGCTTTAACACTTTCCTACAAAGCCAGGTCAGTGGTAGCTAGTATACGTCGTATTTTGTGTCATACTTCACATTATTGGTTATAAAGGCGACATATATATGCCGAACCTGAGGCTTCAAACGAGCGTCTTCTCAATAGGGACTGCTTTACTCCGTGAGAGGTATGAAGAATGAGAGCGTTTTTATTTTTCCTTCTGGCTCTGCCGATTGTTGCATTACCAACATTGGTCACCGGTCAGAACACCCGCTTCAGCGATCCAGAAAGTGTCGTAAAAGACCAGTTCTGGGGCTCGCTCTACGCCAGCGGGGGAACTTCGTTCTTCTGTGAGCAGACGTTCACCAGCAAGGGCTTTCTGTTAACCGACGGTTATGTCTATCCGTTATCCAAGGTGCGTAGCGCGCTGGAATGCGGAACCAGCCAGCAATGCATCAACGACAACCGCTATCGGCAGATCGCATCTGACCTGCACAACATTGTTCCAGTCAAAAGCAGAGTCGAGATGGCTCGCCGCAACGCAAGCTATGAAAACATCGGCTCCGTAGCCACGCCCGACGAATGCGGCATCAAGGAAAGCGCACAGTTTTTCGAGCCACCCGAAAAGGTGAAGGGCGACGTTGCCCGCACGGTCGCGTACATGGTCAGCACCTATAACCTACCTTGGGCCGGCGCAACGGCCGTTTTCAAGGGATGGAACGAACTTGACCCACCCGATGACCGCGAATTGACCCGACACAAAAAAGTGGCTGAGCTGCAGGGTAATGAAAACCCGTTTGTCCTCAATCCCAAATTAGTCGACGAGGTTGAGGCTCGTAGCTTCTGACTTCTTGATTGCGGTGACGATGGACCACTATCCGAATCGTCCGATTGAACACAAAAAAGGCAGGCCCGGGGGCCTGCCTTTTTTATGACGACAACGGGTGCTGAATCAGAACTCTTCGGCAGTCAGCGCCATCATTGCGTCACTGCCACTGCGGATTCCCTCAGCCAAAGAAACCGTTTTCGGCAGCATGCGGTCGAAGTAGAAACGCGCTGTTTTCAACTTGCCGCTGTAAAAACCAGACGTGTCACCTTCAGACTTCGGAGCCGCAGCCTTGACGATGCGTGCCCACATGTAGGCAACGGCAGTAAGACCGAACAGGTCCAGATAATCCACAGATGCCGCACCGATGGCGTCCGGGTTGGAGCCAGCCTGGGTTACCACGTGCTCAGTCACGTCAGACAGACGCTCCAGCGCTGCGGCCAGCGGCTCGAGATATGGGCGCAAGGCCGCATCCGAGCTGTTTTCTTCAATGAACGCAGCAACGTCACTGGCGAACAACTCATAGAGCTTGCCCTGACTCCCGACGACCTTACGGCCCATCAGATCGAGTGCCTGAATACCGTTGGTGCCCTCGTAGATCTGGGTGATACGGCAATCACGAACCAGCTGCTCCTGACCCCACTCACGGATGAAACCGTGGCCGCCAAACACCTGCTGTCCAATGATGCAGGTATCCAGACCACGATCCGTCAGGAAAGCCTTGGCAACTGGAGTCAGCAACGCAACCAGACCTTCCGCGTGCTTGCGACGGTCGTCGTCTTCTGCGTACTTGGCAATGTCGAGCCACTGGGCGACGTACGTTGAAAATGCACGTCCACCTTCCACGTAACCTTTCATGGTTAGCAGCATCCGCCGCACGTCAGGGTGAACCAGAATGGGGTCCGCCGCCTTCTCAGGCTGCTGGGCACCGGTCGGCGCACGGCTCTGAATGCGTTCCAGCGCATATTCACGTGCACTTTGCAGAGATGCCTCTGCGGCACCAATGCCCTGGATACCCACACCCAGGCGCTCGTAGTTCATCATGGTAAACATGGCGGCGAGACCCTTGTTCTCTTCGCCCACCAGCCAGCCTTTGGCACCGTCAAAGTTCATCACACAGGTTGCGGAGCCTTTGATGCCCATCTTCTTCTCGAGAGAGCCGCAGCTGAACTGGTTACGCTCACCAAGAGAGCCGTCTTCGTTCACCATGAACTTGGGCACCAGGAACAGAGAAATGCCTTTAGGCCCTTTCGGTGCGTCCGGGAGCTTGGCGAGAACCAGGTGGATAATGTTCTCCGCCATGTCGTGCTCGCCCCAGGTGATAAAGATCTTGGTACCTGTGACATTGAAAGAGCCATCGTCATTCGGCTCCGCTTTTGTCCGGATAATACCAAGGTCAGTACCGGCGTGTGGTTCGGTCAGGTCCATCGCGCCAGACCAAACACCCGAGTACATATTCGGCAGATACTTTTCTTTCAGCTCCTCGCTACCGTGAGCGTCGAGTGCCAGACAAGCACCGGCTGTCAGCATGGGCGCCAGGCCAAAGGCCATGTTCGCACCCTGCATCATCTCTTCGAACTGCGCGACCAGGGTTTTCGGCATACCCATGCCGCCGAAATCCGGGTTACCGCCGAGGCCATTCCAACCGCCCTCAACGATGGTCTGATACGCGTCCTTGAAACCATCAGGAGTGGATACTTCACCGTCGTTCCACTTGCATCCCTGTTCATCGCCTTCGCGGTTCAGCGGCGCCAATACCCCGCTGGTAATTTTGCCAGCTTCTTCAAGAATGGCATCGGCGGTTTCCGGGTCCACATTCTCAGCCACTTTCGGCAAAGATGCCCATAAGGCGGGTGCGTCAAATACCTCGTTCAGGATAAAGCGCATGTCACGTAAAGGTGCCTGATAATCTGCCATTTCTCTCTCTCCAAAATTCAAACAGGCGGCTGACAGTATTTGAACTGTGCGTCCGGCCGCACTTCAGCAATCTGACCGCAGGGATCCTGCAAGGGCCGACATTCTAACTCATAATCAGCCTCGACTCATGGTCATCTCGCCGACTTTCAATCATAAAAAAGCCCGCCTCCGTGGAGAGCGGGCTTTTCTGATGCCTCGAAACCCGCCTTACAGGGCGAAAGCTTCTTCAGGCATATCCATCAGGCTGTCAGAACCAGCCAGCATGGCTTCAGCGTGGCCTTTGGAACGCGGCAGCAAACGCTTGAAGTAGAAGCGCGCTGACTGAACCTTGGCGTTGTAGAACATTTCCTCGCTGGTGCCATCGGCCATCTTGTCGAGAGCCACCTTGGCCATGCGGGCCCAGAGATATGCAAACACTGCGTAGCCTGAGTACATGAGGTAGTCCACGGATGCGGCACCGACTTCTTCGCGGTTCTTCATCGCGGTCATGCCGATCTTCATGGTCAGATCGCCCCACTCTTTGTTCATTGCAGCCAGCGGCTCAACGAACTCTTTCAGCTGCTCGTTGTCTGCATTTTCTTTGCAGAATTTGTGAACCTGCTTGGTGAAGCCTTTCAGCGACTCACCCTGAGTCATCAGAACTTTACGACCCAGCAGATCCAGCGCCTGGATACCGGTAGTACCCTCGTAGATCATACCGATGCGGGCGTCACGAACGTTCTGCTCCATGCCCCACTCGGAAATAAAGCCGTGGCCACCCAGAACCTGCATGCCCAGGTTGGACGCTTCGTAACCGATTTCAGTTAGGAAAGCTTTCGCAATCGGTGTCAGGAAGCCGAGAGCTTCATCAGCGGCCTTGCGCTCTTCCTCGGTCTTGCCGCTGTGAACGATATCCGCCTGCTGGGCAGTCAGATAGATCAATGCGCGGGCACCTTCAGCAACGACCTTCTGGGTCAGCAGCATACGGCGAACGTCCGGGTGAACGATGATCGGGTCCGCAGGACCGTCAGGATTTTTAGGACCGCTCAGCGAACGCATGGCCAAACGATCTTTGGCATAGGCCAGAGAACCCTGGAAGCCGAGTTCCGCGGCACCCAGACCCTGGATAGCAGTACCAATACGGGCTGTGTTCATAAAGGTGAACATGCAGTTCAGGCCCTTGTTCTCAGGCCCAATCAACCAGCCTTTGGCGCCGTCGAAATTCATAACGCAGGTGGCGTTACCGTGGATGCCCATCTTGTGTTCCAGGGAACCGCAGCTTACAGCGTTGCGCTCACCAGCAGAGCCGTCTTCGTTTGGCAGGCACTTGGGCACGATGAACAGGGAAATACCCTTGGTGCCCTCAGGAGCGCCCGGCAGACGCGCCAGAACGATGTGCACAATGTTCTCAGCCATGTCGTGCTCACCGGCTGAGATAAAGATCTTGGTACCGGTCACAGAATAGGTGCCGTCAGCATTCGGCTCGGCCTTGGTGCGCAGGGTACCCAGATCAGAACCACAATGCGGCTCGGTCAGACACATGGTGCCTGTCCACTCACCGCTGATCAGTTTGGTCAGGTAAGTCTGCTTCTGCTCTTCAGTGCCATGCGCTTCGATGGTATTGGTCGCACCATGGCTCAGGCCAGGGTACATACCAAACGACCAGTTGGCAGTACCTACCATTTCGCTCATGACCAGCCCCAGAGAATGGGGCAGGCCCTGACCACCGTAGTTGGGATCGGCTGTCATGGAAGGCCAGCCGCCTTCAACATACTGCTGATAGGCTTCTTTGAAACCGGTCGGGGTTTTCACGCCGTCTTCAGTCAGAGTGCAGCCTTCCTGGTCGCCTACCTGGTTCAGAGGTGACAGTACCTGCTCACAAAACTTGGCTCCCTCCGCGACGATGGCGTCAATCATATCCGGAGTGGCATCCTCTCCACCGTTCAGATTGGCGTAGTGCTGCTCGCTGTCGAGCAGCTCGGACATAACAAATTTGATATCACGCAGGGGCGCTTTGTATTCAGGCATTGGGCTTCACCTCAATTGTTCATTCACAATCGCGATCTACTTCGGTTCGCGACGTTTTGCCTCGGGGTTTTCATCAACGGCCTGACCATTCAGAGCCGCAAATTAAACACTTGTTTGAAACATACGTTTAGAGGGACAGAATTGTCAATAGAAAGGTTTGAAAATTGTGTGAGATTTTGTGCAATAAGTTTGCAGAAAAGCCGTTCCTAACGGCATTTTGCACCAATTCGGGGCAGCAAATCAGGCTGTGGTCTGGAAGGATTGCGGGGAGCTCGCGGACTGGGAAGCCTCCGGCGGGGCGAAACTCGACACGGTCCCATAGATCTGATTCGCAGTTTGGCCAGAGCGGGATGCTGAGGCCAACTCCGCTGACTGCGACTCGCTGGCACGCTCGGCCTGGGCTTGCAGCATAATCTGCATGGCCTGGGCAGCCACCGCGCGATCTTGAGCCGAGGGCTCGGCAGGCGCGAGCGCTGCGGCCCTCACGGTTCGCATTTTATCGATGGTTGCCTCGGGATCACCGGCCACCGGAGAGGTATCGATAGACACTTCACCACCAACAGCATACTGCGCACCATCAGGACCGCGCTGATAAACGTACGAGATGGCTCCGGTGTACTGCCCTCCAACCGCCTGATGCGCCGCTTCATGGGCACGAACTTCGCGGTCGCGAGCTTTGAGTTCGGAAAGGGTTTTGAGCTGCTCCGGTGTCAGTCCCTGAGCATTTTCCGTGGATTTTGCGGACGGGGGTGTCGCTGAGGAAGGCGCCTTGCCTCCAACCTGATTATCCTGTCGAGCGTTCGCATTGGAAGCGACCGGGGCCCGAGGCACCGGAGACATGGAGACGTAAGAACCGGAAACATTCATCGGAGGCGTTCAGCAACTTGAGAAAGGCCGTCTAGATTCAGGCCATTATATCCAGGAGCGTTCCCAGTGTTTCGTCGGCGGTTTTGACGACCTGAGCGGAAGCTTCGACGCTTCGCTCATACAGCTTGAGGTCAATGATTGGCTCAATCAGCCCACCAGCACCTTCCGCAGGCGTGCCCTGAGGACCGTCGACGCCACCCCGAGCAATCCGGCGTGCAGCGCTCTCCATACCTTGAAGACCGTCCTGAATTCCCTGGATACCAATTCCGAGCGTGTTATTGATCATAACGTCTCATTCCAAGAGCAACGAGAAACCAGTTAGCCATAAAGTTGATCATTTTTCAATCAAAACATCCAGATCCAGACGGTTCGCAAGCAGAGACGGCGATGGCGTTTCCTGCCATGGCAGCACGCCAAGACAGGGCGCGCCCAGGTGAGATACCAGATACTCCAGGGTCTCTTTCTCACACTGCATAATGTCAGCGTCCGGATGGTTGGCAACCCAAGCGGCCACCGTCAACCCATCGCGCCTGATGGCCTCGGCGGTCAAAAGAGCGTGGTTAATGCAGCCCAGCTTCAATGGCACTACAAGAATCACCGGCATGCCCAGTTCCACCGGCAACGCAGAAAAGGTCTCGCGGTTATTCAAAGGTACACGCCATCCACCCGCCCCCTCTACGAGCAGAAGATCGGCGGGACGAGTCATTACTCCGCGACAAAACCCGACCAATCTTGACGCCGTCACCTGCTTGCCAGCCTGTGCCGCAGCCACATGAGGCGCAATGGCTGGCTCTAGCGCAATTGGATTGACCATCTCGTAACTGAGAGATTCCGTCATCGAAGCCATTAATGCCAGCGCATCTTCATTCCTTAACCCTTCCGGCGTTTCATCACATCCTGAAGCGATCGGTTTCATGCCGAGCGTGCGCCACCCTTTGCCGGCTGCCGCCTCCAGAATTGATGAAGAAACCAATGTCTTGCCGACTCCGGTATCGGTGCCAGTCACAAAAAAGCTGTGTTTCGCCATGAGAACGCCTTCAATAAGCAGAATCGGAAGGATTATGCGGGGGAAGAATAAGACAACCAGGCTGCCTCATACGAGGCAATTACATGAGTCTCACCCGACGAACCCGTGTGTCTGGGATAATGTCGACACATGGATTTGAGTCGGCCGGGAGACGTCGCGCTGATTCGACGCTCGCCGCCTTTAAAACCTGCACCAATCGATTTGAGCTCCGCCAGCAGAGCCATTGGAGAGGCATAGTCCAATTGAACAGTCTCGGTATCGACCCGAGCTGCCGGCAAGACGTTACCCGCCAATTGGCGGAAATCACTTTCGGTCTCAAATCGGTTCACGTGCTGGTGGTCCGGGTCCGCACTGTACCAAGCCTCTTTAAGCTCTCTTAACGTGCCATCCAGCAAGGTGGACACCAGTAACTGGCCGCCAGGACGAAGGATTCGCTGACATTCACGCAGCACCTGAGCCGGGTTTTCCGCCCACTGAATCATCAGGTTACTGAAAATCAGGTCTACGCTATGATCTGGCAACGGAATCGCCTCCGCATCTGCCGCCAACCATTCGATTGATGTCTTATTGGCAGCCCTCGCGTATTCCAGCATGCCAGGGGAAAGATCCAACCCGATCGCCCGTTGCGCACCAGCCTGATCTGCAATTGCCCCGGTAAACCAGCCGGTGCCGCATCCAAGGTCGAGTGTTACGGGAACGCCATCAGAGTTCATTTCAGCGCAAGACAGAATCCGCTCCAGCATGACATTGCCCATGTATCGCTGGAGCCTTGCAGCCGGATTATAAGTCGCTGAAGCAGCACCAAAATCCCGGGCGATGGCGGTTTTTTCCGCCCCCCGCGTCGAGACATCAGATGACCGGCCTTCCATTTCTTGAAGTAGTGTCGCTGCCGACATCATGCAGCCTCCTCAAGCCGGAAAAACTGTCGAATCGCTTTGGCACAGCGATCGGCCGCCGCACCTCTTGGCCAATGGGTCATCCCTGGAACAATGACCAGCGCAACCGAGGCCGGAGAATATTGGGAATCGCTCCCCCATCGACCAATCAACGCATCGTGCTCTGCCAGCAGGTGAAGCACCGGCACCGACGGAGACCTCCAGATCGGTCTCTGATCTCCATTTTCGAGCCAGCTCAAACAGCGCTGCAAAGTTTCGACACCCGCCAGCGACCCCACCGCCACCCAAGGCGCGAGATCCCGGCGGGCATGCCCCATCTCCGATGATGCAACACCCTGGATCAGCAATTGGTGAAAGCGGCGCCACGTTTTCGACGGATGATCACTGTAATCCCTGCAGAAACGGTCGAACGTCGCTTTTTCCATTCCAAAAGGCCAATCAACATCGGCGACAAAGCGGGGAAATCCGGACAGAGTAATAACGCGTTCGACCGGCGAGTTGTCCATGGCAGATGCCGCCATGGCCACCTGCGCCCCCAAAGACCAACCCATCCAGACGGCCGGCTCCGGATAGCTCTCGACCAGCTTGCTCGCCAGATCATTGACGTTGCTGCAACCGGACACCGCATCGTCTGTGAGGGACACAAACCGGACCAGTCCGGGCCAATCCCGAACAACGGGCTCGAGCATGGCAGCATCGACGCCCCAGCCTCCGATTACAATTAACGGGGTTTTGGAAAAAGACTTGCCCGTCATGCCTCCAGCACCTCGGGAGCCTTGTCCTCCTGACATTGAGCCAGCGCTTCGAGCAGACGATCCAGATCACTTTCTGAGTGGGCGGCACTGAAGGTCACACGGAGCCTCGCCTCGCCCTCCGGGACCGTGGGAGGCCTGATCGCAGTGACCAGCAGGCCACGCTCTTCAAGCGCCTGGCTGAGGGCGAGTGCAGACCAGTTGTCACCAATCATGATGGGCTGAATCGGCGTTTCCGAGGGCATCAGGGAATAGCCCATGGCGCTCGCCTCGGCACGAAAACGGCTAATGAGCTTTTGAAGATGGTCACGTCGGTGCTGCTCACGCTCAATCAGATCAATACTGGCGCAAGTCGCGGCAGCAATCGCCGGCGGCATGGCCGTGGTGTAGATATAGGTCCGCGCTTTCTGCACCAGGTAATCCATCATCATTTTTGAGCCGGCGACAAACGCACCGCTTGTACCCACCGCTTTACCGAGGGTCCCGATAAGAATGGGCACGTCTTCCTCGGACAAGCCCAGATCGGCAAGACAACCCCTGCC
The DNA here is from genome assembly GCA_964632565.1 of uncultured Marinobacter sp. Lineage (GTDB taxonomy): Bacteria > Pseudomonadota > Gammaproteobacteria > Pseudomonadales > Oleiphilaceae > Marinobacter. The sequence continues at coordinate 9,474 of CAZWEP010000029.1, read as the reverse complement.
CTCGGGGCCCACAACACCGATGCCGTGCGCATCATCGACCACCAGCAATGCATCGTAGCGTTTGCAGAGGCGGGCCAATTCCCGCAGCGGCGCTACATCGCCATCCATACTGAATACACCGTCGGTGACCACGAGCTTGTGGCCCTTGGTGTTCGATAGCATGGCTTCCAGTGCGTCCATATCACTGTGTGGATACCGACGAATCTTTGCGCGGCTCAACAGGCAACCATCAATGATTGAGGCATGGTTGAGCCGGTCGGAAAAAATGGTGTCTCCCCGTCCGGCGAGCGCAGAAATGACGCCCATATTGGCCATGTAACCGGTCGAGAAGAAAAGCGCGGAGCTGCGCTGAGTAAAGGCTGAAAGCCGAAGTTCAAGCTGGTGATGGGCGTCGTGATGACCGCAGATCAGGTGAGACGCCGCGCCGCCGAGACCAACACGCCCAAGCGCATCTGAAGCCACCTGGCTGATCTGAGGATGGCTGGCGAGACCGAGATAATCATTGCTGCAAAACGACAGCAGTGCTTTGCCGTCGGCCGTCAATTCTGGCTTTTGAGGGCCGGAAATCTGTCGACGGGTCCGATAAAGGCCCGCCTTTCGGCGCTCCTCGAGCTCAGCCGCAAAATCACGCATGGTTGGCTCCGGATAACTCTCGGTGTCAGGCCGACTCGCGGGTAGCGTCGTAGAAGAGGTGGCGGTTCTGCTCGTGTTCAACGGCATCCACCAGCGCTTCTTCTTCAGCCTCTTCAGTGTGCGCCTGCTCACGCTGTTCCGGGCGAATGCCGAGACGTTTGAACAACGCCATATCAGCGTCAGCTTCTGGATTCGCGGTCGTCAGTAATTTCTCGCCATAGAAAATGGAGTTGGCGCCCGCAAGGAAGCACAGGGATTGCATCTGTTCGTTCATGGTTTCACGGCCAGCAGACAACCGGACGTGGGATGCCGGCATCATGATCCGTGCGACGGCGATGGTTCGAATAAATTCAAAAGGATCCAGGTCCTCTACATCTTCCATCGGCGTGCCAGCCACCTTTACCAGCATGTTTACCGGGACGCTTTCCGGCTGTTGCGGCAGGTTGGCCAATTGCACCAGCAACCCGACACGATCGTCCGGCTCTTCACCCATGCCCACGATGCCGCCGCAACACACCTTCATGCCGGCGTTACGAACATTGTTGAGAGTATCCAGACGATCCTGGTAGGTGCGGGTGGTGATGATGTGGTTGTAGTACTTCTCAGAGGTGTCCAGGTTGTGGTTGTAGTAATCGAGCCCTGCTTCGGCCAATTCGTCAGCCTGCTCCTGCTCAAGCATGCCCAGCGTCATGCAGGTTTCGAGGCCCAGGGATTTCACCTGCCGAACCATGTCGACTACATAGCCCATGTCCTTTTTGGAGGGGCTCCGCCAGGCTGCGCCCATGCAGAATCTCGAGGCGCCTTTAGCTTTGGCTGCTTTGGCCTCGGCCACAACTTTTTCGATTTCCAGCAGCTTTTCCTTTTCCAGGCCGGTGTTGTAATGACCACTCTGGGGACAGTATTTGCAGTCCTCCGGGCAAGCGCCTGTTTTGATGGAAAGCAGGGTGCTGACCTGCACTTCGTTCGGATCAAAATACTCACGATGCACGCTCTGGGCACGGAACATCAGATCGTTAAAGGGCAGCTCAAACAGCTCTCGGGCTTCCTGCATTGTCCAGTCATGGCGGGGCGCAGTGGCGGTCATGATTCGGTCCTGTTAACTTTGCTGTTGGAATCGGTTTACGGATGAACAAATGATAAAGGGACTGAAGTCGCTGTCAACCTTCATTGCACCAAAGGTTAACAGCGACACTGACGGGGTGACGTCGGCATTCACCAAACTGCGCCTCCATTTCCAACGTCAGGGCATTTGCGTTGCCTGCCTGAGCAACGAGGCCGCAGACGGCCTCTGCCCCGGTTGCGCCAATGACCTCCCAGTCAACCAGCACCATTGTTGCCAGTGTGCATTGCCGATGAGATCCCTCCAGTTGAAGCCGGGAATCAAACGCCTGTGCGGAGAATGCCTGCGGGAACAACCACCCTTTCGACAGATCATTGCGCCTCTGGAATACCGATTCCCTGTCGATGCAATGATTCTGCGATACAAATACGGTCATCAACGGGCATTTGCCAAACCGCTGCTGAATGAAATGACCCGACACCTGAAAAACCACCTCTGCGCTGTACCCGATGACCGCCCCGACCTGCTCTTGCCCTGTCCCATGCATCCGACACGGCGACGTCAGAAAGGCATCAATCAGGCGTCGGACATTGCCGAACACCTGAGCCGCGAACTCAACATCCCCTGGTCCACGAATTTTCTGACGAGGCACAGACAAACACCGCCACAGCAAGGGCTGACTCGAAAACAACGCCTCAACAATCTGAAGGACGCCTTCGCGGTCGCGGGAACGCCTCCGGCACGGGTAGCAATCATTGATGACGTGGTGACTACCGGCTCAACAGCCAGAACTCTGTGCGGTAGTCTATTGAAGGCAGGTGCAGAGGACGTTCAGGTTTGGGCATTGGCGCGAACCCCGGCCTGAGAGGTCGCGCCAATCAGCGCAGCAGACTACGGGAAACCTCATGAGCAATGGCCAGGGACGCTGTTAGTCCCGGCGACTCGATTCCGAATAGCTGAACGGCGCCCGTGATCCCATGATGCTGCTCGCCTTCGATGCGAAAATCCGAAAAGCCCTCTTCCGGCCCTGCCAGTTTGGGCCGAACCCCAGCGTAAGCCGGCTGCAACCGCGATGGTTCCAACCCCGGCCACCATCGCCGCACCCCCTGTGCAAAGGCATCGACTCGCGCTGGATCCACCGTGAAATCTGGCGCATCAATCCACTCAACGTCGGGGCCGAAACGCGCCTGCCCCGCCATATCCAGAGTCAAATGAACACCCAGCCCGCCGGGCTCCGGCACTGGATAAATCAGGCTTGTAAAAGGATGTCGCCCGCCGTAGCTAAAATAAACTCCACGAGCAAAATACTGCGTGGGCAAGCGATCCTCCGGGTAGCCCTGCCACTTGGCAGCCAGAGACACCGCCCCCAGACCCGCCGCGTTTACGACGTTGGCGGCTTTAACCTGACAAGGGGCTTTACCACCGATAGTCAGAAGGTGACCGCCGGAGTCCGAAACGATTGACTGTACCGGCGCATGACAGACCAGTTGACCGCCGGCTCTCTCAAGGTCTCCCAGAAGGCTGGTCATCAAACCGTGGCTATCAACGATGCCGGTACGGGCAGAAAACAACGCTTCGTCCGCCAAAACGTCCGGCAACTTCGCCCTTATTGAAGAACGGCTGTGTTGCTCCAGAATGACGCCGTTGCGCCCCGCTTGCTGGCGCAACGTCTCCAATCTCTGCACCTCATCTCCAGAAGCAACGATCCATTTTCCACACTGACTTACCGGCACCTGCTTTTGCTGACAATAACGGTAGAGGAGCTCTCGACCCTCCACACAAAGACGCGCTTTTGCAGAGCCCTCCGGATAATAAAGTCCGGCATGAATGACTTCGCTGTTGCGGGAGGAGATGCCCTCACCGAAACGCGGCCCTGATTCGATCAGAAGGACATCATGGCCCAGTAGCGCCATTTGGCGGGCCACCGCAAGGCCCACCACACCGGCACCAACGACGACGCTCTGAACTTTAAATTGCTCTGTTTTCATCGATTGCGCCGTTCCTTCCTACGGAGTGCCCTGCATCAGAAGTATCGCAAATACCGCCGCGGCTGAAAAACGCCCTTCCGCATTACGGGAAAGGTTCCAAAACGTTATACTTCGCGCTGAGGAGAGCGCTGGGAGCGAATGAGTAATGTCTGACAGGAAGCAGTTCGTCATCGTGATGCTGGTGGCCGCCCTATTTGTGGGCTGGCTAGCATGGAGAGGTTTTGAAGTGATCAGCCTTAACCAGCTTTTGAAAGCCGACGACATTGTCGCCAAATACCCCTATCAGCATCGGGTGCTGCGGGTTGAAGGCACAACCGCCATCATGAGTTCATTGCGCTCCCACGAAACGCCCACCCGGGAGGCACTGACCACGATTTTCCCCAGCATGCAAAATCTGGGCGACAACAGCCGCGAATGGCAGCGGGCCGAACGGGAACTTGCCCAGGTTCAGGCACGGGCGGGGGATCTGGTACTCAGGGACTCGGGAGTGAAACGCATACGCTGGGAACTGGACGAAAACTGGTACCATCTCGTCGCAATGAAATCCAAGCAGACCACGAGACGCTGACGCAATTTATGATCGAAACCAGTCGCCATCCCTACGATGCCCTGACTCCCGATGTGATTCTGGACAGCATGGAGGCCGCTGGATTCGTCGTGAATGGTCGCCTGTTCGCGCTGAATAGCTACGAAAACCGCGTGTACCAGATCGGCATTGAAGATGCTCAACCGGTCATCGCCAAGTTCTACAGGCCCGGTCGCTGGACGGAAGAACAGATTCGAGAGGAGCACCGATTCACCCTGCAATTGGTTGAGGTTGATATTCCTGTCGTAGCGCCGGTTCCGCTGGCCAACGGCGATACACTCGGAAAAAGCGGCGAATTCTGGTTTGCCGTCTTCCCTCAGCGCGGCGGGCAAGCCCCGGACACCAGTGTTACCGACACGCTTTACCGGCTTGGCCAGTGGCTTGGCCAACTCCACAATTGCGGCGACACAGAGCCGTTCAATGCTCGCCAAACCATGGACCTGATTGGTGGATTGAATACCAACAGCCAATTCCTCACGGACAATGGTTGGGTGCCCGACGATTTGCGTCCTGCCTGGGACTCGCTGATTCCCGACCTCATTGCCACCTGCGAACAACGCATTGCCGATGCTGGCGATGTTCACATGCTCCGCATTCACGGTGATTGTCACGCCGGCAACATCCTTTGCCGCGACGAGCAGATGTTGTTTGTCGATATGGATGATTGCCGGACCGGCCCGGCCATTCAGGATCTCTGGCTATTGTTGAACGGAGATGATGCCGAACGCGGTCAGCAATTTGGCGAGCTGCTGGAAGGCTACGAAATGTTCCGGGATTTCAATCGGCGGGAGCGTCATCTTATTGAACCCCTGCGCTGTTACCGCCAGATTTCTCACTGCGCCTGGCTGGCCCAGCGCTGGGACGACCCAGCCTTTCCTCGCTTTTTTCCCTGGTTCGCCCAACCGCGATTCTGGTCGGACCAGATCCTCTCTTTGAGAGAACAACTGGCGGCGCTGCAAAGCCCATCCATTAGCCTGCCAGGCCAGTACTGAGTTAAAACAGTTCGTTCGAATGGAGATATTCCTTGAGCCAGTCAGACGCAAAGTTCACGGTTAAAAGCCTCATTGTTACTGCCATGGCAACGGTGATCGTTACTGTTGTCACCCTTGAGATGAGTGGCCGAATCGATCACTCCAACAACAAGGATCATGTGCCGGTTGGCGAATTCGAGGCCATCCACATCAAGCCCGGTGAAGACTTTCGCATGTCACGAAAATCGTCCGAGCTGCACGCGGTTTGTGAACAGGGGTATCTTGCCATTGCGGCCGATGTCGATCCCTCTTTCCGGGGTATTCTGGTTGACTACAAAAATCGCGGTGTAAGGTGCAGCCGCGGACCGGCTCCGGTGCACGACCGCCCCGTTCATGAGGACGTCGATCAGACAGGAAAGGACAACTCATGAGCGATACTCCGAAACCGCCGGAGCAAGGACCAGACCGCCTGTTTGCTGTGCAACAGGAAGCGGGCGAATTCCGCTTTGACGCCGCCGTGGCGCGGGTGTTTCCGGACATGATTCGACGCTCGGTGCCAGGTTACACCACCATTATTCCCATGATCGGAGTCATTACCGAGCAGTACGCCGTCGCCGGGACTCACTGTTACGATCTGGGCTGTTCGCTGGGCGCCTCCACCCTGGCTATGCGCCATGGCATCGGAGATCGTGACTGCACGTTGATTGGAGTTGATAACTCCGAGGCCATGATTGAGCGCTGCGAACACTACATTGCCCTGGACGATCATCCGGTCCCGGTGTCGCTCATCTGTCAGGACATTCTTGAAACAGAGCTTGAAAACGCCTCCGTGACCACCCTTAACTTCACCCTGCAATTCATTGAGCCGGGTCAACGGGACGGTCTGTTGAAAAGAATTGCCGAGGCGACCTGCCCCGGTGGTGCCTTGATCCTGTCCGAGAAGATTCGTTTCAACTCGGAAGTCGAACAGGACATTCAGACTCGTCTCCATCACGAGTTCAAACGCGCCAACGGATACTCAGATCTCGAAATCAGCCAGAAGCGCTCGGCGCTTGAGAACGTACTGCAGCCGGAAACCGTTGAGGCGCATCGTCAACGCCTTCAGGCCGCCGGTTTTGATGAGGTTTTTGTGTGGTATCAATGCTTCAACTTCGTCTCGATACTTGCCATTAAGACCCCCTGAACGGAGCCCTCATGACCACCTTTGATTGGCAGCAGTGCTTCGCGCCACTGCTTCAGGATTTATCAGACAGTGGCCTGTCGCGTTGGCGAAAAATCCTTGAAACACAGCTCCACCAACGCTTTGAAGCCAACCCTCACGGCGATGTCCCACGCTGGTTAAATGCGCTGGAGACCTTGCCACGGCTCGAGTCTGTTAAGGGCAACCTTTCGTCATCTGCCATCACCCTCTCCAGTTCCGAAGACCTATCGTCCGAGCAAGCACAGCAGCTGGAAACCGGACTGCGCGGACTGATGCCCTGGCGCAAAGGCCCCTTCGAGTTTTTTGGCACCCACATCGACACGGAATGGCGCTCTGACTGGAAGTGGGATCGCGTCTCGCCGCACCTTTCAGATTTGGGAGGGCGCAGAATTCTGGATGTTGGATGCGGTTCCGGCTATCACTTGTGGCGAATGCTGGGCGAAGGTGCCAGCCGCGTGATTGGCATTGATCCCGGCCTGCTGTTCCTGTTTCAGTTCCTGAGCGTCAAACGGTACCTTGGTGAGCCGCGCGCGGACCTGCTGCCGGTTCGCATGGAAGATCTCCCGCCACGCCTGGAGGCTTTCGACACGACCTTTTCCATGGGCGTTTTGTATCATCGCCGATCTCCACTGGACCACCTTATTGAACTGAAAGACACCCTGAAAAAGGGCGGCGAACTGGTGCTGGAAACACTGGTTGTGGATGGCCCTGAGGGCTACAGCCTGATGCCGGAGGACCGCTATGGGCAGATGCGCAACGTCTGGTTTCTCCCCAGTTGCGATACCTTACTTCGCTGGCTTGATCGGTGCGGTTTCAAGGAGGCGCGGGTGGTTGATGTCAGCATCACCACCACAGAAGAACAGCGGCAGACGGACTGGATGCGATTCCAGTCGCTGGAAGACTTTTTGGACCCTCAAGACCCGGATAAAACCATCGAGGGTTACCCGGGTCCCAAGCGAGCTACCATCGTTGCGAGCAAACCCTGAGGGCAATCGCTCGAAACCCGGCGGCGCTCTTTACTCTCCGAACGGATGGCGAAGAATCACCGTCTCGACGCGATCCGGGCCGGTTGAAATGATATCAATCGGAGCCTCGATCTGCTCCTCGAGGAACTGGATGTAGGCTCGCGCGTTCTTCGGCAACTGGTCCATGGAGGTCAGGCCAAAGGTGCTCTCCTGCCAACCTGGCAGCTCCTCGTAAACTGGCTCAATATCCTTGAAGGTGTCGCAACCAATGGGTGGACGGAAGATCTCACCATTGGGCGTCTTGTATCCCACACACACCTTAACCGTATCCATGCCGTCGAGCACATCCAGCTTGGTCAGGCAAATGCCCGATACGCTGTTGATCTGAATGGCATGGCGCAGAGCTACGGCATCGAACCAGCCACACCGGCGCGAACGTCCTGTAGTGGTACCAATTTCATTACCTTTGACCGCGAGGTGCTGACCCATGTCGTCAAACAATTCCGTCGGGAACGGACCGGAACCCACTCTCGTGGTGTAAGCCTTGGTGATACCCAGCACGTAGTCGAGAAACAGGGGACCAAAACCGGAGCCCGTGGCCGTGCCACCGGCGGTGGTGTTGGAAGACGTTACGTAGGGATAGGTACCGAGATCAATATCCAGAAGCGAGCCCTGGGCCCCTTCGAACAGAATATGTTCACCACGCTTGCGCAGGTCGTGCAGCATGTCCGTCACATCTGCAGCCATGGGCAGAATTTCCTCGCCCATCTGTTTCAGCTCGGCCAGGGCCTGATCGATATCTTCTGCTTCCTCACGAAAGTATTCGGTTAGCACGAAGTTATGGTAGGTCATAATCTCCCGGAGCTTCTCCTCGAAGCCCACGGGGTTGCACAGATCGCCCAGACGCACACCACGACGAGACACTTTGTCTTCATAGGCAGGACCGATGCCGCGACCGGTGGTACCAATCTTGTCCACGCCGCGGGCACGCTCGCGGGCCTGATCGATCCGCACATGAGTCTTGAGGATAATCGGACAGGCCAGACTGATCTTGAGACGCTCACGCACGGCAACGCCGTTCGCTTCCAGTTCGCGCACTTCCTTCAGCAGGGCTTCGGGCGACAATACGACACCGTTACCGATCAGGCACTGGACGTCCTGACGAAGAATACCAGACGGAATCAGGTGCAATGCCGTCTTCTTGCCTTCAATGACCAGGGTGTGGCCCGCGTTGTGGCCGCCCTGAAAGCGAACAACGGCCGCTACCTTGTCGGTCAGAAGATCGACGATCTTGCCTTTCCCTTCATCACCCCACTGGGTGCCCAGTACTACAACGTTTTTACCCATGATTTACTCTCAATTCGTCCGGCTGAGTCAGTCTAACTGTTCCACGACCCACTGGCCGTCCCGCTTTACAAGAATTCTGTTACATCCCCGGTTTCGGGGATCCGCTTCGCTGTCTTCCGGCAATGCCCTTATCACGGTTTCTGTCAGACGCAGACCGGAAATGACGCCATCCAGGGATTCGTCTTCAACCGCAGGCGCCCAGACTGCACCGGCATTGCGACCTGCCCGTTTACCGAGCGACGCGAGGGACCGAATATCAAGGCTGAACCCCGTTGCCGGCCTGGCCCGACCAAAGTCGCTTCCAATGGCATCATAGCGACCACCCTTACCGACGGCATCGCCGTGGCCGGGCGCGTAAGCAGCGAACACAAGGCCGGTGTGATAGTTGTATCCACGCAGCTCGCAGAAATCGAAACCAAAAGTCACTTCTGGATAGTGCTCGGTCAGCATGTCTGCCACACGAGCGAGTTGGTCCAGCGCCTCAATCAACGGTGTTGGCGCACCCTTTAGGATGGAGCGAGCTTCCGCCAGGGCATCCGTTCCGCCATTGACCCGAGCCAGTTGACGCAGCATTGCGCCGGCAGATCCCGCCGGACAATCACCGAGCAGTTGGTCAAGCTCCGGCACCGATTTACGAGCCATGGCATCAAAAATGGCCTCTCCCGAAGCGCGGTCAAAGCCAGCCTCGCCCACCAGCGTTTCATAAATCGCGACGTGAGCAAG
>CAZWEP010000028.1:0-37734 GCA_964632565.1 uncultured Marinobacter sp. | reverse complement strand
ACCAGCCCCTGCATCAACAGCTTCACACTCTGCTCACCTTCGCCCATGTGCGCATTCAAGCGGCTAAGCTCTGCCATGGTTTCCTGACTCCGGCGCATCTTCAGGCTGGTCTCAAAGTACTCCCGGGCTTTGCCCCACAGTTCATTGCGCAGGCTCAATCGTCCCAGCGCAAGTAACAGCTCGGAATTATTGGGGCGATCTTTCAGCCATTGCTCCGCAATCAGCAGCTGCTCTTCCGGCTTCAAGCCTCGAACCCGACCGTAAAGATTTACCAGCTCATCACTCCAGTGATTCCGCAAGACCTTACGAAGAAGGGTTTCGGCCTGCTCCTCGTCGCCAAGGTCTGCAAGCAGTCGCGCGTATTCGCGGATGGTGTGCTCACTGCGACGCAATGAACCCGGCAACTCATCCCACAGGCGAGTCAGAGGCTCAAGGTCCAGGTCTCCGTGCTGGGCCTTCTTGCGACAGTCTTCCGCAGCCTTCTGCAGAAGATTCTGCCAGGCAATGCGTTCGAGCTCGTTCTGCTCGTCGGAGTCAATCAGGTGGCGTTTGCGGATTTCTGGCAGCAATTTGGACAGCTCGCGCCAATCTTCAAGTTTCAGGTAAGCGTTCTTGAGGAGCTTCAACACAAACGGATGGTGCGGTGCCTGTTTTCTCAAACGTAGCAATGTGGCCAGCGCCTGCTCCTGGCGATTACCGGCCAGCTGCAGCTGGGCTTGAGTGATGCCAACGGCCATGTCCGAACCGGGCGTGCTCTCGAAAGCGCGGCGCAGGAGATCGTCCACAGACTCGTGATCTCCGGATTCGAACGCTGCCTGTGCTGCGGCAAGGTAGTTGATCAGCGGCGTGTCGGCCTTGTCCGCAGCGGATACCAGCAGTTTGCGTGCCCTTGGCCAGTTGCCCTCAGCCAGCGCCAGTAAACCCTGGGTCGTGCGCCGTCGTGCACGACGCTCGTTACCTCGCGACAGCCAACCCATGACCATGCCAGAACCGTCGCGCGCTCGCCGAATCAGGCCGATAATCCAGACCGTTGCGGCGACAACGCCAATCAGCAGAGCCAGTCCCACCCAAAAATTGGTCTCGATCAGATAGTTCCCGAGACTGATGCGGATGTAGCCGAGATCATACTGCAGGCCGAGGGCCAGACCAGTGCCAATCAGCAGAGCCAGCAAAACAATGAGAAGAAGACGAATCATGAGTTGTCTCCCTCTGCTCCTTCGTTGCCTGTCGTTTCGGTGGTGTCATTCGCTCCCGACTTGGCTCCGGATTCTGTCCCCGAGGCGTTCAGGCGCCCGTTGAGGCGGGCTTTCAATAGCGTCAGGGATTGACTGATGTCCGGCAGCGCAGGGTCGATGTTACGGGTCGAAAGCTCCTGCAGGGTTTCGGAAATCGCCTGGATCTCCGGGTGGCTGGCGTCGTACCAGGTGTCAATCGCGGTGCTCGCCTTGGTCAATGCCCGTGCATAGAGCACCTGATGGCCCCTCAATACCGCCAGTTCTGCTTCCTCAAGCATCAGCTGAAGATTCAGGCGGGCGTAGGCGCTTTGTTCGGGAGAGAGCAACGGCTTTACCGGTTCATTCAGCCGGCGCACCACAATGACGTCAGAGAGCGTTGAGCTGATTTTTGACCAGGCTTTATCCATCCAACTCTGATTCAACGCCGCGACAGACCCCTGATCGTCTGCGGATTGGCCAAGCGTGCTGGCAAAGCGATCACTGGCGAGCGCGTCGTCTGTCAATTCGTGGATGTTGGCAATGGCAGCCTCGAGCTTTAGGTAAAGGCCGGTGCGGTCCACATCCTGAAGCCCCTTCAGGCTCAGGATTTCCTTTGCCAGTTGTTGGCGTACCGGGTAGACGCCGATGTCATCGGATTCGCGCAGGACTTCATCAGCGGATTCCAGTGCCGCCAGCGATCCGCGAATGTCCTTTTCGATCAGCAGGCGCTGGTTGGCAATGCGCAGCAGGTACTCGGCTTCTGCGAGTAACCAGTCGGTGCGGGTCCGGTTGCCAGCTTCCAGCAGAGCGCGGGCATTATGATCAATCTGGCGCTGTTGCGTGGCAATCAGTTCACGCTGATCGGCAATTTTGCTTTCGAGTGCTTGCAGGCGCTGACTGCGTTGCGCGCTGGTCTGCCCGTATTGCTGGTTCAGCTGGGAGGTTTCGTTTTGCAGATTGGTGATTGCCTGTTGGACGGCCTGATGATTATTCCATTGCTGCCAGCTCCAGAGGCCCAGTGCGATCAGGGCCAGAATGGAGAGCAGAGTCAGGATCCAGAGAGGCCAGAGCCTCTGGCGGGTACGTGGTTGTTCGTTGATCGTCGCAGGCAGTTGAGTCTTTGATTCGGTCACGGGCATCCTTACTGAGTCTATCAGGCGCACTATTGAGGGCTGGACAGTTGGCGAGCAACGGCCTCCACAATCGCACTATCGGCGAGGCTACCTGGTATACACGTTTGCCGCAGACCGGCTGCACGTGCTTGATCGGCAATCCGTTCAACGGGGACCACCACGAGTGTTTTTTTCAGATTATGGCCGCTATTGTCACTGAGCGAAACGAGATTGTTCAATGTTTCTCCCGACAGTGCGACAACGACCTCGGGGTCAAACGTGTTGAAACAGTCGTTTAACGTGTCTCCATCATAGTCGGGTGCGAAGCGACTATAAAGAGGCAGTAATGTGACTCGCGCTCCCCGCTGTTGGAGCGTGTCGGGCAGCAGCTGGCGGCCCTCCTGTCCCCGTACGATCAATACTTTCTGGTGCTCAAGGTGTTGAAGCTCATCAAGCTCCAGCAGGGCTTCGCTGGTGTGACCGCGATCCGGTTGTCGGGTGGGCAGGCCAGCATTTTGAAGCTCTGCCGCCGTTCCTGCGCCTACGCCATACCACTGGATTCCGGTCGGATGCTGCGGCCACCAGGTGTCGAGCCAGTCCACGAGCAGTCGGGCGGCATAGGGGCTCACAGCAATGACGTGCTCAAATTCATCAATGTTGAGGATCTGGGTTCGGATGGCCGGGTCGTCCGTGATGGGCTCGCGAATCAGCATTGGCAGCACGCGAACATCGCCGCCGGCGGCGCGGAATGCGTCGGCCAGGCGATTTGCTTCTGGTTGGGGACGGCAAATCAAAATTCGCCGCCCCTGAAGCGCGGGGAGATCAGGTGGGTGTGTGACCATAGATCTCGGCCAGCACCTTATCTGCGCCCATGGCGAGCAGGTCTTCCGCCAGTTCGCGGCCCAGGCGCTCGCCTTCTGCGCGGGGCGCGCGGCCTTCTACCCGGAATACCTGTGTGCCGTCGACCGCGCCAACCAGTCCGCGCAGCCACAGCGTGTCGTCATCCTCAAGCAGAGCGTAAGCGGCAATGGGTACCTGACAGCCGCCCTCCAGGCGTCGGTTCAGGGCGCGTTCCGCTTTCACCCGATCCGATGTGTCGCGATGGTTGAGAGGCTCAAGCATTTGTTGCAATTCAGCATCATTCAGGCGGCATTCGATGCCCAGTGCGCCCTGGCCAACGGCCGGAAGGGACACGGTATCCGGCAGGCAGTAGCGGATGCGATCGTGGAATCCCAGTCTTTTGAGACCCGAACTGGCCAGGACGATGGCCTGATAATCGCCCGCATCCAGCTTTGCCAGCCGGGTGTTGACGTTACCGCGCAGCGTGCGAATCTCGAGATCTGGTCGGTAGGCCCTGAGCTGGGCTTCGCGGCGCAGGCTGGCGGTTCCCACGATAGCGCCGTGGGGCAGGGCGTCGACGTTTTCAAAGTCGTTGCTGACAAACGCGTCTGTCGGGTCTTCGCGTTCGCAAATCGCCACCAGACCCAAGCCTTCCGGGAAGGTCATGGGGACGTCCTTCATGGAATGAACCGCAAGATCGGCACGGCCGTCCATCATTGCCTCTTCGAGCTCCTTCACGAACAGACCCTTGCCGCCGATCTTTGCAAGTGGCACGTCCAGTATTTTGTCGCCCTGGGTTTTGATTTTAACCAGCTCCACTGCCACGTCTTCATTGAGTCGTTCAAGTTCTGCTTTGATGAATTCCGCCTGCCAGAGCGCCAGGGCGCTGCTGCGGGTTGCGATGCGTAGGGTTCGTTTTGCCATGATGCTTTTTTGCCGAATCTCGAAATGGGTCCGCCAAGGGTACCTTGTGTCAGCCAATTTGTGGAGCCGGGCCGGGCTGTTTCAGTGCCCCGCGGCCTGCTCCTGCAACCAGTGCCTCACCGAGGCCGTGTGCCGACGGCTCACTGGCAATTGGCCCAGTCCTTCAGCAAGTTCAATCGCGTGCTGGCCTTCGGCCGTGCGGATCAGTCCCCGAATAAAGCGAGTGCCCACCAGGGTGTGTCGATGAATGCGCAGTAGGTGCTGAGGGTAATTGCTTTCCAGTTCCTTCAGCGTGAAGTCGGTGACCGTCTCTCCTCGCGCGTGATGAATGGTCACGTACTTGTGGTCTGCCTGACAATGAAAGATGGCGTTGATGTCGATCAGTTCTGTGCCCCGATGAGTTTTCACGGCCAACTGCTCGTCACCGTATTCCTCTCGTCCGGTCAACGCCTGTGCCTGCACCCGGTTCAGGCGGCCAGCCCGGTCCAATGCCTCCGCAAGTGCCTCTTTACGGACGGGTTTCAGGAGATAGGCGACAGCGCGAACGTCGAAGGCCTGAATGGCATAGTGATCGTAGGCGGTGCAGAAGATCAGGGCCGGAGGCATGTCCAGGGCGGCAATACGCTCCGCTGCTTCCATACCATCCATGCCTGGCATGCGAATATCCAGCAACAGCAAGTCTGGATTCGTTTCGACAATCTTCCGCAGGACCTCCTCACCGTCTGCGGCCTCGCCGCACACGTGGTAACCGGGAAGCGCTTCGACCAGTCGCCCGATGCGTTCGCGAGCGAGTGGTTCATCGTCGGCAATGAGTACGCTACGACTCCGCTGGTCCGTCATGGTTCAGGTCATCCTGTACTGTCGCTTGTCTGCCCGGCTTTCTGCCAGGGAAGGCGCATGGTCACGATATATATATCATTCTGGTGGCTGTGTTTCAGTACCGCCGTTTCGCCAAACAGTGCCTGCAGTCTCGACTGAATGTTCGCCAGTGCCATGCGGTTGCCCTGGTGAGTGCGCTGATCCTCGGTTGGCCTCGGGTTCTGCACCATGACGTACACGGATTCGTTCTTGCGATAGGCTTCGATGCGGACAAGGCCACCCTCGGGGCGGGGCTGGATGCCGTGGTAAATCGCATTTTCAACCAGCGGCTGTAGGGTGAGCGGAGGAATGGCCTGGCGTTCCAGCCCTTCTTCAATCCGCCATTCCAAAGACAGGCGGTCACCGAGACGGAGTTGTTCGATGGCCAGATAACGTTTGCAGAGATCCAGCTCGGCCGCCAGGGAGATCAGTCGGTCTCCGTTCCGAAGACTGGCGCGAAAAAGCTCGGACAAATCCAGTACGGCCTCTTCGGCACGGTCCGGATTTACGGCAATCAGGCTTGCGATGGTGTTCATGCTGTTGAACAGGAAGTGCGGATGAATGCGTGCTTGCAACGCCGTGAGCCTTGCCTGCATCTCGGCTTCCTGTTGCTGTTGCCACTGGTATTGCAGGTAGAAATAGCGCAGTACCATCAGTGTGATCAGCATGGCGAGCAATAGATTCTTGGCGACCCCGTGCCAGGGGCTGGTCCCGGATTGCGATTGCAGGACAGTGTCCGCGAACAGACTGAACGCCAGCACATCGACCAGCACAATGCCGACCACCATCGCGGTTGAAAGCGGGATGGATAAGGTGGTCAACCAGCGCCGGAGTACACAGATTGCGGCCGCGCTGGTTAGCAACGTCCACTGGACAAACAGTGATAACAACCCGAAATAGTGCCATTCGATCCATTGATCGCTGGCCTGAACAACTGAGAGAACCAGCGCCAGCAGTTCGCCGGTCACCACCAGCATGAACACCGCACGAACCCGGCAAAGGTCTGGAATGTAGAAATTGGAAGAGCCCAGCGTGGGTACGGTGTCCTGAGTTTCTCTGGTAAGGCGTGAAGCCATCAAATCAGTTCCTTGTCAGGGCGGGCGACGTCGGTGCCCACAATGCTATAATCCCGCCACATTTCATTTACCCACACCCGCAAAATAATGCCGGGCTGTCAGCAGGAAAGATAGACCATGACGGATCAGAACAAGAGCGCCGAAAAACCCTGGGGCGGTCGTTTTACTGAACCTACCGACGCTTTCGTGGAACGATTTACCGCATCCGTTGGCTTTGACCAGCGACTTTACCATCACGACATCACCGGTTCGATTGCTCATGCCACTATGCTGGCAGAGGTGGGCGTGCTGACCAACGAAGAGCGCGACACCATCATCAAAGGTCTGAAGGAAGTGAAAGCAGACATCGAGGCGGGCGAGTTCCAGTGGTCGGTCACCCTGGAGGACGTGCACATGAATATCGAAGCACGCCTGACGGACCGCATCGGTATCACCGGCAAAAAACTTCACACCGGCCGAAGCCGGAACGACCAGGTAGCGACCGACATTCGTCTGTACCTGAGGGACGAAATCGACGCCATCAGCGAAGAACTGAACCGGCTTCAGAACGGACTGCTGGACCTGGCCGAGCGTGAAGCCGACACCATCATGCCCGGTTTCACCCATCTGCAAACTGCTCAGCCCGTGACCTTTGGGCACCATCTGCTGGCCTGGTACGAGATGCTCGTGCGGGATGCAGAGCGGCTGCAGGACTGTCGCAAGCGGGTCAACGTCATGCCGCTGGGGGCAGCGGCACTGGCCGGGACGACTTATCCGATTGATCGCAGTATTACGGCGCGGTTGCTGGGTTTTGACCGTCCGACGGAAAACTCTCTGGATTCGGTCAGTGATCGTGACTTCGCCATCGAATTCTGCAGTTTTGCCGCATTGCTGATGACACACCTGTCCCGATTCAGCGAAGAGCTGGTGCTCTGGACGTCCGCCCAGTTTGACTTCATCGATCTACCGGACCGGTTCTGCACAGGCTCCTCAATCATGCCGCAGAAAAAGAACCCGGACGTGCCGGAGCTGGTTAGAGGCAAAACCGGTCGGGTGAACGGCCACCTGATCAGTCTGCTTACGCTGATGAAGAGTCAGCCGCTGGCCTACAACAAAGACAATCAGGAAGACAAAGAGCCCCTGTTTGACACTGTGGATACCGTGAAAGGTTGTCTGAAAGCCTATGCGGACATGGTCCCGGCCATTGAAGCCAAGGCCGACAACATGCGCGTGGCGGCCAAGCGGGGCTTTTCGACAGCGACAGACCTGGCCGATTACCTGGTCAAAAAAGGCGTTGCCTTCCGGGATGCCCATGAGATCGTGGGCAAAGCAGTTGCGTTCGGAGTTGCTGAAGGTAGGGACCTGTCAGAGATGACCACGGAAGAGTTGGCCCGTTTCTCTGAAGTGATCACCGAGGACGTTTTCGATGTACTGACCCTCGAGGGCTCGGTCCAGGCCCGGGACCACCTTGGTGGCACAGCGCCGGCGCAGGTGCGTGCAGCCGTGCAAAGAGCGCGTCAGTCCCGCAACGGCTAACCGCCAATCTTGCCTGTGGTGAGATTTACCTCTGCCGGCTTCAGCTCCTCAAGGGGGCGAGGTCGGTAGAGGCGAAAACCCTGACCATAGTGAATGCCCAGAGTTCTTACCTTGCGCAGGGTGTCGTCACTCTCGATAAACGTCGCCACGGTCACTTTGCCCGCCGCTTCCGCAATCTTGTGCAGCGCCTCGACCATCACCTGCTGGACCGGATCGTCATTCAGATGAGCCATGATTTTGTGGTCAAGCTTGATGATGTCGACGGGCAACTTTGCGGCCAGACTGTAACTTTCTACAGACGCCCCGGCACCGTCCAGTGCAATCCGGCAACCGACCTTGTGCAGGGTGTCGCAGAGAACGGCAACTTCGTCCGGATACTGTGTGGCATGGGCCTCGCGAATTTCGAAACAGAACACCTCCGGGGCGTAGGCAGAACCCTTGAGTGCCTGGGCAACGAAATCGGCAAAGCCATCATCCAACACGCTGGCCAGCGAAATATTGAAGCCGCAGTACTTGATACGCGGTTCCAGTAGTCGCTGCTGTCCCAGCCATTCCAGCGTCTGGCGGATGACCTGACGATCCAGGCGCTTGGACAGATCGAAGCGTTCCGCCACCGGCAGAAACTGGTTTGGCGCCAGTGTCGGCTGATCGTTTGAGTAGCCGGGAATGCGCGCCAGAATCTCGATGTGATCGCCCCAGGTGACGCTGGCAACCGGCTTCAGACTCTGGAATTCCAGCGTAAGCTGGCCACCATCCAATGCTTTCTGGATTTGCTCCAGCAGCTCTGTGGTGGCGCGCTCATCCATATCGGAACGAGTGGCCATTGCCGCGTGAATCCGATTCCTGCCGGAGGTCTTGGCGGTGTGGCAGAGGTCTGCGGCCTGAGTCAGCAGTCTCTCCGCGTCGTCCGGCGCACTGTCACCCATAAAAAGCAACCCGCCGCTGGCGGTTGTCTGCAGTTCCTTGCCTTTCCAGGTGAACACAAAGCTTCGGATCAGCTCGAGAATGTCCTCAGCAATAGTGCGGGCGCGCGCGTCCGGACAATTCTCGATCAGTAGCGCGAACGTATTGCCGGACAGCCTTGCCAATGCGTCACGCTGACGGACCTTTACGCCCAGGTTGCGGGCCAGCTCCCGCAGGTAACGATCTCCGGTTCCGGTGCCTGCGTGTTCGTTGAACGTCTCGAAGCTGTCCAGGTCCAGGTATAGAAGGCTGTCTTCGCCATCACGCTTCGAGCGGTGCGCCAGGGAGCGGCGAAGTCTCGCGAGAAAGGCGCGACGGTTAATCAGGCCGGTCACCGGGTCGTGCTGTAACTGATGGTCGCCAGCGCCGGTCTTGGTTCGGTCACTGATGTCCCGTGCTACCTGGACGCCTCCGGTCACCTCCCCTTGATGGTTGACCAGGCGCTGATACTGAATTTCAAACAGTGGCAGGCGTTCTTCCCTCTGCGCGAGGGGTAGCTCCACGGCAAAACTGTCACGCTCGAACGCCCGTTGCCAAAGTCGCTCGCTCAGTTTTCGCTCGTTTGGGTAGTCCTCCATCAGAACGCTGAGATTGTCGCCCGGTTGCGGTGTTTTCTTGTAGATCTCCCGGAACGCGTCAGAGAAAGCCTGATTAAAGCGAAGCACCTTGAGGTCGGTATCCACGGCGAGGATAAGGTCGCTGGTGGCGCTCATGGTCGCGGCCAACAGCTCTTCGGATTGCTGCCGGTCCTGTACGCGATGGTGTTCAAAAGTCTGGTCCACAAGAATTCCACCTACTCGCAGAATTTTGTTGCCGGATTTCAGAGCTCTTGCGGTCAGCTTGACCCAGCGCACACCCTGATTTGCGGTGACCAACTCAAACGTTTTCGCAAACGGCTGTGCAGTGCGGATACAGCGGCGAATCATTGCCCGGATCCTGCCCTGACTTTCCTGGCAGTAAAACAAGGCCTGCTCCGGCGTGATCGGACTGCCCGGCCTCAGTTCCAGCACGTTGTACATACCTTCAGACCAGACGACTTCATTGCTGGCGATATCGAGTTCCCAGACGCCAAAATTCGCCGAGTTTTCGGCAAGGCGAATCAATCGATGGTCCAGATTGCCCGGGCTTCGTTGAGTAATCTGAGCAGTCGCCGCCTGATCCGAGTCATTGACCTTGATGCTCAGGCCGAGAGTGGCGGTAAAGAAAAAACCGTCTTTGTGACGGAAGGTGATCAGCAGGCTTTCACCTTTTTCCAGGCGCTGATAATGGGTTGGTACAAAAGGGTCGTCCTGCCGGGCTGCCAGAATCCGGTTGAACTTCTGGCCCCGCAGGCTGCTGACGTCGTAGCCCAGGATAGATTCGCAGTAGGCATCCGCGCCGACGATTTCGCCATCGTCGTTGATCCTGAGCAGCGTCTGTCGTTCGATGCTGTTCGGTGAGGCGTCTGAACGGGAGCGGCGTATGAAAAACTCTTTCACCAGTGACTGTCCTTGGCTTGGATCTTATGGGCGCGCGCTCAAGTATGTGGGACTTGCTTTTCTTTTTCTGTCGGTTTTGTCACGATGCGTTCATCATACTAATAATAAAAGTGGAAAGAACTTCTCCCCGGAGTCACAGTGACGACCCACACAGCCAGGATAGCGCTCGACTTTGACGAGGGCATTGATCGCAAGACGCTGCGAAAGTTGCGGGACCGGTTTGTGGCGATCAATCACCATCGCTGGCAGCGCGCTCTGACTGCGCTTACCTATCGTCAGCAGGTCGTACTCGAAGTTCTGCCCCTGGTGTTCCATATCAACCATCCGTCTTTGCCGGGATACGCCGACGCGTCCTGCCCTTACGGCTTGAGTCATTATCAGCCCTCTGAAGAATCCCTGGGGGCCGCCCGCCGTCTCGCGCGTACCTTCTCAATGAAGGATGAGGGGCGTCGCAAGCCAGATCTGGAGTCTATTTTCCTGATGGGGAGCCCTGGCACGCTGGGCTATTCGGTTGCCAGTGACCTGGATGTCTGGCTGTGTCACCGAGAGGATCTGTCGGAAAAAGCGGTAGCGTGCCTGGAGCGCAAGGCACAGAAGCTAAAAGTCTGGGCAGAATCTCTCGGTCTCGAGTTACACGTGTTCGTGTTCTCCGCCAGTGAGTTTCGGGAAGGGCGGGAAAGGGCAGAGGTGACGGGCGAAAACTGCGGCAGCGCTCAGCATTTCCTGTTGCTCGATGAGTTTTACCGCACCAGCATCCACCTGGGCGGCTGCTACCCCTTGTGGTGGCTGATTCCCCCTGAGGACGAGGCGCGTTATGAAGAACGCACTCGCCAACTGATTGATTGTCGATTCATCCGTGCCAGTGAGTACATTGATTTCGGTGCTGTGCCGTCCATTCCCCAGGAAGAGTTTCTGGGCGCCGGCGTCTGGCAGTTATACAAGGGCATTGATATGCCCTGGAAGTCGATACTGAAACTGTTGTTGATCGAATGTTACGCGCTGAATGAAGATCGGCCGCTGCTTTCAAAAGTGTTCAAACAAGCCGTTTTTTCCGGTGTCACTGATGCCGATCAGTTAGATCCCTACAGCCTTCTGTATCAGCGACTCGAGGCCTGGCTGTTGGACGAGGAAGCTGAAGATCGCCTGGCTCTCGTGCGTCAAAGCTTTTATTTGAAGGCCGGTTTGCCACTGACACGCGTCAACCCGGCAGGAGAAAGTTGGCGAGCTGCCCGCATGCGCGAACTGGTTGCTCAATGGCAGTGGTCTGAGGCTGAGCTTCGAGATCTGGACAATCGTGCCGATTGGCGCGCCGAAGACGTGATATCGCTGCGTCGGGTTATCGTTGCTGAACTGACCCACAGCTACCGGCTGCTGTCCCGGCTTGCTCGTGAACATGGCACGCAAGCTGCGATCAGTAGCAACGACATGAGTCTCCTGGGACGGAAACTGTACGCTGCCTTCCAGCGCAAAGCTGGCAAGGTGGAGTTGATCAATCCCGGGCTGGCGCCGTCTCTTGCCGAAGAGAATCTCTCTTTCTATCACCAGTCCGAACAGGGCGGGGCCGCAGGCGTTGATGGTTGGTTGCTGTTCCGTGATCTTGAGGACCCGGGCGATGCGTTCTGGCAGCCGGTGATTCGACGCACGGGCAACCTGACTGAAATGATGGTGTGGTGCTACTGCAATGGATTACTCACCCGAAGCACGCGACTCAATGTAAGAAGCGGTAGCAGCACGGCGTCGGTTTCCGAGCTGAGGGAAATGCTCGACGCGCTTAATGACAATCTGCCGATGCCGGTAGAGCCGGCCCCCAGAGAAGCGTTGTCCAGAGGTGTCCGTCCGCTCAGACATTTAGTGTTTGTAAATGTGGCGGTGGATCCGCAGTCGCATCTGACCGAAAAAGGCCTTCACAAGCTTAGCGCCCGTCACGATTCCCTTGGATTCAGCGGCGGTCGGGAAAACCTGGTTTGCACCATTGATCAGATCATTTTCAACAGCTGGCACGAAGTGAGCCTCCAGCACTATGCCGCCGGCGACACGTTGATTCAGTGCCTGAAAAATATTCTGGCGTCTGTTGCGGCCACGCCGGACGAACTGCCTGACATTGTCGTCCACAGCCACAACGCCGGCCATGGCGGAGCCATTGCCCGCCGGCTCAAAGAGTTGTTCGACGACGTAATGCGCTCTTTCTTCGCCGGTGGCGCCGGGCCCCATTCATTGCGGTACGTGATTGAGATGGATCGCCGGTTCTTCGTGCTCAGTTTTAACGGAGCCGAGCCCGGATTTGTGGCGTTCGACAACAAGCAGGCGCTCATGGCCCAGCTTGCACGGTCACAGGAAAGCTACGCGCCTGTCTTCTTTGATCAGTACGCCATGACAGAGGATCCGGCCCTGAAAGCGGTTTGCCATGCCAGCGAGCCGGATAACCTGCAGGTGTTTTACCGGATCAGTGGAGATCGGGCCGAGCTCTGGGTAGTGGATGAACTGGGTTCCCTGTTTAGCTGGGAACAAGTCTTTACCAGCCGGAAGTTTCTGCTCGTGCCCCTGCTTCGATTCCTTGAAAACCTTCTCGAGCGCAAGCAGCTCCGGCAACTTGAAGTGCTGGCGGATTACACCGATATCCGTTGCTACGAGCTGATTCATAAAGACGGTGGCTGGTGTGCCGAGCGTCGTCGTGATGTAAATCGTCCAGTGACATTGCCCGGGCTGGAAGTTCAGGCCGTCGGCGTGCACGAGGGTGACGTTCGTGTGCGCTTCGATATTTACTGCGCGGATCAGGAGTTTACCGTCCAGGAGTATGGGGATCAGTTGATCCCGGCCGTTGCCCACTACATCCGGTCCCTTCGGCGCGGTGGCGAGGTTTATCCGGTGTATCTCACCGACGTGCATCTGCCTCATGACCTGGACCCGCAATTCTATCAGCAGGATATTCAGACCATTCAGTATCTCTACTACCGTTCAGAGCTTGAAAATGCTTTGAACTCCTACCTTCTGGAATGACGACGGCGGCGACCTGACTCAGGTATAATGCCCGCATAAACGATCATAGGGGCTGCAAGCATGAAAGCAGGTCGAATCATGGTGTGGGTGCTCATTCTGACCGGATTGCTGGTCGGATGTGGCCAGAAAGGGCCACTGTATCGGGAGGCACCCGCCCAGGCTGACACCGGCAATCCCGCGGCAGAGGCACCACAGGCTGAGGACGATGAGTCCTCGCAGCGTCGTTAGCCCGCAGACCCACACAACATTACAGAGAATTTCATGGATCATTTTAACTACCGCGATGGAGAGCTGTACGCGGAAGACGTACCTGTTTCCCGGATTGCAGAACAGTTCGGAACCCCGGCGTATGTGTATTCCCGTGCCACACTGGAGCGTCACTACCGGGCCTACGACGATGCGTTGGCGGGTCGTCCTCATCTGGTTTGCTATGCGGTCAAGGCGAACAGCAATCTGGCGGTGCTGAACGTTCTTGCGCGTCTTGGCGCCGGTTTCGATATTGTGTCGGCGGGTGAACTGGAGCGCGTGATACGGGCTGGCGGTGATCCGGCGAACGTGGTGTTCTCCGGGGTTGGCAAGCAACGCTGGGAAATGCGCCGTGCGCTCGAGGTGGGTGTTCGGTGCTTCAACGTCGAGTCGGATACCGAGCTGGACAGGCTGAACGAGGTTGCCGGTGAACTCCGTGTAAAGGCGCCGATATCACTCCGTGTGAACCCCGACGTGGACGCTGGAACCCACCCCTACATCTCGACCGGACTCAAAGAAAATAAGTTCGGGATTGATATCGCCGAAGCGCCTGCGGTGTATGAGCGTGCGGCGGCAATGCCGAATCTGGATATCCAGGGTGTGGATTGTCACATCGGGTCGCAATTGACCTCGGTGTCACCGTTTCTGGATGCTCTGGACCGGGTTCTTGCATTGATTGATACGCTGGCAGAGAAGCAGATCAGCATTCGTCATCTCGATATGGGCGGTGGCCTCGGCGTGACCTACGATCAGGAGCATCCCCCTCAGCCGTCGGATTATGTGACTGCATTGGCGGAGCGTCTGGGTGATCGCAACCTGGAACTGATCATGGAGCCCGGCCGTTCGATTGCGGCCAACGCAGGCATCCTGATCACTCAGGTGGAGTTTCTCAAGTGCACTGAGCATCGCAATTTCGCGATTATCGATGCCGCCATGAACGACCTGATCCGCCCGGCGTTGTACAGCGCCTGGCAGGCGATCATTCCCGTCCATCCCCGCCACGATGGCGAAGAAAAGATGTGGGACCTGGTGGGGCCGATCTGTGAAACCGGGGATTTTCTGGGCAAAGATCGTCGTATGCGCCTGGGTGCCGGCGATCTCCTGGCGGTCCGCTCCGCCGGCGCTTACGGCTTCGTGATGAGTTCAAACTACAATTCCCGTAACCGTCCGCCGGAATTGATGGTTGATGGTGACCAGGTGCATATCGTTCGCCGGCGTGAGACTCTGGATGAGCAATTGGCACCTGAAAGCTGCTTGCCGGAATGAGCGGAGCGCAGAACGATGTCACCAGAAACAGGGGAGGCGAAGCGATGAGTCAATCCCGACGAGGGCAAGGTCCGACGATGAATTTCACCAAGATGCATGGGCTTGGTAACGATTTCATGGTGGTTGATGCCATCAGCCAGCCCTTTCGCCTGCGTCCTGAAATGATTCGTGATCTGGCCAACCGCAATTTTGGCGTCGGTTTTGACCAGCTTCTGGTCGTCGAACCGCCCGGACTTCCGGACGTCGATTTCCGTTACCGGATTTTTAACAGTGATGGTTCCGAGGTCGAACAATGCGGAAACGGCGCCCGTTGTTTCGCGCGTTTTGTACGAGACCAGCGCCTGACCCACAAGCGCGTGATCCGCGTGCAGACCGCAAACGGTGTACTTGAGTTGCGCGTAGGCAAAGGCAATATGGTATCTGTGGATATGGGGGTTCCGGAACTGAACCCTCCGGCCATTCCCTTTGCGGCGGACCAGCGCAAGGATGTTTATACCGTTGAAGTGGGGGATCAGACCGTTGAGCTGACGGCCGTGTCGATGGGTAATCCTCATGGTGTTCTGCTGGTGGACGACGTGGACAAGGCGCCGGTATTGGAGTTGGGCCCCAAGCTGGAAAATCACCCGCGGTTTCCTGCCCGGGCCAACATCGGTTTTCTCCAGATTGTTGATCGCCAGCATGTTCGGCTTCGGGTGTTCGAGCGCGGCGCTGGTGAAACCATGGCCTGCGGTAGCGGGGCCTGTGCTGCGGTTGTTGCTGGCTGTGTTCGTGGTTTGCTGGACAGCCGCGTGGAAGTTGAACTGACCGGTGGGCGTCTGGTTGTTGAATGGCAGGGTGAGGGTGCCCCTGTTATGATGGACGGCCCGGCAACGCGAGTGTTCGAGGGCCAGCTAAGGCTGCCCGGCGAGCCCGGAAACAGACGGCGTAGATCGTCACGGCAGGGTGAAGGTAAGTCTGCTCAGAAAAGACAACAACATCGTGGCCGGCAGCCGGCCACTTCCAGGTCCTAGCTAGCGGACCTGAGCTGCAGGAGAGAAACATGACAGATCAAGCGGCCCAGAAGAAGGTCGGAGCACTGACCCACGAAGCGGTGGTGGAATACCTTCGGGAAAATCCTGACTTTTTTGTTGATCAGGACGAGCTACTGCGCAGTCTGACGCTGCCACACGACAGCGGTCGCGCGATCTCATTAGTGGAACGGCAGGTTCATTTGTTCCGGGAACAGCGGGACACGTTGCGGCAGGAGCTCGTCGAACTGGTGTCGATTGCCCGTCACAACGATCGCCTCTTCGAGAAAAGCAAGCGTCTGCTTATGCAGGTGATGGAAGCTCGAAACCTCAATGACATGGCGGCTGTCGTGGATGACAGCATTCGAGGCGATTTCGGGCTCGATGCCGCATCGGTCATCCTGTTCACGGATGAAGAGCTGCCGTTATCGGCCCAAGGTGCCCTGCACGTTGTGTCACCCGAGGTGGCCCGTGAACGGTTGGGCGGTCTGCTGGACGGCGATCGGGCGGTGTGCGGCCAGTTCCGGGAGAGCGAGCGCAGCTTTCTGTTTCCTGATCGGGAAGAGCCGATTGCCTCTGTGGCTCTGGTGCCGCTGCGCACTCACGAACTGGTGGGTGTGTTCGCTGTCGGCAGCTGCGAAACCGGATACTTCGACCAGAGCATGGGGTCACTGTTCCTGACCTACATCAGTGACACCTTGAGCCGATTGTTGCCACCCATATTACAGCGACACACAGCCTCTTCGCCCTTTGTGGACCCGGTTGCGGAGTCTCGCTAATCATGAAGCAGCCTGGTGAGTATCGCGACCTGGCTGCTGAATTCGCAGAGCCTCTTTCGGGGTTTCTGCGCTACCTGTCTTCTGAAAAACGCCATTCTCCCCGTACCTGCGCCTCTTATGACGATGATCTGGACCGGTTTGCCCGTTGGGTAAGCGGTGACGCGTCCAAAGCCAACTGGCAAGAAGTCACTTCACATGATCTGCGCCGTTACGTGGCCATACTCAGTAAGCAGGGGCTGGGTGGCCGAAGTATCGCGCGTCATCTCTCTGCCATCCGCCGATTCTATGAGTACCTGCTGCGGGAAAATCTGGCAAAAGACAATCCGGCATTGGATATCCGGGCGCCCAAGGCGGGGCGTCGCCTGCCCCGGGTCGCGGATGTCGACCAGTTGACCCATCTTCTTGATGCCGATCCGGATGACCCACTCGAAATGCGCGATCTGTGCATGTTCGAACTGATGTATTCATCCGGTCTTCGTTTGTCTGAGCTTGCCAGCCTTGATGTGGACGCCATCGACCGTCGCGGTGCCGAGGTTCGGGTGGTCGGCAAAGGCAGTAAAGAACGCGTGTTGCCCGTTGGTCGCCGGGCACTGGAGGCTCTCGATCGGTGGTTGTCGGTTCGTGCGGAACTGGCCAGCGAACAGGAAACCGCTCTGTTCGTAAGTCGCAAGGGGCAGCGTCTGAGTCACCGCAGCATTCAATCCCGCCTAGGACGTTGGGGGATGAAAAATGGCGCAGACCAGCGTCTCCACCCGCACCTGCTCCGACACTCCTTCGCCAGCCACATGCTGGAATCCAGTGGAGATCTCAGGGCCATTCAGGAATTGCTGGGGCATGCGGATATTGCGACCACACAGGTCTATACTCACCTTGATTTTCAGCATTTGGCAAAGGTGTATGATCAAAGCCATCCCCGCGCCCGTCGTTCGCGGAAGTAACGAATGTTCTACAGGGAGAATTGAATGACGTCGGACCCATCCTGGAAAAGCAAGTATCTCCAGGAGCTCGAGGCTTCTGAGCAGCGGGAGGCCCGTTGGGAGGAAGAGAAGAACCTGCTCGAGCGGATGCTGGTCCGCACCAGCCTGGCGTCAGAGGGACAGAGTCGTGACCTGGACCGACTTCTCAAGCAGGTGCGAGAAGAAGTCCGCAAAGACCGATTCAACGCCGCTGCCTGGCACAGTCTCCAGGACCGGATAGATCAGAACGTTGCATTGCTTGACGACCGCAAAGAGGCCTCCGATAAAGCACTGGCCGACACGTTTGGAAAGCTGGTGTCTGCGCTTAAGGATTGCGCGGCATTTCATGCCGCCAAGGATCGTTTGAAAGAACTCGAAAAGCAGCTTCGCAAGTCTGGCAAAGCTGATTTCTCCTTTGATCGCTGGATGATGGATTTCGCATCGGCCCTGCAGGTTGCGCTTGCCCGCTTTGACGTCAATCCGCCTGCCGAAACGGCAGAGTCGGGCATACTTCGAAAGTGGTTTGGTCGGGGCAATGGTGCTGAAGGTCACTCTGAGCCGTCCGCCCAAAGCAGCGACTCGGTCGCGCGAGAAGCCTGTCATACTCCGTCACAAGCGCCGGTGATGGAGCTTGCCGGGGACGAGGCAGCCAATGAAGAATCGGATCAGCGCATGCGCATTGCGCGTCGGGTCGGCGAATTGCTTGGGCACATGCTTGAGCAGGTGGTTCTTGAGCCGGCTGCCGAAGCACGCGCGCGCAGGTTGCAGGACCGCCTCCTTGTCGGGAGCGACTGGGACGAGCTTCGGGAGGGGCTCAATGGCGTTGCCGAGCTTGTCATTTCGGCGGTGACCCGCAGCCAGCGCGAATTCGAGGATTTCCTGCGCCGTCTGGATGAACGATTGGAGACACTGCGAAAGTATTTTGCTGAGCAAGAGGATGCTCAGGCCGGTCGTCTCGGTGCCTCGGAAGAACTGGACCAGGAGATTCGTCGGGAGCTTGACAGTTTTGGCCAGAAGGTAGACCAGAGCGAAGATTTCCAGCAACTGAAAAACTCCGTGTCAGGGCATCTCCAGTCGATCCGCGATGCGGTGGGCCGCTTCCGCACGAAGGAGTCCGAACGTGAAAAGCATCTCGCCCATCAATTGGCGACAATGCAGGAGCGCATGGCGGCGATGGAGGCCCAGGCAGACCAGGTCAAAGGTGAGTTGCGAGAGCAGCGTCACCGGGCAATGACCGATGTGCTGACCCAGTTGCCAAATAGAGAGGCCTGGCAGGAGCGCCTTGATCTGGAGTATCAGCGCTGGCGACGCTACGGCAGTGATCTGACTCTGGCCGTACTCGATATTGATTTGTTCAAGCGGGTCAATGATTCCTATGGGCACAAAGCCGGCGACCGGGTTCTACAGCTTGTCGCCAAAGCACTGCGAGATCGCCTGAGGCAAACCGATTTTATTGCCCGGTTCGGAGGAGAGGAGTTTGTGCTTCTGTTCACAGCAACCGGTGTGGAGGCCGCCAGGGAAGTCCTGGACGGTTTGCGGGCACACATAAAAAACCTGCCATTCCATTTTCGTGGCGATCCGGTGTCAGTGTCGTTTTCTGCGGGAGTCGCCGGGTTCAGCGAAGGTGATGAACCCGACGAAGTGTTTGATCGCGCAGATCGCTCCCTTTATCAGGCCAAGGAGTTGGGCCGTGACCAGGTTTGCCCGGCCGGGGGGAGCGACACAGTGGATTAGTGGCGCATCTGGGCATCCAGTTCGTCAATGATTTCGGCCCAGTCCGAGTCGGCTTCCAGGCCCTCTTCCAAAAACTGGGACTGGCTTTCCGACCAGAATGGAGCGTCCTGAAGGGCAATATCGCTTGGCAATGGCGAATTTTTCTGGATAAAGGTTTCTATGCTCTGGTTATCTGACGGCATTCCCAACTGTTCAAAAAGGGTCGCAAGTGTGTGTTTGCTGGTGTCCATAATGACTCGAAAACTCCCGGGTGCAATCGTGAATGTGAGTGAGTACGCTTTCCTGAACTCTAGCCAAACCCCAGAGGATATCCAGTGAGGTTGAGATTCCGTAACCTGTCGGCGCTGATCGCCCTGCTGGTATCCCTGGTGCTTTGTGGGCAGGTGGTAGCCGAACCACCTCAGCCGTCGCCAGCTCCTGTGCTGGGCACGCAAGATCTTGATTGGCTCAGTGCGCAGGAGAACTTCCGCATCGGTGTGCGCAGCGATCAGGTTCCGTTGGTGTTTGACGGCGGCGAGGGGGTGTTAGCGGGTATCTTTGTGGATTACATCAATCGGATCTCCGAGAAGCTGAATGTACCGATTCAGCCGGTCTCCGGCACGCCCGAACAGCTTGAGCAATGGCTGGCAGAGGGCAGCATTGACGCACGCCTGTCGACCCGGCCAGCCAGGGCTGCCAGGCCTCCCGAAACACTGATCTCTGCTCCCATTATGTCGCTGACTTACGGGCTTTTCGTCGACGTTGACGATGCTGGTATTCAAGAGCTCAGTGACCTGGAAAATGCCAGAGTCGCGCTGATCTCACAGGACGCCAATCAATACGCGCTGTTGGACCCGGTCAAGGATTTCACACCGGTTCATGTGGATACGATTGGCGAAGCGGTAAGCCGAATAATGTCTGGTCGCGCCGATGCTTTCGTTGGCGCTGTGCCTGTCGTGTCTGACTATCTGCGGTCGGCCATGATCAAAGGCGTGCGTCTGGCCAGACTGATTAATCAGCAGTCGGTCGATGTTGTACTGGAAACATCGACCGATCGACAGCAGCTATTTCGGGTTCTGAATCAGTCCATCCTGGCCATAAGTCACAGCGAACATCGATCATTGCGCCAGACCTGGCTGCAACCAAATTTGCCGGAGAGCGACGATGCCTCCATCGAGCTGACCCCTCAGGAAGTCGAGTTCCTGAAGCAGAATCCGAATCTGAAGGTGTCTTTCCGAACCGATTGGCCACCGTTTGAGTTTCTTCAGGAGGACGAATTTCGCGGGTTGGTCCCGGATCTCGTGTCGCGTATGGAGGAATACCTGTCAGCGCGTTTCATTCGCAAACCACTGGCTCCGGGTGAAGCACCGGAAAGCCATCTCAAAGAAGGTAAGACCGACATTCTTCCTGCGGTAACCAGAACGCCTCGCCTGGAAGAAGAGTTTCTCTTCAGTCGTCCTTATCTGTCTTTACCGATTGCCCTCGCAATCCGGGAGGATGGACGTTTTATCGGTGAGCTGAGGGAGTTGCGAGATGAGCGGGTGGGGGTTGTGAACCGTCAGGCGGGTCACGATTACCTGCTGACCAACCATCCCAACCTGGACCTTTACCCCATGGACTCGGTAGAGGAAGGGTTGCTGGCGTTGTCCAACGGCGACCTGGACGTGATGGTCACCCACATTCCTGCAGTCAGTTATCTGGTTGCCCGGCTTGGCCTGTCAAACCTCAGAATCACCAGTATTACGCCGTACCAATACGAACTGCGTTTTGCGGTCAGTAAGCAGCGCCCGGAGCTACTGGGCATCATTAACAAGGCGTTGGGCAGCCTCGATGCCACTGAAACAGAGGCCATCTATAACCGCTGGATCCACCTGGATATTGAGCAGGAAACCGATTACACGGTGGTGCGTCGAATTGTCCTGATTGCGGTTGTCGTGGTGCTGATCTTCCTTTACTGGAATCGTAAGCTTTCCAGGGAAGTGGACGAGCGAATTCGTTCCGAGAACGCGCTGAGACGGAGCGAGGATGAACTGAGGGCGGCCAAGCTGGATGCGGAACGCCTGGCGCGGGAAGCGGAGGCCGCCAGTCGGTCCAAGAGCGAGTTCCTGGCCAACATGTCCCATGAAATTCGCACGCCAATGAATGCGGTCATTGGCTACAGCGACCTGCTCAGCAATACGGTGACCGATCCCCAGCAACGCAACTACTTGAATGCGATTCGGGCCGGCAGCCGAAGCCTGTTGATGCTGATCAACGACATTCTGGATCTGTCCCGCATAGAAGCAGGCAAAATGCGGCTGGATTACTCCGCGGTGTCCATGCGTCGGCTTTTAGGCGACGTTCGGCATATTTTTGACCTTCGGGCGACCGAGCAGGGCATTTACCTGGAGGTCAGCGTTGACTCAAAGATGCCCGCAGCGATCATGCTGGACGAAACCCGTCTGCGGCAGGTGTTGTTCAACCTGGTGGGTAACGCCATCAAATTTACCCATGAAGGTGGTGTGACCGTGCGTGCTACCGCTACGCCTTTGCTGGCCAGTCCGCTTCCAACGGATGCTAATGAAGTGAGCGGGCACCTCGCCGAACTCGTCATTACGGTATCGGACACCGGCATTGGTATCTCGGCTGACCAGAAAGAGCGAATTTTCGACGCCTTTGAGCAACAGGAGGGGCAGAGCAGCCGGCGATACGGCGGTACGGGCCTGGGCCTTGCGATTAGCCGCAAGCTGGCACGAATGATGGGCGGCGAACTGGAGGTCGAGAGCCAGCCGGATGTCGGTTCGACGTTCACGGTAAGGCTGCCAAACGTTGAAGTAACCGGTGAACTGGATGAGGAAAATGCGGAACCCCAGGAATCCGAACGGCTGTTGGCGCAAACATTAAGTATGCAGGAGAGAGGCTGGCTCAGAGAGCAGCTTGGAAAGGACTTCGGTAACGAATGGGAGCAGGTGCGCGAAAGCGGTGACCCTGAACAGATGCGGGATTTTGCCGAGCGCGTCCTCGAATGGGGGAAGCGGTTGAGGTCGCCATCGGTGACAAGTTATGGGGAAAAACTGCTGGCGGACGTTGATGCTTTCAACCTTGATGCCGTCAACAGTGCGCTGGAGGCCTTTCCACGTCTGTTGGGGCGGGAAAGCGAATCCTGAGAGTGAGCTTACAAACAGTCAAACTGGGTGCGACGGTCGAACGCGACGGACACCATGTCGTAACCCTGATCGGTCAGGTCGCGAATAAGGTCGCGATCAGACAGCATGGCCATGCAGACTTTGTGGACACTGGCCTGTAGTTGCTCAATACCGGGGTCCCCAGTAAGGCGGAAATCTACAATCAGATACTTGCGATCAACGCTAGAGGCCACAGGGATCACGTTTCGCTCTACGCTTTCATAACCAATATAGGTTGCCTGCTGTTCCGGGAAAAGGCCGCTCAGCAGGAGATCCAGGTTGCTTGCAGCAGCGGGTCCGGCGGCCGTCATCAGTGGCAGAGTCAAGGCGGCGATCAGGCGGTTCAGTTTCATGGCAGTCACCCTTCTGGTGAGCGTTAGTAATGATTTGTAACGAAACGTTACCGCCAAGTATTGCAGAAAATTAACAAATGTGTGCAACAAATGATCACATTTTTTAATTGTTGACATATACCTGGCTTGGCCCGGAGAGCTGCAAGGCTCACGGCCAGCGTTGATTTCAACTATGATAAACGTAGACATCCGAGGTTAGAGGTAGCCCCATGTTTCAGCTGGTGTTCAAAGGCGAATGCGCGCCCGGAACCGAATTGCAGGCAGCGAAAGACAGCGCCAGGGCGCTGTTCAAAGCCAATGTGGATCAGATCGAGCGCATGTTTAGCGGTCAGACGGTCGTTATCCGTAACAAGCTTGAAGAAGTGCAAGCGGAGAAATACCGTGCGGTCCTGAAAAAACACGGCATGCTAGCATACGTAGAGCCGATGGAGGGGACCGTTGCCAATACGCCACCTCCATCAGCGGCTCAGAAACAGGCGCCTGCCGCTCAACCGGCTGCGGAAACAGCTCGG
Organism: uncultured Marinobacter sp.; assembly: GCA_964632565.1. Lineage (GTDB taxonomy): Bacteria > Pseudomonadota > Gammaproteobacteria > Pseudomonadales > Oleiphilaceae > Marinobacter. The sequence continues at coordinate 14,761 of CAZWEP010000028.1, read as the reverse complement.
CAGGATGGCCCGCCAAGCACAGCCTCGGCCGCCAAGCGCACTGAGCCGGAGGCTGGTAAAGGCGTCGAAGTTGAGCCCGGTGACCGGCTTCCTGTCGCAGGTGAGAAGGTCGACAGCATTCTCTCCGGATCGGGCCTTACTCTGGACCCGGTGGGTGTTACGCTGGAGGAACACCGGGAGCATGAGGCGCCCCTATTCGAACACCTGGACGACTGGACTCTGGCCCCGCCAGGAACCGAGTTGGTTGAAGAAAAAGACGCGCCTCCCCCAATGGTTCCTGACGTATCACACCTCTCGCTGGCGGATGATGACCGAAAAAATGACCGATGACATGCGACTGAATTGATGCCCTGGCGGTTCCGTCTTCTCCTGATCCTTCTCCTGACGACTTCTCTCCCGATCCAGGCGGCTGAGCGCCCGTCCGTTGGCCTGGTGCTCAGTGGTGGCGGTGCCAAGGGCATGGCGCACGTTGGCGTTCTGCGGGTACTGGAAGAAATGCAGATCCCGGTTGATATGGTGGTGGGGACCAGCGCCGGGTCAGCCGTTGGCGCACTCTACGCTTCTGGCATGTCGGTAGAGGAAATCGAGCGACGTTTCATCAGTCTGGACTGGCTGTCCAGTTTCCGGGACGATCCGGGACGAGCCTACAAGCCGGTACGGCGTAAACTCAACGACTGGCGTTTCCCCATTACCCCTGGCATCGGTGTGGATGCAGATGGAATTGAACTGGGTGGCGGCATTGTTGCTGGCCAGAACCTGGGCTTTATCCTTAATGAGCTGACCCACGATTCCGCTTTGGTGGACGACTTCGATGAGCTTCCAATTCCATTCCGGGCGGTTGCCACAGATCTGGAAACTGGCGAGCAGGTGGTGATTGGCGATGGCAATCTTGCCGAAGCTATTCGCGCCAGCATGAGTATTCCCGGAGTCTATGCGCCGGTGACCCGCGATGGCCGCCTCCTGATTGACGGTGGCATTGCCAACAACCTTCCCGTTTCCGTTGCTCGCTCCATGGGTGCTGACGTGGTGATCGCGGTCGATATCACCGATCCGCTGATGACCAAGGAAGAGCTTCGCGATGCCTTTTCGGTCATCGGACAGTTGACCACTTTGCTGACACGCAGGAACACCGAACGCCAACTGGAGCAAATTGACGAACGGGACGTCCTTATCCGCCCAGAGCTCGAGGGACTGTCTTCTGCGGATTTCTACCAGGCCCCGGTGCTGTTTGAACTGGGCGCCACGGAGACGCGTCGGCAAGCGGTGCAGCTGAACAACCTCGGCGTCGATGACGGAACCTGGCAAGCCTATCGGGAAAGCCTTCGGAGCCGCTCTTTCAGCCCGTCGGTGATTCAGCGTATCCGGGTAGAGGGCGGCAGCCGCCTTTCCTCCGATTTTATTCGTTCCCGCATCCGGCAAAAGGCTGGCGAGCCTCTGGATGTGGAGGTGCTGGAACAGGACCTGAAGCGAATCTATGGTCTGGGGTATTACGAAACGGTTTCCTATTCTCTGGCTCCGGCGCCGTCCGGTGGCGCGGACCTTACTATCCAGGTCCAGCGAAAAAGCTGGGGGCCGAATTACCTGTCCTTCGGTCTGAGCTACGAAGACAATTTCGAGAACGACACACGCTTCAATGTGGCGACGTCGCTGCGTGTCACGGAGCTCAATTCCTTGGGTGCGGAGTGGAACACAGGGGTGCAGCTTGGCACGCAGCCCTGGGTTCGAACGGAATGGTTCCAGCCGCTGGACTACGGGTACGAGCGATTTGTGACGCTGGGTGCGGAATACGAGCGTGACAATTTCTCTGCCTTCGATGGCGAAGGCGAACGCATTACAGAAGTGGACATCACGACATCGGAAATTGATCTGTCCCTGGGCACGGAGCTTGGTTACAACAACGAGCTGAGCCTGACCTACAGGCGCGGCTACGCTTCCATTGACGAGCAGGTGGGTGCAAAACTGGTCCCGGACGAGGACATCCAGAAAGGCAGTTTAAGCGTCAGTCTGGTGCGGGATTCGCTGGATGATCCTTTTTTGCCCAAGTCCGGTGGTTTCGCAGGTCTCAGGGGGCGATTCGAGAGGGAGCATTTCGGTTCTGATCGAGACTTTGATTCGGTGCGGTTTCTCGGCGTTGGCGCATTCACCTGGGAAAGGGTGACGGTTACAGGGCTGTTATTCGCCAATGCCGTCACCAAGGGCGTCGCCGGTATCGAAAATTCGGTGGTCCTGGGGGGCTTTAAAAAGCTATCGGCATTCAGTCAGGGCGAAATTGCCGGCGAAGACGCCGCACTGGCCAGCCTGTTTCTCCGAAGGACGTTCGGTGGGCCAGTGATGCCGTGGTTCGCAGGTGTGGGTGCCGAGACGGGTAATGCCTGGTCGTCACTGGCGGATGCGCGCTGGGAGACTGCTTTGCACTCGTACAGTGCGTACGCCGGTGTTGAAACGTTTCTTGGGCCAGTGCAGCTGTCCGTTGGCTACAACGATGAGGACGATTGGGGCGCTTATCTGAATATCGGGTTTTCGTTTACCCGCTTTTTCGACTTCTGACGCCGCTCAGGCGGTGGCCGGTTGGTTACCAATGGCTTCCAGCACCTGCTGACATTGCTGTCGGGCATAGCCTGCCAGAATGTCTGCCATTCGCTCTTCATCCCTCTGCTGAATGGCGGCGATGGATTCGCGAACGTGCTCCAGGTTGTCCTCAATCACCCGATTGCCGCCGCGCTGAAAGGCAACGAATGCGCAGCGCTTTGCCGATGGCCACAGGTCCTGAATCGCAGACACCACAAAGTAATTGTCGGCGTGGGTCAGCGAGGCCTGGGTGTATTCAATGCCCAGTTCCAGAAATGCCATCAGATCGTTTTTTTCGTGGCAGGCCTTCATTCGGCTGTACAGGGATTCCAGCTTGTCCATGTCTTCCTGTTGCCATTGCCGCACCAGTTTTCGCCCGGTGTGGGTCAGATACAACTGAAGAACCTCGTAAAGGCTGCGGACGAAGAACTCATCCAGTGGCGTGACAAAAGCGCCTTTTCGCGGGACGTTCTGGACCAGGTGGCGCTTCTCCAGCAACAACAGTCCTTCCCGGATTGAACCATGGCTGACATCCATCTGCTTGGCCATGGTGCCCTCGTAGATCCGTTCGCCGGAACGGAGTTGTCCAAAGGCAATCAGATTCTCAATGTGGCGGGCGACCTGTTCGGTCAGCGTTTCACGGGGTTTGAAATGCGTCATTATTATTGATCGTTTCTGCCAGACAGGTCAGCGGTTGCAAAATACTCTCACATTATTGTGATTTGGCAAACGTGCGGGGGCCAGTCCTGCCGCATGGGTCACAGGTTGGCTTAAAGAAGTGGCGCCATAAGGCGGATGGCGCGGCAAGTGATGCGAAACAGAGTCGACCGATCCTGATAATCCCGCTCCGTCATCAGGCGGCAGTTGGCCAGATCCTCTTCCAGCATTCGTTCCATCTGGCCGACAAACCGTTTTGAGGTGTTGATGGCCATCAACTCAAAGTTCAGGCGCATGGAACGGTTATCCAGGTTTGCCGTTCCGACCGCGCCATAGAGATTGTCCACCAGCACCATTTTCTGATGCATGAACCCCGGTTGATAACGGTAAATGGCAATGCCTGCCCTGGAAGCCTGCACCAGATACGAGTAGGCTGCCAGGCCAATCAGCAGGCTGTCCGACTTTTCCGGGATCAATACGCGGACATCGACGCCTCGAAGCGCGGCCAGCTGCAGTGCGTTAAGAATCTGCAAATCGGGGACAAAATAGGGAGAGGCAATCCAGAGCCTGGAGCGGGCGTTATTGATGCAGTTGAGAAAGAATAGGGAGCCGGTCTCATAGGTGTCTGCCGGGCCCATCGGCAGTATCAACACTTCCTCATCGCCGCCTGTCGGGGTCACCGGAGTCCAGTTAAGTTCCGGTATGACGTCGCTTGCCCAATTCCAGTCTTCAAGCCACGCCAGTTGCAGACCCATAGCGGCCGGGCCGGCGATCCGGCAATGGCTGTCCCGCCACGGTTCTTCGTCGGCGGCGGTGCCGAGGTATTCGTCCGCCAGGTTAAGCCCGCCCACAAAGCCCACTTCACCGTCGCAAACCAACAGCTTACGGTGGTTCCTGAAATTTACCTGCAGTCGCATACGGCGAAGATTGCCGTCACCAAACGCCGCAATGTGAGCGCCGGCAGCTTCCAGTTCGGACAGGTATTTTCGCGGCAGCCACAGGCTGCCAATGTCGTCATAAAGAAACCAGACGGATACGCCCTGGGCCAGCTTGCGCAGCAGAATGGACTTGATGCGCTGACCGACCCTGTCGGATTTCACGATGTAGAACTCCAGCAAAATGTAATGGCGGGCGTTCTCCATGGCTTCGAAGAGTGCATCAAAGGTGGCTTCTCCATCTTTGAGCAGGTCGCACTGGTTGGAGGTTGTAAACGGTTGGCGGCCCAGTTGGCAGAGAACTCGAAGTTCTCCGCTTTGGCGGTCGGCGGCGGGTCCGGTGAGGGCGATTTCCTGATGCTCGAAATGATCCACGAAGCCTGCGAGGCGCTTGTCGTCGGTCTGCTTGGCCTTGAGGTAGCCGCCAAAGCGATTGCGCCCGAAAAACAGAAACATCGGAACCGCGATGTATGGAAGAGTTACCAGCGCCAGAATCCAGGCAATCGCGCCCTGCGCCGTGCGATAACTCAGCAGGATGCGATAAATGCAGGCAGCCGCCGTCAGGTAAAACGCAATGACGGCGCCGGCAATGAGGGAAGGATCAAACAAACTCATTGCTCCGATTCGGTCGATGGATTGGCCAGCGTTTGCGTCCGGTACTGCGCTGGCGAAATGCCTGTCCAGCGCTTGAAGGCGCGGCTGAACGCGCTCAGTTCGGAGAACCCCAGCAGAAAGGCAATCTCGCCCAGAGCGTAACGATCCGACGCCACGTACCGCAATGCCTTGTCTTTTCGAACATCTTCGACCAGTTCGTGAAAGCCCAACCCCTCTTTTTTCAGGCGGCGGTAAAGCGTCTGGCGACTCATATGACACTGGCGGGCAAGCGTGTCTGCGTCAATGCGCTCAGTCGACATCTGTTGTGAGATCAGACGACGGATTTTGCGACCGAAAGTGCGACGACTCTGGATGCGCGCGAGCAGGGTATTAACCTGTTTCAGCACGGCGGAATAGACGTAGGGATTCCGGTGCGGAATCGGATGCGACAGGTAGTCGCTGCTGAATGCAATGCGGGTTTTCTGGCAGCCGAACCTGACCGGGCCGCCCAGCAGTTTTCTGTACTCTTCGGCGTAGACAGGCTTCGGATGGGCGATTTCGACCCAGTCCGCCACAATGTCGGGGTGAATGAAATGGCGAGTGCGAGCCAGCACAGACGCCAGCGTCCGATCCATGTCCTGGCGGCAATAATGGCCCGGCGAGTCTGCCTGCCAGCTAAGCACGGCCTGATCACCGTCCTGCTCAAAGGTGAGTTTTACGGATTCGTTGATCAGTCGTTGCAGGCGGGCGTATTGAATGACTGCTTCACCCAGGGTGTCGCAGTTGAAGAACACATGCCCGACGAGCCCCATCCGGTCCGGATCCACCATCTGCCCGGCATGCAGACCCACCGCGGGGTCACCGGTGATCGCTTCTGCGTATTCCCAGAGGTGGTAATGACGGTCGGCGGCAATTCTGAGGTCCGGATCCGTCAGCGCCTCGCTGGAGAATCCTGTGATTTTTTCTACGGCGGTTCGATCCAGCACGCCTTTGAGATCAAGAAAGTGTACTAACGCCAACGTGCTGGAGGCGGCAATCATGGGAGAAGTGTTGGAACTGGCCTCGATCGCGCTCACGGTAACCTTTATTGGATGAACAAGATGTCACGTTGGGTGATACAAACTGTCAATCGAATGAAACAGCCTGTCAATCGATCAGTCCTCTACTAACGATAGCATTGTAAGCACAGATGAAGTAATCGCGTTTCATTTTGCAGGAGGAGTCACATGGAACAGGAAATCTTCGTACCGCACAACGAGCTGGAGCGCAGAAACATCGCTGCTCTGGCGGAATACCTCAACAGTATCTATTACTGCTGATTGCCTGATTCTAATTTCGGATCGTTGTCACACGCCGGGCTCGCCCGGCTTTTTTTTGTCCTGAGAATACGGTTGCCCGCCCGCCTGTCGGTGTTAGTCTGTGTTGGCGATTACCGGCTAACCCAGGAGACGTGGAATGAGCGTTGCGTTGAATCATCGAGTCATGGGTGAGGGGGAACCCCTCATTCTGTTACATGGCCTTTTCGGCTCGCTTGATAACCTGGGGGTGATCGCTCGCGGTCTTCAAGATGGTTGGGAGATTCACGCTCTGGATCAGCGAAATCATGGCAAGTCACCTCACACAGAGACCATGAGTTATCCGGAAATGGCAGACGATGTCATTGCCTACATGGATGCACAGGGACTCGAAACGGCTGCCATTTTGGGCCATTCCATGGGTGGCAAAGTCGGGATGCAGGTTGCGTTAAAGGCGCCGGAAAGAGTTGCCCGACTGATTGTTGCCGACATCTCTCCGGTCACCTACCAGCCCCGCCACGACGCCGTTCTGGAGGGTTTGAAAGCGGTGGACCTGAGTTCGACGAATTCCCGGCAGGATGCGGACCGGCAATTGGCCCGACATGTAGAAGAAGCGGGTGTTCGTCAGTTCCTGCTGAAAAATCTGATCCCTGTACCGGCGGAAGAGCGTACAGAAGGCGGTGAACGCTACCGCTGGCGCCTCAATCTGCCGGTGATTGACCGCTGCTATCCGGAGCTGTCTGCAGCGCCGGAGGGCGAGGGCCCGTTTGAAGGGCCTGTGCTGTTTATCAAAGGCGCGGATTCGGCCTATATTCAGACAAAACATCGAGAGCAGATTCAGTCACTGTTTCCCGCCGCAGACCTTCGTGTCATCGAGGGCACCGGTCACTGGCTACATGCGGAAAAGCCAGAGACTTTTGTGGCGCTCTGTCGGAGATTTCTCGCTCAATAAAGTTCAACGTGCCCATCCGCTAGACAGGTTATTGCGGTCTGATAAGGTAGCCCAATCGATACAAACTCGAGAGCCCGGTATGAAATGGATATTTGGCGTTTTGTTGGCGTTGTTCGTGATTCTCGGCGGCTTATTGCTGGCGGAGTCACCAATAGACAGCGCAGCCTGGGAGGCGCCAGCGCCCAAACCAATGAGAGGTCCGTTAGCGCTGAACGAGCGCCTGCAACAAGCTGAGCTTTTGGCCAAGGGGCAGGTGTATGGTCCTGAAGACACCACCGTGGGCCGCGATGGCGTTCTGTATACCGGTACCCAGGATGGGTGGATTGTTAAGATCTGGCCGGATGGACGCGTGGAGAATTGGCTGAACACCGAAGGTCGGCCGCTGGGGATGGTGATGGACGCCAGTGGCAACCTGATTGTTGCCGATGCTTGGAAAGGCCTGTTGTCGGTGTCAGCGGACGGCGAGATGACCGTTCTGACCCGAGAGGCAGAGGGTCAGCCTTTCCGATTTACAGACGATGTCGATATTGCCGATGACGGCCGCATCTACTTCACCGATGCCAGCTCCAAATTCCATCAGCCGGATTACAAGCTCGATCTCATGGAAATGCGGCCTCATGGGCGTTTCATGCGATACGATCCAGCGACCGGCAAGACGGAAGTTCTGGTGGATAACCTGTATTTCCCGAACGGTGTCGCAGTGTCGCCAGATGGCAAATACGTGCTGGTCAACGAAACCTGGAAATACCGCATCCTCCGCTACTGGATCAGCGGCCCCGATGCTGGCACGGCCGACGTGTTCATCGATAACCTGCCGGGCTTTCCCGACAACCTGGCGGTCGACGGCGCCGGCCGATATTGGGTGGCGTTTCCCTCCCTGCGTAATGAGCAGGTCGACACAATGCACAAGTACCCGTGGTTGAAAGACCTGGTTGCCAAGCTGCCAGAGAACTTCAAACCAACGCCCGAACCCTATGGCCTTGCGGTAGCCCTCAGCGATCAGGGAGACGTGTTGACCAGCCTTCACGACCCCACGGGTAACCACCTGCAGGAAATTACCTCGGTGAACCCTCATGGCGGCGATCTATATTTTGGTTCGCTCCACAACGACAGAATCGGGCGCTTGTCTCTTTCATCCATTCCGGATATCACGGAGCCCGACAGTGAGTGAAAACAAAGACACTTCGGATTTTGAATGGGATTTGCCGAATCCATTTACGCTGGACATTGAGGTAGTTCCGGACGACACGGACCGCCTGGGGCATGCCAACAACGTGGTCTACGTTCGCTGGCTCGAAGATGTAAGCTGGGCCCACATCGAAAGTCTTGGCATGACCTGGTCGCTGCACGAGGAAACCGGCAAGGCGATGGCCATCACCCGGACAGAGCTGGATTATCTGAGTTCTGCGAATGCCGGAGACCGGCTTGTGCTGGGAACCTGGCTGACGGATTTTGATGGTCGTTTCCGGTCTGCTCGCCAGTTCCAGTTGATCCGGCGCTCTGACGGCAAGACGTTGCTCAGAGCGTTGTCGACCCATGCCTGTGTTGATATGAAGTCACAGCGCCCGTCGCGAATGCCAGCGGAATTCAAACGTATTCTCGGCGATGCCCTGGTCGAGGGAGGCAGAGGCCTCGACGGGCGATAATTTGCAATCCGGCAACATCTGCTAGTCTGAACAAATCACCACCCCCACCCCGGCGCGTCTTTTCGGCGCTTTGGAGAGTTCGATGGATACCACTGATACCAGTGCTGACACCATGCAGCGTGTGATGTATGAGACATTTGGCGAGGCGGATGTGCTCAAACTGGAGACTGTCGAAGTGCCCGAGCCGGGGCCGAACGATGTGCTGGTGCGGGTGGCTGGCGCCGGTCTCAACCCGATCGACTGGAAAACTCGTAAGGGGCTGGGGTTTGCAGCGCGGCAGATCGAGAACGACCTGCCCTGGACGCCGGGCTATGACCTGTCTGGCGAAGTGGTTGCTATTGGTGATTCAGTCACCACACTGGCGCCCGGCGATCGGGTGATGGGGATGGTTGGCTTTCCGGCGGGCGGTGGTGGCTACGCGCAGTATGCGGTGGTCCCAGCCGATGATCTCGCCATTGTCCCGGCGGAGCTGGACCTGGTGAGTGCCGGGGCCGTTCCGCTGGCAGCATTGACCGCCTGGCAGGCACTGTTTGAGGTGGCAGGACTGGAGTCCGGACAGAAGGTGTTGATTCATGCTGGCGCTGGAGGCGTTGGGCATTTTGCTATTCAGTTTGCGCTTGAACGCGGTGCCCACGTCGTTGCCACGGCATCGTCGTCCAATCGTGACTTCCTGGCTGGCTTGGGGGTGCATGAGGTAATTGACTACCACACCACCCGCGTTGAGGACGAATGCTACGGCCTGGATGTGGTGCTGGACCTGATTGGTGGAGACGTGGGCAAACGATCACTCCACACCCTGAGCGAACACGGAGTGCTGGTGACAGTCCCCACGGTGACGGCGGATGACATCATTACGGATGCCGAGTCCAGAGGACTTCGCGCCCACGGTATGACAGTGAGGCCCGATGTGTTTCATCTGGAAGAGATTGCGGAATTGATCGAAGACGGCGACGTACGGGTTCACATCGATCAGCAGTTTCCGCTGAGCGAGGCTGCGGCCGCCCACAGTCTGCTGGAAGGCGGCCATGTTAGAGGTAAGCTGGTGCTGGACTGCCGATAATGTGGCATCAGCTGGCCGGAGCGGGGGAGTCCTGCTCTGGCTTGTCCTTTTCTTTCCTCTCCTTGGCCGCTTGCGGCGGCACCAGACTCACCAGCGTCCAACCTTTTTCAGGCTTCAACGATTCAACATCCTTGACCGGTCGAATGTGCTCTTTGTTGTCGATCACGAAGAGCATGAAGGCCTGACGATCATAGCGGTTCATAAAGTCATCGAAGGTGAATTCGTCACTCAACTGGGTCGTTTTAATGGCGTATTCTTTCGCCGCGAGGCTGGCCAGCTTTGCGTAGCTCACACCGTTGAAAAGCCCCCGGGTCAGTTGAATCTTTTCGGCGGTTCGGTGTCGTGCTTTCTGGTCCTGGTCGCCATCGGACAGGGTGAACACACTATTCGCACCGAACCAGTCAAGGAAGTGGTAGGTCGCCAGCGAATTCATGTGTTTGTAGGGCGAGATCACCAGCAGATTGCCGATTCCGGTCAGGTCGAGGTGGGTCGACGCGTGCTCGGAGACCGGGTTGCCAAAATACACCTGCAGGTTTTCCATGCGTGCCAGTTTGACGTTTTCCCAGTTGGTGTCAGTGAGGGTGACCGGGATTTTCAGGTTCTTCAGGGCAACACCGATTTTCCGTGCGATCGGGTTGGCACCCAGGATCAGGAAACCGAATTCGCCCGGCTCCGCCACTCCCAGCAGGCGGGCGAGTGGGCGAGCGGTCAGACTCTGGATAGTGACCGTGGCGATTATCAGCACAAAAATCATCGGTACCAGGGCATTGGCGCCCTCGTAACCCAGTTTCTGGAGCTGAAACGCAAACAGGGCGGAAACCGCTGCCGCCACGATGCCACGAGGAGCAACCCAGCTGAGAAACACTTTGTCTCGCCAGTTGAGGTTGGTTCCGATTGCCGACAACACCACGCTGATGGGGCGCGCCACCACCATCAGCACCGCAATCACAATGGCCAGGCCCCAGCCTAACTGCGCAATCGCCTCGAACTCGATCCTCGCAGCCAGGATGATGAACAGCGCTGAAATCAGCAGCACACTGAGGGATTCCTTGAATTCCAGAATGCTGTCGATGGGCACCTGTTTCATGTTCGCCATCCAGATGCCCATCACCGTCACGGTCAGCAGCCCGGATTCGTGGGCCATTTCATTGGACAGGGCATAGACGCCCAGCATGAAGGTGAGTGTGCCCGCGTTGTGCAGGTATTGGGGGATCAGGTGTTTTCGCAGCACAATGCCGTTGACCCAGCCGGCGAAAGCGCCGATCAGGAAGCCCACCAGCAAGGTTTTGGTGAATATCCAGAGTGAGTGACTGAAGACGTTGCCCTGTCCCCAGGACACGATGCCCTCGAACACCAGAACTGCGAGCAAAGCCCCGATGGGGTCAATGATGATGCCTTCCCAGCGCAGAATGTTGGCGAGTTTGGATTCCGGGCGGACCGAGCGCAGCAGAGGGGCGATGACGGTCGGGCCGGTCACGATGGAAATCGCGCCGAAAAGCAGGGCCACCTCCCAGGTCACATCCAACACCCAGCGCGCCGCGAGTGTGCCGATGGCGCAGGTGACAATCGAACCTACCGGTATCAGATTGCGCACCATCTTGCCGTGGCCGCGTATTTCGCTGAATGGCAAGGTCAGGCTGCCCTCAAACAGGATGATGGCAACCGACAGGGAGATCAGAGGAAAGAGCAGATCACCGAAAACAGCTTGCGGATCTAACAGGCCCAGCAATGGACCGGCAGCGATACCGCCGGCCAGTAGAAACAGGATGGCTGGCATGCGGACACGCCAGGCGAGCCACTGGCAAAAAAGCGAAATCACACCAATGCATGCGAGAAGGAAAACTGTGCTGACGGTCATAAAGAGGTCAGTTCCGTTGAGTGTTTGTTAATGATTGTTTGATGCCTGACGGGCCAGGCGTCCCAGCAGACGCGATGCTGCGAACAAACCAAAACTGCCGGTCACCGGGCTTGCGGCGCCAAACCCTGTGGCACAGTCCAGACGGACGGGGCCCTGCGTATCGGGCTTCTGCAGGCATACTTCGCCATTTTCAGCAGGATACGTGAGCTGTTCCAGCGAGTACACGGCTTCGATGCCGAAGCGTCTTTTTGGGTTACGAGAAAAACCGTACTCACGCCGCAGGAGGTTCCTGACTTTGGCCAACAACGGGTCCTGGGTGGTTTTGCTCAGGTCGCTCACTTGAATCTGTGTTGGGTCGGTCTGGCCACCGGCTCCGCCGGCACATACCAGCGGTATCTTGTTTCTTTTGCAATGGGCAATGAGTGCGGCTTTGGGCTTCACACTGTCTATGGCGTCTACTACGCCAGAAAGGTCTGTGGTGATCAGTTCCGCGGTGTTTTTCAGGGTCAGAAATCCGAAATGAGTGCGAATGTCCGCATGAGGGTTGATGGCTTTCAGCCTTTCTGCCATCACATCCGTTTTGGTGCGGCCGTATTGGCCATCCAGAGCGTGAAGCTGCCGGTTAGTGTTGGAGACGCACACATCGTCCATGTCGATCAGCGTGATTTTTCCAATGCCCGACCGCGCCAGTGCTTCAGCGGCCCAGGTGCCCACACCGCCGAGGCCGACGATTGCCACATGAGCCTGCCGGAAGGCTTCCAGGGCAGTGCGGCCATACAGGCGTTCAATGCCGCCAAAACGGAAGAAATAGTCGTTTTCGGTCATCGGGTGTCTCTGTGGCTCCTGGCGTGGCAGAGGAATAAAGCACCGCATTGTACCCCACCCGTCGCACCATAAAAAAAGGCCGTGCAAACGCACGGCCTTCAAGAAAGTGCCTAACCGCAAAGGGCTCAGCAAGACTAGTTCAGAGACACTAATCAACCCGCTTAGTATCGCCTTCGCAACTGTCGTGGAGAAGGTCACAAGCTGTCACATATCGGTCATTTCAGGTCATTTTGGGACATAAGCGTTCTGCTCCGCGCTATCGGGGGATTTTTTTGGAACCGTCCCCGGAGTCGCCCCGTCGAGTTTTCACGAAAAACAACAATGCGCCCCGAACTGAGGGTGCACGAATGGAGAGTCATTCCCATGAAAACTTTTCACCCAAGCCACGGTTTGTTTGCCGGGGCCCGAAGAGTTTCTGCGCTGTCTGTCATTTGTGTCGCGTTTGCTATTTCCGGCAACGCAAGTGCCGAATCCCGCGCTGATATCGTTTCCTGTGATTTCGAAGGCCCTCGCCAGGGCGGTGAAAGCTATCCGGTGTATCTGGAGTCTGCCAGCGGTGAGACCATCGCCTTTCAGGTATTCGAGCCCATAGGAGAGATCGATTGTAAAAAGGGCCACCCGCTGGTGCTCCACGGCCACGGTTTTGGCGGTTCCCGTTCTTTGACCGGTTTTGAAGCTTATCGGGAAGCCGGTTTCGCCGTGATTTCCATCGACCAGCGTGGATTCGGTGAGAGCACAGGCACGGTTAAAGTCATGGACCCGGAATTCGAGGGTGAAGACCTCGTGCAGATTCTGGACTGGGCCGAGGCGAACCTGAGCTACCTGAGCAAGCGTCAGGAGCCCGAGTTGCCACCGGAGATGAACCCGAACCTGGTAGTAGGTGCCATCGGAGGGAGTTACGGGGGCGGCTATCAGTTGTTGCTGCACGGTCTGGATGAAAAGCAGCGGATGGACGCTCTGGCGCCGGACATCACCTGGAACGATCTGCGCTACAGCTTGAATCCCGGTGGTGTCATCAAGTCTGGATGGGATCTGGTTCTGGTTGCTGGTGGCGAGAGCGGATCGCTTCAAAACATGAACGACGGTCTAGACCCCATCATCCGCGAAATTCTGCTGCAAGGCATTGCGACCAACCAGTTTCCGCAAGAGGGGTTGGATTATTTCTACTACCACAGCCCTGCCTACCGGTGCGCCGGAGAGCCGATCCAGCCGCGTGACGACATCAGCCTGATCAATTACCAGATTGATCCGCCGGCCTACGACGTTCCACCGGAACAGTTCAAACCCGTGGATGTGCTGCTGACCCAGGGTTTCAAAGACACCCTTTTCAACTTCAACGACGCGTGGCGCAACTTCCAGTGCCTGAGCCAACTCGGCGGTGACGTACGCCTGCTGACCCATCAAACGGGCCACATCCTCCCGGTGGAAGCGCCGGACGAGCTGCAGCCAGGCAACTATGTTGAGCCAGCAGGCCAGGTCCTCGAGATACCGTCTTTCCAGGGCGCTGCCGGACCCTTTGCCTGCGGTGATGTATCCATTGCCCAGGCAACACTCGATTGGATGCGTCACAAACTGCTGCGCCAGCCTCTGCCAGATTATTTCGACGGCACCAAGGACCAGGTCTGCGTTTCGACCGAAGAAGGGGAGTCGTTCTACGTCTCTGAAGACGAATTTCTCGCTCCTGCTCCTGGCGAATTGCTGACCGGCGATAACGTCGTCGAGCGAGATGTGGCGACATCCACACCGGTTGCCTCTGGGTACGAGGCAGTCGCAAGCGCAACGACGCCACCCACAGCATTACCGTTGGGCATCGCAGGTGCCGATGGCCTTGTGGTCGGTGGCATCGCTACTGCGAACCTGACCGTATCGGATCTTGCAGGACGCTCTGAGTGTGCAGAAGGCCTGCCCCAGAACAGCCCGGGATGCGATCCCATCATCTTCATCGGCCTGGGCAAAAAGGCCGTGGGCTCAAACCGCTACGATCTGATCGACGACCAGATCATGCCGGTCAGAGGGCTGAAAAATGCGGCCAATGTAGAACTGGTCGGTATGGCTGAGTCGCTGGCTGCCGGTGAAGAGCTGGCGCTGCTGATCTATGGCTATCACCCCCAGTATCCCGAGAGCTGGTCGCGCGATGCGCTGGTGCCATTCGTGAACGTGTCCGGAACAGTCCAAATCCCGGTTATCAAAGGCCAACTTGAGCAACCTGGCGGTACCTTGACCCTGTTCTGAGGGTTAACAATCAGGCGTTGCCCGGCGTTGTGGATTGCCCCACCTTTCCCCGCCGGGCCTTTTTTTGTCTGAATTTTCTTGAGTTCGTGAGTTGGCCAGTTTATTCCTGCTCCGCAAAAGCCATTTTTAACTCACGAGA
>CAZWEP010000027.1:13645-37868 GCA_964632565.1 uncultured Marinobacter sp. | reverse complement strand
TGGTGGCCGGTGACAGGTTGACCTTTCAGGTATTCGGCTCCCCCGCAGAACTTCTGAACGAGCACACAAATCCACCCAGCCGATCGATTCGCGTTCTCACGGCAGATGGGGGCAACCTTAGCCTCGTCGATGAGAGGTCTGGTTCAGGTAACTTCGACGCGCTCACTCTCGAACTTCAGGGTATCGAACCGGGATCTTACCTTGTTGAACTCAGCACAACGGCTGGCATGCCCTTCCGTTACGTATTGTCGCTGGCAGACGTGGCCAATACCGCATCGACCAACACTCAGTACACGGTGCCACCGTTCGTGACCCAGCAGGCCCTGGTCGAGATGCGGCCCGCAGCGCAGGTGGCTTCCTCCATGACTGCGATGGACGTCGGCGCCCGCAAATCCCTGGGCGGTAACCTCTGGCTGATGCAGCGTGCCACACCCAATACTGCGCAGATGTCGGTGTCGGCAAGCACTGCAGAAGTCAGAGACACGATTGAATGGGTGAAATCCCTCCAGCAACGGTCCGATGTCAGACTGGCGGAGCCGAACTACCTGTTCTTTTCGCAGGCCAGCGCACCGGACAACGATCCACTCTATTCGCGCCAATGGAACCTGCCGTTAATGCAGTTGCCGAAGGCGTGGCAAGCCGCACCTGCGGCGGGAGATGGCGTCGGAATTGCTGTGATGGATACGGGGCTCTTTACAGCCAATCCGTCAACGGCGGACAACTGGCATCCGGACCTGGACGCAAACGTGCCGATTTTGCCGGACCTGCCCGCAGAGGATTACTGGGACTGGGTCTCTGGCAGTCTGGACATCGATAATGAAAGCGGGCGAGACCTGAATCCTGCGGATCCGGGCGACGGCAAGGCGGCCAGCAGCAATTTTCACGGTACTCATGTCGCCGGAATCGCATCGGCGGTTGATAACACTGAGGGCATTGTCGGTGTAGCGTCCTCCTCCACCCTTTACCCGGTGAGGGTATTAGGGCGCGAGGGCGTCGGTTCCTCGGCGGATCTGATCGACGCGATTAACTGGGCCGCAGGCAGAAGCGAAATCGATGTGATCAATCTGAGCCTGGGCGGTCTGGGGCCCAGTAGTGCGCTGAAAGCAGCCATTGATCGCGCGTATAACAATGGCGATGGCCAGCTTATTGTCGCGGCCGCGGGTAACCAGAACACGGATCAGGCAACTTATCCGGCAGCCTATGAGAATGTGGTCGGTGTCGGTGCTGTCGATGGCGCACTCAAGCGCGCCAGCTATTCCAATTTTGGACCATCGGTGGACCTCGTTGCACCCGGAGGAGACGCGTCTCGAGATGCTAACCAGGACGGCGCCGCGGATATTATCATCAGTACCTGGGGCACCGACGATGGCGGAGTCTTTTCGCCCGGTTATGCAGGTCTTCAGGGAACGTCTATGGCGTCACCGCATGTGGCTGGTGTTTACGCGTTGATGAAGGGAGAAGTGCCGGGTTTTCTGCCAAAAGATTTCTGGGCATTTCTCAAGAATGGCGCCCTGACTCAACCCATTGAGCCGACCGTCGAGTATGGCTTCGGTTTGATTGACGCGTTGGCCTCCATGGATGCCGCACTGAACGGAGAAATACCGATCACTCTCAGTTCGTCCCCGTCGGCGTTGCAGTTGAATTCGGCGGTTCTGAGCGGCCGTCTGGAGCTGACCAGCTTCCCGGATGAAGAACCGGTCACGGTGACATCCGCTACGTCTGAAGCGACCTGGCTCAGCGCCGAAATTGATCAGACCAGCACCACAACAGCGACCGTATCAGTAACCGCCGACCTATCGGGACTTGAGGCAGACGGCCGTTACGTTGCGGATCTTGTGATCGCTTACGATCCAGCTACCGGAGCTGCTGACGAACTTGTTGTGCCGGTTTCCCTGCAACTTGGTGCGGTCGGCGGTGATGAGGATGCCGGTCGGCATTATGTGTTGCTGGTCAGCACCGCCGAGACCCAGGACACTCTTTTTCAGCGTGTTGTCAGCGCCGTCGATGGGCGTTACCGATTCACCTTCGAGACCGTTGAGCCCGATGAATATTTTCTGGTCGCAGGCACAGACATGGACAATAACGGCCTGATCTGTGAAAACGGCGAAGCCTGCGCCGAATACCCTGTCAACGGGCTGCCAGAGACCCTGAGCCTGGGAGAAGTGCCTCGCACTGGGATTTCACTGAGTACCAGTTATCGTCGCCCCACCATCTCTGCCATGGGATTGCCTCGGGTTGGCTTTGAGGGGTATAAGGTGAAGCAACTCAAGAACAATAAACGGGAATTGGGAAATAAGAGGGAGTACGGCCGTTGAATCAGTGTCGCCATGGATTGCTGCTGCTTACCTGCCTGATGGTGTCAGCCTGTTCAAACCAGCCTCTCACAATGCTGGATGGGGCACCCCTGGCCCGTCAGGTCATTGAATCGGATCAGTGTGGTGTTGGCTCTGCTGGGCTGACCTATCTATCGTCGGCTGAAGACCTGCAAACGATTGAAAACTGGCCTGCCCGAAATCTTTCGATGACACTCCTCAAGCGAATCGATTTTGAGCGGGAACACCTGCTGGTAGTGGGGCTGGGAGAGAAGCCCACGGGAGGTTATGCGCTTACCCTCGCCAACTCGATGATTGAGAACGACGTCCTGAACCTGACGGTCTATTTGCGGCGCCCGCCGGCCGATGCGATGGTTACGCAAGTGGTGACGACGCCTTGCGCCATTCTCGCAATCACTCCTGAAAAATGGCGCCGGATTGAGGTGCACAGCAACGGGCTGGAAACCCAGACGCTGGATCGTCGCTGATTCCTGCTGTCTGGTCCTGGACCTTGCAGCAAAACAACCGTTGATCTTTCCTCCCGATTCCCTAAGCTATGGGCCAGATCTGAATCTAACCTGCGGAGTCCGAACTCTCCTATGAGCCAGAAACAGTACAACGCTGATGCCATTGAAGTCCTGAGCGGTCTCGACCCGGTACGCAAAAGACCGGGCATGTACACAGACACCAGCCGTCCGAATCACCTGGCTCAAGAGGTTATCGATAACAGCGTTGACGAGGCCCTGGCAGGGCACGCCCGCAAGATTGACGTTGTTCTTTACGGTGATGGCTCGCTCAGTGTTGAAGACGATGGCCGTGGCATGCCGGTTGATATGCATAAGGAAGAAGGGCTCCCCGGCGTCGAACTTATCCTTACCAGGTTGCATGCGGGCGGCAAGTTTTCCCAGGGCAATTACAACTTCTCCGGTGGTCTGCACGGCGTTGGTGTTTCTGTTGTAAACGCGCTGTCGAAGCACCTTGAGGTAACCATCAAGCGCGATGGTGAGCTGCATCGCATGACCTTTGCCGACGGTGAGAAGGAAACCGATCTTGCTGTTGTCGATTCGGTCGGAAAACGCAACACAGGAACCCGTCTCAAATTCACCCCGGATGCCAGTTACTTCGACAGCCCGAAGTTTTCGGTCAGCCGTCTGCGTCACAATCTGCGGGCAAAAGCCGTGTTGTGTCCGGGGCTGACCGTCACCTTCCATCAGGAACAGACCGGCGAAAAGGACGAATGGTGTTACGAAGACGGTCTTCGTGATTACCTTCGCTCTGAGCTGGCGGATATCGAAGCCGTTCCGCTTGACCCGTTCACTGGCAGTTTTTCAGGCAACAAAGAGGCCGTTGACTGGGCAATTCAGTGGTTGCCGGAAGGTGGCGAATCGGTGATGGAAAGCTACGTCAACCTGATCCCGACCGCCCAGGGCGGTACTCACGTAAACGGCCTCAGAACCGGATTGCTGGAAGCGATGCGGGAATTCTGCGAATTCCGCAATCTGTTGCCGCGGGGCGTCAAGCTGTCTCCAGAAGATATCTGGGAACGGTGCGCCTATGTGTTGTCCTTCAAAATGCAGGAGCCTCAGTTCAGCGGCCAGACCAAGGAGCGGCTGTCTTCGCGCGAAGCGGCAGCATTTATTTCCGGTGTGGTAAAAGACGCGTTCAGTCTGTGGTTGAATCAGCACACCGATGTTGCAGAGGCGTTGGCCGAACTGTTTATCAGCAACGCCCAGCGTCGCCTGAGGGCCAGCAAAAAAGTCGCCCGCAAGAAGGTCACTTCCGGTCCGGCGCTGCCCGGTAAACTGGCCGACTGTTCCGGTAGCGATACGTCACGATCCGAGCTGTTTCTGGTAGAAGGGGATTCTGCAGGTGGCTCAGCGAAGCAGGCCCGGGATCGGGAATTCCAGGCGGTCATGCCGCTTCGCGGTAAAATCCTCAACACCTGGGAGGTGGACTCCAGCGAGATTCTCGCCTCCCAGGAAGTTCATGACATCGCCGTCGCCATTGGCGTGGACCCCGGTTCCGATCAGTTGGACGGTCTTCGATACAATAAGATTTGCATCCTCGCCGATGCCGACTCGGATGGCCTTCACATTGCGACGCTGCTTTGTGCTCTGTTCGTAAAACACTTCAGACCTGTTGTTGCCGCCGGACACGTGTTCGTCGCGATGCCGCCTCTATATCGGGTGGATCTTGGCAAGGAAACCTTCTACGCCCTGGACGAACACGAGAAGCAGGGCATTATTGATCGTCTCGCGGCCGAAAACCGGAAAGGCAAAACTTCGGTAACCCGCTTTAAGGGGCTGGGCGAGATGAATCCGTTGCAGCTTCGTGAAACCACCATGGCACCGGACACCCGCCGGTTGGTGATGCTGACCATCGAGGACGGCGACGATACGGACAGCCGGATGGACATGTTGTTGGGCAAGAAGCGGGCATCGGATCGCCGAAGCTGGCTCGAGACTTATGGCAATATGGCCGATATCGAAGTCTGATTGGGTCCGGCACCTGCTGATATAACCAGGCGTGCTTTCACCAGCACGCTTTATTCTTTCTCTGTGTAAGTCAAACTCGCTATCCTTCGTCTTTTTATCCTTGGGGTTGTTGCATGGATTGGCAGGGCTGGTTTGTCTTGGCGCTTGCGGGTATCGCACTTCTTTTGATGAGTGTGGGGCGGCTCGGCCCGCACCTTGTCATGCTGTCCGTAATGATTGTGCTCAGCGCGACAGGCATCATCAGCCCGGATGAGGCGCTGTCAGGCTTCAGCAATACAGGCTTGATTACTGTGGTAGCCATGTTTGTGGTGGCTGCTGGCATACACCATTCCGGCGGGGTAGATCTGATCGTGCATTACCTGCTGGGCAAGCCACGAACGGCCCGTTCAGCCCAGGCAAGAATTGCTCTTCCGGTGGCTCTGCTGAGCGGGTTCCTCAACAACACGCCTGTGGTGGCGACCATGATTCCTGCCGTGCACGCCTGGTCGCGGAAGATTGGCATCTCTCCCTCGAAGCTGATGATTCCCCTGAGCTACGCGGCCATTCTCGGTGGCATGCTGACGCTAATCGGGACCAGCACGAACCTGGTCGTCAACGGACAGTACCGGGCCCTGACCGGAGATGCTGGCTTCTCAATTTTTTCCATTACTTCTGTCGGGCTGCCCGTAGCGGTCATTGGCCTTTCAGTCATGCTTCTGGTGTTGCCCCGGGTGTTGCCGGACCGAAAGGATCAGCAAAAATTCGGATCGATGCGGGAGTTTACCCTTGAAGTTGCCGTTGCGTTCGATGGTCCGCTGGTGGGTAAGAGCGTCGGCGAGGCCGGGTTGCGAGAATTGGACCGTCTTTACCTGGTTGAGATCGAACGGGATGGCAGTGTGGTCACAGCGGTGCCGTCGGAAGAGCGCCTGCGGGGCGGCGACCGACTGGTCTTTGCCGGCGATACTCAGGCCATATCCGACCTGCTGCGAATTAATGGCATTGTGCCGTCCGTCCACGACGACGAACCCAGTCTGAGCCAGGACCGAGCCGAGCGTCGGCTTGTTGAAGCGGCATTATCCCCGAGATCCGAAGTGTTGGGCCTCACCATCCGTGATGCCAAGTTCCGTGACCGCTATGGTGCCGTGGTTTTGGCCGTTGCGCGGGGCGGTGAACGTGTGTCCGGCAACCTCGGAAATATCCGACTGAAAACGGGCGACGTGTTGCTGCTGGAAGCCCGTCCTGCGTTCGTCAGCCGGCAGCGATACGCCAAGGACTTCCTGCTGATCAACGATTTGGAAACCGACAGGCCCCGTCATGACCGGGCGTATCTGTCCTGGGCGATTCTGCTGGTGTTGGTAATCAGTGCGGCAACGGGTTTGCTGAGCATGCTCAATGCGGCCTTGCTGGGAGCGGCCGCAATGGTGCTGTCGGGGTGCTGTTCGGTGGGGCAGGCCCAGAAGGCGGTGGATGTGCCCGTGATGCTCACCATTGCTGCATCGTTTGCTCTCGGTGCAGCGCTTGAGGCCAGTGGCGCAGCCGGTTTTCTCGCTGACTCGATCGTTTCGGCCAGCAGCGGTCATCCGCTCCTGACGCTGGTGCTGGTTTATCTCTCGGTATCGGTTCTGACGGAAGTGATAACCAATAATGCAGCAGCGGTTTTGATTCTGCCGGTGGTGATTTCCACAACCAGCGCTCTGGGAATGCCTCCTGAACCTTACGTGATTGCCGTTATGATGGCTGCCTCGGCGAGCTTTGCGACACCCCTGGGCTATCAGACCAATATGATGGTGTTTGGCCCTGGTGGTTACAGGTTTATGGACTTTGTAAAAGTAGGTTTGCCAATGAACCTGTTCATCGGCGCTGTTGCGGTGACGGTGATTGCGATGGTGTACGGGGTCGGCGGGGCTTAGGGTTGTGCCGGCGAAAGTTCCAGGCCATTCGCCAGAATATCGCAGCAAAGAACAACCAGCTCACCGTTGGCATAGTAGCCAAGTGACAATGTCACACACATATAAGCCCCGGTAATGCACAGGTAGGGCGCCGTGACCTGAAGGTGGCCGGGACGGGCAATGGCTTGGCGGAGATACTGTTGTCGGTACCAGTCGGCGCTGGTGGTCGACTCCAGAGGTCGGAATCGGGGGTCGAGGCTGCGGGACATCCGGTCCGAGATCAGGGTATCGTCAATCTGCACGCCGTTCACATCTACGAGATAGCAGCGGGAGACCGCCGGATGGTTAAGAAGCTGCTGGCAGGCATCATTCATGCTGACACCTGTTGCTAGGCGGTCAATCGTCCGCTTGAAGTCTTCCTCAAAAAAGGCCGTTAGCTCTTCCGTCGGATCTTTGGTTACCCGACTTTTGTTTTTGTAGTCGGTGAGCAACTGATCCAGGTCCGCCATACCCCGAGGATCGATGGTTTCGAGCATCACGCTCGGTTTCTGGAAATAATAGCCCTGCACGAAGTCCACGCCAGCATCAATCGCTATCATGGCCTGATCGTGTGTTTCTACGCCTTCCAGGAGCACCAGACAGCCTGACTGGTGCAGCAGTGAAACGATGCCGTTAAGAATCTGTCTTGCCTTGTGATCGTCCGTCGCACGAGTGAGGAGCGTGCGGTCCAGCTTCACAATGTCTGGAGACAAATTCCAGATGCGCTCGAAGTTGGAATGTCCCGCGCCGAAATCGTCGATGGCCGTCAGGCATCCAAGTTGCTGATAATAGTTCACGGCCTCACGGAGCTTCTCCGCGTCGTCTGTGGGCTGTTCTACGATCTCCATGACGATTCTATGCGGAGGTAAGCCGGTTTTGGCGAGCAGTTCGCCAAAGAATGAGTCCGCCTGGGAACCGGTCGAGACGACGCTCGGTGATACGTTGAGAAAGAGCCAGTTCAGTTGGTCGTGAAAGCGCGTGTAATTGCGAATATGCAGGTACCGACAAAGCCTGTCGAGCAACAGATTATCGGCGTCCGTAGATGCCAGCTCGAACAGGTGCATAGGTAGAACTGCCGCGTTGTCGTTGTCAAAAGCGCGAATCAGGGCCTCGTAACCAACAACGCGTTTGTGCGAAAGACTGAAGATCGGCTGGAGTGCTGTTTTGAGGGTAAGACCCTGATAGTCAGCGATCCAGGCTGTTCCCTCCCGGGATAGCATTGGCGACAGCAGATCCAGATTGGGAGCTGCCAGCTTTTGGGGGAGGAGTTGGGACATAGGCCTTTTGGTCTTGACTAACGAACACATCGGCAGCGTGCGCTGCCAAACTGTTATATCGATTGTCTACAAAATAGCCTTTCAAAGCAGCAGGTTAGGCGATTTACGAAGACATTGATGGCAGATTGCCAAAAACGTCAGGACTTTACCAGTTTTTAATGTAAAAACTCGCAAAGTAGTGTGACGGCGTTCACGCATAGCCGCTGACGGCCGCTTGTGTAATCGCTCTTAAAATGCCGTTTGATCTCAGTTATTACTCGGAACAACGACGGTTTCGTCGAACTCGATTTCCATTTTTCTGTCTCATTTTTTGATGTTTGCTTGATTGCAAAGGGAGTTTTTTTACCCAGTGTTATGGATGATGACGGCGATCTGTTTCCCGCTCAATCCGTAAATTCCCTATAAGACCAAAGACATAGGTAGTTTTACCTACGCAGGTAGGTCAGAAAAACTGATGATCCTGGGCAAAACATTTCGGTTGGCTTTGAGAGTCACCATTTCTAGACTTTTGGCGTGGATCAAGGTGTTGTGGCGCGATGGGGTCCGGTGACCAAATGGTAAACACATTCAAGAGAACGGAGTCTCGGTAGCATGCGGTTACGAAATTCTTTGGAGAGCTACGGTGCGGTTTCGATTTCCTTGCATTGGATCGTCGCTATTGTGGTCGTCGGACTTTTTGCCCTGGGCTTCTGGATGGTCGAACTTACTTACTACGACAGCTGGTATAAAAAAGCACCCGACCTCCATCGCAGTATTGGCCTCCTGCTCTTTGCGGTTATGATCTTCAGGGTAATCTGGCGCGCCTGCAGCGAAGCGCCATCGCCTCTCAAATCCCACAGCCCAACTGAAATCCGAGCCGGACACCTGGCGCACCTGAGTCTTTACGTACTGATTTTTATTGCGATGGCCAGCGGTTATCTCATTTCCACTGCGGACGGGTCATCCATCAGCGTCTTCGACTGGTTTGAGGTGCCGTCAGTCACCGGGCAGATCAAAGGCATGGAAGAAATTGCCGGGAGTGTCCACTACTGGTCAACTTGGGCGCTCGTTGGTTTGGCCGGTCTGCATGCACTGGCAGCTTTGAAACACCATTTTTTCGACAGGGACCTCACGCTCAAGAGGATGCTAAGGCCCCGGTGATTGTTCAACCACAAACGGAGTAAAACAATGATGAAACAAAAAGTTCTCGCCGCAGCGATATCCATGTCAGTGATTGCCGGCGTCCAGGCAAACGAGCACAGTGGCACCTATGCCTTTGACCAGAAAGGTACCCATCAATTTATTACTTTCAAGATTTCCCACCTGGGTTACAGCTGGCTGTACGGTCGCTTCAACGAGTTTGACGGTCAGTTTGTCTACGACGCTGAAAATCCCGAAAACAGCAGTGTGTCGGTGACCATCGACACCAGTAGTGTTGATTCCAATCATGCAGAACGGGACAAGCACATCCGCTCAGACGATTTTCTGGCGGTTGATGAATTTCCCGAGGCGACCTTCGAAAGCACGCGTGTCGAAGTGGGTGAAGACGGCGAGGCAGACATTGTCGGCGACCTGACGCTACACGGAGTGACGAAAGAGGTAACTCTGGACGTTGAGATGTTGGGGCATGGAGAAGACCCTTGGGGTGGCTACCGCATGGGTTTTGAGGCAGGCACGGAGTTTAATCTCGACGATTTCGGGATTGACTACCAGAAGCTGGGTGAGTCATCGCGATCCGTGGAGCTGATCATTTCAGTAGAAGGCATTAGGCAATAAAGATTCAGGCGGCTGCCAACCAAATTGGCAGCCGCCACCGGGATTTAGACCTTAAACCGACCTGTCTGATGACGTAACTCATCAGCATAGTCACCCAGGGTTTGGCTAATGCTGGAGATGCTCTTGGAGCGGCGCGAGCTTTCAGAAGCCAGTTCGTTGATGTTGACGATATTGCTGTTTATTTCCTCTACGACCTGAGTCTGTTCTTCGGTGGCCGACGCGACGCTGGTGTTCACATCGTTGATGTCGTTCATGGCCTGGAGAATAGCCTGCAATTCCTGTTCAGCTTCGGTGGCCAGCTTCTCGGTGTTTGTGGCCTGCTCACTGCCGGTTTCCATGACCTGAACGATGTCGGAGACCCCATCTTGCAAGGTGGTGATCATGCGCTGAATGTCTTCCGTGGATTGTTGCGTGCGCTGGGCCAGTGTTCTCACTTCGTCCGCAACAACGGCAAAGCCCCGTCCCTGTTCGCCAGCCCGCGCTGCCTCAATGGCCGCGTTCAACGCCAACAAGTTTGTTTGTTCGGCGACGCCACGTATCACGTCCAGAACAGAAGTGATGTTTTCCGAGTCTTCTGAGAGTTTCCGGATAACATTGACCGCTTTGCCGATCTGTTCGGCCAACGTCTGAACCTGCTCCGACGAGTTCCGAATGATTCGCCCACTGTTTTCGCCTGTTTTCTGAGCTTCCCGGGTAACATCCGCAGCGTGGGAGGCATTACCTGCAACTTCCTCTATGGCGCTCTGCATCTCATTGATTGCAGTTGCGACCATTGAGATCAGGTCTGTTTGTCGGGTGACACCATCGTTATTGTCCCTGGCTGAGGTCGAGAGTTCTTTTGCGTTTTCGTTCAGCCTGTCACTGAGCCCCTGAATGGCACCAATCATGCCCTGCAAGTTGTTCAGAACCTGATTGAAACTGGTGGCAAGCTGTCCCAGATCGTCATCTGATTCCACCGGAACACGTGTGGTGAGGTCACCTTCACCCTGAGCGATATTATCCAACTGGTCTTTAAGACCCTTGATGGATCGTATGATCAGCTTCAGGAAAATAGCGAAGAACGCGAGACTGATCGCCAGGGATGCCGCAGCAATCACTACGATGACGATGGTGCTGCTGATTCCCTTTTCGGACGCCTTGGCGGCGGACGCTTGGGCCAGTTCCTCAGCATGGACGCCAACCACGTCGAAGTAATCTCGCAGGGTATCAAAAGCGGCCGCGCTATTGCCTCTGAGTACGGATTCCGCCGCTTGCCTGGCGCCGGCTTCCGCCAGATCTATCGATTTGCCTGCGGCGGACTTCCAGGCATTAAAGGAGGCATCGAAGCCCTGTATTTTGGACTCTATTCCAGTTCCCATCAGCCGCGTCGTTGCGGATTTCATGCGATCGAAAGCCTGCTGGGCATTTTCCTCGAAGGACGCGCGAAATTCGGAGGTATCACGGCCACGGGCGGCGGCATCGACCAGAGACATCTGGGCGACCAGTGATTGGTAAAGATCACGATCGCCGTTGAGCGCTTCGCTCATAGCCGGAAGGTCCCGGTCGGCAACTTCGTCAATCGCCGAAATCAGGCTTTGAAAGGTTAAGACACTGAAGCATCCGGTTAATATCAGTGCCACGGCCGAGAGACCGAATGGCAAAGCAATTTTAGATCTAAGTCCAAGTGCTTTCGAAAGTTGCACAATTAAACCTCACCAGATCAACAAAGATGTCTCTTTGAGGATAGCAGGGACGAGGTCAATTACACGTTGCGGGGATTTGAAAGGCGTTTATTGAGATTTAGCGACCATTCCCGATAAAAGGCTGGTTCGACTGGCGCTCGGCTGAGGTGTTCCGACAGAGGCGTCTTTGTCGCCAAAACTGAGCAAAGAAAATGACGAGACCGATCACTGACACCGCCCACACGTAGGCTTCGGGTATCTGAAAAGAACCGCTGATAGCGAATTCGAGGAAGAGCATGAGCGCCAGTGCGAGCACGGCATTGGTCGTTGCCGTCATCAAAGCGTGTCCGCAGGCTTTTAGCTCAGATCTCATAGTGCATCGCTCTAACGCAGTGTTGGTGCATGGAGGGATTTCAGGCTTAGAGAATACGGTTCCGGTCACGGCCACTCCATTGGGGAATTCCGCTATTGGAATTGCCTCGTGGTGTTGGTGTATCCGTGCCTTGCTCCATATAATGGGCGCTTTCCGGTAATTGGCTGGCTTGAAGCCAGATTCGGTTACAGGGCAGTACACACAATTCGTTATCCAATGACAGGCGAGAAGGGGCATCCATGCCAGAGTTTCAGACCACGGATGAAGGCTTTGAGCGAGTTTCACTGAGAGACTACACCGAGAAGGCTTACCTCGATTATTCGATGTACGTCATTCTCGACAGGGCACTTCCGAACATCGGCGATGGTCTAAAACCGGTCCAACGCCGCATTGTGTATGCCATGTCTGAGCTTGGGCTGAAGTCCACATCCAAGTATAAGAAATCTGCCCGTACCGTGGGCGACGTCCTGGGTAAGTTTCACCCCCACGGTGACAGTGCCTGCTATGAAGCAATGGTGCTCATGGCGCAACCGTTTTCCTATCGCTACCCGCTGGTGGATGGCCAGGGTAACTGGGGTGCGCCAGATGATCCCAAGTCATTCGCAGCCATGCGTTACACTGAGTCTCGCCTTGCGCGCTTTTCGGAAGTTCTGCTCAGCGAGCTGGGGCAGGGCACCGTCGATTGGGTGCCTAACTTTGACGGCACTATGAATGAGCCGGCGGTGTTGCCGGCGCGCCTGCCGCACGTGCTACTCAATGGTACAACTGGCATCGCGGTGGGTATGGCCACGGATATTCCGCCACACAATGTCAGGGAAGTGGCCGCTGCCTGCGTTCGTCTGCTCGACCAGCCTGAATCAACGGTCGATGATCTCTGCGAACATATTCAGGGCCCGGATTTCCCCACTGAAGCCGAAATCATCACTCCGCGCAAGGACATCCGCCAGATGTACGAGACGGGGCGCGGATCTCTGCGGATGCGCGCCCGTTGGATCAATGACAGCGGAGAAATCATTGTTACTGATTTGCCGCATCAGGTTTCCGGCAATCGCGTGTTGGAGCAGATTGCCCAACAGATGCAGGCGAAGAAGCTCCCGATGGTTGCGGACCTGCGCGACGAATCTGACCATGAGAACCCCACGCGTCTGGTGATTGTTCCAAGGTCAAACCGCGTTGATCTGGAGGGCCTGATGGCCCACCTGTTTGCGAGCACGGATCTCGAGAAAACCTATCGGGTGAACATCAACGTCATCGGCAACGATGGCCGCCCCGGGGTCAAAGGGCTCGTCACGATGCTGACCGAATGGCTCAGTTTCCGCCGTACCACCGTGACCCGCCGTTTGCAGCATCGACTGGATAAGGTTCTGGCCCGCCTTCACATCCTGGAAGGTTTGTTGATTGCGTATCTCAACATCGACGAAGTGATCGCGATTATCCGCTACGAAGACAAGCCGAAAGAGGCTCTGATTGCCAAGTTCGGTTTGAGCGAAGAGCAGGCGGAAGCCATCCTCGAATTGAAACTGCGCCATCTGGCCAAGCTTGAGGAAATGAAAATTCGTGGCGAGCAGGATGAACTGTCCGCAGAGCGTGATGAGCTTCAGGCCATTCTTGGTTCAGAGGACCGACTGAGAGAGTTGATCAAGTCCGAGCTGATTGCGGATGCAGAGACCTACGGTGATGACCGTCGCTCTCCGATTGTAGAGCGCCAGGAAGCGCGGGCGTTCAGTGAAACAGAGCTTGTCTCCAACGATCCGGTCACCGTTGTTCTCTCTGAGAAAGGCTGGGTGCGTTCCGCCAAGGGGCATGACATTGAGCCGAATGGGCTCAGCTACAAGGCGGGTGATAAATTTTCGATGGCTGCCAAGGGTCGAAACAACCAGCAGGCCATATTTCTCGATTCGACGGGGCGGGCCTATTCGCTTGTGGCCCACTCATTGCCATCTGCCCGGGGGCAGGGGGAGCCGTTGAGCGGTCGGATTAATCCGCCTTCGGGGGCAACATTCTCCGGTCTTTTGATGGGAGAGCCTTCACAAAAAGTGCTTCTGGTGACGGACGGCGGCTATGGTTTCGTCGCGTCGCTCAATGACATGATCAGCAAGAACAAGAACGGCAAGGCCGTAGTGTCAGTCCCTAAAGGCGCCTACATTATGTCGCCGACGCTTGTGCCAGAGTCGTCCTCCCCCCTTTACTTATGCGCGATTTCCAACGAAGGACGGATGCTGGTGTTTCCGCTCAGCGAACTGCCGGAGCTAGGCAAAGGAAAGGGCAACAAGATCATCAGTATCCCGTCAGCCCGGGTGCAGAATCGGGAGGAATATGTAGTTGCTACAGCTGTTTTCGCACAGGAAGATCAGCTTGAAATTCGGGCCGGCAAGCGCAAGATGGGGCTTAGCTTTGCTGACCTTGAACACTACGTGGGCGAGCGGGGACGACGAGGCCACAAGCTCCCGAGAGGTTTGCAGAGAGTCGACGGTATCGACGTGATCCGCTCCGCCGCCAGTGCTCGGACAGAGGAGCCTGCAGACAGTGAGTGAACTTGTATTGATTAATGTGTCTGGGCGCGATAAACCGGGCCTGACATCAGAAATCACCGGCATCATGGGACAATACGATGTCAGGATTCTGGATATCGGTCAGGCGGTCATCCATGACCATCTGACCTGGGGAATCCTCATCGAGATTCCTGACGAATCCCAGTCTTCGCCGGTGATCAGGGATTTGCTGTTCCGACTGCATTCCCTGGATCTTCAGGTTCGGTTTGCACCAGTTTCCACCGAAGAATATCAGCAGTGGGCAGAAGGTCGGAACCGCGCTTGTTATATCGTTACGCTGTTGTCTCGCGATATTAAAGCGGAGCAGATTGCCCGGGTGTCAGCCATCACTGCGCGGCATGGACTCAATATCGACAACATTACCCGACTGTCCGCAAGGCCGTCGCTGAAAACGGCAGAAAACCGCCTGGCTTGCGTGGAGTTTTCGGTTCGCGGCACACCCTCAGACCTTGAAACACTGAGATCGGATTTTCTCCACATCGCCGGCGAGATGAATGTGGACATCGCCTTCCAGGAAGACTCCATCTTCCGTCGCAACCGTCGCCTCGTGGTGTTTGATATGGATTCGACGCTGATTGATGCCGAGGTGATTGACGAGCTTGCTCTGGAAGCTGGTGTTGGCGATCAGGTGGCAGAAATCACTGAGCGGGCCATGCAGGGAGAGCTGGATTTCAGCGAGAGCTTCGCTGAGCGGCTGGCACTGCTCAAAGGCCTGGAAGAATCAGTGCTGGAGCGTATTGCTGACCGGCTGAACCTGACAGAAGGCGCAGAGCACCTGATCAGCCGGCTGAAGTCCCTGGGCTACCGAACCGCCATTCTGTCTGGCGGGTTCACCTACTTTGCACGACACCTTCAGCGCAAGCTGGGCATTGATTATGTATATGCCAATGAGCTGGATATTGAAGACGGTAAAGTGACGGGCAAAGTGTCTGGCCAGATTGTGGACGGCTCGCGTAAAGCAGAATTGCTACTGGAAATCGCCGAGCGCGAGCACATCTCGCGAGAGCAGGTGATTGCGGTTGGAGACGGCGCCAACGACCTTCCAATGTTGAGCCAGGCCGGATTGGGTGTTGCATTTCGTGCGAAACCGCTGGTGAAAGAATCCGCCCGACATTCAATATCCACTTTGGGACTGGATGCGATTCTGTACCTGATCGGGTTCCGCGAGAGTGACAGTCACCACATAGAACAGTAACGGACTTTCAGGGCCTGGTCGTCATGCCGTCGACAGACCCTGAAAGTTTTAATGATCGCCGAAATCGTAATTCATTTCGGGAACGGGAGCCTGCAGGTAGTAACCCTGGATGTAGTTCACTCCAGCCTGCCAGAGCGTGGCCAGAACGCCTGCGTTCTCGACGAGCGGTACGATGGTGAGCTTGCCCGCGTTCTGCAGGCTCTGCACCATCTCGTTGACCTCGTCTTTCGCTTCGCTCTTTTTCTGAATTTCTTCGGTAAACGAGCCGTCGATTTTCACGTAATCGACCTGAATGTGCTTCAGTGTGTTGAACGGATTCAGCGCACAGCCGAACTGAGAAATCGAGACCTTGGCGTGGAGCTCATGAACCGATTTGGAGAACTCCTTGGCCTGTTTCATGTAATTCGTTGCGTCGCCTTCACGGATCTGGAAGATCAGCGAGTCGCCGGGTAAGCGCGCGGCCTTGAGTGCGACGCTCAGCCAGGAAGTGAAGGTCTTGTCTTCCAGTGTTTCTGCGGTGATATTCAGGAACAGCCGGGTATCATGGCCGCGCGAACGGTGACCTGCCAGTTGTTTGATGGTCTGCAGAATCACCCAGCGATCGATCTTGATGGCCATGTCCGTTGGGCCCATCGGGGGCAGAAAGTCGTAAGGCGAGACTTCCTGATCATCTTTGTCCAGCATACGAACAAATGCTTCGTAGTGCTCTTCGCCTTCACCACGGAGATTGATGATGGGCTGGAACAGCAACTTGAAGCGGTTGTCATCCAGAGCCTTCTGTATCGCGTCTGCTGAGTTGCTGTCGTCGAGCGCTTCGTGATCGGCGGGGTTGTAAACCAGCACGCCGTTGCCGTTTTCATGGCCTTCCTTCTTCTTCAACTCTGACGAGGCCGTGTGCGCCCGGCCCAGGAGGTCGGCGGCTTTCGGAGCATTTTCAGTGATGGCAGCAACCCCGATGCTCAACGTGATCTGAACCGTGCGTCCATCTATATCGAACAGGTGATCTTCCACTTTTTTGCAGATTTGTTCGCTGATTTCAGCCATCCCGTTCTCTTCATGCGGGTAACTGAGAATCGCGAAAGCGTCGTCGCTGAGGCGCGCCAGCACGGAGCCTTCCGGGACATGCTCCTTCAGAATGGTGGCAAGATCGCCCAGTACCAGATCGGCGCCAGCGATGCCGACGTCGCTCTTCATCGCCATAAAGCTGTCAATGGAGATGTAAGCGAGGGCGCCGGTCTGATTGTCTTTGCCCGCCTTGCCAATAGTCTGTGCGAGTGCATCCATCAAATACTGACGGTTGTAAAGTCCGGTGAGAAGATCTTGACTGCTGATCTGGCGGATTTTCTCCTCCAGTTCGGCATCGTCCTTTTCCGGTTGCAGAACAATCTGGGTACAGAGTTCGCCATCGTACGTGGCGGCGGACACCGACATTTTGACGTTCAGTTCCTGGTCATCGCTGCGCTTCGCCGTGCAGACGAATGTTTTGCTGTCTTCATCATCTGCGGCAAAGGCCTTCATAAATTCTTTGTACTTGTCGGCGCTTTCGGACGTCAGCGTGTCAAGAATGGGGATACAGATCAGCTCGTCGATGTCGTCGTACCCCAGAAACTCCATGTAAGACTGGTTGGCATAAATGTGCATGCCATCGTTGATGTAGGCGATGGCATCTTTGGAGCTTTCCAGCAAAAGCTGGCAGCGCTGTTCTGATTCCCGCAAGTGAGATTCAAGAGTACGACGTCTGCGTCGATCTTCAAGGGCCGCGAGCTCACGGTTCACTACCAGGACAAGCTGATCGGTGTTTTCTTCTGGCACAGTATCCTGGCCGCCGGCCTTCATGATGGCAACGGCTCGTTCGCGACTGAATTCCTTGGTTAACAGAACAAAAGGAATGTCTTTATCCATCCGGCGAATCATCGCCAGAGCCCCGTCGGCACCAAAATCTTCGTCTAATTCATCTCTGGCCAGTAACAGATCCCAATTTCCGGCTTTGAGGGTTTCCTCCAGATCTTCCTCGGAAGTAATGCGGTGGGCACGGGTTGCCTTACCAGAATTCCTCAACAGGCTGACCAGGGTTTCAGCATCGTTCTGGGAAGGGTCAAGAATGAGAAGATGTACGGTGGTGTTTTTTTTCTGCATTCGTCAGATGTCTCGCGGTACGCTTTGGTCTGGCCGGTTGCGACGCATTTGCCGACCTATTCCTATCGCTGAATGATGCAGGGGTTACCTTTTAATAACAACCCTCGAACGGCGATGTCGGGGAGTCGTTCGCTTTTTGAGCCCAACACGCCGCAGGCCGAAATTTAAAGCGACGGCCAGAGAGAGTCGAATTCGTCCTCGCTGGTTCCCGGAGACGCCGACGGCGAGCTGATTGGAGACGTGCCGGCATTCTGCAGTTTAAGCTCAAACTGGCTGACACTCCCGGTTGCAGACACCTTGCGAGAAAGTGTGCCCTGATCTTCTCTGCCGTCATAAAGCAGTGAGATTCGGCTGCCGGACTGGAAGGGGAGTCGTGGAGTGATCAGGGTTGCAGCCTGGTTGACTACGCTGATCTCTGGAAGCAGAAGCCCCCTCAAATATTCGCTGCTGTTACCCACTTTCTGAATCAGGCGGACACCGCAAGGGGCTGCACTGGGCGCCAAAAGTTCGATCCCGACCTGCGTGCCCTGATTGCGAACCTGCCGGATCCAGCGCACAACGGCAATGCTCCAGGGATGGTTGCTATGCTCGCGAACCCCCAAAACTTCGCCAGCCTGCAAGGAGTTGGGGACATTGCTCTCCCACGAGACGCAATAGCCGCCGGGGCTGGTGTTGATCAGCAGAGCCTGATGAGATTTTGGCTGCTGTCGGTCGGCTGCCGAGTCCGGGGTTGCACCAACGCTGTTCTTGAAATTGATCGGCGTATCGGCGGATTGAGCGAAGTCGTCCGTTGGGCCGGCGTCGTGGGCGCCAGCCCATGCATCTTCCCGCTTCATTGCATTGTGGAGAAAACGGCCCGAATCGTTGGAATCCTGCATGGTCTGTGCGTTATTGCCGGCAACAAACTGGTTAAAGGTCTTGCCACCAGCAACAAAATAATGGGTCGCGCTCAATCCGACACAGATCTCAAGGGTGCCCTGGCTGGAAATACGGTTGAAATTGCGTTTTGCAAGGATGCCCAGGGCCTGGCTCAGGTGGGTTAGCAGCGTGTTGTTAATGGTCGCTGGTAATTCCAGCTTGGTGTCTGCGTCATGGGCTCGCGTTCGGGCTTGCAAGGCCTCGTTGATCTCGGCCGAGAGCCTGCGGGTATCAAAATTCAGGCTTTCGTAGCCCGGCTCTGCATCCAGCAGGCTGCGATAGATAGGTGCAGTATCCTTTTCCATGTTGACGACAAAAAGGCTGTCATCGTCTGCGCTGGCGCCACAATCAACCCAGTCCGTCCAGCTTTCGAAAAGATCGTAGACCAACGCCAGTTCTGACTGGCGTAACTGATTCGGACGGGCGCAGCCCAGTAGAAGAATGCGTTTGTAACAATCGTCAATGGAGCTTCGGTTGCGATTAGTCAGACTGTCATCTTCAATCGCTTGAGTCTGCAGTTTATTGCGCTGTGCAAATCGGTAGAGACTGTGGCACTCAAGCCAACTGTGGGCCGGGCTGGGGCAGTAAAGCTGATGAGACCGTAGGATTGTAGCCGCCAGTTCGGATATGGCGCGGTGGGTTGACAGGGTGATTGGCTTTTTATTTCTGTCGACTCCGCCGTTATCGATGCATTCCAGCACACACAACTTGTACCCACTCGCAAGATGCAGTTGGAGTGCCTGAGACAGGTTGGCAATTTTGCGCTGCTTGTCTGGCAGGGCGATAGAAAGTCCGAGGTAGTGACGAGCGAGTTCGGCGCAAACGAAATGGATTTTTGGGCGAATCACTTCAAGAAGCTGGAGTCGCTGAGTATGGGCGATAAACAGCTGGTTCAGCTCAATAATTGCGTGGTATAGCTGGCGAGACGCTTCCCCAATGTTCGCCATCGGTAATTGATCGACCCAGTCCATAAAGCCTTTGGGGGTGGTCTCACAAAAGGACAGACTCGCGGTTTTCTGCTCAGGAACTTTTAGTTCGGGCTTCAGGGTCGTACTCGCCATTTTTACACGCCAACTCTGTGATTTTTCTCGTTATAGAATTCATCACTGTAAGATAGCAAAGGCTCTGTAAAAAGCGAGCAGTCGACAAGTTGACAATGTTTAACAGGTGTCCGTTTTTCTTACACTTACAGAAAAAGTCAGGCAAATAAGTCGATGGGTGTCTTCCCGGGCTTGTCCGGAACTTCTCGCACCAGTCGGGGCACCAAAAAGCCGGGAAGCGACCCAAGCATCTGGCGGACGATGGTCCTCGCTTCGTCGTCTGACACCGCGAAGTGATGCGCGCCGGCGACAGGATCAAACGCGTGTAGGTAGTAGGGGAGCACCCCACACTCGAACAATCTTTCACTGAGCGCGCAGAGTGTGGCTGCTGAATCATTGACCCCACGTAGGATAACCGACTGGTTGAGCAGCGTTACGCCGGCGGCCTGGAGGCGTTTCAACGCCTGAAAAACGTTGTCGTCCAGTTCGTTGGCATGGTTGACGTGGACCACCATGACCACCTGCAGCCGCGTGCTCTCGAGCCATCCGAGAAGCTCTTCTGTGACCCGTTGCGGTATTACGATGGGCAGCCGGGTATGGATACGGAGCCGGCGAATGTTGGGCAGCGCTGACAGGGCACTGGCCCATTCGGCCAGAAGATTGTCATTGGCAACCAGCGGGTCACCACCACTGAAAATAACCTCATTAACGTCACTATCTTCTGCCAATGCGCGCAGTATCGCCTGACGCTGATCCGGAGTAAGGCGATGCTCGGCATAAGGGAAGTGTCGGCGAAAACAGTAGCGGCAGTTGACCGCGCATTGTCCGGTCACCATCAGCAGAGCTCGACTCTTGTACTTCTGAATCAGACCGGTTGTCTGGATCGCCTGATTTTCCTGCAACGGATCCGTGGTAAAACCGGGTTCCGTCTGCGTTTCTTCAGACAATGGTAAAACCTGTCGCAACAGCGGATCTTCAGGGTCGCCGTAGGCGATGCGACTGGCGTAAGGTTCCGGAACTCGAATAGGGAAAAGCCGATGACCGTCTGAGGCACCATGGCGCCAATGTTCAGGGCTCAGACCGACGCGTTCCAGCAGTTCGGAAGGTGAGGTAATAGACCGGGACAGAATCTGTTGCCAGGTTGGTTCTGCGGTATCGAGGGAACGGGCTTCTATAAGCGCTGCGGTTCGCTGTATCATACCGTTCTTCGAATTCTTAACTGCATCGTTTCAGGTGATATTTTCATGGCTTCATATTCTACCAACGAATTCCGCGGCGGTCTTAAAGTTTTGCTCGACGGCGACCCCTGCATCATTCTCGAAAACGAATTCGTTAAGCCGGGCAAAGGTCAGGCGTTCAATCGGGTGAAACTGCGCAACCTGATGACCAATCGTCAGTGGGAGCGCACCTTCAAATCCGGTGAAAGCCTGGAAGCGGCCGACGTGATCGATCTGGAAATGGAATACCTGTACACCGATGGAGAGTTCTGGCATTTCATGAAAACAGACGGTTCTTTTGAACAGTTCCCGGCGGACGAAAAAGCGGTCGGTGACACGATGAAATGGCTGAAAGAACAAGATGTATATACGGTGACCCTGTACAACGGTGCTCCGCTGACCGTTACTCCCGCAAATTTCGTGGAGTTGGAGGTCGTTGACACAGATCCCGGCATGAAGGGCGACACAGCTCAGGGCGGTTCCAAGCCCGCAACCCTGTCGACCGGTGCCGTGGTGAACGTGCCTCTGTTTATTACCATCGGGGAAGTATTGAAAGTCGATACCCGCTCCGGCGAGTACGTCAGCCGCGTAAAGGGCTGATACCACCCTCGTGACTGAGAATTCCCGTTGGCAGCCCACGGCGTCGCTGTCAGCAATCAAAAGCCGCGCAAACCAGTTGAGCTGGGTGCGCGGCTTTTTTGCTGAAAAAGGTGTGATGGAAGTTGAGACACCGGTTCTCGGAAGACACAGCGTGAGCGACATTCACATTGATAGCCTGCCTGTCAGCTTGAGTCCGGAGGCGGGCTCCGCCCAAATCGGTTGGCTCCAAACTTCACCCGAATACGCCATGAAGCGACTGCTGGCAGCAGGTAGCGGGCCTATTTTCCAGATCTCCAAAGTCTTTCGGGCAGGAGAGCGGGGTAAGCGTCACAATCCCGAATTCTCAATGCTGGAGTGGTATCGGCCGGGTTTCAGTGATGCTGATCTGATGGAGGAGGTCGCTGATCTGGTGTGCGGCTGGCTGGACTGCCCGCGCCCGGTGGTTAAAACCTACCGTGAGGCAATGGTGGAGTTCGCCGGGCTTGATCCAATTGCGGATGCGACGGAGGTGCTCCGAAATGCCTGCGCCCAGTGGATGACAGGTCAGTCTCTGAAGGATCTGGATCGAGATGCCTGTCTGGACCTGATCATGAGTCTGGCCGTTGAGCCAGCGCTTGCCGACCTCGGACCGGTCTTTATCACCGGCTACCCGGAATCCCAGGCTGCTCTGGCCCGAGTATCTGAGCACGGCGGTGTGCCGCTGGCGCACCGGTTTGAGCTGTATATCAATGGGTTGGAGCTTTGTAACGGCTACTGGGAATTGACCGACAGTGCCGAACAGCGAGCGCGATTTGAGGCCGACAACCGTGCAAGAATGCTGGCGGGCAAGGCCGAAATGCCGATTGACGATGCTTTTCTGGCGGCCATTGAGTGCGGAATCCCCGACTGCGCCGGGGTTGCCCTCGGACTGGATCGATTGTTGATGTTAAAGCTCGGTTCGTCCGATATTGCCGACGTTCTCACGTTTCCCTCAGAAATAGCCTGAGCATAGAAAGCGTTTGAGGTCAGCCGCGCTTCACCTTGCCAAAAGGCTCTCCCATTCGAACCACCTTTTCGGCCACGTGATCTTTACGCCAGGCAACGTTGCCCTTCGGCATCACCAGCACAACCGTTGATCCCAGCCGGAAACGGCCCATTTCCTCGCCTTTTTCAAACTGGATCGGCGATTGTAGGTGCTCATAACGAGTCACGCTGACATCCTTGGTGCCCGGTGCGACCACGCCAGCCCACGTAGTTTCCATGCTTCCCACAATCATTGCGCCTACCAGAACCATTGCCATGGGCCCGGCTGCTGTATCAAACACGCAGGCAACACGCTCATTTCTGGCGAACAGATTCGGCACGTTCTGAGCCGTCAGAGGATTGACCGAGAACAATTTGCCCGGCACGTAAGTCATCTCCCGCAGCTTGCCCGCCAGGGGCATGTGAATGCGATGGTAGTCCCTGGGTGCCAGATAGATGGTTGCGAACTTGCCTCCCGCAAACTCTTTGGCCGTTTCCGGATTGCCGCCCAACAGTTCCGTCAGGCTGAAATCCTGTCCTTTGGCCTGGAATACGCGATCGTCTGTGACAGAACCAATCTGGCTGATGGCGCCATCTACCGGGCTAACCAGCGTGGTCGCATCCTCGTCGATGGGGCGTGCGCCGGGTTTCAGTGCCCGGGTGAAAAAGTCGTTGAAACTTGCATAGGCTTCCGGAGAGGATTCTTCGGCCTCACTCATGTTCACGCCGTAACGGTCGATAAACCAACGGATCACCTGATTTTTGAGGAACGGAGCCTTTTCCATGTCGGCAAACCGCCCGGCAAGTCGCGAAACGGCGCCTTGTGGAAGTATGTGTTGGCTCATCAGGAACAGCTTGTCGGACATGGGCGTGAATCCTCTGGTTCGAAAGGCGCGCAGTTTACCAAACCGCAGGTGAGGAGGAGAAATTGTTTTGCATTTTCGCGGACAGAGCCAGTGCTTGCTATTATCTAGCGAGACCGGATGGCCGATCACTTAGGCCTGTTGTTTCGGGTAACCAACAAAAAAGGTAGTTCGTCACACAATGCTATTCATTATAGGTGCAGTTGTTGTTGCGGGGTGCGTACTGGGTGGATACGTCCTGCACGGAGGCAATCTGGCGGTTCTATGGCAACCGACCGAAATTCTTATCATTGGCGGCGCCGCGGTTGGATCCTTCATCATCGCCAATCCCCTCCACACCATAAAAGAGGTTGGCAAAGGCATCGTTACTCAGTTGACGGGATCGCCCTATAACCGATCTTTTTATATGGATCTTCTGAGTCTCCTGTACGAGATTTTCGACAAATCTCGGAAGCAGGGCGTGATGGCCATTGAAGAAGACATCGACGACCCGGAATCCAGCCAGATTTTCAGTCGGTATCCGGCCATCATGAAATCGAAGCACCTCCTCGCTTTCATCACGGATTATCTGAGGATCATCAGCTCCGGCAACATGGCAACCCATGAACTGGAAGGCATGATGGAAAACGAGATCGACAGCCGACATCACGAAGTGCAGGAGCCATCCCACGCGGTCAACAAAATCGCGGATGCTTTGCCCGGTCTTGGTATCGTCGCCGCGGTTCTGGGCATCGTCATTACCATGAACTTCCTTTCTGAGGGGCCAGAGCGCATCGGCCTCAGTGTGGCCGCGGCCCTTGTTGGTACTTTTCTGGGTATCTGGATGGGTTATGGCTTTATCGGGCCTTTGTCCGTTGCGATGGAACACTCTGCAAAGTATGAAATCAAAGCCTATGAGTGTGTGAAGTCGTCGATTGTGG
>CAZWEP010000027.1:0-13545 GCA_964632565.1 uncultured Marinobacter sp. | reverse complement strand
CACTCTGCAAAGTATGAAATCAAAGCCTATGAGTGTGTGAAGTCGTCGATTGTGGCAACCGTGTCCGGGCAGGCGCCTCAGATGGCGATTGAATTCGGACGCAAATCCTTGCCGTCGGATAGGCGTCCAGGATTTCAGGAATTGAACGACCACGTTCGGTCCAAGTAGTTCATTCGCCAGTCTGGAGCGATGCTTTGGAAGATCAACCCGTAATCATCAAGCGCAAAAAGGTTGTCGCCAACGGGCACCACGGCGGCTCCTGGAAGGTAGCGTTTGCCGATTTTGCAACCGCCATGATGGCATTCTTTCTGGTGCTCTGGCTCACCGCTACGGCGACACCAGAGCAGAAGCTGGCAGTCGAAGGCTATTTTCGCGATCCCGTCGGATTCACCGAAGGTGGATCCCCGAATCCGGTGGATCTGGAAGGCAGTGCCTCTGTTGTAAAGGAAACCAGCGAGGACGTTGCGGACAACAATATCCAGATCGAAGAGCAGGTGGTCGAGGAAATGGCCCAGACGCTGGAAAAGAAAAAAATGGAGCAACTGTTCCAGGATCTCAAGGACCGCATCGAGCAGAGCAAGACTCTTCAGGAATTCAAAGACCAGTTGCTGATTGATATTACCGACGAGGGGCTTCGCATCCAGATTGTGGACCGCTCCCAGCGCCCGATGTTCGACAGCGGACGGGCGGAACTGAAATATTATTCACAGGACATATTGTTCGAACTGGCAAAGACCCTATCAACGGTCGACAACAAGCTGAGTATTACCGGCCACACGGATTCAACACCCTTTAACGGGCGTCCGGGATACACCAACTGGGAGTTGTCTGCTGATCGGGCAAACACGGCCCGCAGGGCTCTGGTTGCAGGCGGAGTGGGCGGTCGTCAGATCGGCCGCGTTGTGGGGCTGAGTGATTCTGTCCTGTTCGACACGGATGATCCGCAGGCCCCGGTCAATCGCCGAATCTCCATCATCGTTTTGAATAAGAAGGCAGCGGCAGGCATTCAACAGAATGCGCGCCGCTCCGATGAGCCTCTCATCGATCTGACAGCTCCGTCCGAAGAAGACAAAGCTGCGGCCATGGAATCGTTGCAAGAGGGCGATTGGCTGGAGGAAAAGGAGGCACCGGCTGAAGGTGAGCTGAACTGGTAAGTCCGTTCAGTCCGCCTTCAGGCCTCTGGCTTGTTGTTCGGCCATGTCTTGCAGGATGCGATGGAAGCTTGTCAGCCTGGCCTGACTGATGCGGCCTTCTTCGGCGGCTTTCGAGATGGCGCAGCCTGGGTCACCGAGGTGGCTGCAATTGCGGAACTTGCATTGACCAATCAGGTCCCTTATTTCCCGGAATCCATACTCGATTTCTGACGGCGTCATGTGCCAGAGCCCGAATTCCCGGATGCCCGGTGAGTCGATCAAATCGCCTCCGCAGTTCAGATGAAACAGTCTCGCGGTAGTCGTGGTGTGCACACCTTTGCCTGTGGCTTCAGACACGGCGCCGACACGAATCGATTCCTCAGGTAGCAGCGTCTGAATTAGCGAAGATTTGCCGACGCCCGACTGCCCCACGAAAACACAGGTCTGACCATTGACCAGCGCCTGCACGCCGTCGGCCTGGCCGCCTTGGGTGCGGGCAGAGGTCCGCTCTACCGGGTAGCCCAGAGCCTGATACCGTTTCAGTAACGTGTCTATGGATGACCGATTACTCTCATTGACCAGGTCCGATTTGTTCAGCAGCAGAATGACCGGGATATCGGTGATTTCAGCGGCGACCAGGTAGCGGTCTATCAGATTGTCATGAGGCTCGGGTTCCGGTGCGATCACTAGAATAATGCGGTCAATATTGGCGGCCACGGGTTTCAGGGCACCGAAATTATCGGGGCGCTGGAGCAGACTGTGGCGATCACACCGGGCGACGATAACGCCGGTGTTGTCGCTGCCCATGCGCCAGATAACCCTGTCGCCAGTGACCAGGCTGTCGATATTGGCGCGCACGAAACACCTCAGAACCTGCCCTTTGTTATCGCCGTCTACAGGTTCAACATCCAGTTGTTGTCCGTAGTGAGCGATGATCAGGCCTTCCTGTTCGGGACCTAGATCACCGGCGTCGAGCTGCTCGCCAATGACTTGCTCTTTTCGAGCCGCCCGGTCGGCCCGCTCCTGCTGGATTTTCTTGATGCGCCACTGTTGCTGCTTGTTGAGTCGACGTTTTGCCATAAATCAGGGATTTTCCGGTGTGATGCGCTGGAGGTGTAACATCATACGTGATTCGTCCACAATAGGCAGAAAAGTGGCCGGCCGCCGCAAGCCCGAGTCGAGGAGACCCTGAATGCCCGAAGCGAATTATCTGGTCTGGATTGATCTGGAGATGACCGGACTGGATCCGGAAAAAGAACGTATCATCGAAATTGCCACCATCATCACCGATTCCGAACTGAATACCATTGAAGAGGGCCCGGTAATTGCCGTCCACCAGTCAGACAGCTTGCTGAACGGGATGGATGAGTGGTGCACCAAAACCCACGGCGAGAGTGGCCTCACCCAGAGGGTTCGTGAGAGCAAGATTGGTGAGGTGGATGCGGAGCAGTTGACGCTGGAGTTTTTGCAGCGCTATCTGGAGCCTGGGCAGTCTCCCCTGTGTGGCAACAGCATCGGCCAGGACCGGCGCTTTTTGGTCAAATACATGCCAGAACTGGAAGCCTTCTTTCACTATCGCAATCTGGATGTCAGCACAATCAAGGAGCTGGCAAGACGCTGGCGGCCGGACGTGCTGGACGGTGTGAAGAAAAAAGGCAGTCATCTTGCGCTGGATGACATACGCGATTCGATCAACGAACTCCGACACTACCGCGAGCACTTTTTTCAGCTATAGACCGTGCTGTTCGAGGGCCCATCGGACATGTTCCCGCACCAGGTCTGATGGGTCGTCCGCACGCTTTTTTAAGGCCTCAATCACCGGAATAGTGGATGGGGCATTGCCAAGCCCTACCGCAAGGTTTCTTAGCCAGCCGTGATAACCAGTGCGGCGAATCGCTGAACCTTCCGTGCGTTTCAGGAACTCTTCCTCGGTCCAAAGAAACAGCGAAGCGAGATCTGCGTTGTCCAGGTTGTGTCTCGGCTGAAAGTCCGACTCAGCGGTCGGCTTGCTGAACTTGTTCCACGGACAAACCAACTGGCAGTCGTCGCAGCCAAAAACCCGGTTGCCCATGAGCTTTCTCAGTTCCACCGGAATGCTCCCCGACAGCTCAATGGTCAGGTAGCTGATGCACTTTCGGGCATCGAGCCGGTGAGCGCCGTCAAAAGCGTCCGTTGGGCAGACATCGAGGCAGGCCCTGCAGGTGCCGCAGTGCTCTTTTTCGAACGGAGGATCAATCGGCAGGGGAGCGCTTGTAAAGATCTCGCCCAGAAAGAAGAATGAGCCTGCCTTTGGGTGGATGACCATGTTGTTCTTGCC
Source organism: uncultured Marinobacter sp. (assembly GCA_964632565.1). GTDB lineage: Bacteria > Pseudomonadota > Gammaproteobacteria > Pseudomonadales > Oleiphilaceae > Marinobacter. The sequence continues at coordinate 10,095 of CAZWEP010000027.1, read as the reverse complement.
GATCCATCCAAGGCCGGCTCGTTGAGCTAACGCCCTCTCCAGCACCGGTGCACTGTCCACAAAAGCACGGTAGGAGTAGCCCGACACCGCTTCATCAATCTGCTTGGCCAGGGTCGCCAGACGCTTCCGCATCATCTTGTGGTAATCGCGTCCGACTGCGTATCGCGTGATGTAAGCCTTTTCTCCGTTAGTCAGCACCCGCGATGGATTGTCCGGTGCCGGCAGATAATCGAGACGCACCGAGATCACCCTTTCTGTGCCCTCGACGAGAGAGGTCGGGGTGTAGCGCTTATCTCCGTGATCGGCCATGTACGCCATTTCACCGTGAAAGCCAGATGCCAGCCATTCCTTAAGCCGGTCGGCGTGGGCGCCGGTGTCGGGCGTCGTGATTCCGACGTCGCTGAAGCCGAGATCTGTGGCCCATTGCCGAATCTTTTCAGGCAGCGTATCGAGTGTTTTGGCAGTAGTAGCGGTCATGTGATGCCCGGCGATTGCAGACTTTCTCACCATCAAAGTTGCCTTTGAAATGGCGTAATTGATTAAGTTATGACCTTTTGAGGTATTTTGCTATGCTTTACAGGCAACTGGCCGATTTTCTTAATCCGGATTCTTTAGCGGGAGCTGGTTTACATGCCCCTGTACGACGCGAGCAGTCTACCAGAAGAGCTCTTCTCCGCCGATGCGGTGCGGGCGATTGATCGCTATGTGATTGATGAGCAAGGGGTTGATGGGTTTGAGCTCATGCAGCTCGCAGCTGCGAGCGCGTTCAGGCAGCTGATCAAGCGTTGGCCCCGAGCACGGCACCTGCTTGTGCTCTGCGGTGCAGGTAACAACGGGGGCGATGGCTATCTTATCGCTGCAAACGCCCGCCGGCACGATTTAAATGTGCATTGCGTGGCAGTTGCGCCCACGGACAAATTGAAAGGTGATGCCAAGAAAGCCTGGCTAAAGGCACGGCAGGACGGTGTAGAAGTTCATGCCTACGGTGAGAGTGAAGGCGACTTTGGCGCCACAGCGATTCCCTTTGACGACTGTGATGTCATTGTGGATGCGATGCTGGGCACCGGTGTAACGGGCTCTCCGAGGGACCCATTTGCGGCAATCATAGAACGCTGTAATCGCTCGCCGGTTCCGGTGTTGGCCGTAGACGTGCCGTCCGGTCTGGACGCAACAAACGGTGTGGCGGCTGAGCCAGCTATTCGTGCGGAACTGACCGTTTCATTCATCGCCATGAAGGCCGGCTTGATGACCGGCGCAGGCCCCGAGTGTTGCGGACAGATTGCCTTCGAAGCTCTTGGCACAGAACAGTGGGTGCCGCTGAGCGGGCAGTCGCCGATTGCCAGGAGAGTCAGTTGGCAAAATCTGATGACCACGGTTCCCAGGCGACCGATGCATGCCCACAAAGGTCGATTCGGTCACGTGTTGATTGTTGCAGGCGATCGCGGTTTTGGCGGGGCAGGTATACTTGCGGCTGAAGCGGCCGCCAGAACGGGCGCCGGCCTGATCACGTTGGCCACCCGTCCCGAATATGTGGGGCCGGCTTTGGCCCGGTGCCCGTCCGTAATGGCGCATGGCGTGACTCATGGCTCAGAGTTAACTGGGTTGATGGAGAACGCCTCGGTTATTGTGTGTGGACCAGGTCTGGGTAGAGGCGCCTGGGGGCAGCAGATGTTGCAACAGGTTGTGGCCAGTGGAAAGCCTCGTGTTCTGGACGCGGATGCGTTGAATCTTTTATCGACGCGAGTGCCTGTGCCAGCAGACAATCATATTTTAACGCCGCACCCCGGCGAAGCTGCGCGGTTGCTGGGCTGTTCAGTTCGGGAGATTGAGGCGGACAGGTTGAAGTCGGCGCAACAGATGCAGCAGATGTTTGGCGGTGTGGTGTTGTTGAAAGGTGCGGGAACGGTGGTTGCTGGCGGGAAGGGCTTGCCCGTTATTGTTGGTGGTGGAAACCCGGGTATGGCAACCGGCGGCACGGGAGACGTCCTCTCGGGCATCATTGGCAGCCTTTACGGGCAGTTCGAAGATGCCGCCATGGCAACCGAGATGGGCGTTGCTCTGCACCTGGCTGCGGCCAACGAGGCGTCACTGACCAGAGGTTTTATGGGATTGTTGCCAGGCGACGTGATTGATGCAGTGCCTTGTCTTTTGAAAGCAGCGGAGCATTTGCCAGATGCATCAGGCTTGGATTCCGCGGAGCAGGCAGGGTGACAGTCATGGCACAACAGAGCGCCGTTAGCCTACCCGACAGCGACGCGACAGAACGGTTGGGCGAATCGCTTGCCGCTCTCGTCAGAGAGCATGGGGCTGGCGCGGTGATATTTTTGCAGGGCAATCTGGGCATGGGTAAGACCACGTTGAGTCGTGGGGTGATGCACGGATTGGGGCACGAGGGCGCGGTTAAAAGTCCGACTTACACGATTGTGGAGCCTTACGAGCACCTTGAGCCGGTTGCGTATCACTTTGACCTTTATCGTCTCGGTGATCCGGAAGAGCTTGAGTACCTGGGCATCAGGGATTATTTCGGCCAGGGCAATCTATGTTTGATCGAATGGGCCGAACGAGGCCGTGGGCTGTTGCCCGAGCCTGACCTGACGGTCGTGCTTGAGTCTCGCGGCGAGGGGCGAACCGCTACGTTAGCTGCGGGAACCCGAATTGGGGAATCATTGCTTGCAGGTTTGGATCGTGTCGGCTTTGTCGGTGAATAAAAAGAAATATCAGATGTTTCAGTGAATGCAGGTGGTTAGCATGGAAACCAGATTTTCGATCAGGCGTTGGGTGGGCATGTTTATGCTGTCTTTGCTGACGCTTCCGGCCATGGCAGGAGTCAGCATTGACAGCGTGCGGATCTGGCCGGCCCCGGACCACACACGATTGGTGCTGGACATTGCCGATGAGGTCGAACACAACGTTTTCTCTTTGTCCGGCCCATCGCGCCTGGTGATTGATCTGAAAAATACCCGCTTGCAGGCCAAGTTTGAGTCGCTGGATCTGACGGGCAGCCCGATTCGCCGCATTCGCAGTGCGCCCCGCAACGGCGATGACCTGCGGGTCGTGCTTGATCTCAAAAGCGATATCAAGCCCCGCAGTTTTCAGTTGCAGCCGAATCAGCAGTACGGCCACCGCCTCGTTGTCGATTTGATTCAGGAAGGTGGATTGAAAACCCAGCGCGCACCCCAGCCAACGGTGACAGACAGCTCTGGAAGTAAACGTGACATCGTGGTGGTTGTGGATGCCGGTCATGGTGGCGAAGACCCGGGTGCAATTGGTCCTCGCGGAACGCGGGAAAAAGACGTGGTGCTAAGAATGGCACGTACGTTGGCGAACCTCATTGAGCAAAAGCCCGGTTACACCGCCAAGCTGACTCGTACCGGTGACTACTACATTGATCTCAGAGGGCGCACGGTCCTTGCCCGCAAACACAATGCGGACCTTTTTGTTTCAGTGCATGCCGATGCGTTCCGCACGCCGCAGCCTCATGGCGCGTCGGTGTTCGCGCTTTCTCAGAGAGGCGCAACCAGTGAGACGGCCCGATGGTTGGCCAAGACGGAGAATCGCTCGGATCTGATCGGAGGTGCCGGCGGCGTCTCGCTGGATGGCCGGGATGACACGCTGGCAGGGGTGCTGCTCGATCTTTCAATGACCGCCAGTATTAATTCCAGCCTGGGTGTCGGCAGCTCTGTACTGAATGAACTGGGCGCGGTTGCCAAACTTCACAAGAAGGGCGTGGAGCAGGCGGCCTTCGCGGTACTCAAGTCGCCGGACATTCCTTCAATCCTCGTGGAGGCAGGCTTTATTTCCAATCCCACCGAGGAACGAAACCTGTCCAGCTCCAATTACCAGCGGAAGCTGGCAAGCGCGGTGTTCCGGGGCATTGACGAATATTTCCGGAAAACACCGCCACCCGGCACCCTGCTGGCGTTCCAGAAGCAGAATGGCGGCAGCCAGATGAGCCAGTATCGGATCCGTCGCGGTGACACGCTGTCGGGTGTCGCGAGGCGGACACAGACAACTGTCAGCGAACTGATGCAATATAACGGACTGAATGACGACCGTGTTATGGTAGGGCAAACCATACGAATACCCGCGTCCTGATAATGAGGTTGTCCCGTCAATGCCCGCCATCCGATTGCTTTCGCCTCGCCTGGCCAACCAGATTGCTGCCGGCGAGGTGGTCGAGCGCCCGGCCTCTGTCGCTAAAGAACTCATCGAGAATGCCCTTGATGCCGGCGCTGGCCGGATCGACATTGAAATTGAGCAGGGCGGAGTAAAACTCATTCGCGTTCGGGACGACGGCGCTGGTATCAGCCAGGAAGACCTGCCGCTCGCGCTCAGTCGACATGCCACCAGTAAGATCGCCGATCTCGATGATCTTGAAGCGGTCGCCTCTCTCGGTTTTCGCGGAGAGGCCCTGGCCAGTATTTCCTCGGTTTCCCGGCTTGCCCTGACTTCCCGGACAGAAGAACAGGAGGCGGCGTCCCGTGTCGAAGTCGAGGGACGTGATATGGATGCCACGATTGCCCCGGCAGCTCATCCGGTGGGTACGACGGTGGAAGTCAGAGACCTGTTCTTCAATACACCCGCCAGGCGGAAATTTCTCCGCACTGAAAAAACCGAATTCAACCATCTGGAAGAGTGCGTCCGCAGGCAGGCGCTGAGCCGGTTTGATACCGGTTTTACGCTGCGTCATAACCAGCGCGTCATTCAGAGTTTGCGCCCCGCCAGCAGTGCCATAGATCGCGAGAGACGGATCGGTTCCTTGTGCGGTCAGCAATTCATCGACAATGCGGTGGTCATAGACGCGGAAGCGACGGGCGTCCGGCTCTGGGGTTGGGTGGCATTGCCGACGTTTTCCCGCAGCCAGGCTGACTTGCAGTATTTCTTTGTGAACGGTCGGGTCATCAAGGATCGGCTGGTCGCACACGCGGTTCGTCAGGCCTATCGCGATGTCTTGTACAACAATCGCCATCCTGCCTTCGTGCTTTATCTGGAAGTGGATCCGGCCTCCGTCGACGTGAACGTGCATCCGACCAAGCATGAGGTTCGTTTCCGCGATGGCCGTCTCGTTCACGATTTTATTTTTCGCACGCTGCACAAGGCGTTGGCGGATGTCAGGCCGGATGATCACCTCAAGGGCGCCGTGGCTCAGTCCCAGTGGCGGCAGCCTTCTGCCCACGCCCAGGCGTTTGGCGTGCAGGTGGCTATGCCTGACGCCGGGGGTGGTAACTCCCCCTCTGTCTCGGAATCCGCTGCCCCGCAGGCCAACGGTTACGCCCAGGCGACGCCTCAGCAGGAATGGCAGGCCCGGGACCAGATGGCGTTTTACCAGTCGTTGAATCAGGGCGGTGGCGTAGAAGGACCCGGTGCAGGATCATCGCCATTGGATGCCGGGCAGAGTATTCAAGGAGAGCGAATACCGGTCACGACCACGCCTCCCGCCCACCAGGGAGACGATCCGCCGCTGGGTTACGCCATTGCTCAGTTGCATGGCATCTACATACTGGCCCAAAGCCAGCAAGGCCTGATTGTGGTGGATATGCATGCGGCCCACGAGCGCATTACCTATGAGCGGATGAAGCGGGCGCTGGAAGCGCAGGATCTCAAAAGTCAGCCGTTGCTGGTTCCGGTTTCACTAGCGGTCAGCCAAAAAGAGGCGGCGCTTGCGGAAACCCACGCTGATGAGCTGATGCAGCTTGGTTTGCGCGTCGAACGGATCGGTCCGGAGACGCTGGCGGTTCGACAGGTTCCGGCCCTGCTTCGTGGCGCAGACACTGAGCAACTGGTGCGAGACGTGTTGTCCGATCTGATCGAAAACGGCGAAAGCGACCGGGTAGAAGCCGTTGTACATGAACTATTGGGCACCATGGCCTGTCATGGGTCGGTGCGAGCTAACCGGCAACTGACCATTCCAGAAATGAACAGCCTCCTGCGAGACATGGAGGCCACAGAACGCAGCGGCCAGTGCAATCACGGTCGCCCGACCTGGACCGTTATGACGCTACCAGAGTTGGACAAGCTGTTTCTTAGAGGCCGATAACGCCGTGAGCGACTCGTTTCCGCCTGCCATCTTCCTGATGGGGCCGACCGCATCCGGCAAGACCGATCTGGCTATCGAGCTCTGTCGGCGGTTGCCTTGCGACATCATCAGCGTCGACTCTGCGATGATCTACCGAGGTATGGATATCGGTACGGCTAAACCGTCGAATGAAGAGTTGGCCCAGGCGCCTCACCGTCTGATTGATATCTGTGACCCTGCCGATATTTACTCAGCCGCTGATTTCAGAAGGGACGCCTTGCGGGAGATGGCGGACATTCAGGGGCAAGGGCGAATTCCCCTGCTCACCGGCGGCACGATGATGTACTACAAGGCGTTGTTGCACGGAATGTCGGACCTTCCCTCGGCCGATAGTCAGTTGCGCCAGGCCATACAGAAAGAAGCCGAAGCTCACGGCTGGGAAACGCTCCATGCTGAATTGCAGGCGAAAGATCCTCTGGCCGCTGAGCGGATTCATCCCAATAATCGCCAGCGCCTGATTCGTGCAATTGAGGTGGTTCGGCTGACAGGCCAGCCTATATCGGGCTTCTGGCAGGGGAATGGCGACGTCACTCCTGGCCTCGAAGAACAGGAAAGTGTCAAGAATTACACCTATTTCACCCGCTGGCAGGCAGACGAACCGGCGAGTCTTCCGTATACTGTGGTTCAGCTAGCGATGGCACCGTCGGAGCGACGGGTACTCCATGACAGGATCCGTCAGCGCTTTCTGGCCATGCTTGAAGCGGGTTTTATTGACGAAGTCCGTGATTTGAAGGCCAGGGGCGATTTGAGCACTGACCTGCCTTCCATGCGTTGTGTCGGGTATCGCCAGGCCTGGGCCTTTCTCGAAGGTGATTTCGATGAAGCAGCTCTGGTCGACAAAGGAACTGCGGCGACCCGTCAATTGGCAAAACGACAATTAACTTGGCTGCGAAAATGGTCCGATTTGGACTGGCTCGATAGTAACGATCAGCAAATGGTCGACAAAGCCTTGAAAATTATTGAGTCTCGCACCACATTGAATCTTTAAATGACGATCTGCTTTTTCATATAACAGGAGAATAAACATGTCAAAAGGGCACTCTCTACAAGACCCTTACCTCAATGCCTTACGCAAGGAGCGCATCCCGGTTTCCATCTTTCTGGTCAACGGCATTAAGCTTCAGGGCCAGATTGAATCTTTCGACCAATTTGTGATTTTGCTGAAAAATACTGTCAGCCAAATGGTCTACAAGCACGCTATTTCCACCGTCGTGCCCGCGCGGAACGTTCGAATTCCGGCGCAGGCTCCGGGAGGAGAGGAGTCCGAAGACTGATTTGTCAGGCCCTCAGCTTGTGACACCCGCGTTTCCGCTGGACCTTGAGGTTCAGAGGGCCGCGGGTGTTTGTTTTTTTACTCTTCGTTCCCATCGTAAAATCAGTAACTTGGAGATCAGATCCGTTGTTTGAACGTCCTGACGTGGGTGAACGAGCCATCATCGTTCACATTGAATTCTCCGTCCAGGATGACATGGAGGACCCTGGTGAATTCAGGGAGCTCGTGACGTCTGCTGGTGTCGATCCCGTTGGATTTGTGACCGGATCGAGAAAGCAGCCGAGTCCCAGGCTGTTCGTGGGTGCCGGCAAATTAGAAGAAATCCGTGATGCCGTCAGTGCGAATGACGCAGATGTCGTGCTGTTCAACCATGCGCTCAGCCCGAGTCAGGAGCGCAACATTGAACGGGAGCTCAAATGTCGCGTGCTGGACCGGACCGGGGTGATTCTGGATATTTTTGCCCAGCGAGCCCGCACTCACGAAGGCAAGTTGCAGGTAGAGCTGGCCCAATTGGAGCACATGTCCACACGGTTGATTCGTGGCTGGACGCACCTTGAACGCCAGAAAGGGGGTATCGGCCTGCGAGGGCCGGGTGAGACTCAGCTCGAAACCGACCGCCGGCTGTTGCGCGAACGGATCAAATCGATACACAAGCGCCTTGAGAAAGTTCGAAAACAGCGGAATCAGGGACGTAGAGCTCGAAACAGGGCGGATATTCCGACGGTGTCACTGGTCGGTTACACCAACGCTGGCAAGTCGACTTTGTTCAATCGTTTGACGACTTCTTCAGTCTATGCGGCTGATCAACTGTTTGCGACGCTGGATCCGACGCTGCGGCGGCTGGAACTTCCTGACATCGGGCCTGTCGTTATGGCGGACACGGTGGGATTTATCCGTCATTTGCCGCACAAACTGGTAGAAGCGTTTCGTGCAACCCTGGAAGAAACCACCCAGGCTTCGATCCTGCTGCACATTGTTGACTGCTACGATGACCGCCGGGATGAAAACATCGAGCAAGTCGAGAACGTTCTGGCGGAAATCGGGGCTGACGAGATACCGGTTTTGCAGGTTTTCAACAAAATTGACCTGTTTGAAGACTTTTTACCCCGTACTGAACGTAATGAAGAGGGTGTGCCTGTCCGTGTTTGGGTGTCGGCAGTCTCAGGCGAGGGGCTGGATGCCCTGTTCGATGCAATTGTCGAGCGCCTTGCAGAAGACGTTGTGCATCACTTTGTGCGATTGGGCCCGGTGGATGGAAAACTCAGGGCATTGCTGCATGAGGCGGGCTCTGTGCTGGAGGAGACCTATCGGGACGACGGAGACGCCGTCCTTGAGGTGCGCCTTCAGCAACGGGACTGGTTACAGATACTCAGTCGAGCTGGCATCCAGGAACAGGATGTCAGACTGGAATTGGCAGAGACTTAGGCAGGCTGCGCTATTGCCGGGGGGCTTATAAATCCCTAGTATTTGCAGCCATTCGATCAGTTAGTAACGGAGAACGATATGGCCTGGAATGAACCGGGTGGAAACCGCAATGACAACGATCCCTGGGGAACCGGTGGTGGTCGCGGCGGTAATGATCAGGGGCCGCCAGATCTTGACGAGGCGCTGAAGAAGGGTCTCGACAAGCTCAATAAGTTACTGGGCGGAAAAGGCAGCAATTCAGGCGGAAATGGCAGTTCTTCTTCAGGCGGCGGTGGCTTCGGCGTCGTGCTGTCGATTGCCGCGATTGTTTTCGCCATTTACGTCGTTTTCCAGTCTTTTTACATCGTCGACGAGCAGGAACGAGCCGTTGTCCTGAGATTTGGCGAGTACAGCAGTACCGAGAATCCGGGTCTGCGGTTCAAGGTTCCGCTCATCGACAGCGTGAACATTGTTCGTGTGACAAGCGTTCGAAACGCCGAATCCACGGGCCAAATGCTGACGGAAGATGAGAACCTGGTGTCCGTGGATCTGCAGGTGCAGTACCGCGTCGGCGATGCCCGCGATTACGTCCTGAACGTCCGTGACTCCAATCAGGCGCTGGCGTTCGCCACCGACAGTGCCCTTCGTCACGAGGTTGGTAGCTCGGAATTGGACGATGTACTGACCGAAGGTCGTGCGGAACTGGCCGTTCGGATCGAACAGCGCCTGCAAACTTTTCTGGAAGAGTATGGCACCGGCCTTGAAATCGTTCGGGTAAACGTTGAGAGCACACAGCCTCCTGAGCCTGTTCAGGATGCGTTCCGTGAAGTGCAGAGAGCGCGTGAGGATGAACAGCAGGTTAAGGAAGAGGCAGAGCGGTACCGCAACAAAATTGTACCCGAGGCTCGTGGCCGTGCTCAGCGTATGACCGAAGAGGCTGCGGCTTACAAGGAAGAGGTGATCGAGCGTGCACGTGGTGAAACTGCTCGCTTCAAGGCTGTTTTAGATGTATACAGACGCGCGCCGGAAGTGACCCGTGAACGCATGTATCTCCAGGCGCTGGAAGGCGTGTTGTCAAACACCAGCAAAGTGTTTGTAGACACAGAGAGCAGCGACAACATGATGTATCTGCCGTTGGATCGTCTGACGAATCGTTCAGGATCGAGCAATCAGAGCTCATCCAGCAGTGGTTCGAGCAGTGATCAAACAGACATCAAGGCGCTTGCTGACGAGGTTATGCAGGAGTTGCGTAGCCGTCAGGAATCAGGTCTTCGGAGGAGTCGTTAATTATGGGAGCTAAAGGTGTAGTGGGCCTTGCAGGCGCCCTTATCGTAGTGCTCGT
>CAZWEP010000026.1:0-40334 GCA_964632565.1 uncultured Marinobacter sp. | reverse complement strand
GTAATAAACGGCGCTTCCCGGTGGCTGGAGGCCTGACTCAGGCCTGCGGAGACGCAAAGTCCCGCGACGGCGACTGCAAGGCCGGAACGTTTCAGTAAAGTGTTCATGTCCTTTTCCTTTTGTCGTGCTGTGATATTTGTTGTTCCGTTGAGATACGCGGGGGCTTTTTAAAAAGTTGCGGGCATTAAAAAAAAATCGTTCAAAAAGCGTTCAGGTTGCAACCACGGGCGCAAAAAGGCCGTAAGATGAGGCAAGTCTCAATAAAAACACACAGCGGATGCTGATTTTATGGCGATTGATACCAATCAGGATGAGTTGATGAGTTTGCTAGTTGCGATCTCTCACGATGATCGACGGGCGTTCCAGCAACTCTACGACAAGATTTCAGGACGCATGTTTGGTCTCTGTCTGAAGCTTGCGAAACACCAGGACCTGGCCGAAGAGGCTCTGCAAGATGCCTTTGTCCAGATCTGGCATCGTGCGTCCGAATATCACAAAGAGCGGGGGGCGCCGCTGAGCTGGATGATGACCATCGCCAGGTACCGGACCCTTGACCTGATGCGATCCCGAAAATCCAGAGCCACGGACGGCGATAGTGGATTGGACTCGTTGGAAGATTCTCGTGAGGGCCCGCTGGACTTCTCATTGCGCACCGCCGGAGAAGAAGCATTGACCGGCTGCCTTGATGAACTATCAGACGTCCAGCGGGACAGCATTTTACTGTCCTATTATCGTGGCCTGACCCACGACGAACTGGCAGTGGCCCTCAGCTCTCCGGTGGGAACGGTAAAGAGCTGGATCCGCCGCGGTTTGATGGCTTTGAAGAGGTGCCTGGAACGATGAAAAAGACACCGGAAAGAATAGAAGCTCTGGCCGCCGAGTACGTTCTTGGTTCGATGCATGGAGCTGCCCGACGTCGTTTTGAGCGTTGGATGATGGAGTCGGTGCGTGTTCGCGAGGAAGTCTGGTTCTGGGAGGAAAAACTGGGCCACCTTGGCAATCAGGTCAGCGACAAAACACCGCCATCTTCGGTTTGGAAAGGCATACAGGCCCGGCTTTGGCCACACGAATCGGTGCCCGTGAAGCCGAAGTCCGCTGCGAATGACAGTAAAGGCGGATGGTTTTTGCCGGGCTGGAGCATGCTGGCAACGGCCGCTGCCCTGGTGCTGGCGGTGATGCTGGTCCAACAGCCAGGCCCCGTCCCAGAGGAGCGACTGTCTGGCGCTATTGTCCAGGCGGACACTACGGACCCGCTGTGGCTGGTCAGCGGCTCCAAAGCAGAGCGGGCGCTTAAGCTCCGGCCGGTCGCCGCTACGGCGGCTGAGCAGGGGAAGGATTACGAGCTCTGGATTGTTCCAGCAGACGGTTCACCCGTGTCTCTGGGCGTTGTCCCGATTGGTAACACCTATCAGGTGACGCTCGACGACAAGACTCGGGAATTGTTGGCAAACAGCCGCACACTGGCTATCAGTCTGGAACCGGTAGGTGGCTCGCCAACCGGTGCTCCCACCGGTCCGATCCTCCACGTCGCCAAGCTTTACGAACTCTGAGGCGTCGCAGCTCTGGTCAGTGGCCTGACATCATGGCCAGGCAGAGCTGCGCGTTCTGGACAAAATGGGAAAACGCGGAGAGTTGCTGGTCGGATGGGACATAGTCCGCGGCTGCGTTGTCGGCGTAGAACAGCCCGACGAGGCGGCCTTTTGCGTTCAATGGTCCGATCAGCGCGGGCACCTGGCCAAGCCAGCGGTCGAAGCTCACCGGGTCGTTTTTCCCCTTGGGAAGATAGGTATAGCAGCTGGCATGTGGGAGTAACGCACCCAGAGGCCCGGTTCCGTCCTTGCTGATCTTAAAGCTGTCCTTCCAGCTTTCTGTACCTTTGCCACCCAGCTTGCGCGGGATGAGTGACTGGCCAGATTTGTCGGTCATCAGAAGCGCAACCCTTTGCATACCGACAGCCCGATGGATTCCTTCAATCACCAACTGGCAGACCTCGTTGATGTCCGGTTTGTCCGCAAGGCTCTGAGTCAGATCGCGCAGGATCTGCAGTTGCAGGTTCGGGTCAATTTCCGGCGCCTGAGAAACGGGCGTTTCCTGTCCAGCCTTGTTCCCCGGCATGAGAGCGGTTACCTGGGGAATGCCGAGGGAAACGGCAACGCGTGCTGCTTCGCCTGCATTCACCTTGACCCGGTCGCGGACGAGTGCTGGTTGCTCTCCGATATCATCTGCCAGTAGTTGAAGCGTGTCATCCATCGCCTCGCCGCGCCAGCCATTCTCTGAAAGCCGGGCCATTTCTACAGAGTGTCGGACCAGGCTGGCGGCTTTCGAATTGGGTTTGCCCGCTGCGACTACGTCCTTGATGAACGGGCCCAGAGACCAGGCTTCCACCAGGCCGCGGGTAATGTCGGTAAAGGTGGTGTGAATGATGGATTTCTGAGCTTCGATTGGCGGTGTTTCGAGTCTCAGTTCCTGTTCAAGCTCCGTGGCCTGCTCGGTGTCGCAGGACCAGAATGCCAGCTCGCCGATGTTCATCAGCAGAGCGCCAATAAACACCTCTTCCAGGGCCTGCTCATTGCGCTTTGGCAACAAGCACCTGGCCTGCACGGCGGCATGAATCGCCCGTGCGAGGCAATGCAGCAGGTGCGGGCGATCATTACGCTTGAGCAGCGAATCCACCAGCAAAGAAGAGATCGCCATGGATTTCACGGAATCGAACCCAACGAGCGTGATCGCGCGGCTGACCGTGCTGACCTGAGTGCGGGTCTGATTGTAGAAAACGGTATTCGACAATCTCAGCACCTGCGATGTCAGTTGAGCATCGTTGAGGATCACGTTGGCGAGCTCGTTCACGGTGCTGTTGCTGCTGTCCGTTAGCTCATTGATTCGCCGCAATGTGTTTGCAAGTACGGGTAATTCCACCTTACTCAGGTAAGTTACCCAGGCCTGTGTCGAGGTCATGCGGTTGGATTGGGAGGATGCTCCGGATTGCGCGCTCAAGGTGGTGCCCATGTCGTGGTTAATGGATAGATAGAGTCTAGTCCAGATCGCAAATTCTGTGCGCGACAAAGTCCATATACGGGCATTTACCGAGGCCCATAACTCGGGTTGGCGAGGTCGTTCCGCTACAATGGCCGGTTTTCCCAGGCAGAAGCATATAAACAGGTGAATTCGTGATCGTTTTTGATCAGGTTCAAAAATCGTTTCAGGTGGATGGTCGGGCCGTGCCTGCGCTCCATGCCACCAGTCTTTCCATCGAAAACGGCGAAGTGTTCGGTATTGTCGGGCATTCAGGTGCTGGCAAATCCACGTTGGTGCGTCTGATCAATAGGCTGGAGGCGCTGAGTGGTGGCCGGATCCTGATTGATGATGAAGACATATCTCGATACGACAGCGCCGAATTACGGGCGTTCAGGCGCAAGGTGGGCATGATTTTCCAGCACTTCAATCTGCTGGCATCCAAGACTGTCGCTGACAACATTGCGTTTCCAATGAAGCTGGCGGGTGTCTACAGCTCGCAAGAGATCTCGAGCCGCGTGGCTGAATTGCTGGAACGTGTCGGACTGACCCATCATGCGTCGAAATACCCGTCACAGCTGTCTGGAGGCCAGAAGCAGCGTGTTGGCATCGCCCGTGCCCTGGCCTGCCGCCCAACGATTCTGTTGTGCGATGAAGCCACCAGCGCTCTGGACCCGCAAACGACCCAATCGGTGCTGCAGCTGCTGGCAGACATCAACAAGGAACTGGGTTTAACCATTGTTTTGATTACTCACGAGATGGACGTGGTGCGCCGTGTCTGTGATCGGGTCGCGGTGATGGACGCCGGTCGCGTGGTGGAGACGGGCCCTGTCAGCGAGGTGTTTCTTCACCCCAAGCATCCCACGACCCGGGATTTCGTCTTCGAGAGCGAGCACATCGACGGTTCTGAGCTGGAGCGCGACCTCGAGCAGGCGAAAGGGCGCATTTTACGTTTAACCTTCAAGGGTGAGGCGACCTACACACCGCTTTTGGGGAGCGTGGCCCGGGAGTCCGGGGTGGATTTCAGTATCTTGTCTGGGCGCATTGATCACATAAAAGATACGCCATACGGCCAGTTGACCCTGTCTCTCGTGGGTGGCGATCTGGATGTTGCCATGCAGTCCCTGCAAGCGGCAGATGTTCACGTGGAGGTGCTCCGATAATGGAAGAACTGCTCGCGAACGTAGACTGGATGGAAATCGGGCTGGCCAGCTGGGACACGCTGGTCATGGTTGGCCTGTCGCTGTTGTTCAGCGTGCTCATTGGCTTGCCCGTAGGTGTGCTGCTGTTTCTGTTTGGAAAACGGCAGTTGCTGGAACAGCCCGTAGCCTACGCTGTGCTGTCATTTGTCGTGAACGTGCTCCGATCTGTCCCGTTCATCATTCTTTTGATCGTAATGATCCCGTTTACGGTAATGCTGATTGGCACCTCTCTGGGCGTGGCAGGTGCAATTCCGCCGCTGGTGGCCGGTGGCGCACCGTTTTTCGCCCGCCTGGTCGAAACCTCTTTGCGGGAAGTGGATCGGGGCATCATCGAGGCGACTCAGGCCATGGGCGCCAACGTGCGGCAAATCATAACGGGCGCTCTGCTGCCCGAAGCGCTGCCCGGCATCATTGCCGGAATCACCGTGACCGCCATTACGCTGGTGTCTTATGCGGCCATGTCCGGGGTTATCGGGGGCGGCGGCCTGGGGGACCTTGCCATCCGCTTCGGTTATCAACGATTTCAAACCGACGTCATGGTGATTACGGTGGCACTTCTGGTGATCTTTGTTCAGGTACTCCAGATGGTTGGCGACCGTCTGGTGCTGTATTTCAGCCGCAAGTAACTGAAACGCGTTTAACTGACTGACGGGAGAATGGATTGATGACTTTCAAGCAGGTATGTCTTGCACTGGTTGCAGCATGCGTATTTTCAGGCGCCGCAATGGCAGAGAAGCTTTCTGTCGCCGCCACGCCGGTGCCACACGCGGAAATTCTGGAGCACATTGCGCCCATGCTGGCTGAACAGGGTGTGGAGCTGGACATCAAGGTGTTCACTGACTACATCCAGCCGAATGTCCAGGTAGAGCAGAAGCGTATGGATGCGAATTTCTTTCAGCATCAGCCCTACCTTGATGAATTCAACGAGGGCCGCGGTACTAATCTTGTGACGGTAACCGGCGTGCACGTAGAGCCTTTCGGTGCCTACTCTAATCGCGTCGGTTCGTTGGACGCGCTTGAGGAAGGGGCTGTTGTTGCCATCCCGAACGACCCGACGAATGGCGGCCGGGCGCTGCTGTTGTTGCAGAAACACGGTCTAATCAAACTCAAAGACAGCAGCAAAATCACGGCAACGCCCCGCGACATTGCAGAGAACCCGAAAGACCTCGATTTCAAAGAACTGGAGGCGGCAACCCTGCCCCGGATTCTGGATCAGGTGGACCTGGCGTTGATCAACACCAACTATGCGCTGGAAGCTGGACTCAATCCCAGCGAGGATGCCCTGGTAATCGAAGGGTCCGATTCACCCTACGTGAACATTCTTGTGGCCCGTCCCGATAACAAAGACAGTGAGGCGATGCAGAAGCTTGCGAATACGCTGAATTCCGAGGAGGTTCGCTCTTTCATCGAAACCAACTACGAAGGGGCGGTCGTACCCGCGTTCTAGGCCTCAAGACACATTCCGCAAATACAGAAAAGCCGGGCTTAGGCCCGGCTTTTCTTTAATCCCCCGATTATTCTCCGCCCCAGTTAGTAGAGGGGTCCGGTGTCATCCGCAAGTAAGGTCGAACCGCCTCATAGCCTTTCGGGAAGCGCTTGCTGATCTCATCTTCGTCCTGCAGGGACGGAACGATGACCACATCGCCGCCCTTCTCCCAGTTGCCGGGCGTTGCAACCTTGTGATCGTCTGTCATTTGCAGGGAATCGATGGCGCGCAGCACCTCGTTGAAGTTCCGGCCAGTGCTCGCCGGGTAGGTGATGATCAGGCGCACCTTTTTGTTCGGGTCGATCACAAACAGAGAACGCACGGTCAGGCTGTCGTTGGCATTCGGGTGAATCATGTCGTACAGCTCGGCAACTTTTCGATCCTCATCGGCGATGATCGGAAAGTTCACCGTGCATCCCTGCGTCTCATTAATATCTTTGATCCACTCCCGGTGGGATTCGACAGGGTCCACGCTCAGCGCGATCGCTTTGACGTTTCGCTTCGCGAACTCGTCTTTCAGTTTGGCCGTCAAACCCAGCTCTGTGGTGCACACGGGTGTAAAGTCGGCGGGATGGGAGAACAGAATACCCCAGCCATCGCCGAGCCAGTCATGAAAGTGAATGGTGCCTTCGCTGGACTGTTGCTCAAAGTCCGGTGCGATGTCGCCTAGTCGTAAACTCATGATGCTACCTCCATTTTGCTCTGTGCCGGAGAAATCGCCAAAACGGCGACTCAAAACAAATCCATACGAGTAACTGTGGTGACGGATGGTTCCGAAAACAAGGTTGGCCTGCTGATCCGCTTTTGCAAACGCCCGGGTCTCGGGTAATCTGCTACAGGACACCCACAGGAGTCTCTTTCATGAGTAACAGTCAGTCTGTTGTCGACGTCGCGCCGAATGCCACCGGGCATGGCCCCGAAGAGTTTTTCGTTGAGGTCGGGGATTTGTCGTTCTGTGTCGAGACGCGGGGCAATCCGGAGGGAGAGCCGGTGATTTTCGTGATGGGTCTGGCCGCGCAGATGACGCTCTGGCCGGAGGCGCTTCTGGAACATTATGTTCGGGAGGGTTATCGCGTTATCCGATTTGATAACCGTGACATCGGTCTGTCGACACATCTCAAGGATCGGCTTGAAGGCCATCCGATGGCCATCATGGCTCGCTCCCGGGTCGGGCTGGCCGTGCCGGCGCCTTACACGCTCAATGATATGGCGGCGGACCTGATTGGGCTGATGGATGCTCTATCGATCGACAGGGCTCACCTGGTGGGTGTTTCCATGGGCGGTATGATCAGCCAGCTCGCGGCAGCCAACTGGCCCGAGCGGGTGCGCTCAGCCACTTTGATCATGACTTCCACAAACAGCCCGCGACTGCCGATGCCAAAGGCCAAACTGATCTGGCGCCTGGCCGGGGTTGGCGCACGGGGCCATGATGAGGCGTCGGTGGTGTCGCGTTCGCTCGATTTCTGGAAAGCCATTCAAAGTCCGGGTTATCCGCCCCGGGAGGAAGAAGTCAGGCAGCGGATCATCGACAACTACCGTCGTAGCTATCATCCTGCCGGCATTCTTCGCCAGACCCGAGCCATCCTGGCATCGGGCAGTCTATCCTCTGCCACACGCCGTATCCGCGTGCCCGTGGCTATTGTGCACGGCAAATCCGATCCTCTGGTGCGACCGGCCGCAGCAGATCAGCTTCGCTATTTGCTGCCCCACGCCAGTCTGGATCTGATTGATGGTATGGGGCACGACCTGCCGGAGCCGCTGTTCGAGCGCTTTGTCGAGGCCAGCTTCAATGCCATCCAGAAGGCAGACTGACACGATAATACCAACTTCTGATTTCCAGTTTTTGATCCTATTGCCTATGTTTAAAAGGCGGAGATTCGCAATTTGACCGGTTATGGAGTCTGCACATGGAATCGCTTAGAGTTGCCGATGCAATGTCCAACCACATCGAACCTATTCGCTGTGGCACGCCACTGACCAAGGTTGTACAAACCCTTTTACATAACCATGTGACTGGCTTGCCTGTCGTAGACGACCACCGCCGGGTTATCGGGTTCATTTCGGAGCAAGACTGTATTCACGCGCTGCTGGTGAGCAACTACCACAGCGAGGGTGATCCCACCGTGGATGACGTTATGTTCCACAATCCAGTAACCATTTCACCGGAGATGTCCGTCGTGGATCTTGCTCAGAATCTGGGAGCCGGCAAGCCTAAGGTTTATCCGGTGACTGATCATGGTCGTCTGATTGGTATCGTGACCCGAACGGCGATTCTGGCAGAATTGGCCAAGAAAGGGTTTGGTCTGGAAATATCCAAAACCGCCTGACCCAGTTTTCCAACTCTACCGAATTGAGGTGATCATGGAGCTTGTTTCCAGCAACGTGTGTTTTGGCGGCGAGCACCGAAGATATCGTCACAGGTCTGCAGCGCTGGATTGCGATATGGAGTTCGCGGTTTTCCTGCCACCGCATGCTCTGGGCGATGATGCGCGCCACGTGCCAGTGCTGTACTGGCTGTCAGGCCTCACCTGTACTGACCAGAACTTCATGGAGAAAGCCGGTGCCATGAAGCGTGCTGCCAAGCTTGGATTGGCGATAGTCTGCCCGGATACCAGTCCGCGCGGCGTCGATTTGCCCGGACAGGACGACAGTTACGACTTTGGCAGCGGTGCTGGTTTTTACATCAACGCAACCCAGCAGCCCTGGGCGCTTCACTACCGCATGTACGATTACGTGGTGAAGGAGATACCTCAGGTTGTCGAGTCCAACCTGCCAGTGACCGACCAGCGGGCAATCAGTGGTCATTCCATGGGTGGCCACGGAGCGCTGATTGCGGCATTGAAGAATCCGGGGCATTACAAATCCGTGTCGGCGTTCGCACCCATTGCTCACCCGACCGCTTGTCCCTGGGGCGAAAAAGCCTTTACCGGTTATCTGGGACCGGACCGTTCGGCCTGGGAGGAATGGGATGCCACTCTGCTCATTCCGAATGCCCGGGAACGTTTGCCGCTTCTTGTTGACCAGGGCACGGCGGATCAGTTTCTTGAGGAGCAGTTGTATCCAGAGGCGTTGGCCGAGGCCTGTGAAAAGGTCCATCACCACATCCATCTGCGGATGCATCGCGGCTACGATCACAGCTATTTTTTCATCGCATCATTCATCGACGAACATCTGGATCACCACGGCAAGGCGCTGGGATTGCTGCCAGCCTAGGTGAGTCCCCACATCTGACTGAAGTCCATGGACGGCATGATCTCGGGCATCTCGACGCCGACGACGTTGTATTCGAGTTGGCTACAATCACGTTCGAACGTACCCGTGTAGCGATTGCCCCTAGGGCCAATGATGGCACGGGCAAAGGGGCCCCTGACCCGGTAAGGACGCTTGACGATGACCGCAATCTCATTGTTGGCCAGCCGGACCAGCGTGCCGGGCGGATAGTCGGTCAGCACGTTCAGCATGGCCTTGGGAATGGCTGGGCGAAACACGCCATCGGCCAGGCTGGCGATGAGTTTGTGGGCCTCCAGAACGCTCATTCGGGGACGGTAAGCGCGGCGGCTGATTACGGCCACATAGCGCTCTGATATCGCAAGAATTTCAGCTTCCCCGCGAATGTCGGTTCCACTCAAACCTTCCGGATAACCGCTGCCATCCGACTGCTCGTGGTGCTGGGCGATGATTTTCATCAGCAGCGGGTTGTTAATGCCCGCGTCTTTCAATGCCTGAATGCTGCGCTGCGGATGTTTCTTGATCACCGCGCGTTGCTCGTCGGTCAGCACGTGATTGGACGCGTTGAGTTTGTCAGCAACCGGTACCAGCGCCAGATTTGCCGTTAACGCAGCGCTCACCAGAACGGCAATCCGTTTTTCATCCAGGCCAAATTGACGGGCAGTAAGGTCGCTCAAGATGCCGTAGAAAAGAATCTGTTCGTAAATCGTGGGTTCAATGGAGTAAAGATGGACAAGCGCAAGGCTGGCATCGGGTGCGTCCTGACACATTTGACCGATCATCCGCGTCAAGCCTAGCAAGCGGCGCTGTGCAGTCGGGTCGCGATTCGTTACCGCATTCAGGCCCGCTTCCAGGGTTTGCAGTAATACAGTGTATTCTGCAAAGGGATTGGTCACCCGGCTATCCTGAACGTCCTCTTCCTCAGCGCGCTCTATTTTCCGAGGGTGGAAAAGTCCACGCTCGAACAGCTGCTCAAGTTGAGTATTGTTCTGGATCACGTAGCCCTGGCGCAGCAAAACGTTGCCGTCGGAGTCATAGACGGTCCAAGGCAGGGGTTTCCCGATAGTGAGCGCGCCCGGGGCGATTCTGACAAGATTGGCCAAGTTATAACGTCCTGATTTTTATTGTCATATCCGTGGAGTCTAAACGGAAAATCTCGTCTGTCACGTGATTGTAGTTGCCAAAATAATGTTCGAGCGTGGATCGGGTTGAAAAAAACAGCATGTAGCTTATCAAGACATTGTTAAATGTTGAATTGACGCACCCAAAATTGGCCTGCCATGAGCTAAGATACCGGCCATCAAAAGAACAAGAAAACCAGCCCCGTCAGGGTCGCGTTTGCTACAGACTCCAGGTTTACTATGTTTTACCGATTAAAGACAGACCTCCGTTTGTCCATCATTTCCCTGTTGGCAATCAGTGCAGTGCTGGGGATTACTCCGTTTGCCATCATGAGGTTTGCGCAGGGCAATCTGCTTGCCGGCACGGTGGATATGGTGATCATGGTCGCCATTACTTGCGCCATGATCTACGCCTGGAAAACCGGGGATACCTCACGCACCGGGTTTTTTATGGCCGTGGTTGCCTGTGGCGGGGCCGTCGCCGTTGGTGCGGTAGTCGGTGAACCCGGCCTGTTCTGGCTTTACCCGTGCCTGGTGACTAGCTTCTTTCTGACCGACGCGCGTTACGCGATCTTCCTGAACGTTGCCGCGGTTGCTTCGTTGATGTCGATGGACAGCGCGTTCAGCTCATCCGTCCAGATGTGGTCCTTCGCCACCACCGCGGTGGTAGTGAGCGTCTGCGCCTTTGCTTTCGCGCAACGCAACGAAGATCAGCGGGAGCGTCTGGAGCACCTTGCCACCGTCGACCCACTGACCGGCGTCAAGAATCGCCGATCCATGGACGAAGAACTGACTCACGCTGCCCGAGTCGCGTCCAGAACCGGCATTTCCTACGGGCTTGTTCTGCTGGACATTGACCATTTTAAAAAGGTCAACGATGAGTATGGACACAGCGTGGGCGATGAGGTGTTAAAAGAACTCGTTGCCCTGGTGCAGCAGAACATTCGACGCTCAGATCAGATGTTTCGTTTTGGTGGGGAGGAGTTTGTTCTGCTGATGCCCGGTGTGGATTCCGTGGGATTGCGAGCGGTCATCCATAATCTGCAGGAGATTATTCGTCGCTTTTTGATGCATCCAGGAGGACCGGTCACCGTCTCTTTTGGTGTGGCCCTTCTGCTGCCCGATGAATCCGCGGACGAATGGTTCGGTCGCGCCGATGCCGCCCTGTACCGTGCGAAAGAGAGCGGGCGTGATCGTGCCCTGTACGCCGAGGACGGACACCTGACGGATGGACTTACCACTGCCTAAGGATACGAGTGTCAGTTGGCGTTTGCGGAAGCCGGCTCGGGTTTAAACAGAAACAGCCGCGTTCCGAGGAGGATGCTCGCTGACGCCAGGCCACAGGTTAGACCTATCCAGAACCCGGCGGCCCCCATCGCCGGCACCAGCCAGTCGCTGAACGTCAGTACCCAGCCCAGCGACAATCCCACGCCCCAGAACGAAAACAGCATGATGAACATGGGGATGCGTGTGTCCTTATAGCCTCGCAGCGCACTGATGCAGGTCACCTGTATGACATCTGCCACCTGGAAAAGGGCGGCAAAGGTCAGTAGCCGGACGGTCACCGCCTGCACCTCAGAGTCGTTGGTGTACAGGTTTGCGATTTCGCTGGAAAAAGTGAATAGCAAAATGGCAAACACCAGCGCCAACTGGGCCGCCAGAATGAGAGAGCTGCGGGCAAGAAGGCGAGACGTGTCAGGGGCGCCGGCACCCACAAGGAAGCTCACACGAAGCGTCAGCGCCATGCCCAGACTCAGGGGCAGCATGAACAACAGAGACACTACGTTGAGCGCAATCTGATGCCCGGCAACCACCACCGGCCCCAGCGGCGCAAGGAAAAGCGCAATCACGCAAAAAAGGCTGGCTTCGACAAAAATGGTAAAACCGATGGGGATTCCAAGGGCAAGTACCTGCCGGATGCCGGCAAGATCGGGTTTTACCCAGTCCATCAGCAAATGGAATCGCTGATAGGCAGCACTGCGATTCAGATAGAGCACCATGGCCGCCGCTGCTATGACGTTCGAAATGGACGTTGCCCACCCGCAGCCGATACCGCCCATTTCCGGTAGGCCGAATTTGCCGAAAATCAGCATGTAATTCAGCGGCAGATTGATCAGGGTACCAAGTACCGAAAACACCATAATCACCCGGGTGTGTCCAAGCCCATCGGTCAGGCCGCGCAGTGCCATCATCAACAGCATGAAAGGGACGCCCCAGGCAAAGGCGTTGAGGTAGCCCTGAGAGATGAGCGCGGTTTCCATGTCGAGCTTTAGCAGGCTGAACACCGGAAAGAGATTGGTCAGCAGGCCAATCATGATCAATGACCCGCCCAGTGCGATGTAAATGCCCTGCCAGGTGACAGGCATGATCCGTTCAAAGGAGCGGGCGCCGTTATAGCCGGAAATGATTGGCTGGAGCGCTCCAAGTACCCCCATGAAAAACAGGAAAATGGGCATCCACAAACTGCTGCCGATACCAACGGCGGCAAGATCCTCTGCGCTGGCGTGACCCGCCATGACAGTGTCGATGACACCGTTTGCCATCTGTGCCACCTGAGCGATCAGAATCGGACCGCCCAGAATTGACAGAGTGCGCCATTCCGTGAGGACGCGCTGAACCAACGGCTGGCGAAACTCGGGCAACGGCTGATGGGTTTCATCCATTCGTGACGGAAGCTCCTGAACGGTACATGCAGGGCGATGTGGTGACGGGGTTCAGGTGAATGCCTGCAAGCCAGTCTGTCCACGCCCAAGTATCAGAGCATGAATGTCGTGAGTGCCCTCATAGGTGTTCACCGATTCGAGATTCATGACGTGGCGGATCACATGGTATTCATCGGAAATACCGTTGCCGCCGTGCAGGTCCCGTGCGGTTCGGGCGATATCCAGTGCCTTGCCGCAGTTGTTGCGCTTGAGCAACGACACAGCATCGGTAGAGGCCGTGCCCTGATCCATCAGACGCCCAAGCTGAAGTGCGCCCTGCAGGCCCAGGGTGATCTCGGTCTGCATATCCACCAGCTTCTTTTGAACCAACTGATTTGCGGCCAGGGGCTTGCCAAACTGCTGTCGGTCCAGTGTGTACTGGCGGGCCGCGTGCCAGCAGAATTCGGCGGCGCCCAGAGAGCCCCAGCAGATGCCGTAACGTGCCTTGTTCAGGCAGCTGAACGGCCCTTTGAGTCCTTCGACGTCCAGCCTGTTCTGTTCTGGGACGAACACGTCATCCATGAAAATGGAGCCGGTTTCAGAGGCGCGTAGCGAAAATTTGCCCTCAATGCGCGGCGTGTCCAGTCCCTCCATACCGCGTTCCAGCACAAATCCGGTGACGGTGCCTTCCAACTTGGCCCAGACAACGAATACGTCAGCAATGGGCGAGTTGGTGATCCAGGTCTTGGCGCCGTTCAGCAGGTAGCCATCGTTGACTCTGGTTGCGCGGGTTTCCATGTGTCCTGGGTCTGAGCCGTGGTTGGGCTCGGTGAGCCCGAAACATCCCACTTTTTCGCCGCTCGCCAGCGCAGGTAGCAGTCTTTTCTTCAACGGTTCCTGCGCGAAGGAGTAAATCGGGTGCATCACCAGAGACGACTGCACACTGAGCGCCGAACGGTAGGCCGAGTCCACCCGTTCAACTTCACGGGCGATCAGGCCATAGCAAACATGGCTCAGGCCGGGTCCGCCGTACTGCTCTGGCAAGGTAGCGCCAAGCATACCCAGCCCACCCATGTCGCTGAATATTGAACGGTCAAATCGCTCGTGGCGGTTGGCCTCGACGATGCCCGGCATCAGGCGCTTGTCGCAGAAAGCGCGAATGGAGTCGCGGACCTGGCGCTCCTCGCCAGACAACTGACCTTCCAGGTCCAGCAGATCGTTCCAGGGTGCAGAAGTCATGTCAGTCTCCGGATCAATAACGGGTTCGTTGCGTGGCTGCACAGTCTAACGGTCGCCCGGTTTTTCTGCTATCGCCGGGAGCGTGATGGTTTTGTGAAGTTTACGGTATAGACTTTTTAGGTCGGTGTGACGGAACCGTGAGCCAGCGTTGCCATGATCATTTCGAGTCGGCCATGTCGGTCGACCCATCTTAAGGAGAGAATGATCATGGCAGCGAACAAGATAACCCTGAAAGCACTGGCGTTGATGTGCACCCTTGGACTAGCAACTGGCCTGGCGCAGGCCGATGACATGGCCGAGTCGACCATGAAAAAGGATGACATGTCGGCAGACATGGGCGACGGTATGAAACACGATTCCGACAAAATGGATTCCATGTCTGACAGCAAAGATAGGATGTCCGACGACATGGACAGCGAATCGGAAATGATGGAAGACGAGGACATGAAATCTGACGCCATGGCCAAGGACGACATGTCATCCAAATGAACCCGGATTGACTGACCGGGCCGCTCGCGGCCTGATCAGTCGCTCAGACCTGGACGGTTATGACGCGAAACGTTCTGATTATCGAAGATAACCCGGGCATTGGCGACCTGGTGCGCATGCACGTGGCGGATCTCGGCATGACCCCGATCCTCTGTGATCGGGGAGACACTGGCCTGGCTCGTTTCAGGGAGGGTGGCATTGATCTGGTCATCCTCGACCTGATGTTGCCGGGCCAGGACGGCTTGTCCGTATGTCGTGAGATCCGGTCGGGACGGGGTTACGTGCCGGTACTGATGCTGACCGCCAAAAGCACCGAACTTGATCGTGTGCTGGGGCTGGAAATGGGCGCCGATGACTATCTCACCAAGCCATTCAGCGTGGCGGAACTCTCGGCGCGTATTAAAGCGCTGTTTCGCAGGGTTGATGCCATGTCCGCGGAGGCAGAGGCAGTCCCGGAAAATGATGAGCTGGAGCGAGACGGACTGCGAATTGACCCCGCCCGGAGACGTGTCTTCGTCCACGACCAGGAAGTGGAGCTGACGGCCCGTGAGTTCGACCTGCTCTGGCATTTTGCAAGTCAGCCAGGTCGGGTGTTCAGCCGTGCGCAGTTGTTGGACAAGGTATGGGGCTACAACCACGAAGGCTACGAGCACACCGTCAACACCCACATTAATCGCCTTCGTGGAAAAATCGAAAAAGACCCGGCGCAACCAGAGTTCATCGAGACGGTCTGGGGAGTGGGTTATCGATTCCGGGAATAGATCATGCTGAAAACCTTATACACCCGACTCGCTCTCGGGCTGTTTCTCCTGCTGTTGCTCGTTGGCTTGCTGTACGGCTTCATCACCTTCTATTCCCTGAAACAGTACAACGCGTCGGTGAATCAGGAAATTCATCGCAACCTTGCGCAGCATCTTGTGGCAGACCGGAATCTGGTCAGCGACGGCGAACTGGACCGTTCCGCACTCAAGGAACTGTTTGCCTTGTACATGACCATCAACCCGAGCATTGAAATCTATCTGCTGGATCAACAGGGCGTGATTCAGTCTTATTCGGCAGACCCGGCCAAGATTAAACGCAACCGGGTATCTCTGGAGCCCATCCGCCGACTTCTCGAACAGCCGGACACCTATCCAGTATTGGGGGATGACCCCAGAAGTCACGACCGCCGCAAAGTCTTTTCGGTAACGCAGGTACCGTCCGCGGATGATCCGGAGGGCTTCCTTTACGTGGTTCTGCGAGGCGAGGAGTACGATGCCGCGGAAGCCATGGCCAGAGGTGGCCAACTGGTTGCGCTGAGCGCCTGGGCACTGCTGGTCAGTCTGGTGGTGGTGATGATAGCGGGCCTGGTGGTTTTCCGTTTAATGACCGGGCGCCTGACTCTGTTGACCCGTCTGGTGGAAGATTTTGAAACGGGTGACATGACCCGGGAGCCAAACCAGACCTGGCGCAGCCTGCGGCCTGTGATCCGTGATGAAATCGATTACCTCGGCGTGACCTTTGACGACATGGCCCGGCGGATTGCCGAGCAAATTGATCTGTTGACTGAAAAAGATGCTCAGCGGCGACAACTGGTGGCGCAGGTTTCCCACGACCTGCGTACGCCGCTGGCGTCAATGCAGGGTTATCTGGAAAGCCTCAAGCTTCGTCAGGCGCGTCTGGATCCGGCAGAGCAGGTCCGTTTTCTGGACATTGCGTTGCAAGAGGGTCAGCGGCTGGGGCGTCTGGTGGATGAACTTTTCGAACTGGCAGCCCTCGAAGCAAAAGAGAAGCAGCCGAACCCTGAACCCTTTCCGTTGGCAGAGCTTGTTCACGATGTGGCGCAAAAACACATGCCGGAAGCCCAGAAGCGATCGGTCACTCTGTCGGTTACGGGTCAGCCACAGCTCCCACTGGCTTGCGGTGATGTTGCCATGACCGAACGAGTCCTGGATAACCTGATTGGAAATGGCATCACCTACAGTCCGGAAGGCGGAGCATTGGAAATTGAATTGGGTGAATTCAGGGGACAACCGCAAGTGTGCATCCGGGATCAGGGAACAGGCATTCGGGATGAAGACCTCCCGTATATTTTTGAGGCGTTCTATCGTGGAGCATCTGGCGGCGAAGGCAACCATGCCGGCCTCGGGCTGGCCATTGCTCGACGAATCATGACGCTGCAAGGCGGCGACATAGAGGCGGCAAATGCGCCGTCTGGCGGTGCGAGTTTTTGCATCCGGTTACCGGTGGCGGGAGTAGATACACAATAACCACCCGCCAATTGATCTTATCGACTTTATGGAATCGTAATAATTGGAAGAAAGACCTGTGATCAATTGGGGTCAGACTGATTCCTGATGCATACACGCAAGAGGCTTTGATTATGAAACGGTTATTTACAGGTTCCGCCCTCGCGGTGCTGATCGCTTTGGCGGGTTGTCAGGCAGGCGCCGTTGATCGTCCGGATACAACTTATGCGCCGGATGACCCAGATCTGGCTGTGGCCACCTTTGCCGGCGGCTGCTTCTGGTGTGTGGAGGCGGCTTATGAGAAACGCGCGCCTGGCGTTGTTGAGGCGGTGTCTGGCTACAGTGGTGGCAGCGAAAAAAATCCGACTTACAAAGAGGTTGCCGGCGGCAAGACGGGCCATACCGAGGCAGTGCAGGTCTATTACGACCCCGACGTGATTACTTACGAGGGATTGCTGCAAACCCTCTGGCGGACCATGGACCCAACCGACACCAACGGTCAGTTTGTGGATCGCGGGAAGCAGTATCGTCCGGCAATTTTTTACCATACGGCTGAAGAAAAGCGGCTGGCAGAGGAATCCGTGGCTGCTCTGGAAGCGTCCGGCCGCTATGACAAGCCAGTCGCGATCGAAATCGTGCCGTTTGAGAAGTTCTATGTCGCGGAAGAGTACCACCAGGATTATTACAAGAAGAATCCGGTGCGCTACAACATTTACACGTTCAATTCCGGCCGCTATCAGTTTATTGAAGAGGTCTGGGGTGACGATCAGGAACTGGACTATGCCAAATACCGTCCCGAGGGTGCTGACGCCAAAACCAGCATGAGCTCGGGCTCCGCCGCCGGATTCAATCCGGACACCTTCACCAAGCCCAGTGATGAAGAGCTGAAACAGCGGCTGACGGAAGAGCAGTACTACGTGACCCAGAAAGACGGTACCGAGCCTGCCTTCAACAATGAGTACTACGACAACAAACGCGCGGGTCTGTACGTGGACGTGGTGTCTGGCGAGCCACTGTTTTCCTCTGCCGATAAGTACAATTCGGGAACCGGGTGGCCGAGTTTTTCAAAGCCCATCGATCCCGACATGGTTGTTGAAAAAGAAGACAATTCGTTCTTCATGACCCGGACCGAGATTCGCAGCCGTTACGCCGACTCGCACTTGGGCCACGTGTTCAATGACGGCCCAGCGCCGACCGGCATGCGGTACTGCATGAACTCGGCAGCCCTGAAATTTATCCCGCTGGATGAAATGGCCGATCAGGGCTACGCGGCTTACATTGACGATGTGAAGGGCAACGCCCAGGTCAGCAAGACTCAGTAATCGTTACAGCCAGAGATCCCGCAATGGGGTCTCTGGTGAGAAATGATGGCGGATCTGCGCGATCAGCAGTTCTGCCGTCGCCAGGGCATCAACCAGGGCGTTGTGTGGCGGATAATGCGGCAGGCCATACCGGGTTCGACTGTCCGCCAATCGAATCGACGTCGGTTCCACCCCTTTGATTTTCTGCCAGAAGGTCGGTTGCCGATCCGGATGGATGTGGGCTTCGATCGCCATGGTGTCCAGCAGCGGAAAATCGATACCCTCCCCAGTACGCCAGCGCATTGCCACGTTTAGAAAAGGCCGCTCGATGGCCCGGAAGTGCACGACGGGTATTCTACCTCCCAGTTCCTCCAACACGTCGTCGAGAATGTCATTCAGATCCGGTGCTTTATCGATGTCCGAGTGGGTGATGCCGTGAACTTCGATCGATGTCTGATGCAAGGGTAAAGGAGGCTTGACGACCCAGTGCCTAGCACCCGATAACTGAATTCGATCCAGCGTAAACGGTATCAGGCCAATACTGACGATAGAGTGCCGATTAGGATCGAGCCCGGTGGTTTCAAAATCCAGCGCCACCATTGGCACGTCGCTCATGGGGGTCTCGCCATCAACGCACCCCGCCTCGTAGAACTTTTGCAGGCGTGAGTCTCCGGCTGATTCCGCGAGCGCTTTGAGTTTGTCAGGCCAGTCGAGATTTGCAGCTGCCTGCTCTGCCGTCTCCTCTTTCTCATGCATTGCGCGCCGCCCCCGCGTTGTAACGGAATCGGAGGAACTTCTGCGCCTGACTCACCACCTGGAATGCATCTTTCAGATGGCTGCGTTCGAAAGGCGACAGCTCCTCGGGCCTGACATTGTTGTCGGGCTTTCGTCCGGCTTCTATTGCGAGTGCCTGATGCCGTATCCGGACAATGGCAATGAACTCGAAAGCGTCTCTCAGGTTGCCGACACCCTCTTCCGGAATCAGGTCCGTTGCCGCGATGGCTTTCAATCGGTTGAAAGTATTCTGGGCGCTGGAGGCACAGGCCAGGGCGTGGATGCGAATCAGATCCGACATGGGCGCGGTGCCGCGACGTTTCAGGTTGAAGGTGTCGTTCTGCTTGCCGTCTTCTTCCATCACGAACTGTCTGAAGAAGCCCAGGGGCGGCGTCCGGTTCAGAGCATTGCGCGCCATCATGGCGAGGAATCGCTGACTGTTGCTCGCTTTGTCGGCAACGAATTTTTTCAGCTCCTCTGTGAATTCGGTTTGCCCGTGAATGCCATCAAGGTCGAAAAAGATGTTGCAGTTGAGCAGGGCCTCGGCACGGGGATTGTCCATCCAGTCGCGGAAGTATTCCTTCCAGACCTTCAATGGCTGCCGCCATTTGTCGTTGGTGGCCATGATGTCGCCCGTGCAATAGCTGTAACCGCATTCGGCAAGACCATCGCTGACAAACTTTGCCAGTGCCTTGAAGTAGGCGTCGTGCTCCTCGGGATCAAAGGAGTCGTCCAGCACCATGGCGTTGTCCTGATCCGTGACAACCAGCTGTTCGTCCCGCGCCATGGAGCCCAGGGCCATAAAGCAATAGGGTACGGGGGGTGGCCCCAACTTTTCTTCACCGAGTTCAAGCAGACGTTGACTGAAACTGCGGCCGATCCCTGCCATGGCGCTGCCGATCATGTGGGAGTTGGCGTCCTCATTGACCATGCGCACAAAGGTGTCGGGCACCTCTTTGCTCAGCCGTTTCAGCCCGGCCACGTCCTGCTGGTGGTAAATGTTACTGACCAGGTAGAGGCTGCTCTGGGACTCGTGCTTGATGATGTCCGACAGGGCAATGACACCCCGAACACTGTGTCCTTCCATCACGGGCAGGTGGTGGACGTTGTTGTGAAGCATGGTCAGCATGGCTTCGAAGATAAACGAGGTAGAGCGAATGGTGGTGACGTTTTCAGTCATGACCTCGCTGATCGGCGTCTCCGAAGGCAGTGCCTCACTTAACGCCCTCGTTCGCAGATCCCGGTCCGTCAGGATGCCCGACAGCCTTGGCTTGTCCCCGGATTCGTCCATTAGCAGCAGGGCCGATACGCTTCTGTCAGTCATGATGCGCGCCGCTTCCTGCAAGCGAACGGTGTTGGGCGCCGTGACCGGCTCTCGGGAAATGAGGCGGGTCACGCGTGCGGTCATCAGTTGATTGGATTTCTCCCGGCGGGAAACCGCAGATCTGAGGCGAGTCCGGTCTTCGATCTCAACATAGTCGGTGAACTGATCGTCGTTGTCGTAGAGGTATTTAAAGACCTCGTACGGAATCAGGTAGATCAGCGTATCTTCGATTGCTTTCACCGGGAAACGAACGGTCTGGTTCATCATCAGACCGAACTGGCCGAAAATTTCACCTTCGGTGATCCGGTTATAAAGCTCTCCAGAGCGGCGAAACACTTCGACGGCACCGCTTCGGATGTAGTGAAGAAAATGATTGGACTGACCAAACTCCAGAATCTGGGTGCCAGCGCGAAAGTAGGACACCTCGATCTGATCCACCACCCGATCCAGCATCTCCTCAGGGAGATCCTCAAACGGCGCGTGCTGGGCCAGATGATTGCGTATCTCGATCAACTCCGCCTGCATAACATCCTTTCCTCGTAGGTCCGTTGCAGCTTTCAGCGTAGCGCACTGACGGCTGGTCACTGTGGAGATTGAAACAACATGATAGCAGCGAGTCAGCGGGACTGGCCAAGGACCGCCCGAATCGCTATTCGACTTTCCTGGCTCTGACGCCCACAATCATTTCTCTCCCCAAAACAGCGATGATTGAGACGAGAAACAGCGGATGACGAGCAAGCGGACTCTGGTAATCGGTGGTATACGCTCGGGAAAAACCGCCCTGGCCGAATGCATGGCGACGCAGGCAGCAGAGGCTGTTACCTATGTAGCGACGGCCACCGCCGGCGATGATGAAATGGCCAAGCGGATCGAGCGGCATCAACAAAGCCGGCCGGCGGGTTGGGGACTGGAAGAAGCACCGATTGAGCTGGCCGCGGTACTGAATCGTCACGCCGGTAACACCGAGCCGCACTGTTTGCTCATTGACTGCATGAGCTTGTGGGTCAGTAACTTACTGTTCGCCGGTGACCAGGTGTTCGACCGGGAGCGGGCGGCGTTTCTGGAGGCCATCGCAGCTTACCCGGCTAGCCTGGTGGTGGTCAGTAACGAAGTGGGGCTAGGCACCATTGGCATGGACCCGCTCACCCGTCGGTTCTGCGATGAGCTTGGTTGGCTTAACCAGGCTCTGGCACAGAGCTGTGACCAGGTGGTGATGAGCGTGGCAGGCCTGCCAATGACCCTGAAAGGCTGAGCCTTCCCACCGTCTCAGTTTCTCGAGCCGTGGCTCTCAAGGCAGCTCATGACACCGTGGCGAGTGTCGTCCACCCGTATACGGCTGCGGCAGGCGTAAGGTACTTTGATGGCGGAAAAGGATTTTTCCAGCGGAATGCTCATCACATCGGCCAGTAACCTGCCAATGACGCCTCCGTGGCAGACCAGCAGCACGTGCTTGCCCGCCGCTTCCTGTTGCCAGTGCGTCCAGGCTTCGCGAATTCGAACGCCAAAGTCCTCAAAGCGCTCGCCGCCGGGCGGCGGATTGCTGACCGGATTGGCGAAGAAGCGATTGAGGGCCTCCGGAGAATTCTCCATGATCTGGGCACTTGTCCGCCCTTCCCATTCGCCGAAATGCAGCTCCCGGAAACGGTTTTCGATGGTTATGGGAAGCCCTTTCTGCTCGGCAAGTTCGCGGGCGAATTCCTGACAACGTAGCAGTGGCGACGTCAGAATCAGATCCCAGCTTTCGTGTTGATCAATGGCACTGCGCATCTGCTGCCAGCCCGTTTCGCTGAGGGGATCATCCTGACTGCCCCGAAACATCGGGCCACCCTGTGGCTCACCATGGCGGATCAGATCAAAAATGGTGGTGGCAGACTCGCTCACAGCGCTCACTCCTGCATCGTTGATTGACGATTATTGATCACTTACGCCGGCGTCGGCAAAACTGGCCATGTCATTGTGCAGGGCACAGGCCGTTCGCAGCAGGGACAAGGCGACAGCCGCACCGCTGCCTTCTCCCAACCGCATCCCGATATCCAGTAGCGGGTTTGCGTCCAACGCCTGGAGAATGCGCTGATGGCCGGGCTCGGCGGATTGATGGGCGAACAGTAACCAGGGTCTGACGGCTGGCTCATAGCTGACTGCGACCAGAGCCGCGACCGATACGATAAAGCCATCGACCAGCACGGGAATACCGCGACTGGCGCATCCGATCAGGGCGCCCGTCAGACCGGCGATTTCAAATCCGCCAAGAGAAGCCATAACTGTCAGTGCGTCCTGCTCATTCCCATGTCGTGTCAGGGCCTGCTGGATCACGTCGCGTTTGTGACGGACACCGTCCGGGTCCAGCCCGGTGCCCGGCCCGACCAGTTGATCGGGATGTTCCTGCAGCAGTGCGCAGGCCACCGCCGTGGCGCTGGTGGTATTGCCAATGCCCATGTCGCCCCCGATGAACAATCTGCACCCGGCCTGATGGGCGCGGGCTGCCGCATCATCGCCGGCAGCGAGCGCCCTATCGAGTTGCTGCCGGGTCATGGCTGTCTGTCTGGCGCTGTTAGCGGTGCCTGGTCCGATGGGATGATTCAGCACGCCTTCCAGGTCCGGCGTGGCCATTACCGTGCCCAGATTGATCACCTCCAGGGCTGCGTTCTGTTGCCTGGCCAACACACTGATGGCAGCGCCGCCATGGGCAAAGTTGGCGATCATCTGCGCCGTGACTTCCTGTGGGTAGGCCGATACGCCTTCCTCGCAGACCCCGTGATCAGCCGCAAAAACCGCAATTCTTGAGGGATCGACGCCAGGGCGATCGGTTTTCTGCAAAGCGGCAAGCTCGACGGCAAGCGCCTCCAACTGACCGAGAGACCCGCGCGGTTTGGTGAGGCTGTTCTGGCGCTCCAACGCCCGTTGACGGTGGGATTCACTGGCAGTAGGGAAAACGTTGGTCCATTGGCTGGGTAGCGGCATGAGCGGGTTCCGGCAAGGTCGTCCTCAGGAACAGGCATGCTCCACGGGCGGATAACCCGTGTCAAGGTGCAGCCGAGTGGTTAGACTGTCCGGCCACGTACAGAGGGAACCCACGTTCAGCATGAGTGACTTCGAGAGCCTGAATCCTGCGGCAATGGCTGCATTCGTTTGCCTGGCCGCAGTGATTCTGGATTTGTGGCTGGGCGAACCCCGGCGCTGGCATCCGCTGGTTGGCTTTGGGCGCTGTGTCAGCTGGGTGGAAACACAGCTCAATCGCAGGCCGGATAGCGCAATGCACGGACTCATTGCAGGCATCATAGGTGTGCTGATGTTGGTTGCGTTGCCCGTAGCGGGTCTCGTCTGGCTCAGTAGCGCTTTTGCTGACTCGTTCTGGTGGGTGGCCCTGGAGATCGCGGCGCTGTATCTGGCGCTTTCGATTCGCGGCCTGTCGGAGCATGGTCAGGACGTAGCGAGTGCTCTGAAAACCAACGATCTGACGCTGGCACGGCAGCAGGTTGCCAGAATTGTCAGCCGAAACACGGAAGCTCTCGACGAATCCGGTGTTGCCTCCGCTGCTACCGAGTCCATGCTAGAGAATGGCGCTGATGCCGTGTTTGCCAGTTTGTTCTGGTACCTCGTCGCAGGTTTGCCGGGCGTGGTTGCGCACCGACTGATCAACACGTTGGACGCGATGTGGGGGTATCGTACGTCGCGTTTCCGGCATTTTGGCTGTGCGGCTGCCAGACTCGATGATGTGATGAACTGGCCACCGGCTCGGCTGACCGCTCTGACCTACGCTCTTCTTGGCAAGACTCGGCTGGCGCTGAAAAGCTGGCGGAAACAGGCCCGGCACTGGGACAGTCCGAATGCGGGCCCCGTGATGTCCTCCGGTGCCGGCGCGCTTGGCGTGCGGCTGGGTGGTCCCGCGCCCTACTCCGAGGGCGTGAAGCAAAGGCCCCAGCTTGGCGGTGGTCGTAAGGCGGATGCTCAAGCCGTGACAGATTCCATACGCCTCGTGTTCAGGGGCGTCTGGCTTTGGCTGGCCATCCTTGCGGTGGTGGCTGTGTTTCACTGGGCATTTTTCTGAGGCAGGGAGTCAAAAATGTTTGATCAGCCCCATCACGGCGGCCGACTGATTGAGGCGGCCCGACGTTGGAAGCGTCCGGTTCAGGACTGGCTCGATCTTTCAACCGGCATCAACCCCATCGGTTGGCCAGTGCCGACAGTCCCGGCATGGGCCTGGCAACGCCTGCCCGAACCGGACGATGGGCTTGAGGCGCGTATCCGAACATGGACGGGCGCGCCAGATCACGCCCGATGTGTGGCGGTCCCCGGTACCCAGGCGGCCATCATGGCGCTACCCAGACTTCGGAGCCCCGGCCGCGTCGGGGTCCCGGTGCCCGGTTATCGGGAACACGGTTACTGGTGGCAGCAATCTGGTCATCAGGTTGAAGGTCTAACCGAAGCCCGGCTCGATCAGAGCGATGAAGACTGGCTTGATCGTCTGGATGTGCTTGTTTGCATCAACCCTAACAACCCTACTGGCCAGAGCATTCCGCGGGACAAGTTACTTCGTTGGCACCGACGGTTATCGGAGCGCGGTGGCTGGTTAATTGTCGACGAGGCGTTCTGGGATGGGCAGCCTGGGACCAGCATGGCGAGCGATGCCGGGGCGCCGGGATTGGTGATTCTGCATTCGCTGGGCAAATTTTTTGGCCTGGCGGGCGCAAGAGCGGGCTCGGTAACAACCCATGACGACATTGCGCGATCCCTTGAGGATGAGCTGGGGCCCTGGCCCGTC
Organism: uncultured Marinobacter sp.; assembly: GCA_964632565.1. GTDB lineage: Bacteria > Pseudomonadota > Gammaproteobacteria > Pseudomonadales > Oleiphilaceae > Marinobacter. The sequence continues at coordinate 15,526 of CAZWEP010000026.1, read as the reverse complement.
AGTGGCCCTGCTCGCTTTATCATGGCAAGGGCTCTGGAAGATAAGGCCTGGCAGCGTGCTGCCCGTGACCGTCTCGAACGCGATAGCCTGCGGTTAGCTCAGATGCTGATAGATGCCGGTTTGCCCTCTGGCACAGGCACAACGTTATTCCGCTACGTGCAAACCGAGCGGGCCCGGGCGATGTCCGAGACCCTGGCTACCCTGGGGATTCTGGTGCGAGTCTTCGATCGGCCGTCAGCCCTGCGTTTCGGGCTTCCCGGCGATGAAAGCGACTGGGATCGACTTGCCCATGCGCTGCCAGAACTGGCAATTCACATTGATCAAAGAGTGTCCGAGTGATAGCCTGCACGCTCGTTTTCAGGTGCTCCCGAACAAAGCTGTTCGAGAGTGAAACGGGAAGTCGGTTGAAGTCCGACGCTGCCCCCGCAACGGTAAGCGAGTAAAGAGCGTTCGAATGCGCCACTGTGCCACGGCATGGGAAGGCGATCGCTCAGGATTGAGCCTCTCAATCCACTCGTCAGCCCGGAGACCGGCCTGTCAACACACCCTGTGCTGCGGAGGGCTGCTGGGGGTGGGTGAAGCCTGTCCTGCCTGACTCCGTCTGTCCAGCGCATCTGTCTCCCGCCTCCGCGAACACACCTCTGTAGCCTCATTTCAGCGACCCGCGGGTGCGCGTGGTCTGACAGAGAGTTTGTGTAATGCGTTATTCCGGCTTCCTACTGACAACCGCAGGTTTCCTGGCGGTGGTCCCTGTTTCAGCAACGGCGGACGAAACGTCGTCTTCCTCCCTACTTGATCCCATTGTGGTGACTGCCACACTCGGCCCTCAGACCGTCGGCGAAAGCCTGTCGTCAGTGACTGTTCTTGGCGAAGAAGACGTCGACCGCCAGGATCAGCAGGAATTCAAAGACCTGCTTCGGGGGCAGCCCGGTATTGATATCGTCAGCAATGGTTCCTTTGGCAAGAACACCAGTGTCTACACCCGCGGCACCACTAACGACTCTACGATATTCCTGATTGATGGCGTCCGGCTGCGGTCAGCCACCAGCGGCGGCGCACCCTGGCAGTATTTTCCCACCAAATTGGCACAGCGCGTGGAAATTGTACGCGGCCCGCGCAGCGCGCTTTACGGCGCGGACGCGGTGGGCGGTGTCATTCAGGCCTTCACCCTGGACCCCACCCGAGAAGACCGGTCCGGTTGGATCGAAGCCGGTGCCGGCAATTTCGACACTCAGGAAGTCAGTGGTGGTGTTAGCGTCAGTGGTGATTCGACGCATCTGAGCCTTACCGGCTTGCGCCGCAAAACCGACGGCACTGAGTTATTCGAAGGCGAGGAAGATCTCGGTTTCGACAATAGCGCGGGCACCGGTCGCCTGATCCATGAGCTTCCGGGCGGCGGCCGCGCCAGCGTTTCACTGATGCAGTCGGAGGGGACGACCAAGTTCGACGGTGGCAAGACTGATTTCATGGTTCGCACCCTTGGGTTTGGTCTGGATACGCCGGTCAGTGATTATTGGCGAAGTGCCATCCAGCTCTCGGAATCCGCCGATGAGCAGGAAAACTTCAGGGCCTTCGGCGACTCGGTCTTCGATACCAAAAGCCGCACCGCTCGCTGGGAAAACACCCTGACGCACGGCGTCCATGAGCTGGTTCTGGGCGGTGAGCTGCAGGTCGATTCCGTGAAAAGTTCCACGCAGTTTGTGGAAGACAGCCGTACCAATACGGCGCTCTTCAGCCAGCTGCGGCTGAATTTTGGTCCGACAGACCTTCATCTTTCCCTTCGCGGTGACGACAACGAGGCGTACGGAAAACAGACGACGGGTGGCATTGCTTTTGGTCATTCGTTCGATCGCGCGCACCGTCTCAGGCTCAGCTACGGCACCTCCTTTCGGGCGCCCACTTTTAACGATCTTTACTACCCGCTGGAGACCTTCAGCTTTGGTGGCACCTATGCCGGCAATCCAAATCTTAAACCCGAAGAAGCCCGATCGACCGAAATCGGTTTCAGTGGCCGTTACGAGGTCTGGTACTGGGACGCGGCCATCTATCAAACCAACGTTGATGACCTCATCGATCTTCAGACTACCGGCGGAGATACCCGGCCGGTCAATGTCAGCGAGGCTGAAATCCGCGGCTTTGAATTCGGGTCCGGCTTCCAGAAAGCGCAGTGGGATGTCGCACTGCGCCTGACGCTGATCGATCCCCGCAATGAAAACACCGACAACCGTCTGCGTCGCCGAACCCACCAATCCGTCCGTCTGGATGTGGATCGTCAACTGGGCGACTGGTCCGTGGGCGCAACGGCTCAGGCCAGCGGCTATCGCTACGACGACGCGGACAACGAGGACCGTCTGCCGGGTTACGGCACACTGGACCTGCGCGCCAGTTGGGCGTTTGCGGAAGATTGGCTGACCCGCCTGACCCTTCAGAACGTGACCGACAAACGTTACAGCACGGCGGAACGGTTTGACGGTGAGCGTTACCTTGCGGCGGGAATTACCGGCTTCCTGTCCGTGCGCCACGATTTCCGCTAAACCAGCCGCATTCGGACAGGGAGAAGGTTCATGAGTCAACAAAGCATTGTATGGCGGTGGCTGCTGACGCTGTTGCTGCTCAGTTTGCTGGCCCATTCCGCATCAGCCGCGACCGTGGTTGGTGTAGTTTCGGATCGCTCGGCGGCGGAACTGGCGGCCGGGGCCGAGCAGTTTCTGGACAACCACGAAGGACACTCGATTATCCTGCGAACCCCGGAGCAGTTGGCACGGGAGGATCAGCAGGGACTCCAGGCATTGTTCTCAAACGCCGACGCCTTACTGTTTGCCGGCGTGTTTGGGGATCAGGTGGGGCGCCTGGAAGCGGCTGCCCGTCGCGAGATGGAACTTAGAGATTTCCCGGTTCTGGCCGTCAACGGCGACCGGGCGCTGACCAGACTGTCGCGGCTAGAGGGTCGCGCGGTGTTGGATAGCCTGGATGCGACAGCCCTCAACGAGCTGATGCGGGCGCCGGAACCCGGCGTCGATTTGAGGGAACATCAGCAGTCGCGATTGGCGGAGTTTCCCGACCAGAAGCTCTGGATTGAAGGGCGGGAACTCTACCAGGGACGCACGCCGGACCATCTGGATGGCCTGATGCGCTGGCTGCTGGTGCGCGCGGGAAACACCAGCCTGACCGTACCCGAGCTGCCGCCCCGTGCCCTGATTCGCTATTACCGTCACGGTGAATCCACCGACCAACCCTCGGAGCTGGAGCTCAGCGATGGGCCGGTGGTGGCCCTGCTGGACTTGGACACCGGTGATCGCCCCGGTGATCGGGCGCTGCTCGATGCCACCTGCGACGCCCTGGAATCCCGAAATATCCAATGCTTTGCTGTGCTGTCCCGGTGGGGCGGCGCGAGCCTTGAGGCGGTGCGTTCGCTGGCTAAAACCGTCGGCCCGGCCTCACTGGCGGGCATCGTCAGTCTTCAGGACTTTACTGTGGGCGGCGGTGAGGGGCGTCGTGACGTCACCCAGGCACTGACAGAACTGAACGTACCGGTCATCAAGGGGCTTCGCCTGAGTTCGCGCACCCGACACCAGTGGCAGCTCTCCGCCGATGGCATTCCCGCCGATAAGGTCCACTACAAACTTGCCATGCCGGAGCTTCAGGGGGTCACCCAGCCCATGGTGCTGGCCACGGCGGAGCCGGAAGTGATCGATCCGTTGACCGGTGTTGCGCTGACGCTGACCCAACCGGTGCCAGACCGGGTTGAGGCGCTGGCGGGCCGCCTGGCCCGTTGGAACACCTTGCAGACCAAGGCCAATGCCGACAAACGGGTGGCGATTGTCTATTACAACCACCCGCCAGGCCGGCAGAACATCGGAGCGGACAACCTTGACGTGCCCGCCTCGCTCTATCAGATGCTGACGTGGCTCAAAGCCGAGGGGTACGACACCGGCCCGCTGCCCGAAAGCCCGGAAGCGCTGCTGGACCTGATTCAGAAACAGGGCGTGAGCCTGCCCGACGATCCCGAGTCGCTGGTCGCCATGGCGCCCCGGGTCGCCTCCATGAGTGCCGAGACGTACAACGCGTATCTGTCGACACTGCCCGAGGTGGTCCAGCAGGAAATGCAGCACGGTCCGCTTGGTTACCTTCATGAACGACTGGAACAGGCGCACGGGTTGGGCGAGCAGGACCTGGCCCTGGGCCTGCTTGATCGTGGCATTCTGGATCTCCGGCACCTGATCGAACACCTCCAGCACCCAAATCGCGAAACCGCGTTGAAGCGATTGGAGGATTACGAGGGTCTCTGGACACGTCGGCTGAAGGAAGGCGGGTTCAAATCCGAGGTGGTAGCGGCCCGGACATCGCTGGCAGACACCGGGATTCCCGGCCTCAGAGGCTGGGGGCCCGCGCCGGGTCAATCGATGGTGGTGAGGAACCGCCTGATTTTCCCCGGCCTGACCTTTGGCAATGTTTTTGTCGGCCCTCAGCCGCCCAGGGGCTGGGAAGTGGACGAGGAACTGCTGCACGCCAACACCACCTTCCCACCGACCCATCAGTACGTGGGTTTCTACCACTGGCTGAAAGATCACTTTGAGGCCGACGCCCTGGTGTATGTGGGGCGTCATTCCACTCGGGAATTTCTGCCGCGCCGCCGAGCGGGTCTGACCAGCGACGACTACCCCGATCTTCTGGGGGGTGATCTTCCACTGATTTACCCCTACATCGTGGACGGTGTCGGCGAAGGCATCCAGGCCAAGCGCCGGGCGCTGGGCGTGATGATCAGCCACCTGACTCCGCCGCTGGCTGCGACGGAACTCTACGACGAACTGCTGGAAATGCGCCAGCTCGTGGAAACCTGGGAGTCGGCCTCTGGGGCCAACAGCCCGACCCGCGAACGGGCATTGACCATGCTGCGGCAGAAGATCCGCGAACTGGATATCGAGGCCGACCTGGAGCAGGAAATCGCCGGGGAGATGGGGCTGGCAGTAGAAGATGTATCGGTGGATGAGCTGTCGCCGGAACTGCTGGTGCATGAGGCCGGCCACTACGTGACCGATATGCAGGAGCACTTCATGCCGCTGGGCCTGCATGTGTTCGGCCAGGACTGGACCGCCGACATGGTAAACACCATGCTGGCGTCCATGGCCGGTGAACAGGCGCAGCCCAAGCCGGAATGGCGCATCAATCTGGAAGCGTCGCCTGCCGCCGAGCGCGCGAGCTGGCTGAATGCCCTGAACGGGCGTTTTGTGGCACCGGGCGAAGGCAACGACCCGCTGCGAACGCCGACGGTGTTGCCCACGGGCCGCAACTTCCACGCCCTGTCGGACGACCTGATTCCGACCCGGGTTGCCTGGTCCCTGGCGGGCGAGCTGGCGGAGAAAGCGGAGCAGTCTTCGAACCGGCGGCCTGAACAAAGCGATGCGCTGGTGCTCTGGGCTTCGGACACGGTCCGTGACGAGGGCGTGATGATCGCCTTCGGACTCCGGTTACTGGGGCTGCGACCTGTCTGGAACAGCCGCGGCATCGTCAAAGGCCTCGAGCGTTTGCCGGCCGGCTCGGGTACGGACACGCCGGTGCGGCGAAATGTGGTGTTCACCACCTCAGGCCTGTTCCGCGATCTGTATGGCAGCCAGCTGGATTTACTGGATATGGCCTCGCGCGCGGCGCTGGCGGGTGCTGCTGAAACCATTGAATCCAACTATCCTGAACTGATGCCTGCGCTGAAGCAGGCATTGGAAAGCTTGCCACCTGAACTCCGTCACCACGGCGAGGAATCGCTGGCGGTGAACGGCGTCGCGGCGCGCTGGGTCACCGACACCCGCATCCTGATGGCGGCTGGCAAGTCTGCCCGAGACGCCGGAGCCCAGGCTGCGCACCGGGTCTTCGGCACGGCGCCCGGCGCTTATGGCGCGGGCATCAATCGCCTCGCCACCCGGACCGGCGCCTGGCAGGACCGTCAGCAACTGGGCGATGCCTACCGCCGCCGGATGGGCCATGTCTACGGGCAGGGAGCCCAGGGTGAGCCCGCGCACGATGCGTTCGACCAGCAACTGCTGTCGGTGGATCAGACCTATCTCGGGCGGGCCAGCCACCTGTATGGGCTGTTGGATAATGACGACGGCTTCGATTTCCAGGGCGGGTTGTCCAATGCGGTGGAGCACCTTCGCGGAGAAGCGCCGGAGAACCGCGTTCTGCAGTACGCCGACCCGAAGAATCCGCGGGTCGATTCGCTCCAGCGTGCGCTGCAGGTGGAACTGCGTGCCCGCAACCTGAACCCCCAATGGATCGCGCCCTTGATGGAACACGGGTACGCCGGGGCTCGCACCATGGGCAGCGATTTTCTGGACAATCTCTGGGGCTGGCAGGTCACCAGTCCCCAGGTGCTGCGATCCAGCGTCTGGGATGATGTAAACGACGTCTATTTCCAGGACCGGCATGGACTCGGGTTGGATACCTTTCTGACGCAGGAACACAACGTGCACGTGAAGACCCACATGCAGGCCATCGCCCTGCTGGCGGCGAAGCGCGGTTACTGGGAAGCGGACGTATTTACCCGGGAGTCCCTCGCTCGTGACTTCGCTGGCAATATCATCGACCATGGGTTGCCCGGCAGCGGGCACACCCGGCCCGATCATCCCCTGATGGACTGGGTGGCCGACCAGCTTGAGCCGGGCCAGCGCGAAGCGTTTGAGACCGCACGCCGGGGCGGTACGCCTGAATATTCTACGGCGCCTGCGGCCCGGGCGGGGTGTGCTCCGTCCGATACAGAGAGGGCATCATGCTGAAACCTGCACACTGGCTGACCACATCGGTACTGACGCTCTGCCTGCTGACGCCCATGGCGAAGGCGGAGGTCTGCGCCCGGGACGATACCGGCGCCGACGTGTGCCTGGACGAACCGGCGCAGCGCATTGCCGCTTTGTCGCCGGGTGCGACCGAACTGGTCTGGGCCGCTGGCGCCGGAGATCAGGTGGTGGCTGTGGTGGCGTTCAGCGATTACCCGCCGGAGGCCAAACAGGTCACCTCGGTGGGCAGCCACACGCGCATGGATCTGGAAAAACTGCTGGCCCTGAAACCGGATCTGATTGTGGGCTGGGTCACCGGTAATCCGCCGGAACAGTTGCAGGCACTCGAAGATCTCGGGTTGCCGGTGTTTGCCATTGAGCCCCGCACCTTCGAAGGCGTGTCCAGCACCATCGAGCGGCTGGCCACGCTGGCTGGCACTGAAACCGCCGGCTTTGCCGAAGCCGATCGGTTCCGCCAGGGCATTGCCGAGCTGAGAGAACGCTACCAGGATTCGGACCCCGTGCCTGTGTTCTACCAGGTGTGGGACGAGCCGTTGATGACGGTGAGCGACGAGCACCTGATCGGCAAGGTCATTACCCTGTGTGGCGGCGAGAATGTGTTCGGCCAACTGGATCGTCTGGTGCCCCGGATCAGTCCGGAAGCGGTGATTGGCGCCGATCCGGAGGCCATTCTGGCCGGTGGTATGGGGGAAGAAAACCGCCACTGGCTCACCCGCTGGGAAGCCTTTGCGAACCTGCGGGCCACCGCGGACGACAATCTGTATTTTGTACCGCCGTCGCTGATTCAGCGGCCGACGCCACGGATGCTGCAGGGCGCGCAGCTCTTCTGTGAAAAACTGGATGCCGCCCGTGCCAAACGCTGATTGGACACCGCTAACGCCATGAGCCCGATACTGTCCCGTTCCATGATTCCGCCGCTGCTGATCCTGGCCATCGCCAGCGTATTGGCCATGGTGCTGTCGGTGGGCACCGGGAGTGTCAGCGTGTCGCCCGCGGAGGTGATGGCGGTGCTTCTGGGCGAAGGCTCGAATCTCCAGCAAACGCTGGTGTTGGAACTGCGCTTGCCGCGCACCCTGTCCGCCTTTGCCACCGGTGGTCTGCTGGCGGTCGCCGGCGCCCTGATGCAGGTGTTGTTGCGCAATCCCCTGGCGGACCCCTACGTATTGGGGCTGTCGGGCGGTGCCGCCGTGGGCGCGTTGCTGGCCATGCTGGCCGGGGTCGGGGGTGTGTTGATCTCCGGGTCGGCGTTCGCCGGTGCCCTGCTGGCCACGCTGATGGTGTTCGGCCTGGCTCATGGTACCGGCAGCTGGACACCGTCCCGGTTGTTGTTGACCGGTGTGGTGGTCGCCGCAGGCTGGGGCGCCGTCATTACCCTGATGCTGGCGATCAGCCCTCTGCAACGACTGCCGGGCATGTTGTACTGGTTGATGGGGGACATTTCCTACGCGCGGTCGCCCTGGCCCGCGCTGGTGCTGCTGTTTGTGGTTTGCCTGATTCTGCTGCCGCTCGGTCGTAGCCTGAACGTACTGGCCCGGGGCCCGATGCAGGCGGCAGCCCTGGGCGTGTCGGTCCGGCCCATGGAATGGGCGATTTACATCCTGGCGAGCCTGCTCACTGCCACGGCTGTCACCATGGCGGGCAGCGTGGGGTTTGTTGGGCTGGTGGTTCCGCACATGCTGCGGTTGGTGCTGGGCAACGATCAGCGTGTGATTCTGCCTGCCTGCGCGCTGGCGGGTGGCTCGCTGCTGGTACTGGCCGACACCCTGGCGCGGATCGTCATTGCGCCGGAGCAATTGCCGGTGGGTGTCATCACCGCGCTGCTCGGTGTCCCCATGTTCCTCTACCTGCTGTACAGGAGCCGCTGATGGATACCCTGCAGGCGAAAGCCCTGGTCATCGACATTCCCGGCCGCTCTGGCGGGCAGCCCTTGGATTTCACCGTCGAGTCCGGCCAGATCTGGGGAGTGCTGGGCCCGAATGGCGCGGGCAAGACCACCCTGCTGCATACCCTTGCCGGGCTTCGCAAACCCCGCGCGGGCAACGTCTGCCTGGGCGCGACGCCCTTGGCGCAATGGAAGCGCAAGGAAGTCTCCCAGCAACTGGGGCTGGTGTTTCAGGATCGTCAGGATGGGTTTCCGGCGACGGTCCTGGAAACCGCACTGATCGGTCGACATCCCTGGCTGTCGCCCTGGCAGATGGAGTCTGGTGAGGATGAGCGGCAGGCGCGAACCGCGCTGGAAAAACTCGATGTGGCGCACCTGCAGGATCGGCTCGTCAGCACTCTGTCCGGTGGCGAGCGTCAGCGGGTGTCCATCGCCACCGTGCTCACCCAGAACCCGCGGACCTGGCTGCTGGACGAACCCACCAACCACCTGGACCTCCATCATCAGGTGTCGGTGTTGAATCTGCTTAAAGAACAGGCCGCTGCCGGCGGCTCGGTATTTATGTGTCTGCACGACCTGAACCTGGCCGCCCGATGGTGCGATCATCTGCTGCTGTTGTTCCCCAATGGCGATGCCTGTTGGGGGCCGGCCGACAAGATGCTGGCACCCACTGCGCTGGAGCGTCTGTACGGGCAGAGACTCATCACCGTGGAAGCCGACGGCGCGCCGGTATTTGTGCCAGCCAGCGATCAGGAACCAAGACCATGAAGCGTTATGAAAACCGGGTACCGGCGGCCATGATTTCCGCGCCAGGCTCTGGTCACGGCAAGTCCATCGTGACGGCGGCGCTGGCCAGGCTGCATCGCAATGCGGGCCGCAAGGTGAGGGTATTCAAACACGGTCCCGACTACCTGGACCCGATGATCCTGGAGATCGCCAGCGGGCACCCGGTGTACCAGGTGCACCCCTGGATGACCGGGGAAGACGAATGCCGCTGGCGGTTGGCGGAAGCTGCCGCAGACGCCGACCTGATTCTTGTGGAAGGTGCCATGGGGCTGTTCGACGGAGACCCCTCCAGCGCCGATCTCGCCAAACTGATGGGCATACCGGCACTGCCGGTGATTGATGCCCGAGGCATGGCCCAGACCTTTGGCGCCGTAGCGCTTGGCTTGGCCCGGTACGACGACGCGTTGCCCGTGCATCAGGTGATCGCGAATCGCGTGGGCAGTGACCGTCATCGGGAACTGTTGGGCCAGAGCCTGCCTGCGGGTATGACGTTGTTGGGCGCCATTCCCCGCACCGAGGCCCTGCAGATTCCGGATCGTCATCTGGGCCTGGTCCAGGCCAGTGAAGTGGCGGACCTGGACAAACGACTGGACGCTGCCGCGCAGGTGCTGCTGGATGCCGGCATGGACGGCCTGCCAGCCGAGGTTTTGCTGAGTGCCGAGGCACCGGCACTCGCGGCCCCACGGCTTGCCAACACCACCATCGCGGTGGCCCGGGATGCCGCGTTCAGTTTTATCTACCCGGCAAACCAGGACCTGCTCCGGGCCATGGGCGCCGAGCTGCGTTTCTTCTCGCCACTGGCCGATGCCGAGTTGCCAGACGCGGACGCACTCTGGTTGCCCGGCGGCTACCCGGAGTTGCACGGGGCAACGTTGGCGGCCAATCACACCATGCTGGAATCCATCCGCCGTCATCATCAGGCCGGACAACCGCTGCTGGCGGAATGCGGTGGGCTGATGGCCTGTGCCGACGCCCTCACCGATAAGGACGGAGTGTCTCACCGGATGGCCGGCCTGCTGCCGGGGCAGGTTCTTATGAAGGACCGGCTTCAGGCGCTGGGATTGCAAAGCCTGCGCACGGGACTGGGCGAACTCCGGGGCCACACCTATCACCATTCCGTTTTTGAGAGTGATGCCAACCCCGTGGCCCGAACCCGCAAACTGGCGGGCACCGAGGCGGAGCCGGTGTTTCTCGATCAAGGCCTGGTGGCCAGCTATTTCCACGGCTATTTTCCCTCGGCACCGGAACTGATCGCTGCGATCTTCCGGGGCGAACCAATACCCTTTGAGGAGACCGATCATGCGTGACCGCGCCAAAGACCCTGAACGCCATGCGCGTCGGATGGAAGCCAAGCAGAAAATCATGCAGGAACGCATCGCCCGTGCCCAGAAAGAGCAGGGCGTGTTGCTGGTACTGACCGGGCCCGGCAAAGGCAAAAGCAGCTCCGGCTTCGGCATGGTGGCCCGCGCCCTGGGGCATGGCATGAAAGTGGGCATTGTGCAGTTCATCAAAGGCGCGTTCAGCACCGGCGAAGAAGCGTTTTTCCGGAACCTGGATAACGTGGATTACCACGTGATGGGCCAGGGCTACACCTGGGACACCCAGGACCGCGAAAAGGACGTGGCGGCCGCCACCGCCGCCTGGGACGTCGCCGCAAAGATGCTGAAAGACGACAGCTACGATCTGGTCCTGCTCGACGAGCTGAACATCGCGTTGAAATACGACTACATCGATTTGGATCGGGTGCTGGACGACCTTCAAGCCCGCCCGGAGATGCAACACGCGGTCGTCACCGGCCGCTCTGCGCCCCAGGAACTGATCGACCTGGCCGATACGGTGACCGAGATGGGCGTGGTCAAGCACGCGTTCAAAGACCAGGGCATCAAGGCTCAGAAGGGCGTGGAGCTGTAGATGCCGACGCTGATGGTTCAGGGCACCACCTCGGACGCCGGCAAGACCACGGTGGTGGCTGCGCTGTGCCGGTGGCTGGCCCGGCAGGGCGTGTCGGTGGCGCCGTTTAAACCCCAGAACATGGCCCTGAACAGTGCCGTGACGGTGGACGGCGGTGAGATTGGCCGCTCCACCGCACTGCAGGCCCTGGCCTGTGGCCTGAAACCTCACAGCGACATGAACCCGGTGCTGCTGAAACCCCAGAGCGACCGGGGTGCCCAGGTGATTCTGCGGGGTAAAGTCCACGGCAACATGGACGCCCTGGACTATCACGCCTACAAAGCGGAGGCGATGCAGTCGGTGATGGCCGCCTGGCGGTCATTGAGTGAGCGCTACGATGTCATCATTGCCGAGGGCGCGGGCAGCCCCGCCGAGATCAACCTGCGTGCCAACGACATCGCCAACATGGGTTTTGCGGAAGCCGCTGACTGCCCGGTATTGCTGGTCGGTGACATCGATCGTGGCGGCGTCTTCGCCCAACTGGTTGGCACCCTCGAACTGGTGTCAGAGAGCGAACGCGCCCGCACCTGCGGTTTCCTGATCAATCGATTTCGCGGGGACAAAGCGCTTCTGGATCCCGGCCTGGACTGGCTGACAGAACGAACCGGCAAACCGGTGATTGGCGTGTTGCCCTACCTGCACGGGCTGATCATCGACGCCGAGGACAGCGTCGGCACCACCGGCAGCCACGACGCAGACGCGCTCAAGGTGATCGTGCCCCTGCTCCCCCGTATCAGTAACCACAACGACTTCGACCCGCTGCGATTGCACCCCGGCGTCGATCTTCAGTTCATCGCGCCGGACCAGACCATCCCCGCCGCCGACCTGATTCTCCTGCCGGGCAGCAAAAGCACCCGCACGGATCTGACGTGGTTGCGCGAACAGGGGTGGCCCGAGGCGATCCAGCGCCACCTTCGCTACGGCGGGAAAGTCTTCGGGATCTGTGGTGGCTTTCAGATGCTGGGCACGGCCGTGGCGGACCCGGATGCCCTGGAGGGCGAGCCTGGCACCACCGATGGCCTTGGCTACCTGGACATGACCACGCGCATGGTCGCGGGCAAACAGCTGAAAACGGTAACCGGTCGATTCGACGTCAGCTTCGACGCGCGGCCATCCGTCTCGGTGTCCGGTTATGAGATGCACAACGGGGTGACCTCGGGTACGGCATTGCAGCGGCCAATGGTGGTGCTGGATGAGGATGGCGACCGCCGCCCGGACGGCGCGGTCAGCGAGGATGGTCAGGTGGCGGGCAGTTACCTCCACGGCATCTTCGATGCACCGGAGGCCTGCGAAGCGATTCTTCAATGGGCGGGCGCCCGGCCAACGACGAAAGCCGTCGATTACCAGGCCCACCGGCAACAACAGCTGGATCGCCTGGCCGACCAGATCGACCAACACGTCGATACCGCATGGCTGAGAGAGATTCTGGGACTTACAGGAGCTATGGAATGACGCACGATCCAAATCGGCCGTTTTCACCGGAAGAAAAAAACGGCCTCTACCGCGCCATCTTCGAACGGCGGGATGTGCGTTCCCAGTTTCTGCCGGACCCGATACCAGACGATGTGCTGGCCCGCCTGATTGAGGCGGCCCATCATGCGCCGTCGGTGGGCTTCATGCAGCCCTGGGACTTTATTGCCATCGACAGCCTGGACGTTCGAAGGCAGGTGCTGGGCATCTTCGACCAGGAAAACGAAAAAGCGGCGGCGAATTACGAGGGCGACCGGCAGGCCACGTATCGCAGCCTGAAGCTTCAGGGCATCGTCGAGAGCCCCATCAACCTGTGTATCACCTGCGATCGCAGCCGGGGTGGCACCCACGTATTGGGCCGCAATTCGATTGTTGAAATGGACCTGTTCAGCACCTGCCTGGCGGTTCAGAACCTCTGGCTGGCGGCACGGGCCGAGGGCATCGGTGTGGGCTGGGTCAGCATCCTGGATCAGGACAAACTGGCCGCTACACTGAAGCTGCCAGAGCAGGTGTATCCGTTGGCGTATCTCTGCCTCGGGTACGTCAGCGAATTCCTGCCTCAACCTGAACTGCAGGCGAAAGGGTGGCGGTCCCGCCTGCCGTTGCCGGACTTGGTGCACGGCAACACCTGGGGGCAGCCTCTTCAAAATAATGCACTTAGATTGGCACTTAAAAAGTAACTTTGTGGATTGGTTCGAAAAACTTTGTGAAATATCAGTCTTTTAGTATTTATTGATCGAGCGCTCAACTATGCTGCTCCAAGTGATTAGCGACCTTATGGTTAGTCTGATCGCTTTTTGATCAAATTGCTAAGGAGAAAGCATGTTTCACGATAAACGCAAGCTGACTGCCGGCCTCATTTCGGCAGTAGCATTGGTACTGACAGGGTGTGGTGGCGGTTCTTCATCAGGAAGTGATTCTGGTTCTGGATCGGAATCAGGCTCGTCGATCACTGCTATTGATGGATATCTAACTAATGCCAATGTTTATCTGGACGCGAATGCGAACGGTCTGTTGGATCCCGAAGAGCAAACTGCAGGAGCTATCGGCCAAACAGGCGCACAGGGTGTGTTTGTTCTGGATGATCAGTATGCTGAGAGCGGCCTATTGGTGCAGGCGGTAGCGGGTCAGACCATTGACTCTGACAGCGGAATAGTAGGTACGACCTTCGTTTTGAGCGCTGAAGCAGGATCATCAGTGGTCACGCCATTTACCCACTTGGCAAACGTCACCGGTAACTCGCTGGCGGACGTGGCTCTAACCCTGGGCGTTGACGAGTCGGTCATCACCGGCGACTACATCGCACTGAAAAGCGCGACCCAGACTCAGGAAGATGCTTCTATCGCCCATGCACTTGCGCGCTTCGTTGTGACCGAACTCAAGCAGGGTAATGTTGACGAGGCCACGATAAGTTCATCTCTGGGTGATGCGAAAACCGCCATTGAGTCAGCTATTTCAGCTGGCACGGATGCTGATCTGGTAGAAGTTGAGCTGGACGACAGCAACTCTGGAGCGGTCGTAGAAGCACCAACGTCCGCTCTCGTTTTCACAGAGACGTTTTTGCAAAGCGAATCTTCCTGGTCTGCCTATCGGTTTGATGATAACGGTGACAACGAGCAGTTCTATTTCCGCTTTGGTAACGCAAACGATCAGAATGCGTTCTGCATTGCCTCTGAACCAATGACGTTTCTGGACCCGGCAACTATCGGCCCGTTCGATGATGCGTGTACCGGTGAGGGAACATTCTCAGTCAATGAAAGCGGTCAGCTCGCCCTTTCATTTTCCAGCGCAGACACCTTCGACATGTTGTATCGGCATTCGGAAGAGGTGCCTACGCCTGAGGGTGGAACTGAGCTCTACCGGATGTTCCTGATGATTAAGTCCAACGGTGAGTTGTTGTGGGTCGACAACAAGCTTTCTCTGCGAGATCCATCGGACTATGCCGAGGCGCCGGCAAACAAAGTTTTCAGTATCACTGATGACAACGGAACCCGTGGAGAGATTGATCCGATTCTTGCTGTATTCGATTTTGAGACGACAGGAAGCACTGAGGACCCCACTTATGGCACCCTAAATGAGGGCACCGTGACGCTAAGTAGCCTTGTAGATTCGACGGACTTTGCGACAACGAATTGGGATGTAAGCCCCCTTTGCGTTGAGCTAGGCTTTCAATGTCAGGGTAGTGACGATGCGCTGTCGTTGTTAGAGCGGAGCAACGAATCTGTCGATGAGCACGCGTTCCTGATATATCGGAGTGCCGGGCAGCTTGATCTGATCTGGGATCACAAACCCTATGATCAGGGAACAGATGAGTCTTTGTTTGTGCAATCTGAGTCGCGAGCCCTGATCGAATTGATCTACAACGCGTTTATTGAAAGAGACAATGGCACCCAAGGTACGAATTGATCCGAAGGTATCAATTGATTTAGACGTAATAACTACACATGCGGCCCCAATGGGGCCGCTTTCATGAATTATTGAAGCTCGCCGTTCGAAAAATTTACTCGCCGTCAGCGTCTGAGTATTGATTCAGCAGGGACGGCTTCTTGAGCGCCTTCAGGAACAGGTCCCGTTCTTCAGCGATGGCCAGCGCGCATTGCTCGGCGTGTTCTTCTGACAGGTCTTTTACCTTACCTTTCAAAAACATCAG
>CAZWEP010000025.1:30683-40701 GCA_964632565.1 uncultured Marinobacter sp. | reverse complement strand
GACAGGCCAGCGTTATTGATCAGCATATCAATCTGGCCAAACTCGGACAGTACCGAGTCGACTTTTGCGGGTAGGCTGTCCAGTTCCGTGACGTCCAACGGCAGGACCAGCAGGTTGGATTCGTGAGCACCCTCGCTGATGCAGCGCTGCTTCACGCGTTCCAGTTCCGATTCTCGACGGGCAGATAACACGACTTTTGCGTTGTCGCGGGCAAATCGTGCCGCCAGGGCTTCGCCGATTCCGGAGGAGGCACCCGTAATCCAGACCACTCGATTGGTAAACATGATGTTGCTCCGTTCTGAGATGAGTGGACTGATCTTAGCGTCAGACAGGGGCTTTCGTCATGGCTTTACGAGACAAAGACAATCGTGAATGTGTTGCCAGACTTCATCGGCGACCGTTTCATTGACCAATTCGTGGCGCGCGCCCGGAAAAAGGCGCTCTGATGCGACAGTGACACCGGCTTTGCGAAGGTTTTCCGCATGGCGACGAACGCCCGAGCCCATCTCACCCACCGGATCCTGATCGCCAGCCATCAGGTGCACCGGCAGGTCTCGCCGCCACTGCTGTGGTTTCAGTGACAGCATGCCGCCAATAAAGTCACCCCAGAGCCCGACCGTACAGTGAAAGCCGCACATCGGATCGTTCAAATATCGATCCACTTGCTCTTCATCGCGGCTCAGCCAGTCATGGCTGGTGCGATTCGGCGCAAAGGCTTTGTTGAACGTGCCAAAGGACAGGTTGTCCACCAGCGAACTGCGGTATCGCTTGCCGCGGAAGGTGCCAATTACTTTTACCAGGCCAAGCGCCGATCCCAGCTTGACCCGATCAATCCGGTTGGTGGCGCACAGCAGCAGACTGTCGATCTGGCCACCGTGCTGCTGGGTATAGGCTTGTGCGATAAAGGACCCCATGCTGTGTCCGAACAGGCTCACAGGCAGGTCAGGATTCTGGGATTTGGCGTAGCGCACGGCCTCGTCCAGATCGCTAATCACGGAATCCCAGCCGCTGGCATCGCGATAGTGTCCCTGGGTGTCCGGGGCACAATGAGGGCCATGGCCACGATGCTGAATGGCATATACCGCGACGTCACGGTCGTTCAGCCATTGTGCGAGCGCATCGTATCGGGCGGCATGCTCGGCCATGCCGTGGGCAATCACGAGTATGGCCACGGGTTTGTCGGGCAACCAGCAAAGCAGGGGAATCTGGTGATCGTCCGCTGAAGGAATAAGGCGTTCCTGAGGTTCCATGTGTTCAGGTCCGAAGTTGTTGTTCTCGATGCAGAAGTCTACCGGGGTTTCACGCAAAAATGTGAGACAGGGCTTCGAAATTGCCTGTCTCGATTCGCGTCATGTTTTCTCCCGGTCCCATTCCGGTGGTTTCCACAGGTGTTTTAACCGATCCCTGATCGGCCCCGGCTGTGCCATGGCCCGAAACATATCGCGGTATTCGTGGGTCCAGAGCACCAGCAGATTGTTGGAGGGCACTGGCGTGGTAATGCCGTATTCCGGTGGCGCCTGCTCATCTTCAGCCACAAAGGTGCCAAACAGTCGGTCCCAGATGATCAGCACGCCGCCATAGTTGCGATCGATGTAGCCCGGGTTCCGGCCATGATGGACCCGGTGGTGGCTGGGCGTATTAAAGACCCATTCGATAGGGCGCGGCAGTTTGTCCACCAGAGTGGTGTGGATGAAAAACTGATAGACCAGTGACAGCGCATAGGCGACACCAATCCACACCGGATTGAATCCGATCAGGGCGAGCGGCAGGTAAAAGATCCACATGCCATTGAAGATGTTGGTGGCGTTCTGGCGCATCGCGGTGGAAAAGTTCATTCGCTCTGAGGAGTGATGAACCACGTGGGCGGCCCAGAACCAGCGCATGCGGTGACCGGCCCGGTGCTGCCAGTAAAAACAGAACTCGACGCCAACAAACGTCAGCAAGCCGGTCAGCCAGGTAAGTTCCAGGTCCAACAGGCGGAAGTGGTAGCACAGGGCGTAGACGGGAAAGGCGATCAATCCGGCGAACAGTAACTCGGTGGTCTGATAGCCCGCGCCCAGGGCAAAGTTTCGAATGGCCTCGGGCACGTTCATGCGGCTCGGATCGTGGCGAATGCGACGGTATTCCCACACGGTTACCGCAATGAAGATCGGTGTGGCGAACACAAAAATCAGTTGGCGCTCATCCAGCGCAAGCCAGGGCGCGACAGCTTCCCAGAGGCTCATCAAGCCGCTTTTTTCCAGTGTGTCGATCATCATATCGATCAGGTTCATGTCACCGGTTTCTCTTATTGTTGCGTATTCGTGGTCAGTTTCCCGCGGATCGCTCTAAATAAATTGACAATTTACGCCACAAAATTGACTATACGCGCCATATTGACCGGAAATTAACCGTCACAGAGGGCAAGCCATGGCTCGGGTTATTCGTGTCACCGGTGCCTGGACCGGGTTGCTGACAGACTGGCTGAATCAAAGCGATCTTGCGGCAGATTCGCTGCGCATGGCGCTGAAACGCTGGGCGGCCCAGGACAACGTACCGGTGGATGTCTGGCGCCAGTTGCTGTCCGAAGGGTTGGCCATGGCGCAAGAATCAGCGGCTCCCGAGTTGGAAGTCGGCGCCTGTGTGCAGCCAGGGCACGTCGGGGTGCTGGGGTATCTGGTGTTGGCCACGGATACGTTGGGCGAGGCGATGCTGGCGTACCAGCGTTATGAAACCCTGTTCTATGGCACCAGCCTGGCGGAAATCGACGTGGTCGGCGAGGACGCAGAAATTCGCTGGCCACCCTCAGACAACGAACTGGGCCAACAGGCCGATGGTGTCGCCATCGCCGCGCTGGTGACCTTTTTGCGGCGCCAGATTGACGAGCCGCCACCTCCTTCCGCCATCAGCTTCCTGCATTCGGTTTCCGAAGCCGCCGGCGCAGCCTACGAATCCTTCTTTGGTTGCCCCATTACCTGGAACGACACCCATGTCAGGGTCCGCTTCCCCGTGCGCTATCTCAGCCTGCCCATGCCTCGCCGGGATCCCACGCTGCGACGCCTGCTGGACGGCCAGGCGCAGGCGATGCTTCAGGCCATGCCGGAAAGTTCGGATGCGGATGTCCAGATGCAGCGCATCGTACTGCGAATGCTGGCGGACGGTGAGCCCACATTGGTCCGAGTGGCCCGGCAGATGCACATGTCACCACGCACGCTTCAGCGTCGGTTGGCGAGGCACAGCCTGAGCTGGCAGCAGTGGCTGGACCGCAGCCGGGAACAACTGGCTCACCAGTATCTGAAAGACCCATCCCTGACGCTGGCGGACATCGCGCTGCTGTTGGGTTTTTCGGAACAGAGCGCGTTCAATCGGGCCTATCGCCGGTGGACCGGCCGATCCCCGGGCAGGGATCGGCGGCTCGGGCTTAGCGGTTAGTGTTGTAGAGGTTTTCGATGGGGGTGAGCTTTGGCTGCCACTGGTCCAGCCAGGCTTTCACAGGCTTCGGAATCTTCGACTCTTTTGGCCAGGGCACAGGGTATTGCTCGGGCTGGAACATCGGCGCCAATAATGCAGCTGCCGTCAGATCGGCACGGCTGAACTGATCGCCCACCAGGAACGGTGCTTTCTCGTAGGCTGCAATCAACTCCTCCAGGTAGCTTTCCATGGTTTTCTGGGAAGTGTTTGCAGTTTTCTCGTTGATCTTCATCCACTTACGCATAATTTCGTCAACCCGGCTGAACGCCAGCTTGACCAGAATGCGGTTGTAAAACGGCGTTCCTGCGGTCAGCAAGGGCACCACGACCTTCGGGCGCTGCAAAAAATAGTGGTAGGAATAGCACCGGACCGCAGGCCCGAGTTCCTCGTCCAGCCGGCGTTCCCACTCCAGTGCGGCTGCTTTAAGCTCCGGGTCCTTCGGAGTCAGGGGGTGCTCTTCAAAGGTGTCATCCAGATAGTCGATGATCGCCGCCGATCCCTGAACGCAGTGACCATCATGCTCCAATACGGGCACGGAGGTGACGTCTACCCCCAGTTTTCGGATGGTGCTGACATGCTGTCCGGGTAGCAGCGTAATGGCCTGATAATTTACACCTTTATAGTCCAGCGCCCAGCGTGCCTTTTCACAATAGTGAGAGATCGCAAACTGGTAGAGCTTCATGGTCATGGTGGGATGTCCCGTTTCTGGATTCGGATGGTCTAAGCGTAATCTTTTCGTCGGGGAATTGGTAATGAGTTGCCACAATGTGCACGCGACCTTCCGGTAAGCATGCGCCCTGGGTGTTTACCGATTTGCCAGCGTTGGACTCAGACCATATTTGCTGAGGATTTCTTCCAGCCGGCCACTCTCCTCAAGTGCTTTGGTCCCCTCCGAAAGGGCCTTTGCCAGCTCGGGCGCGTTCTCTGTGGCGGGCGAAAACGCGAGATAGGATTCAGTCTCTGCCACCTGTCCAGCGCGCCTCAGTCTGGGTAGTTCCGGGTTGTTTTTGATCGCCCAGGCCATGACGTAGACATCTTCGGCAAAGACGTCCGTGCGATGACGTTCCAGCAGGGTGATGGCCCGCTCCAGTGGTGAAGGCCCAGCAATAATCCATACCCGTTCACGATTCTCCAGGTTTGATTCGATATAGGCGTCCAGATCCTCGGTGTAGGAGTAACCGTTGAGAGCGAGCAGTGTCTGTGTTTCGAGTGATTCGATACCCTCATAATTCCAGGCGCTGTCGGGGCTCGTAAATAGCGCAATCACGGCCCGTCCCTGAGGAACGTCCGGGAATACAAAGTCCGGTGCGTCGGTGTGAAAGGCGCCGACGACGCCATCCAGCTGACCCTGACGCGTCATCTCCAGTGCACGAGCCCAACTGTAGTTGCGATACTCGAGGGTGTAGCCTGCCAGCCCCAACGCCTCCCGGGCAATATCGACCATGTAGCCCTCGTGATCACTGCCCGCTTCGCAGTTGTGAGGACACCAGGGATCAGCCGCAATGACGATGTGTTTTTCCAGTAACGGTTTGACGGGCGGGACGGCAGGTTCGGTTGCGGATGCCTGGGCAGAATCAGAAAAGGAAGTGCCCGCTGGTTCATCAGCCGGTGAGCAGGCACCCAAAAGTGCCAGGATCATCGCACAAACAGCGATTCTGATCATCGTGGTAGGACCCGAAATGTTCGCGAGCGCGCCAACACAGTTGACGCCTTGAAATTTCAGTGTACTACCTGCCTCACCGTCCGCAAGTTCGCTGCCGCACCCCGGCTGCAACGGGCACTCTGCGAAACTCAGAAAGTTACAGTGAGGTGCGGTCCTCGGTGGCCGCTTCCGTTGGTACCAGAGCCTTGAACAGATCCTGCATGTCCAGAAGGCCAATCTGCTCGCCTTTGCGAGTCACCCGATAAACAAGATCTGTGTTGCCTTCGGATTTTGCAATGACCGACTCCAGGTTGTCGTGCTCTGATACATCCCCGGCACTTTCCTGCGGTGCTTCGCTGGTGCGCTCCATGATGGAACGGACCCGCAGAACCCGGGCGCGGTTGATATCGGCGATGAAGTCGATGATGTAAGGATCGTTCGGATTCATCAGGATGTCCTGGGGCTCTCCCTGCTGAACCACATGCCCGTCTTTCAGGATGACCAGGTGGTCGGCCAGCTTCAGGGCTTCGTCCAGATCGTGGGTAATGAACACAATGGTTTTGTGAAGTTCTTCCTGCAGTTCCAGGAGCAGGTCCTGCATGTCCGAGCGTATCAGCGGATCCAGCGCCGAGAAGGCCTCGTCCATCAACATCACCGGCGAGTTCGAGGCGAGCGCCCGGGCAATGCCCACACGCTGCTGCATGCCACCGGATAACTCGTGCGGGTACTGATGGCCGTTACCTTCGAGGCCGACTCTGGCCAGCCATTTACGGGCTTCCGATTCGAACTCTTCCACTTTATAGCCCCGGACCGACAGCGCCATGCCGGCGTTTTCCAGCACCGTTCGGTGGGGCAGCAGGGCAAACTTCTGGAACACCATCGACATGCCTTCGCGGCGCAGTTTGCGCAGCCGCTCTTCGTCAAAATCCAGCACGTTCTTGCCGTCGATGGTGATTTCGCCGGACGTCGGTTCGATGAGGCGATTCAGGTGGCGGATGAGCGTCGATTTGCCGGAACCCGACAGTCCCATGATGACGGTGATTTCACCGTCGCGCATGTCCACATTGATGTCCTGCAGGCCCAGCACGTGCTTGTGCTTCTCAAGCAGTTCTGCCTTGCCCATCCCACGTTTCACATATTCGAGGGCGACGTCCGGTGTTCTGCCAAAAATCTTGTAGAGGTTCCGGATGGAAATCTTGATGTCCTGGTCCACGATTCGCTCCCTTAGTGTTTCTGCGCGGAGTTGATGCGCGCCAGTGAGGCTTTGGTGACCCGGTCGAGGATCACCGCCAGGATGACAATGCCCAGGCCGGCCACCAGGCCAACGCCAAGCTCAAGGTTTCGAATGCCCTGCAGAACCAGCACGCCCAGGCCGGGGGCGGAGACGAGCGACGCGATAACGACCATCGCCAGGCTCATCATGATGGTCTGGTTCACGCCCGCCATGATGTTGGGCAGTGCCAATGGGATCTGCACCTGGAACAATTTCTGGCGGCTGGTCATGCCGAAGGCATTCGCCGCTTCGATGACGTCCTTATCCACAAGGCGAATACCCAGGTTGGTGAGGCGAATCACCGGAACAATGGCGTAAAGAATGATGGCAATGCCGTAGAGTTTGGATTCGGTCACGCTGAACAGGAAAATCAGCGGAATCAGGTACACGAAGGGCGGCAGCGTCTGCAGCATGTCCAGTACCGGTATGGTCAGGCGCTGCATCACATCACTTCGGGACATCGCGATGCCAATGGGAACGCCGAGTAAAACGCATAGAAACGCACAGACAAAAATGATGGACAACGTCTGCATCGCGTATTCGTAGTAATCAATGAACGCAAGCAGCACCAGGCTGCCGGCAACAAAGCCGACCAGCTTCCAGGACTTGGTGACCAGAAACACCACCGCCAGAAGCAGCGGGATAACAATGAACCAGGGTGCGTTCAACATGGCGTAAAGAGCGCCATCCAGAAACCAACTCAGGGGCTGGGTCATGGGGTCCAGTACAACACTCAGACTGTCTTTGACGGCGAGAAAGCCCTCCTCCAGCCCCTTGGTGAGCTCTCGGGATTTTGGGAAAGCCGCACAAGACTCATTCAGCGCATCCATGGATGGAAACGGCAGTTCCCAGATCGACGTGGTCTCTGCCTCCTGGCCTTTGCTCTTATTCAGCAGTGCGGCCATGGTCATCGGAGCGTCACTTTTGCCCTCCGAACACCAGTCCTCAAGGCCGAGCGATGAGAACAAAAAGTCGTAAGTAGCCATGAGCGTTCAATGTCCCTTGCGGATTCAGAATGAAAGTTCGAGCGCCTTCTTTAGCAGGCGCTCAAAAAAGAAGAGCCGGCGTGCCGGCTCTTCTCGGGGCCTTTACTCTCCAAGAATGGAGGCAAGGTTTTTCCGGGCCGAGTCATTCAGCCAGGTTGACCACTCGTCGCTGTAGTTACTCAGGAAGTAAACGGCGGTCTCTTCAGCGGATGCATCGTTCTCGTCCTTCCAGGCCAGCAAGCTGCTCATGGTAGACGTTTCGAACGACAGGTTGCCCAGCATCTCTGCCACTTCTGGCTCGCGATCACTGAAGTCTGTGGTGACAGCCGTCAGGATGGTCGCGGCCGGGAAGTCGGAAACGCCCGGGTTTTCGGCGTCGGCACTCTGGTTTTTGGTGTGCACGTCGGCCTTGTATTCACCGATATCCACCTTGGTCATGTCGTATTTACCGAGTGGAACGGTTGGGCCCCAGTAGTAACCGAACCAGGGTTCGCCGCTTTCGACAGCGGAGGCCATGGAGGTGGTCAGCGTTTCACCAGAGCCGTGGTTGAAGACTTCAATGCCGGATTCTTCCAGGTCGAGTGCACGGATAAGATTGTCACTGACAATGCGGCAACCCCAGCCGCTCGGGCAGTTGTTGAACTGGCTGTCGACCAGTTCCGGGTTGGCCATGATGCCTTCGATGGTTTTCAGCTCGGGGTGCTTCTCGGCGAGGTAGGTCGGAATCCACCAGCCTTCGACGCCGCCCGGGTTGAAGACTTCAGCGACGCGTTTGATCTTGCCTTGCTCTTCAAGCTTGAGATACGCCTCGCCAGCCGAGTTCAACCAGAGCTCGGTCACGATGTCAGGCTCGCCGTTTTCAGCAACGGAAGTGACGGCTGGAACCGTATCAGAGGGCACCACTGTGACATCGCAGCCATAGCCCTGTTCCATCATGAATTTTGCGACGCTGGTGACTACCGCAGCGGAGGTCCAGCTCATCTCGGTAATGGAAACTTCACCGCATTCGGCTGATGCGAGTGATGGTGCAGAAAGCGCGCATAACAGCGCCACAGGCGTTAATTTACGCATACGAGTGCTCCTATTGGGTCTTGAGGACGCGGGGAATGGCCGCAGGAAGGTCGGGATATCCGGGACCGGATACCGATAAGCTCTTGTTTTCCGTGTAGAACACTAGTTTCAAGATGCTTGATTCCAGTTAATGTTCATTTCTTAGACTACCGCACTCATATAGAGATACAAGGGTCTATGTCCAGCTAGGCGACACTTTCTTGAGTGAATTTGTAAGAAATTCCGACGGTTATCAAAAGATTAAATACTTCGTCCTGTAAGTATTTACGCGTATATTGACGCACTGGATCTACGGCGTCAGTCTTGCAGCATTGAACTTTCCACCCCAACTGAGGAACCAACAACAATGAGAATCCTTGAAACCAGCACCGCCCCCAACCCCCGCCGTGTTCGCATGTTCATGGCTGAAAAGGGGCTGCTTGATAAAGCCGAATTTGTGCAGATTGATATCCAGAAAGGTGAGAACCTGACACCGGAATACGCGGCCAAGAATCCGATGAAAAAGGTGCCAGTGCTGGAGTTGGATGACGGCAACTGCATTTCCGAAACCATGGCCATTTGTCGGTTCTTCGAGGAAAGCTACCCGGACACGCCAACCTTGCTGGGCGATACGGCAATGGAGAAAGCCCTGGTGGAGCAATGGTTGCGCTGGATTGAGTTTTCGTTCTTCCTGCCAACGGGTATGTGCTTCCAGCACACCACCGGCTATTTCAAGGATCGTATGAACCCCATTAAGGAATGGGGTGAAGAGTGCGGAAAGAACGTAAAGTCGTTCATGACTTTCCTCGACAAGCATCTGGAAGGGAAGGAGTACATCTGCTGCGACCGGTTCACCGCCGCGGACATCAATGCCTTTACGACGCTGGCATTCGCGCGGGTGATTGGTATTCGAATTGAACCAGAGCAGGAGAACCTGAAAGCGTGGTTTGACCGCATCAAAGAGCGGCCATCGGCGCAGGTATAAATCGAAGGGACTGAACATGACGCATCAGGCGCTGAACTGTGTGTTGAACGGCATTGATCAGGCCAACATGGCCGATCCCAATAGTGAGCAGGTCAATGGCGAATCACTGCCCAAGGAGTTCGCCTACAGCCTGCATATGACCCGCTGGCTCCACACGCTGGAGCCCGAGCCTTCCGAACGCATGCAGATTGCCTGTCGCGCTCAGCATATTGAGCGCTGGACCATGCCCCGCAGTGATTTCCCTGAAGGCCGGAAAGCCTACTATCAGTGGCGTCAGGCTTGCGGTCGTATGCACGGAAAGCGCGCCGCGGAGATTATGGCGGGCTGCGGTTATGATTCCGCTGAATGCGAACGGGTGGAAACCATTCTGACCAAACGGGAGCTGCGCAGCGATGACGATACGCAGTTGTTGGAAGACGTCGCGTGCATGGTGTTTCTCGAGCGGTATTTTGCGGACTTCTATGAGGAGAAGGCGGATTACGACCGCGAAAAGTGGCTCCGCATTGTGCGTCGCACCTGGGGCAAGATGTCCCATCGGGGGCATGAGGCGGCGCTGAAGCTGGCGGAGGGGATGCCGCCGCATTTGCTGGGGTTGTTGCAGGAGGCGTTGGCGGACCCTGAGGGTTAAACCT
>CAZWEP010000025.1:0-30583 GCA_964632565.1 uncultured Marinobacter sp. | reverse complement strand
TGTGCGCTTGGCTCCGCCATCCATGGCTGCGCACAATTTTGAATGCTCGTTCCCACCGAAGCACCCAAGCTTCGGAGGCGGGCTTTTCAGAGGTTCTATGTTTGAAAGAATAACTCTTCTAACTTCTCTCCGGGCTCATCCGCCCGCATAAACGACTCACCCACCAGGAATCCGTAAATACCCCGCTCCGTCATGGCGTTCACGTCATTGATCGTCATGATGCCGCTTTCGGTCACGGTCAGGCGCTCGTCGGAAATTCGATGGTGCAGGTCGAAGGTGGTATCGAGTGTCACGTCGAAGGTGTGCAGGTTGCGGTTGTTGATGCCTACCAGCGGCGTGGTCAGGGTCAGGGCATCGTCCAGTTCTGCGCCATCGTGCACTTCCACCAACACGTCCAGGCCGATTTCGTGGGCGATGCCTTCCAGTTCCTGCATCTGGTCCCGGGTCAGGCAGGCGGCGATGAGCAGGATGCAGTCGGCGTTGATCGCGCGGCTCTCGTACACCTGATAGGGCGCGACCATGAAATCCTTACGAATCACCGGCAGGCTGCAGGCGTTGCGGGCGGCGGTGAGGTAGTCTTCGTGGCCCTGGAAGAAGTCCCGGTCAGTGAGCACTGACAAGCAGGCGGCGCCGCCTTTCTCGTAGCTCTCGGCAATCGCCGCTGGTTCAAACGGATCCCGCAGGATGCCTTTGCTGGGTGACGCCTTTTTGATTTCGGCGATCACCGCGGGCGTTTTTGCGTCGATCCTCGAGCGCATGGCATCGACGAATCCCCGCGCGGGCGGTTGATCACCGGCCATGGCTTTCAGGTCATCCAGCGATGCGGTGCGCTTTCGCTCGTCGATTTCTTCCCATTTCCGGTCCACGATCTTCCGGAGAATGGTCGGCGTTTTGTCCAGATGTCGGTCAGTCATGGTCGCTTCGCATTAAAAACACTGGGAGAAGTCGGCAAGTTCGGACAACTTGCCAGCCGCCAGTCCTGATCCCATCGCATCCAGCGCCATTTCGACGCCTTCAGACGGCGTCTTGGCCAGGCCAGACACATAGATCGCCGCGCCGGCATTCAGGGCAATCAGGTCACGGGCTTTCTCGGCCATTTCGTCGTGGCCTCGCCCGAAAGCGGCTTTGATCAGGTTCAGGGAATCGTCGGCGGTGTCCACGGTCAGTCCGACGATCGACTGGCTCTTGATGCCCCAGTCCTCAGGGTTGATGTCGTATTCCGTCACCTTGCCGTCTTTCAGCTCGGCAACGTGGGTTGCCGCGGCCAGGCTGATTTCATCCAGGCCGTCTTTTGAGCACACCACCATGATGTGTTCGGCACCCAGGCGATACAGCACTTCCGCCATCGGGCGACACAGTTCCGGGTTGAACACGCCCACCAGCTGGCGCTTCACGCCTGCCGGGTTGGTCATGGGGCCGAGGATGTTGAAGATGGTGCGACAGCCTAACTCTTTGCGCGGGCCGATGGCGTGTTTCATGGCGCCGTGATGGGCCGGGGCGAACATGAAACCGACGCCGATCTGTTCCACGCAGCGGGCCACTTCTTCCGGTGCCATTTGCAGGTTAATGCCGAGCTTTTCCAGCAAATCGGCGCTGCCGCTTTTGGAGGACACCGCGCGGTTGCCGTGCTTGGCGACGTAGCCACCTGCGGCTGCCACCACGAAGGACGCCGCCGTGGATACGTTGAACAGATTAGCGCCGTCGCCGCCGGTGCCCACAATGTCGACCAGCGGTTCGGCATTCACCGTCACTTTGGTGGCCAGCTCGCGCATCACTTCGGTGGCGCCGGTGATCTCGTCAATGGTTTCACTCTTCAGACGCAACCCCATCAGAAAGGCGCCGATCTGTGCGTCGGTGGCTTCGCCTTTCATCACAATCCGCATGATGTCCTTCATTTCCTCCGTGGACAGGTCCAGGTTGGAGGCAATGCGGTTCAGTGCTTCTTTCATGTCCATGAGTTGGCCTCTTATTGTGTCTTCAGAAAGTTGCGCAGCAGCTCGTGGCCCTGTTCCGTCATAATAGACTCTGGATGGAACTGGACTCCTTCAATCGCCAGGGTTTTGTGGCGGACACCCATGATCTCTTCCACCGAGCCGTCATCGTTGCGGGTCCAGGCGGTGACTTCCAGGCAGTCCGGCAATGACGCCTGTTCAATCACCAGACTGTGATAGCGGGTGGCCTGCAAGGGATTGTTCAGGCCCCGGAACACGCCCTGATCGTGATGGAACACCGGGGACACCTTGCCGTGCATGACTCGACCAGCGCGAATGACGTTGCCGCCGAATACCTGGCCAATGGCCTGGTGTCCCAGGCAGATTCCCAGAATCGGCAGTTTGCCCGCGAAGTGTTCGATGGCCTTCATGGAGATGCCCGCCTCGTTCGGCGTGCAGGGGCCGGGCGAGATCACCAGCCGCTCCGGGTTCAATGCTTCAATCTTCTCGATGGTGATTTCGTCGTTCCGGTACACCTGAACATCGGCACCCAGCTCGGCCAGATACTGCACCACGTTGTAGGTGAAGGAATCGTAGTTATCGATCATCAGCAACATAATCTTTTCCTCCGCCTCAGTGGTCGAAATCGTTGTAGGTCATGGCGACCGCGCGGAAAATCGCACGGCCTTTGTTCATGGTTTCTTTCCACTCGAGGCGAGGCACCGAGTCGGCCACCACGCCGGCCCCTGCCTGAATGTGCAGGGTCTGGTCCTTGATCACGGCGGTGCGAATGGCAATCGCCGTGTCCATGTTGCCGTTGAACGAGAGATAACCCACGGCGCCGCCGTAAACGCCCCGTTTGACCGGCTCCAGTTCGTCGATGATTTCCATCGCGCGAATCTTCGGCGCGCCGCTCAGGGTGCCCGCCGGCAGCGTGGCGCGCAGAACGTCCAGGCAACTGGTGTTCTCTTTCAGTCGACCGGTCACGTTGGACACGATGTGCATCACGTGGGAATAGCGTTCCACAATCATCTTGTCCGTCAGTTTCACGGTGCCGGTTTCTGACACACGCCCGGCGTCGTTGCGGCCCAGGTCGATCAGCATCAGGTGCTCGGCAATCTCTTTCGGATCGGCCAGCAGTTCGCTTTCAAGTGCTTTGTCCTCGGCGTCCGTGGCGCCGCGCTTGCGGGTGCCGGCGATAGGACGCACGGTGACCTCATCGTCTTCCACCCGCGCCAGAATCTCCGGGGATGACCCCACAATGTGGAAGTCTTCGAGATCGAGGAAATACATATAGGGCGACGGGTTCAGCACCCGCAATGAACGGTAAAGGTTCAGTGGTGGCGCCTCGAAGGGAATCGACATGCGCTGGGAAATCACCGTTTGCATCACGTCGCCGTCCAGCACGTACTCTTTGATCTTGCCTACGGCCGCCTCGAATTTGTCCTGGCTGAAGCCAGATACGAAGTCGCTTTCGTCCACCGTCTTACCGCTCAGGTGCGCAGGCGTCTGGGGCGCGTTGGAGGTCTGCCGGTGCAGTTTGGATTCCAGTTCGTCGATGCGCTGATGGGCCTTCTCGAAGGCACCATCCTGGCTGGGGTCAGCGTGCACAATCAGGTGCAGCTTGCCGCGCAGGTTGTCGAACACCACGATCTCGTCCGACACCATCAGCAAAATGTCCGGCGTGCCGATCTTGTCCGGCGGGCAGGAGGGCTTCAGGCGCGGTTCGATGTAGCGCACGGTGTCGTAGCCGAAATAGCCCACCAGGCCACCGTTGAATCGCGGCAGGTCGTCCAGGTCCGGGGCGTGGAAGCGGGTCTGGTACTCTTCGATGAAGGTCAGCGGGTCGTCGGCCGTGGTCTCTTCCACCACCTGGCCAGATCGGCTGATGGTAATCTTGTCGCCAAAGACCTTCAGCACTTCCACGCTGGGCAGGCCGATGATGGAATAGCGGCCCCATTTTTCGCCACCCTGAACCGATTCAAACAAATAGGAATAGGGGCCACTGGCCAGTTTGAGGTAAGTGCTCAGCGGCGTGTCCAGATCCGCGAGAACTTCGCGGTATACGGGGATGCGGTTGAAGCCGGCCTGTGCAAGCTCGGCAAATTGCTCGGGTGTCATGAAACGTTTTCCTGAAATCTGTTCTGCAAACCGGTGCCAAGGCAGCGCGTGCTGTCAGGCACCCTGAAGGACTGGCTCACGCCTTACGCCATCGCCACCAACGAGTTGCGCGGCTGCTCAGTGCGCGGTTTTGCAACCCGCGGTTTGCAGTCAATTTCAGTCCCTGCATGGCAGGAATCTCCCGAATAAAAAGATTCAAAATCAATATCCTTTGAGATTACAAAAGCTGTGCCAGCGAATCAACGGTCGCATCGGCTCTGAGCGAATCTGCCGGCGCCCCAAAATTATAGCCGTAACGCACGGCGACGCATGGAATGCTCGCTGCACGGGCGGCCTCAATGTCGGCTGATGAGTCGCCGATCATCACCGTTGTGCCTCGGGTGCCACCGAGGTATTCCATGGCGTGGATCAACGGCGCCGGGTCCGGCTTCTTCTGTGGCAGGGTGTCACCACCGACGCTGATTCGGAAATACTGGTCGATTCCCATCCTTTGAAGCAGAGGTGTCACAAACTGCTCGGGTTTGTTGGTCACCACGCCCAGTTTGCAGCCGTAATCGCTCAGGCGCTGGAGGCAGAGTTCAACGCCGTCATAGAGCTTTGCGTGTTGTCCATTTACCTTTTCGTAGGCAAAGAAGAACATCGACAGGGCATCTTTGAACAGCGCATCGTCCTTCTCTGTGGCCGGCTCCCAGTCTGCCTTGCCTGCCAGGGCGCGACGAACCAGTACCGAGGCGCCGTTGCCAATCCACTGGCGAACATTTTCAAGTCCGGCCTTGCGGCGGCCCAGTTGCTCCAGCATGGTATCCACCGCAGCCGCGAGATCCGGTGCGCTATCCACCAGAGTGCCATCCAGGTCAAACAGCGCGACACCCGGCCAGCGCGGGTTGAACAGGCCCGCCAGGCTCACTGTCCGAGTGCCTTTCTGGCCTGATCCAGCTCCCTGCGCATGGCGTCAATGGTGGTCTTGTAGTCTTCCGTGTTGAATATTGCTGAACCAGCGACAAAAGTATCCGCACCGGCTTCGGCGATTTCGCGGATGTTGTCGGTTTTCACGCCGCCGTCGATCTCCAGGCGAATGTTGCGCCCACTGTCATCGATGCGCTTGCGGGCCTCCCGCAATTTGTCCAGTGTGCCCGGAATGAACTTCTGGCCGCCAAAACCGGGGTTCACCGACATCAGCAGGATCATGTCCAGCTTGTCCATCACGTGGTCAATGTGGTGCAGGGGCGTGGCCGGATTGAACACGAGGCCGGCTTTGCATCCGCCGTCACGAATCAGTTGGAGTGACCGATCAATGTGGTTGGACGCTTCCGGATGAAAGGTGATGTAGGTGGCGCCGGCATCAATGAACATTCGGATCAGGTCATCCACGGGAGAGACCATCAGGTGCACATCGATGGGGGCGGTTACGCCGTGTTTGCGCAGCGCCTCGCACACCATCGGTCCGATGGTGAGATTGGGTACGTAGTGATTATCCATCACGTCGAAATGAACAATGTCGGCGCCAGCGGCCAGGACCTGATCCACCTCTTCTCCAAGGCGGGCGAAATTGGCGGACAGGATAGACGGGGCAATCTGGTAAGGGTTCATTTCGGCTCTCTTAATGCTGGCTCAATACGGACTGTCAATCGGGGCTTGCAAAGGTTGTCAGCGGTCCCTGCCACAAAGCTGCTAGTCTAACAGTTTGAGCGAACAAATCGCACACTGGTTGAACAGGGTTTGCCGGTTTCAACACGGATTTTTTAACCTCTGCGAGAGAACAGCCTTTGAACAGTCATTCCATTGTCCATGCGCGGATTACTCTGCTGATTTTGCTGGCATCGATTTCCATGTTT
The DNA here is from genome assembly GCA_964632565.1 of uncultured Marinobacter sp. Classification (GTDB taxonomy): domain Bacteria; phylum Pseudomonadota; class Gammaproteobacteria; order Pseudomonadales; family Oleiphilaceae; genus Marinobacter. Next base: position 24,696 of record CAZWEP010000025.1, on the reverse strand, counting down.
GCCCAGTCGCAGGAAGATGCCCCCGCAGGCGCTGCGTCGGAGAGTGCTGAGCCCTCCCGTGCCAGTATTGTGACCGGTATGGATGCAGAAACCATCGCCAACCGCTGGCCAGACTCGGCAATCTGGTTGACCGGAGAGAGCATGAGCAAGCAACTTGCCATGTTCGAGCCGGAAGCGGATGCGCGCACCCGAGGTGCCATCGTAGTGCTCGGCGATGAGGGGCAATCGGCCGCGTCAGATTTGGCCAATGCGCTGAGAGCATCCATGAGTCGAAAAGGGTGGGGCGTTCTGTCCCTGGGCCTGGAGCCGCCGCCCTTTGCCGTCCAGCAGGCTCTGCACCGACAGAATCAGGGCGTGCAGCCCGCTCCCGAATCGCCCCCGGCCGAAACTGAAGAGCCGGCGTCATCGGTGATGATCGACGTGATCGAGGGCACCAGGCCCGTTGAAGGTCTGGCGGATTATCGTGCGCGGATCGCGGCATCGTTGACGGCAGCGGTCAATCAGCTACGTGAAAGGGAATACCAGCGTATTGTTCTGGTGGGTATTGGCTGGGCCGCTGGACATGTGACGAGACAGGCGAGAGAGGACGGTCGCGCTTCCGACCTGGTGTGGGTGACGCCGCGGTTTCACGCGGACGAATCTGCAGGTCTGACGGAGATACTGGCGGACGGTTCAGGGCCACCGATTCTGGAGCTCTACAGCACCTTTCCCGGCGACCAGTGGCTGGGCCGCGCAGCGAAAGAGCGGGCTGCGGCACTCAAGCGGGCGGGCGTGAAAGAATACAGCCGTCAGCCGGTGGCCGTGTCGCAACGGCCTCAGGCGCGGGAAGCCGACACTATTGCCAACCGCGTTTCCGCCTGGTTGATTACGGACAGACAAAGTCCGGGTTCGTGACTCAGCCGGGGTGGAATCCCGCAGTTTGGGATCAGGCGGTTCGGAATCAAGAAGGTATGCGCCGATCAATCAGCTCCCAGGCTTGCTGGTATCTGAGCAAGCGATCTTTGGCCTGTGCCAGTTCACGCGGGGTCAGGTCCTGCTGAGCCAGTTTGTCCGGATGACACTCCGACACCTTCTTACGGTAGGCGCGTTTTATGGACTCGCGAGAGTCCCGCCGAGTCACCCCCAGCAACTGGCAGGCTTGCTCAAGGCTGGTGGGTGGAGTCTGTCGTTCCGGTTCTGTAATCCAGACCTTGCTGGCGTAGCTGTCCAGCACATCGTCGCTGATGGCCACGGGCAATCCCATCTGATCGATGGCGTCCTCGCACCGGTAACGACGCTCTTTTTTCGGGCGACCGAAAAGTTGGGCGGCGTGGCACAGGCAGATGGCCACGCGCAATGAGGGCGAGGGCCACAGGAAGTGGCTAAGTCTCAGCCTGATGCCCCGGGACCTGGGAATTTCCGGGCTCTGCTTTCCGCGCTGGAACTGTTTGATGGCGCTGCGTCGCTGGCGCCTGGACAGTCGTAACGCCCGCATCAAAGATTCCGCAAATCCGATATCCGCTTCCGTCACGCGTCCATTGGCTTTGGCGATGTAACCCAAAAAGAAGAACAGGCTGCGACGGCACCATCCCGGTAATCGGGTTCTCACCAGCAGTTCGCTGGCCTGGTGGCCGCAGGCGCTCAGTTCCCGTAGCAGGCTGACGAATTCCGCCTCCATGCGGTCGGGCAAAGGTGGCTGTTCCTTACCCACGGTCAGGCCTCGTTTCCAGTCAGCATTTGGTCAAGCTCGGCGAGGCGTTCCGGGGTGCCAATGTCCATCCAGATGCCCCGATGATGCAGGCCTTTCACCTGATGTTGGGCCATGGCCTCCCGCAGGATCGGCGCCAGTTTGCGCGGGCCGGGTGAAAGGCCTTCGAACAAGCTGCGATGGAGCAGGCTGATTCCGGTGAAAGTCAGGCGGTGATCCCCATTGGCACTCACATCGCCTGCATCGTTCAGGGCAAAATCACCCTCCGGATTGTGGGGCGGGTTATCGGTTAATACCAGCAAGGCGGAGGCGCCGGCCGGAGGCGTCAGCGAAGCCAGGTCTACGTCGCTCCAGATGTCCCCGTTGATCACCAAAAACCAGTCCTCATTCTGATCGGTCAGCAGCGGTAGGGCCCGTTGAATGCCGCCGGCAGTTTCCAGTGGTTCTCCTTCCGGCGAATAGGCAATCGACACGCCGAACTGACTGCCGTCCCGGAGCGCTTCCTCAATCTGGGCGCCCAGCCAGGCGTGGTTGATCACGACCTGCTCAAAGCCGGCCTGCCGCAAATTTTCCAGATGGTGAGCAATGAGCGGCTTGCCCCCGGCCGTCAGCAGTGGCTTGGGGGTGGTCAACGTCAGCGGTCGCATGCGCTCGCCCTTGCCGGCGGCGAGTATCATGGCCTTCACGGGCTTTTGGTCTCCACCTTGCCGATGGATGCCTCGACCGCGGGCACGATTGTATCGGTGAGCCATTCGTGGAAATGACGCAGGGCCGGCTGCTGTCCACTGGCTTTGACCAGGTAGCACAGAGTGCGGGGAATATCGTTGAGATAATCGGTTTTGCCATCGCGAATCGCCAGGCGGGCAAAAATGCCGGCGGCTTTCAGGTGACGTTGCATGCCCATCAACTCAAACCACTGATGAAAGGTAGCAGCGTCCGCATTGTGAAGGCCGGCCTCTCGGGACTGTTTGCGGAACGATTCCTGCCAGGCTTCCACCCGATTCTTTGGCCAGCTCACGTAACAGTCCTTCACCAGTGAAACCAGGTCGTAGGTGATCGGGCCGCGGACCGCATCCTGAAAATCAATCACACCCGGACGGTCCTGTCCGTCGACGATCAGCAAATTCCTGGAATGATAATCCCGGTGCACGGTCACCAGCGGTTGCGTGAGGGCACTTTCCTTCAGGATTGAAAAGGTGGTTTCGAGCAGGGCCTGGTCGCCATTGTCGAGCGTCAGGCCAAGCTGTTTGGTCAGCAACCAGTCAGGAAACAGAGCCATTTCACGATCCAGTAGTGCGGCATCGTAGGGAGGAAGCAGATGGTCGGTTCCCGATTCCACCTGCTGGATGGTAATCAGTTCGTCGAGCGCCTGCTGATAAAGCTCATCGACGTTTTCTTCATTGAGCGCGCTCAGTAGCAGTGTGTTGCCAAAATCTTCCAGAAGCAGGAACCCCTGTTCCAGATCTTCTTCGACAATGTCCGGCACATTCACGCCCCGGGCTCGCCAGTGTTTGGCAATACTGACAAACGGAACGCAGTCTTCATGCTCCGGCGGCGCGTCCATCACAATAAAGGGCGACGGGCTGTCGGTGCCGGCAGGCTCACCGTACACGCGAAAATACCGGCGAAAGCTGGCGTCACCCGACACAGGCTGGGGGTCCGCCTGTTCGAAACCGCTGAACGACTGCACCCACTGGGTGAGCAGGGTTAAACGTTGATCCATACGACCCACGAGGTCCTGATTTGGCAAACATGAAAGTGGCGCCTGAAAGCCCGTTGGCGGGGCAATCACGGCGATGCAAGGTCCAAAAGTTAGCAGATCTGGCGCAAGAGGGTAAATCGGATTTATCGGGGCGGTCGGTTTCCGTTAACAAGGCCAGAGCCGCCGTGTAAACTAGACCGCCAAAACGATCCATGCTCCGGCCCGCGTATCTGCAGACGTCAGTTCGGCCAGCGACATTCATCCAGGACAGGACCGCCGTATCGTGTCAGCCCGCGTCAGGCAGCTTTGCTCCCCGCCCTCTTCGTGGCAGCGTCTGCCGGCGGGAATCGCGTTTGCCGGTATTGCCTCGCTAACCGCCGGCGGGCTGGTACCCGCTCTCTCTTACGCTCAGGATGCCCCGTCCGCTGCAGAAATGGACTGGCGACCCATGAGCGAGTTGCCCGAGGATCAACAGGCGCGTCTGCCCGCTTTCTGCGAAGGAGGTTATCTTTCGCCCGAGATCGATGCCGGCTCTGAAGGTTCCTCCGATCCTTCAGACCTTCCCCTGACGGCCAGCGGTCTGGAAGCGCGTTATGAGATGGATTCGGAACTCTACCTCAAAGGCGACGTTCGCCTGCAGCAGGGTCCTTTTTCCCTGAGCGGGTCAGAGGCCCGATACAATCAGCGCTCCGGGCAGGTGTCGGTGCAGGGGCCCATGAGCAGCCGTGCCACCGGCTTTTTATTGACCGGCGACAATGCGAATTACGACACCGGCACCGGTCTGATGGAGATCAACTCGGCCACTTTTCTGTTGCACGAGGCAGAAATGCGGGGATCGGCCACATCACTTGCCCGCACCGCCGAGGATGAAGTCACGATCCGTGGCGGTGAGCTGACCACTTGCGCGCCTGGCCGCAATGACTGGTCCATCGTCGCTTCTGATATCCGTTTGGATCAGGGCGAAGGCGTTGGTACCGCCAAGCATGTGCGTCTCGAAGTGAAGGACATCCCGGTGTTTTACTGGCCCTACGCCAGTTTCCCCATCGATGACCGGCGCAAAACGGGTTTTCTGTATCCCTCGTTCGGTTCTTCAAATGCCGGCAGTGGCGGATTTCTTTCCGTGCCTTACTACTTGAATCTGGCGCCCCATTACGATGCCACGATTACCCCGCAATACATCCACGGGCGGGGGCTGTTCACCGAGGCTGAAGGCCGTTATCTCAGTCGCTGGGGTCAGTCCGACCTGCAACTGGGATACGCCGGCAACGATCTGGAATATCAGGACGAGCAGCCGGGAGAGGACGGTGAGCGATGGGGGTTGGACTTCACGACTCGCGCGCAGTTTTCAGAAAGCTGGCAGGGTTACGGCGACTATTCGGTGGTCAGTGACAACGATTACCTCAGTGACCTGAACCGGAATCTGGACATCAACCAGACCACGCATCTTCGTCGTCGCGGTGGCGTGCGCTACAGCGACAGCAATCAGTCGTTCGACGCGTATTTCAATGGCTATCAGACCATCAGCGATGTCATTGTGGACAGCGAAAAACCTTATTCGCAATTACCGGAAGTTGCCTACGTCGGTGACGCGGAGGCTGGCCCCTTGGCGGTAGGTCTGGAGAGCCAGTACACCTTCTTTTACAGGGACAATCAGGAACTGACCGGCCTGGACAAGGCCAATGGACAGCGTTTTCGGGCAATCCCCGAACTGGCGGTTCCGATGAGGGCCATCTGGGGATTTGCCCGCCCATCGGTCTCCCTTGATTACACCCGTTATTCGCTGCAGGACTACACCCTGGGAGACACCGAATTTGATCGCACGGTGCCGGTGGCGGAGTGGGATTCCGGCCTCTACTTTGATCGTCGGTCGTCTATGTTCGACGTTCCATACAACCAAACGCTGGAACCTCGCCTGTACTATGCCTGGGCCGACGCCAAAGACGATCAGGATGCGATTCCGGACTTTGATACGGCACTGAAATCATTCAGTTTTGAGGAGCTGTTCCGCCGCAATCGTTTCAGCGGGGGGGATCGCGTGGGCGACACCAATCGCTTGACGGTAGCGCTCACCAGCCGATTCAACGATCTGGATAAGGGGCTTGAACGTGCCCGGGTCAGTTTGGGACAGGTGCACTATTTCGACGATCGTGAGGTCGGCCTCAACGGAGATGGCGAGTCGGACGACGTGGATTCTCCGCTGGCCGGTGAACTGGTACTCAGGCCGATATCCGGGCTTGAGCTTCGGACCTCCGGTTTGTGGGAACCTGAAACGGAAAAAACCGTCGAAGGCCGCACGCAAATGGTGTTTCATTCCGAGGATTATCAGACCCTGGCCTCCGTCGGCCACAGTTACCGGCGGGGCGAATTTGAACAGTCTGACATCGCCGGCGTCGTTCCGGTCACCGACCGTGTTAGTCTGATCGGCCGCTGGGCCTACGACTCGGAACTCGACCGGACCGTGGGGTCGCTGGCAGGATTGGAATACAATAACTGTTGCTGGAGCGTGCAACTGGTTCACCAGAACTATCTGACGGACGAAACTCAGTTGGAAAGCAGGGTACTTTTCCGGATCGAGCTGAAAGGATTGGGGGGCAGCGGCGGCTCCTCCAGAGAAATTTCCGATGCCATTATCGGCTTCGATGAACGGGAGCGGCGCCGTTACGGTGATCGCTGAGCTCCGGCAAGTGCAGATTTTCAGAGTCCGACGGGTAACGTCGGCCGACTTTTTTAAACAGAGGTGATTATGAGGGCGAAGCTTCGCCAGTACACGTCAGTCATGGCATTGCTCATCGCGGTCGTGATTGCAGGCCCCGCTCAGGCAGAGCGCAAGCTGCTGGATCAGGTGGTGGCTGTGGTTAACGATTCCGTTATTCTGCAAACCGAGCTTGATGCCCGGATTAACACCATCGTCAGTCGGTTGCGTTCACAGGGAACCAGCCTGCCGCCCAGGTCCGTGCTTGAGGAACGGGTGCTCGAGCAGCTGATCAGTGAGTCCATCCAGTTGCAAATGGCGGATCGCGCCGGTATGCGGATCAGTGATAACGAACTGAACGAAACGCTGACCGGCATTGCCCGTCGCAACAATATGACGCTCGCGCAATTTGAGAATCAGCTGGCTGCCGAGGGCGTGAGTTATCAGGAAGCGCGGGAGCAGATTCGCAGCGAAATGCTGACCGGCCGAGTTCAGCAGCGACAGGTGGGCAACCGGGTCCGCATCACCGATCGCGAAGTGGAAAACTACGTGGCCGCCAAAAAGAATCAGGGCACGTCGGATGCCGAATATCAGTTGGCTCATATTCTGATCCAGGTTGATAACCCCAACGACGAAGAGGAAGTCGCCGCGGCCCGGGAAAAAATTGAAGCGCTGCGGGAAGAGATTGTGGACGGTCGCGATTTCCGTTCGGTTGCGGTCGCCGAGTCCGACGCCAGCAACGCTCTGGATGGCGGTAACATGGGATGGCGCGCTGAAGGGCAATTGCCGTCTCTGGTGGCCGACGTCGTTCCCGAACTGGCGATTGGCGAAGTGTCGCCGGTACTGGAAAACAGCAGTGGCTTTCACCTGATCACGGTGCTTGACCAGCGTGGCGGAGATGCCCCCAGGGTCATTACCCAGCACAAGGTGCGGCACATTCTGGTGCGGCCAACAGAAACGGTGACTGACGTCGCGGCGGAAGCGAAAATCCGTGAACTGTACAAGCGGCTGCAGGACGGTGCCTCGTTTGCAGCGTTGGCCAAAGGCGAATCGGACGATCCGGTTTCAGGGTCGGACGGCGGTAATCTTGGCTGGGTCAGCCCCGGTCAGATGGTGCCGGAATTCGAAGAGGCCATGCTGAATGCGAACGTTGGCGAGTTGAAAGGTCCAGTGCGCTCGCAGTTTGGCTGGCACATCCTGCAAGTGCAGGACCGTCGTGAGCAGGACATCAGTGGCGACGTTGCACGGTCCGAAGCGCGGCAATCGCTGTATCGTCGCAAGTTCGACATCGAGCTCCAGAACTGGCTGACCGAGATTCGCGACGAGGCCTATGTCGAGCTCAAGTTTGACCAGCCTGAGGATGTGACCGAGCCGCAAGGAGCAGACGAAGCGTCATGACGTCCGATGTGACCCTGGCCCTGACTGCGGGCGAGCCCGCCGGTATTGGCCCGGAGTTATGCCTGCAGCTGGCCGGGGAAGCCCGCATTGAAGGTCTGGTGGTGGTCGCCAGCCGGGCATTGATGGAAGCTCGTAACCATCACCTCGGACTTAATGTGACGCTGCACGATTGGGCGCCCGGTGATGCCGTGGTCAGAGAAGCCGGTCACCTGTCGGTTTACCCGGTCGAGGGTTTGTCCTCGACACAGCCCGGGCAGCTCGACACGGCCAACAGTGCCTATGTGATCGAAACCTTGCGAGTGGCGACGCAGGGAACCCTCGATGGACTGTTCGATGGGGTCGTAACCGCACCCGTTCACAAGGGCATCATCAACGATGCGGGCATTGTGTTCAGCGGTCACACCGAATTCCTTCAGGAATTGTGTGGCGTAGAGCGGGTTGTGATGATGTTGGCGACAGAGGAGTTGCGGGTGGCGTTGGTCACCACGCACCTGCCGCTGAAAGATGTCTCTGCAGCGATCACCGAACAGAGGCTAACGCAGGTTGTCCGCATCCTGAACAACGATCTGCGCCGTTTCTTTGACTGCGACCAACCCAGAATCCTGGTGGCGGGACTGAATCCCCATGCAGGCGAGGGCGGTCACCTCGGCCGGGAAGAGATCGAGGTGATCGAGCCGACGCTGGAAGCCCTGCGCGGCGAAGGCATCACGCTGATGGGACCTCTGCCGGCCGACACGCTGTTCACCCCACACTGGTTGGATCAGGCCGATGCTGCTTTGGCGATGTATCACGATCAGGGCCTGCCAGTATTGAAATTCCAGGGTTTCGGCCGCGCCGTGAACATCACCCTGGGATTGCCGATCGTACGCACGTCCGTGGATCACGGCACCGCTCTGGATCTGGCGGGCACCGGCAGGGCCGACGTGGGCAGTCTTCGCACTGCCGTCACGGTTGGAGCGCGCATGGCCCGGAGCCAGCGTAACCAGATGTCTCAATCACCAACAAGCGAGTAACCCGTGAGCAACAAGCATGGCCACCAGGCCAGAAAACGCTTTGGTCAGAACTTTCTGCACGATCCGGGGGTGATCGAGCGCATTGTCCGCGCCATCAATCCGAAGCCCGATGATGCCATGGTGGAAATCGGTCCTGGCCTGGGCGCGCTGACCGAAGAAATGCTGGCGGTGAACGGGCATCTTCAGGTGGTTGAACTGGATCGTGACCTTATTCCCGTGTTGCGCACCAAGTTTTTCAACTACCCGGACTTCCGCATTCACGAGGCGGATGCGCTCAGCTTCGATTTTGGTCAACTGGTGGAGAACGACAAACGCCTTCGCATTGTTGGTAACCTGCCGTACAACATTTCCACACCGCTGATTTTTCACCTGCTGTCCCATTCCGGCGTGGTGAAAGACATGCACTTCATGCTGCAGAAGGAAGTGGTTCAGCGGTTGGCGGCGGTGCCCGGTGACAACAACTATGGCCGGCTGGGCATCATGGCCCAGTATTTCTGTCGCGTGCAGCCGTTATTCGAAGTCGGGCCCGGAGCCTTCCGGCCGGCACCGAAGGTGGATTCGGCCATTGTCAGGCTGGTGCCCCACGAAACCCTGCCGCATCCGGCCAAGGACTATAAGACACTTCAGGCAGTCGTTCGTACAGCCTTCAGTGCGCGCCGCAAAACACTGCGTAAGGCACTGGGCAGTATGGTGACCGTGGAGCAGCTGCACAGTGTCGGTATTAATGATGGACTGCGGCCGGAAAACCTGGGCCTGGCCGATTATGTCGCCATCGCCGATCTGTTGGTGGATCAGGGCAAGGCGACCCCGGCCGGTGACAACAGCGGAGCAAGCAATGACTGATTACGCCATTGGCGACATTCAGGGCTGCTACGAGCGGCTCCGGGATGTGTTGGCCAAGGTGGACTTTTCGCCATCACGGGACCGGCTCTGGGTGGCCGGCGATCTGATTAACCGGGGGCCGGCGTCTCTGCAATCCCTGCGCTACGTCGAGAGCCTGGGCAGTTCCGCCGTGGTGGTGCTGGGAAACCACGATCTTCACCTTATGGCAGTGGCGCTCGGCGGGCATGCGCTGAAAAAGAAAGACACGCTGGCGGACATTCTGGAAGCTCCCGATCACGATTACCTGTTGAACTGGCTGTGCCAGCAAAACCTGCTAGTGCACGACCCCGAACGCAATTTCGTCATGGTTCATGCCGGGTTGCCACACATCTGGAGTGTGGACCAAGCGGTAGGTCATGCCAGAGAAGTGGAACGGGTTATACGGGGCCCTGAATCCACAGATTATTTTGCCCATATGTACGGCAATCAGCCTGAACGCTGGGACGATGAACTCACCGGGATGGACCGTTGGCGGGTGATCACCAATTATTTCACGCGGATGCGCTTTATCGCCGAGGACGGCACTCTGGAGCTCACCCAGAAGGAGGCGGCCGACAAAAGTCCAGAGGGATTTGCGCCCTGGTTCCGATATCATCGCGATGACGACATCCGGGTTCTCTTCGGCCACTGGGCGGCGCTGGAAGGGAAAACTGACAGTGAGCGGTTCATCGGTCTGGACACCGGCTGTGTCTGGGGTGGCAAACTCACCATTATGAATCTGGACAGCGGGGAAACGATTCACTGTGACTGTGCCTGACAAACACGCCCTGGGCTGGCCGTTGATTGCCGGAGCCCTGTTTGGCCTCACCGGTGTCATGGCCGGCGCCTTTGGCGCTCACGGTTTGCGCGGCCAGATCAGCGAGCGCGGGCTTGAAGTTTTCCAGACCGCCGTCACCTATCAAATGTACCACTCGATAATGTTGGTGCTGGTGACCGTACTGGCAGGCGTCGGCCTGAAGCGGTCATTGCTGGTACTGGCCGGCGGCTTTTTCACCGGCGGTGTGCTGCTGTTCAGTGGCAGCCTCTACCTGCTGGTTCTGACCGACATGCGTTGGCTGGGCCCGGTCACTCCCATCGGTGGACTTAGTCTGATGCTGGGGTGGTTGATACTGCTCGTGGCCGGCCTGAAACGAAAAACTTTTGAGTGAGCTTAAACACCATGCAAATTCGGGTAAATGGTGAACCCATGGACCTGTCCGAGGGCGCAACTATCCAGGACCTGGTTCAACAGATGACATTGCAGGGCAAGCGGCTGGCGGTTGAAGTCAATGAAGACATCGTGCCGCGCAGTCAGCACCCGGAATTTCGATTGAGCGACGGCGACCGGGTTGAAGTCGTCCATGCCATTGGCGGCGGCTGATAAAAACTTCGCCGACGTTCCAACCACTATCAGGTAGTCAGAATGAGTGATATGTCCGAGCAACCGCTTCCGGAAGACAAACCACTGATCATTGCCGGAACCACCTATCAGTCCCGATTGTTAGTCGGCACTGGCAAATACCGTGACCTGAATGAAACCGGCCAGGCCATTGAAACCAGTGGCGCCGAGATCGTCACGTTCGCGGTGAGAAGGACCAATCTGGGCCAGAACCCGGATGAACCCAGCCTGCTGGATGTGGTGTCACCGGAGCGTTACACCATGCTTCCGAACACGGCCGGCTGCTACACCGCAAAAGACGCGATTCGCACCTGCAAACTGGCTCGCGAACTGCTGGACGGCCACGATCTGGTCAAACTGGAAGTGCTGGGCGAGGAGAAAACCCTGTACCCCAACATGACCGAAACCCTGGTAGCCGCCGAAGCGCTGATCAACGACGGCTTTCAGGTGATGGTGTACTGTTCCGACGATCCACTGCTGGCCAAACGTCTCGAGGAGATGGGCTGTATTGCCATCATGCCCCTGGGTGCGCCCATCGGGTCGGGTCTCGGGATTCAGAATCGCTACAACATCCGTTTGATCGTCGAGAATGCCTCGGTGCCCGTGTTGGTGGACGCCGGTGTGGGCACGGCCTCGGACGCATCGCTGGCCATGGAGCTTGGTTGTGACGGCGTGTTGATGAATACCGCCATCGCCCAGGCCCGCGATCCGATCCGCATGGCGCGCGCCATGCGCCTGGCCATCGAGTCCGGTCGTGACGCCTATCTGGCAGGTCGCATGCCAAAGAAGGCCTACGCCAGTGCGTCGTCGCCGATCGACGGCCTGTTCTTCTGAATTTGACGGACGCAATGGAATGACCGAGCAGAAACTCAGCCGCCGCGATGCCATTCTGCAGTCCCTGGCGGGACTGCTGGAAGCCGACCCCGGTGCCAGAATCACCACCGCAGGTCTGGCGCGGTCCGTGGGTGTGACCGAGGCGGCTTTGTATCGCCATTTTCCCAGCAAACGGAAAATGTTCGAGGCGCTTATCGGCTTTGCCGAGGACGCCGTCTTCACCCGTTGCCAGACCATCCTTCAGGAGCAGGAGGACGCACAGGTCCGGCTCCAGCAGGTGGTGCATCTGGTGCTGGTGTTTGCCCAGCGTAACCCGGGCCTGTGTGCGGTACTCACCGGCGATGCGTTGATGGGAGAGGACGGGCAACTTCGCGCCCGCGCGTCGCAATTCTTCGAGCGCCTCGAAACCCAGATCCGGCAGATTCTGAGTGAAGGGGAAGTACGCCAGGGATTGAAGTTCCGAACCAGCTCAACCCGCGGTGCCGATTGGGTGATGAGCTTTCTGGAAGGCAGGATTCAGCGCTTCGTGCGCACCTCTTTCTCCCGCCTTCCAACCGCCGATTTCGACGACCACTGGGACGCTGTCGCCCGGGGTGTCTGGGCCTGAACCCCGTTACCCGTCGTAGCCCGACGCTTCCCGTAGTATCTGCCGCACGGGCTGCCACAGGTCGGGCGCCGAAATCAGAATGTCCGTTCCCCACAAGTCTTCAGGATAGCCCTCGGGTACCTCGCTGAAATGCCCGGCGGTGGCGCCTGCTTCCAACGCGATTAAGCGGGCCGCGGCAAAGTCCCAGGGGCTGACGTTCTCGTAGTAGATGTCCAGTCGGCCACAGGCCACCCAGCAGATATCCAGTGCCGCCGATCCGATCCGGCGCAAATCCCGACACTGGTGAATCATGGCGCTCAACCTTGCCAGTATGGGCGCAAGGGTATCCTTGGTGTAGGGAAAACCGGTGGCGAACAGGGCTTGTCGCGGCACCGTCGCACCGGAATGTTTGATGGCATCACCATTGAGCGTTGCACCCTGACCACGCACTGCCCTGAAGGTTTCGCCGGAAAACGGCGCATGGACGACTCCGGCCTGAACCCGACCTTTTTCAGCGTAAGCGATGGAGACGGCAACCTGTGGATGGCCGTAAGCGTAGTTCACCGTCCCGTCGATGGGGTCGATGATCCACAGGGGCGTGTCCAGCTCTTCTGCCTGGCTCAGATCCGGTGTGACTTCCTCAGACAGAATGCGGTGTTCGGGGTAATGCTGTCGGATTGCGGCGGTGATCATTTCGTCGGCCATCACATCAGCGTGGGTGACCAGTTCGGATTGCGCCTTGTAGTCCGTTTTCAGCCGATTGTTGTCGCGTTCGTGCTGAATCAGTTCGCCGGCTTTGCGAGCCAGTTGCTCGGCAAAGTCGGCGATGGCTTGTGGGTGCTCGGTATCGGGCAAAAGGGTCTCCAGGGTTAAAGTCGGTTCAGCCAGCCCTCGATCTTGTTCATGGCCTCTACCAGTCTTGGGCAGGCCTGATCGATGAAATCGTCGTCCAGATCCCGGTCGCGGTAGTCATTGCCAGCCATGTCGAGAGCCTGGGCGCCGTCAAAGTCTACGAACGCCAGTCGGGCACCGAGATGGTCGGGCACAAAACCGAAATCGCTGGCGGGCAGTATGGCGACACCTGTGTCTTCCAGCAATGCCTGGCACAGAGCCTGGCTGGTTTTGATGTCGTGCTCTGCCATCTTGTCACGGAAGTTTGAAAAGTTGGGGAACAGGTAGAACGCGCCTTCCGGTTTTTGCACCACCGCCCCCATGTCAGACAGCCGTCGATGCAGATACTCACCCACCACTTTCAGCACCCGGCGTGATTGGGTCAGGTATTCGTCCAGATCCTCTCCGCCGTCGAATGCCGCAATGGCAGCGTGCTGAATTGGCGCGCTGGTCGCCGTGTAGGTTTCGCTGGCAATGATCGCCATGGCGTCCTGCAGCGGCCGCAGCTCAGCCGGAAAAATGAACGTACCCAGGCGCCAGCCGCCGGCCCCGGCCCATTTGCTCAGGCCGGTGCTGATGATGGTGCCTTCCGGGTAATAGCGCGCAATGGACTTGTGTTTGCCCTCGAAATGCACCTCGCCGTAGATCTCGTCGGACAGCAGAATGATGTTGTACTTCCGCGCCACGTGGGCGATGGCCAGCAACTGGTCCTCGGTATAGGTGCAGCCGGTCGGGTTCGACGGATAGTTCAGGATCAGAATACGGGGCCGCGACGGATCGTCCCGGCAAACGATGTCCAATTCTTCGGCTGTCAGTTGCCAGTTGTTCTCCGCATGGGTTGGCAGCCAGTGCACCGAGCGGCCAATGATTCGCGCCTGCGGCGCGTAGGAGACCCAGCTCGGCCTTGGGATCAGAAGATCACCGTAGTAGGCCAGTTGTAAAGTAAACAGCAGCTCTTTGGAGCCTGGGCCGATAAGCACGTCCTCCCAGGTCGAACGCATGCGCTCGCTGCGGTTGATGTAACCGGAAATGGCTTCGCGCAGAGGCTTCAGGCCTTTGACCGGCAGGTAGTCCTTTTCGTGCGCATGTTCTTTCAGTGCATCCACAACCCGGGCGGGAACCGGGAACGGCGACTGCCCCAAGCCGAGCTTGATGATGTCCCGGCCTTCTGAGCGTAGCTGGTTGCTGGTTTCGTTGATTCTGAGGGTGGCCGACGGCTGAATGCCGCGCACGTTCAGGTTGATGGCGTAGCGGTGGTCCTTGTGAATGTCCATAACTCCATTCTTTTTGCGGTAGGCGATACCTCCAGTATAGGTAACCTGAGCTGATGGCCAATGCGAGGGGTGTAGTGGATTGCCGCAGAATGTGCAGGTTTACGACTAAAGTTCTGACTCGGCCTTAATTTCGGCCAGGACCTCATTGAACCTGTCGCGAAGCTCTTCTGCGCGCGGATGCTTCCGGGAAATAGCCACCCGAAACCCCCGGGCGGGCCCCACGCTGCGTTCAATGCTGTCCACTCTGGACAGTTCCGGGAAATCCGATACGTTGGTGTCGATGATGTACTCGCACACCGTCTTTTCGCAGATGAACAGATCCACCCGACCGAGCGCCACCATCCGCAGACCCGTCAGTTCCGGTTTTTCGTGGCTGATGGAGGTGACCCGTCCCTTGCCGGTGCCAAGCCAGTCCATGAAGGAGGGCGCGTAGCTGTACGACGCCGACAGGCCAAAGCGGAATCCAGCGAGGTCGTTCAGTGTCTCCCATTCCAGTGATCGGGGAGACAGTTTGAAAAACACGTCTTCTGCTTCGCTTATGGGGTCGGTGAAGTAGTAATGCTCCGCGCGCTGTTTGGTCTTGGTCAGGCTGTAGAGCAGGTCGTAGGTTCCTGAGCGGGTGCCGGCCTCGGCGCGGGCCCAGGGGAGCAGATGAAATTTCGGCTCAAAATCCATTCTTTCGACCACTGCCCGCACCATCTGGGTGTGGGTGCCGACGACCTTGCCGTCTGCCCAGTATTCATAGGGAGGGTACTCGGAGGTTGCGATGTTCAATACGGCGCTCTCGCCGAGCGCGTTGGCAGCGACGAACCCATTGGCAAAAAAGAATAGCGATGTGATCAACATGCAGCCGCGAATCATCAGGTCACCCGATTTTGATACATCATCCCTGGAGTGTCGGCAGTATAGACAAGGTTCAGATGTACTGCCGGACTGGAGTTCTGCGCTGGCCCATTATGCCTTACGAATGAACCCGCTGCCCGGCTCATTGATGGGCGCTGACGCTGTTACCGAATTTTGAACTATGTCACGAAATGTTAAACAGCAAACAGTCTGGTCGAGGCGACTTCCGTATAGTTAGTGAACACCGCAGTAACAAAAACAGAAATGTGCGGAGACATTGATGGATACCGGAATCGTTGAGAAGAGCCCTGCAGGCTCTGTTTCACCGGGCAGCTGTGCGCCGTTGCCGCGGATTCTTATTGTCGATGACCATCCTTTTTTCCTGTACGGCCTGACTGGCATCCTGGAACAGGAATCCCTGGCGGATGTCGTTGTCTGCGTCGGTTCGGTTGCAAAAGCGGTTGACGACTTGAAAGCGCATCCGGAAACCTCGCTGATTCTGCTGGACCTTTCTTTGCAAGGCGAGGCCGGCCTGTCATTGATTGGCGAACTGGATGGGATGGGCTTGCCGTTGCCGGTGGTGGTTATTTCAAGCCGCGAAGATGAAACCTCGGTACGGGCCGCGAAATCCGCAGGCGCAGTCGGTTTCCTCCCCAAGTCTTCGGATCGCCAGTCCCTGGTTCGGATGATCCGTCGCGTCAGTCAGGGTGAGCTTTACTACCCGACACTCCAGGTGCCTTCCACACAGCCAGAGGGGCTCACCCCAAGACAGCTCGAAGTGTTGTCATTGCTGGCCCAGGGGTTGCCTAACAAACGCATTTGTCAGGTGCTCAATCTCACCGAGCACACCGTCAAAACCCACCTGAAAGCCATTTTCGCCCACCTCGGTGTCCACAACCGCACAGAATGCGTGGCCCAGGCGCAGTCGCTGGGGCTCATCTGACGCTCATCCACTGTTTACGGGGTTAACCTGCCCGTATGAGTCTCTGCAAGGCCGCTCTCAATCGCATGGGCTGCAGTGGTTTGTGCAGAGTCCAGAGCCGGCGCGCCGGATTGAATCCCTCTGCTCGGGACGTGTCTGCGGTTACCAGAATGCCACCGGTGACAACGCGGCGATCCGTCAGCTCCCGGAAAAGATGATCCCCCGAAAGCGAGGGCAGATGAAGGTCGGTGATCAGGATGGCATCGGAGAGCACTTCTTCCTGAGCCATGGCCTGCTCAGCGCTCTGGAAAGAACGCACTGTGTAACCCCAGTTCTGCAGTGTGCGATGCACCCATTGTCGGGATTCATCATGGTCCTCCACCACGATCAGCCCCTGTTGGTAGCGACTGTCGGAGGTCACCGGCGCGATCTCCTCTTCCGGCAGGCTGTCACTGTCGAGGGCCGGCATAAAGACCGAAAAGCAGGCGCCGGTGTCGGCGTCCGCGTCCGCTTCCAGCAGGCACTGGCCGTCCATCAGTTCAGACAACTCACGAACGATGGCCAGACCCAGGCCAAGCCCCGGATCGCTGTTGTCGCTGGAACGGAAAAACGGATCGAAAATCCGGGTACGGGTGGTGGCGTCGATCCCCTTTCCGTTGTCGTGAACCCGAAACACCAGGTGCTCGTTTTCGCGGTCGGCACTCACGTCGATCTGTGTGCCGCCGCTGTGGTCCATCGCGTTGAATACCAGATTCTGCAACACCCTGTGTAACAGCTGTGGATCTGCCATCACCCGGGCTTTACCACTGTTATCGTGAAAGCGGACCGTGATACCAAGGCTCTGCGCCCGCTCCAGGCAAGTGTCTTCGAGTTGAGTCATCACCCGGGCTGGCAGCAGGGGCTCGGGCTCCGGTTTGACCATGCCTTCCTGCAAGCGGGAGATGTCCAATACGGACGCCAGCAAGCTGTTGAAATGGGTTACTGATGTGCGCAGACGACTGACCAGTTCCTCCTGTTCTTTCGGCAAGCCGTCTGCCGTCAGGTTTTCCAGAATCAGGCTGATGATGTTGAGGGGCTGGCGCAGGTCGTGACCGGCAATGGTGATCAGGCTGGTTTTGCGCTCGCTTTCCTGTTCCGCTTTTTGGCGCAGGGCTTCGAGCATCTGCCGGTCCAGAAAATGGGCCCTTTGTCGGCGCTCGCTGAGCCAACTGCCGACCATGCCAACGATGTTGGCGGTCAGGATGAAAAATCCATTGATCATGATTTCTCGCGAAGGTGTGCCGGACTTCACCTCAACCACAGTAAATGCCGCCACGATGATCAGCGACAGCACGGATATCATCCGGAAAGGCAGTCCCATCACAAAGTAGCCGAACATCAGCATCAACAGTATGCCCTCGTAGGGCAATGGGTAGCCTGCCAGGCGCGCAACGGCAATGATGGCGACCACACTTAGCCCGCCGATCAGGTAAGCAAGGCCGTACAGCCAGACATACACCGTGGGGTTGATGGGTCGCCAGGACAGCCACCAGGCCACGGCAATGGCCGGGCAGGTAATAAGCAGCCGTATCGCGATGGTGTCGTCGGCAATGGTCGCGGGCAGCATCAGCCAATCGAGCACCGCGTACAGGAGGAACAGTACGAACGCCGCGGCACACACCGGCCGGGCCCGCTCCTGGATGCCCTGATCACTGATGGTGCGGTAATGGGGTTCCAGTTGGGGTTGGAAACGCAGCCACCGGAAGCCGGCGGCCCGCTGTTGCCGTAACTGGTCTATGGTCATGGAGGCATTGCCCGGCAGTTATTGTTGTTCTGGACAGTCTAACGCTGCCTGCCGGGCAGAACTGGCAGTGGTGCACAGTCTGACGAATGTGTCGCTTCTGAAGCCGTTACCCTTATTGAGTGTCCAGAGCCTTCAGCCGGGCCCAGGTGCGGCTCTGTTCACTGTCGAAATGCTGCTCCAGAAGCTGGTCCCGCTGGGTGCTCATGGCGTCGTCGCTCAGCCCTGCGGATTGCAGACTGGCCAGTTCCTGCTCGAACTGCTGATACCGATCGTCAAACCGTTCACGCTCGGTGAGGTAATTGACCACTTCGGTCACCTGTTCCTCGGGTACGCCCATCTCGCTGAGTTGTTCGCCGGCCTGTTCCGGTGAACTGGCGTTGGCGATCACTTCCTGGCGCTGCTGATGAATTTCCTGTTCCTGAATCATCCGCGTTTCGGTGTTGCGAATCACCTCGGGTAACTGCTCCCGGTGGTAAGTCATCAGCGTGCGCTTGCTGTCGGCGGACAGGTCGTCCCGCTGCTGGATTTCGATGGTGGCCAGCGTGTAGTCGCCATAGGCTTCCTCAAGTCCGAAAAAAGCCTGATGCGTCGCAGGATCGAAAGCGTTCCGGCGCAGCTGTTTCAGATCGGTCAGCGCGCTCTTGAGCATTTGAAGCTGGTAGGCCGGGTCCTGCTGCCTTGTGGGGTCCAGGGTTTGATTGCCCATGGCCAGCGCCTGCTGTTTGTAATCCAGGTACTGATCCAGAACCGCCAGTGCCTGCTCCGCCGCGGCCGGTGGCAAACTGCCGCGGGCGAGCGCTTCAATTTCGGCCAGAGCGGTTTCCGGGGAAACCTCACCCACCGTGTTCAGGAAGTAATCGAAAAAATCCCGGGTCGACAGGTCCACAATCAGGTTGCCGTTGGCATCGGCTTTCAGGGCGCCGTCTATCTCCGTGCCTTTCAGCGACGATGCAAACGGTTCCTCGCCCAATGAATCCGGCGTGACGTGGGCGGGCTCGCCGGCCTTGTCCGCAGCCACAATCGCCGCCGACGATTCCTTCTGTACTGTCGGAGTCGACACCTCAGTGGCGGGGATAGTTGGCCCCTTTGCGGAGAAGGTTGTGGGTTCTTCTGTCAGAATCCAGAGCGTGGCCGCAACCAGTGGAACAATGGCCGCCACCGGAAGAATGGCGCGGTTAAGAAGGTTGTTTTTATCAGACATGAGACACCGTTACTCAGACCGTTTAACACGCAGAAACCGCCGGGCCCGAGAGGACGCCGGCGGCCTGCAATATCGAAAGAAGCGGGGCGTTTACAGGCCGCGGTTCTTCAGTCGATTGGCCTGGCTGCGATACAGCGAGACCGGGTTCGTCCACCAGGAACGAGTGCCGAACAGATGGTTGATGGCATCAACATGGTTCATGTCGTAGTGGGTGCCAATCACGTTGCCCATCTTGGTGGCACAGACGCCCACCAGACCATCGCTCTGCTCGGAACCAAACGCCAGGGCGGTGATGCCGAGGAACGGATCGGTGATGTCGGTCCAGTTGGTGTAGACAGACTTGCCTGTCCAAGAGAAGAACTTGATGCGGTTACCGTTGATCCACTGATCTTCACTGGTGCCGGAGCAGGACCAGCGATTCACACCCTTCCAGCCCAGCGCGTCGTTCAGCGCCGTGGTGCCGCGAGTGGTGAGAGTTTCCAGTGCTGCCAGGCCATCCTGCGGGTTGTCGGAATTGGACAGTGCATTCACCAGATCCCCGAGGGCGTTGGCGATGGCGTCTGCGCCACCTTCAACGTAGCTGCCCGGCGGAATGATGCCGCGAACCACGTCCGCTACCTTGGAGCCTTTGTTCACGCCGTTGATGGACGTGATCGAGGCGATCTTGTGAGGGATCAGTGACGCGGTGACCCGCGAGGTCGGAGCGCCCTGGCTGTGTGCCATCAGGTTCACCTTGGAGTGCCCAAGGCCGTTCACATAGTTGGCCAGTTGCTGGCCACGCTGCTCACTGCTGTTGACGAAGGATACGCTGGCGGAATACACACGGGCACCGCTGCGTTCCAGGTTCCAGGGGATGTTGTGGAAGTAGTTGATCAGGCCGCCGATGGTGTTAAAACCGGTGACACCGTGTACCAGCACAATGGGATGCTTTGTCTGGGTGTAGCTTGCATGGCTCAGCGTGGGTGCCGCGAGCGCAATACAGCCCACCATCACTGCAAAGGTGATGAGCTTTCGCATGGTTGACTCCTGTTGTTTTTGTCTTAGGCCACTCGAAACGGGGGCCTTTGTCTCCAATGCACTGCCGATTATTGGGGATATCGCAGACAGTAAGAATCACCCATTTGGGGGAGGGCGGTTACAAAAGACGGGGAGCAAGGCAGACAGTCTGCCGGGAACTCAGTGGAAGGGATCGAACCGGTGCGGTTCCAGTTCCGAATGGATAATGCGGGAGCCAAGCATAATGATGCGACCGGCGTAACGCTCCTCGCCGGTCACCGTGAAATCAAACATGAAACGTCGCCACACGCGCAGGCTGCCGTTGTCGTCCCGCTTGAACCAGAGGCCACGCAGATACACGGCATCGTCCAGCAGCATCACGTCCATGGACTTGCAGTAATCCCGCGCCGCCTGGATGACAAAGTCCTTGATCGCCTTGCTTCGCCACCAGTACCAGGCGGCGAAGCCGATCAAAAACAGCCAGACGATGTCACCCAGCGTTACACCAGCCATCAAGCGGTCGCGGGTTTGCCGCTGTTATGGTCACGGCCCAGCAGAATGTAGAACGCGGGCAGCACGAAGATGGTGAACAGCGTACCGATGCCAAGCCCTGCACTGATGGTCAGGCCGATGGCAAAGCGGCTTTCTGCACCGGGGCCGATGGCAATCAGCAGTGGCACCATGGCGAAGATCAGTGCCACGGACGTCATGATGATCGGGCGCAGACGAATGGCGGCCGCTTCCACAACCGCATCGCGCTTGTTCAGGCCTTTTTCAATCTGTAGCTGATTGGCGAACTCCACGATCAGTATGCCGTTTTTGGCCACCACGCCGATCAGCGTGATCATCCCCACCTGGGTGTAGATGTTCCAGGTGGCAAAGCCCAGCACGATGAAGGCCATGGCACCGGCCACCGACATGGGTACCGAGATCAGAATGATGAACGGGTCACGCCAGCTTTCAAATTGCGCAGCGAGCACCAGGTAAATCACCAGCAACGACAGGAAGAAGGTGACCACCAGCGCGCTGCCCTGATTGGCAAACTGTCGGGACTGACCCTTGTAGTCGTTTGAGAATCCCTGGGGGAACACCTCGCTGGCCGTCTGTTCGATGAACGCCATGGCATCGCCCTCGGTCACACCCGGCATGATCACGCCCTCGAGTGTGAGCGAATTCAGCTGGTTGAACTGAGTCCGCTGGGACGGTTCCACGGCTTTCTCGAAGCTGACCACGCTGGACAGGGGCACCAGTTCGTCGTTGTCTGCGCGGATGTAGTAATCCTTGAGGGCCTGCTCGTCCAGACGGAATTGCTGGTCCACCTGCGGAATCACCTGATAGGAGCGGCCACTCATGTTGAAGCGGTTGATGTAGCCGCCACCCAGCATGCTGGACATGGCCTGTCCGACATCCTGCATCGACAGCCCCAGGTCACCGACCCGATCCCGGTCCACTTTCACCCGAACCACTGGCTTGTCGAAGTCGATGGATTTCTTCAGGAACATGAAGTTGCCGCTGGCCATCGCTTTGCCCAGCAGTTCGTCGGCCACGTCGTTTAGACGCTCGTAGTCCTCGCCGGTGGTGATGACGAACTGGAACGGCAGGCCGCCGCCGGAGCCTGGCAGGGAGGGCCGTGGGAAGACCGCCGTTTGCAGACCGGTCACGTTTTTGAGCGCCTGGTCCAGCATCGGCTGAGCTTCAAACTGGCTGATTTCGCGCTGGCTCCAGGGCGCCATTTTGAAACCGCCGAACACGGCGTTCGGCCCGGTGATGCCAATGATCTGGAAGTCCTCGTTGTAGCCGGGCACTTCCGCCATCCGGGCCTGAATTTCGTTGCCGTGCTCCTGCAGGTATTCCAGTGTCGACGTCTGTGACCCCAGACCCTGGTAAAACAGGATGCCCTGGTCTTCCGTGGGTGCCAGCTCACTGCGGCTCATCATCAGCATCAGGGGAATGGACACCAGCACCACAATGGCAAAAAACACCACCACGGATTTGGTATCCATCAGCGAGCTCAGTGCTCTCTGATAGGCGTTGGCCAAGCCGTTAAACGTGCGCTCCACCCGCTGCTCGAAGCCTCCGCTTTCGCCATGGGGTTTGAGGATTTTGCCGGACAACATGGGCGAGAGCGTCAGCGCCACAATGCCAGAAATGACCACGGTGCCCGCCAGGGTGAAGGCGAATTCGGTGAACAGCGAGCCGACCAGCCCGCCCATGAACCCGATGGGTGCGTACACCGCCACCAGGGTCGTCGTCATGGCAATAATGGGCACGGCCATTTCACGGGCGCCCTCGATCGCGGCGTCGAATTTGCTGGCGCCTTCCTCAATGTGCCGGTGCACGTTCTCCACCATGATGATGGCGTCGTCTACTACCAGGCCGATGGCTAACACCATCGACAGCAGTGTCAGCAGGTTCAGCGAGAACCCGAGCATCAGCATGATAAACGCACCACCGACGAGCGACAGCGGAACCGCCAGTGAAGGCACCACCGCCGCCCGCAGTGAACCGAGGCACAGGAAGACCACCACCAGAACAATCACGATGGCTTCCAGAAGCGTCTGGATCACCTCGTTGATGGAGTCATCAATGAACTCGGAAGCGTCGTACGCCAGACGCACGTTCATACCGGACGGCAACTGGGATTCAATGCCAGGCAGCTCGTCCTTGACCAGTTTGGCCACGGTAAGAGGGTTGGCGCCCGGTGACAGTTCGATGGCCACGTAGGTAGCGGGCTGTCCCTTGTACAGCGCCAGTTGATCGTAGGTTTCCGAGCCCAGTTCCACCCGGGCAATGTCTTTCAGCCGGATCAGCGACCCTTCGGATTCCTTCACCACCAGATCCCGAAACTGGTCCGGATCGCCCACATCGGTATTGGTGGTCAGGCTGATCTTGGTGTTCTCGCCCCGGGTGTTACCGACGGCCGCCTGATAGTTGTTTTCCAGCAGCACGCCCACGACGTCCTGAGGGGTCATGTCGACCGCCGACAGGCGCTCCGGGTCAAGCCATACCCGCAGGGCAAATTTACGGCCCAGCAGGTCCGCTTTGCCCACACCGGACAGCGCCTGGAGCTTGGGCTGCACCACCCGGGTCAGGTAATCGGTGATCTGGGGAACCTGGAGTTCCTCGCTGTAAAACGCGATGTACATCAGCGCCGTGGAATCGCCGGTGGTGGAGGTTATTACCGGGTCCTGGGCATCCGCGGGCAGCACGTTACGCTGGCTGGCCACCTTGGCCTGAATTTCGGCCAGCGCCGCATTGGCGTCGTAGTTCAGCACCATCTTGGCTTCGATGGTGGACACGCCCTGGGAGCTGGTGGACGACAGGTAGTCGATACCGCTGGCCTCGGCGATTGCCTGTTGAAGCGGCGTGGTAATGAAGCCTTTCACCAGATCGGAGCTGGCACCGGGATACGCTGTAGTCACGGTGACCGTGGTGCTTTCCAGCTCCGGGTACTGCCGGATTTCCATTTCCAGCGCCGCGCGGGCACCCAGAAGCAGAATCAGCAGGCTGACGACCGTCGCAAGAACCGGTCGCTGGACGAATATGTCAGTGAACCGCATTACTTGGACGCCTCCTGGCTCTGGCCGGATTGCTTATCGTCTTCATCCAGAATGGTGACTGACTGACCGGCGCGCAGTCGCAACAGCCCCTTGGACACCACCTGTTCTCCGGCCTCCAGTCCACTGGTGACTGCCACTCGGCTGTCACGGGTGGCGCCGGTTGTGACGGTGCGGCGATTCACTACCATGCTGCCGTCTTCTTTCTCCGTCACCACCATCACGTAATCACCGTAGGTGTTGTAGGAGATTGCCGTGCGGGGGACGGTCACTACGTCGGTCTGTTCCGGCTGCTGGGTATTGACCGTCGCAAACATGCCCGGACGCAGCTTGGCGTCGTCGTTCTCCAGGGTGGCACGTACCCGAACGGTCCGGCTCTCAGGGTTCACCGAGGTGTTGATGGCGCTGATCTTGCCGTCAAACGTCTGGTTGGGCACGGCGGCAACGGTGGCGACCACTTCGTAGCCTCTGGCCACCATGGGCAGATCTTTTTCAGACAGGGTGAAGTCCAGGTAAATCGGGTCCAGCATGTTGATCTCGACGATCGGCGTGCCGGTGGCAATGTATTCGCCCTGATCCACCAGGCGCAGGCCCAGGTTGCCGTCGAACGGCGCACGAATGACTTTCTTGCTGAGCTGGGCTTCCGCTTCATTGACCCGGGCTCTGGCCGCGTCGAAATTGGCCTTGGCTTCGTCGTACTGGGACTGTGACACCGCCTTCTTCGGCAGCAGGTCGGACACGCGCTGGAATTCCTGGCGGGACAATTGGGCTTCGGCGCGGCGAGTGCGCAATGCCGCCTCATCGATAGCCGCGTCGAGCCGGATCAGCACGTCGCCTTTCTTAACGGTATCGCCGGATTCGAAATTGATCTCTTCCACAACACCGGGAACTTCGTTGGCCACCTCAATACCGTTGATCGCCGTGACACTGCCCACCGCTTTTAGCGACGGGGTCCAGCTTTCAGATTGCGCCATCACTGCAGAAATTTTCGCAGGTGGCTGCGGCTGCGAAAATTGCTCCTTCATCTGGCCAAACTGGTAGAACTTGTAGCCGAAGA
>CAZWEP010000024.1:0-43826 GCA_964632565.1 uncultured Marinobacter sp. | reverse complement strand
TTTGACTACGTGGTTCAGCAGTACGAAAAAGAAGGCAAGGAAAGGATTGACCGACTGCGCTCAGCGCAGGAAATCCTCATGGCGGTGATTGTGCTCACCGTGATTATCGAAGCGTTCTTTATATTTCGGCCCATGGTGCGTCGCGTAGGGGATTACCACTCCCGCCTCAATTTCAAACACAGCAATGACCTGCTACCCGGTTTGCTGAATGGGCAGGCATTTCAGGTTGTGGCAGAGCAACTGTTCGCCAGCGTCCGGCGATACCGTCAGTCCCTGTCGGTGGTGGCTCTTGGTATCGACGACCTGGAAGGTATCGTCGATGCCCACGGCCCGGAGGCTGGCAACTATACGGTTCAGTGGGTGGCCGGTTTGATCAAGAAGAATGTCAGCGAGAGCGATTATGTGGCTCGCGTCAGCGAGTCCGAATTCGTTGTTGTTATGCCCAAATCTGGCGCCGACAGTGCCCGTAATGTGGCTGAGAAAATCCGCCGGGTGATTGAGATGTCGCCCGTGTCCACGGAAGATTCTTCTGTAAAAATAACCGTCAGCGCCGGGGTAAGTTCTGTGCTGGAAGAAGACAGCCAATTCGATCTGGTTCGCGGTCGGGCAGTTAAGGCCCTTCGTCGAGCACAGCAGGATGGCTTGAACCGCGTGATCTGCTTTCTGGAGCCGAGATGAAAAAGACGACGATCGCTGTTCTTGGGTTTTCCCATGGGGTGGTTGCCCTGATTGGTTTCGCAGCCGGTATTTATCTGCTGCCCATTCTGATTGCGCCACCTTCGCCTACCGATTCCGAGATTGAAGTGGCCTCTTCGATGGCACGCTATTCGGCCGAGTTTGTGCGCGATCTGGAAGGCAGTGACAGATTGCATTGGGGTGAGGGCAGGGTGTCCATCACCGACGAGGCGATTGTTCTGGCCGGAGAGCTTGCGCCGGGGCCCGACTACCGGCTCTATCTGTCCCCTGAATTTGTCGAGACCGAGGCCCAGTTCGAGCAATTGAAAGACTCCATGATCCAGGTGGGCGACGTGCGAACCTTCGAGAACTTCCGGGTTAATGTGCCAACCGACATCAATGTTGGAGATTTCAACACGGTGGTGGTCTGGTGTGAAACCTTCGGCGAGTTTATTACGGCAGCCAGGTATCAGTAGGCAGACCGTCAGGCCAGACGGATTCGATAGCGAATGACGCCGGCGTCCTCTTCCTGAATCGATTCCAGGGTATGGCCAGTCACCTCGCAAAGTGCCTGCAAATCGCGACGGCCGGTCGGGTCATCGGCCAGGAACTCAACTTCCGTGCCGCTTGGCAAATCTTTGGTGCGTTTTTTGAAACGAAGAATGGGAAGGGGACATACCAGGCCGACAGCGTCGACCTGATATACCCCGGTTGCATCACTCAAGGCGCACCGACTCCGGATTACTGTACTGTTCGGCGGAAGACCAGCCAAACTGATTCAGCACTGCAGGCGCCGCAGCGGCAATGATCAGAGCCGCCACAAACGCGGTTATCATGACTTTCATGACGACCCTCCTTTGTCCTGTTTCGCCTCAACTTCAGCGACCCACAGGTCATGGTGCTGGCGAGCCCACTCAACGTCTACCTGGCCATTACCCATCGCATCGAAGGCACCTTCCATACCGATGGAACCGATGTAGATGTGCGCGATGATGGCCACCATCATGGCGAAGGCCACAATGGAGTGCCAGATGTTGGCGTATTGCATCTCTTCATGCGGGGCCAACACGGTTGGCAGTTCGGTGCCCAGAACGCTGTTAATCACTCCGAAGGTGTCCGCGAACATGGGCATCTGGAAGGGGAACAGCAGCGACAGGCCGGACAGGGACACGGAAAGACCCAGAATCATGACGGTCCAGAAGATGATCTTCTGGCCGGCATTGAACTTCTTCGCCGACGGGTGACCTTCCTTGAAGATGCCCCCTCCGGCTTTCAGCCACTGCCAGTCCAACTTGTTGGGAATGTTGTGTGCTACCCACATCACGAACGTCATAACCAGGCCGATCATGAACGCCCAGGCCACGTTGTTGTGCAACCATTTCGAGCCTGCTGCGATTGGCGCAAAGGCTTCATTGCCCATGATCGGAATCAGGAAACTGCGCCCCATCAGGGTGATCAGGCCGGTAATTCCAAGCGCAATGAACGAGCCTGCCAACAGCCAGTGCCCGAAACGTTCAACCGCCTTGAATCGCTCGATGGTGGTGCCCGCCGGGCCTCCGTCAATCTTGATCCGGCCGCGCACGAAATAGAACACCGCGAGCAACGCGATGATCCCCAGAAGCGCGAGCCCACCGTAGGTGATGATGGGTCCTTCACGAAGCTTGTACCAGCCAATGCCTTCGCCCTGAATCATAACCTGATTGGCAGGGCCCGGTGATTGAACAGTAGGATCAATTTTGTTGTAACGGATGGCTCGCCAGGTCTCTGAATCAGAGACTCCGCCGCGCGTACCGAGAGGGGATGTTTCAGCAGGCGCGTTGGCCGGATCGCCGACATTCTCCGAACGGAATTTCTCGTCGACTTCCAGCTGTTTCTGTCGACGCATGATGTCTTCGAGGGTCTGAGCGCCCCCGGTGGCTGACCGATCAACCTCGGCGTCGTCCTGAGCCCAGACCGGATTCGCGATCAGTGCCGACAGCGTAAGCAGGACGGCACCCAAAATTTTTATTTTCATGAGAGCACTCCAACGGAATCTTCAAGAAGAAATCGAATCCTTCGATGAAGTCCGGGGCCTGCTGGCCCCGGACCTGTTCGGGCCGTGTTACGCCCCTTTCTTCTCGTAAGCCGTGCCCCATCCCCAGGCGCCGGAACCGAATCCGCGGTTCACCACGCGTTGACGATAGATGTCAGCCACTTCGTTGCCGTCACCGGCCAGAAGGGCTTTGGTGGAACACATTTCCGCACAGATGGGCAGCTTGCCCTCTGCGATACGGTTGCGACCGTACTTCTGGAACTCCACGTCGGACATGTCTTCTTCGGGACCGCCTGCACAGAAGGTGCATTTGTCCATCTTGCCGCGGCTGCCGAAGTTACCCGCTTGCGGGAACTGGGGCGCACCAAACGGGCAAGCGTAGAAGCAATAACCGCATCCGATACAGAGATCCTTGGAGTGCAGCACCACGCCGTCTTCGGTCTGGTAGAAGCAGTCCACCGGGCAGACGGCCATACAGGGCGCGTCTGAACAGTGCATGCAGGCTACCGAGATCGAACGTTCACCCGGACTACCATCCTCGATGGTAATGACCCGGCGGCGGTTGATGCCCCAGGGGACTTCGTGCTCGTTCTTACAGGCCGTCACGCAGGCATTGCATTCGATGCAGCGCTCGGCGTCGCACAGGAATTTTGCTCGTGCTTGTCCTTCAAGTGCCATGGTCTACACCTCTCTTTATGCCGGCATGATCGAACATAGGGTGGCTTTGGTCTCTTGCATCTGCGTGACCGAGTCGTACCCGTATGTTTGAACAACGTTTGTGGATTCACCCAGAACGATCGGATCAGCACCCTGTGGATACTTGTTCCTCAGGGACTTACCCTCCAGATGACCGCCGAAGTGGAATGGCATGAAGGCAACGCCCTCGCCAACACGCTCGGTAATCATGGCTTTCACCTTGATACGGCCACCTTCCGGACCGGCAACCCAGACATCCTTGCCATCGCGAATATTGAGGTTGTTCGCATCCCGCGGATTAATCTCAATGAACATGTCCTGCTGGAGTTCCGCCAGCCAGGGGTTCGAACGGGTCTCGTCACCACCGCCCTCGTACTCGACCAGTCGACCGGAGGTCAGAATGATCGGGAACTCCTTGCTGAAGTCGTTCTTCTGAATCGACTCATACATGGTGGGTACGCGCCAGAAGACCTTGTCCTCGTAGGTCGGATAATCCTTAACGAGGTCCCGACGGTTGGTGTACAGAGGCTCGCGGTGAATGGGCACGGGATCCGGGAAGTTCCAGACCACGGTCCGCGCCTTGGCATTACCGAACGGTGCACACTCGTGCTTGATGGCCACACGCTGGATGCCGCCAGAGAGGTCGGTTTTCCAGTTTGTGTTCGGGCCGGCCACCGCGTCGATGCTTGCGCGCTCTTCGGCGGTAAGGTCGCCGTCCCAGCCCAGATCCATCAGCATTTGCATGGTGAATTCCGGGTAGCCGTCCTTGATCTCCGAGTTCTTGGAGTAAACGCCCTCGGCCAGCAGGTTTTCACCGTCCCGTTCAACACCGAAGCGAGCACGGAACGTCAGGCCACCTTCTGATACCGGCTTCGACATGTCGTACAGGTTTGGCGTGCCCGGGTGGTTCATTTCTGCCGTTCCCCAGGATGGCCATGGCAGACCATAGTAGTCACCGTCACAAGGGCCGCCGACCGCCTTCAGTGTGGTCTTGTCGAAGTGATGCTGGTATTGCATGTGCTTCTTCAGACGGTCTGGTGACTGGCCGGTGTAGCCGATGGTCCACATGCCGCGGTTGAATTCCCGGGTGATGTCTTCAATCAGCGGCTCATCACCGTTGATCTCAATGTTGCGGAACATCTTATCGGTGAATCCAAACTTGTCGGCGAACAGTTTGATGATTTCATGATCGACCTTGGAGTCGAACAGAGGCTCGACCACTTTTTCCCGCCACTGCAGGGAGCGGTTGGAGGCGGTCACCGAGCCGTAGGTCTCAAACTGTGTGGTGGTCGGCAGCAGATAGGCGCCGTCCTTCCGGTCGTGCAGGACTGCGGAAACGGTCGGGAAGGGATCCACTACAACCAACAGGTCCAGTTTCTCCATCGCTTCCTTCATTTCCAGCATTCGGGTCTGGGAGTTGGGCGCGTGGCCCCACAGAACCATGGCCCGGGTGTTGTCTGGCTGTTCCAGGTTTTCCTTGGCTTCCAGAACACCGTCAATCCAGCGCGATACCGGAATGCCGTTTTCATTCATCATTGGCTTGGTTTTGCCGTTGCGATCCAGCGTCGCGAACCGGCCTTTCAGCCAATCCAGGTCCTCTTCCCAAACCCGGGCCCAGTGAGCCCAGGAACCGGCCGCCAGGCCGTAGTAGCCGGGCAGGGTGTTGGCCAGAACGCCCAGGTCCGTTGCGCCCTGAACGTTGTCGTGACCACGGAAGATGTTAGTGCCACCGCCAGAAACACCCATGTTGCCCAGGGCAAGTTGCAGGATGCAGTAGGCGCGGGTGTTGTTGTTACCGTTAGTGTGCTGGGTACCACCCATGCACCAGATGACGGTGCCGGGACGGTTGTTGGCCAGCGTGCGCGCAACGCGTTCGAGCTGCGCCCCAGGTGCACCGGTGACACGCTCAACCTCTTCAGGATTCCAGCGCTTAACTTCTTCGCGGATCTGATCCATGCCCCAGACACGGGTACGGATGAATTCTTTGTCTTCCCATCCGTTTTCGAAGATGTGCCACAGGATGCCCCACACCAACGCAACATCGGAGCCAGGACGGAAGCGGACGAACTCATCGGCGTGAGCGGCGGTGCGCGTAAAGCGCGGGTCGCAGACGATGAGTGGCGCGTTGTTTTCTTCCTTCGCCTTGAGGACGTGCAACAACGACACCGGGTGCGCTTCAGCCGGATTACCACCGATGATGAAGATCGCCTTGGAGTTGTGGATGTCGTTGTAGGAGTTGGTCATTGCGCCGTAACCCCAGGTATTCGCAACACCCGCCACTGTGGTGGAGTGACAGATACGGGCCTGGTGATCGACGTTGTTAGTGCCCCAGTAAGCGGCAAACTTGCGGAACAGGTAAGCCTGCTCGTTGTTGTGCTTGGCGCTGCCCAGCCAATAGACCGAATCGGGACCACTTTCTTCCCTGATTTTCAGCATCTGGTCGCCAATTTCGTTAATGGCCTGGTCCCAGGAGATTTTCTGCCACTGACCATTGACCATTTTCATCGGTGTTTTCAGGCGTCGTTCGCCGTGGGCATGCTCGCGAACGGAGGCGCCTTTCGCGCAGTGGGCGCCCAGGTTGAATGGGCTGTCCCAGCCTGGTTCCTGGCCTGTCCAGACACCGTTCTGGACTTCCGCTTCGACGGTACAACCGACAGAGCAGTGCGTGCAGACTGATTTTTTAGTAACGACTTCACCGCCGGACGACGAAGGCGTGGCCGCTTGTACTCGATTGGATGACAGGGATAGTGCTGCGAGGCCGCCCACTGTAACACCGGAAGCTGCCAGGAATCCCCGGCGGTCCATAGTCTTAGCAGCGAGGGAGGAAAGCAAAGATCCCGCACGGGAGCCTTTCGCTACCCCGTTGGTTTTCTTCCTTAACATTTTTAGTACCTCTCTCTTTTATTGTTCTCGTTTTGTCAGAATCGCAGCCATCCAAGAGCGTCACGCAACCTCGAACAGCGGCCAATTCCTAAAAGCGAGCCGATTCCAGATACTTACGTGTGTGCTCTGTGTCGCGCATCCCTCTGCTTTTTTTCGGGGCATCCTGTACCACCTCTGCTGCTGCAGTAGGCGAAACGGTCATCGCAACCGCGGCCGGACCTGCTGCAGCGGCCAGACGCAAAAAGCGACGGCGGCTTTCACCCTTTGGATTGTCCATAGGACTCCTCCACTGTTTTCTGGGATCGGGTCGACCCCGGTTATTGAATCGCAAACGCTTCCGCTTCAACGCTCATGAAGGCTTTCCCGAGGGAGCCCACTGGCGCATAGAAGACAGCCGATTGCGCTTTCTCCAAATCGCTAAAGAAAAGTTCCGCCCACTTTTTGATGTGAGTCTCAAAGAATGCTTTCTGTGACGCGACGTCGCTGTCACAGGAAAATTCGCCGGTGATGATCCCCGCCATCACTTCACACAGTGTGCCGATGTGATCTTCCGGTTCTTTCACTTCGCTGTTGGCTTCGATGCCGCGTTTCATAAGATCACCCCTGAGTGCGGCCAGAGGTTTCTCATTCAAAAAACCGGTCAGGTAGTAGCTGGCGTAGGGCAGCAGTTCGCCGCGGCCGAGGCCGATGAAGAGATTGTGAAACTCACGATTGGCGCTGTCTGGTGAGGTGCGGCCAGCCATGGCGGCAAGCTGCCTGGATGCAGAACCAAGGGGCGACTCGTCGCCCTGAAGTGTGGCGAGGCCGGATAAAAGTTCAGACGAAGGTGGAGAGCCAAGCAAGGCGCCCAGCAACTGATACATCTGCGCCCTGGCTCGATCCTCATCAGTGATCGATTTCGGGCACTGTACTTCTGCAGCGTTGGCCAAAATTCTGTTCCTAATTGTTGTTATATTTTGATCAGAGTATCTGTTTATATAGTCGACAGTTTGCTCTGGATCAATTCGACGTTTGGTTACTAACTCTCGAATTGCATCCGGGGGCGGAATCGCCTTTCTGGCTCTGCTTCAGGCTCTTCCATTGTCGGCTGAGCCGCAGTCTCTACCCCCTCACGGTCTGGCGAATCTTCGGGCGTTTCCGCTTCTGCTTCTTCTTGTCTTAGCTCTTGAGCGGCACTCGCAGCAGGCTCCGTTTCGGAGACTCTGACAGTGTCGTCAGTGGGCTCCAGGGCTTCCTGCTGGCGTTCTCTTTCACGCTTCTCCAGATCCAGAAAACCACCTTTGCCCACCTTATAAGCTGTTTTTACCCCACCCAGGGGTGTGGTGACTTTTGAAAAATCTTCATCGTATTCATTGAGTCCGTCTAAAACAGAAAAAACAGGATTGGATCGCCAGAGCGAACGCAGGGCCTTGCGGCGCAGGAATTCAGGGATTTCTTTTCGAAGAAAGCCCGTAATATCTGTACCTTGCTCCAGGTTGTCCGGGTTGGGGAGGTTGTACTTGGCCAGCAGCTCCTGCTCGCTCAGGTCCTGGTTGATTGCCAGTTCCTGCTCGATCGGGTTGGCCTCTTGAACAGTCTCAGTAACTTTCGCAGGCTCCGTGACAGTTGGCTGAGAGGCCTGCCGGCTTTCTGCTTTTTTTCTTGCCCAGCGCTGCATGCGTGATTCGGTCATCAGTGAACCCCCGGCTTCCGGTCTTTTGTTGGGGCCCGGAACACATCGCTCACCTGTCGAATCCGAGGGTCGCCCTTGCCGCCTTCAATGCCGTCCATGTCGTGTTTGTTACGGCGCCGTTTCTTGAAGGGCTCTTCGACATAATGCATGTCGACAAATTCTTTGATCCAGGCCGCCATGGATTCCGGGATCGGCACGGCTTCGACAATATTTTCTCCACTATCCAGCGCGTCCTGGGCTTCGAAGGCACTGGCGGTAACTGTGCTTACGACCCAGCCAGAGGGGGAGGTGTTGGTGTCGTCCTGATCAAGAATGACCCATACCGACGGAACGGCAAGGTTGAGCGACACCAGGTAGGCTTCGACGTCGGCGCGATAAAGCTCCATGGTCACGGTGCCGGCGTGGAAATCGACCACGTCGTCCTCGCGGACCAACTCTTTCCAAAAGGCATCGGGTGCGCCGGGGATAATGGCGACGGGCTTGTAGACGTGCTTCGCCCAGCGGGTAACGCCGGGTGTTCGGCGCACGACGGCACCCACCTGCAATTCTCGCTTCCAGTTCTCAGTGCGACTGCTCATACCGAAACTCTTGTTATTGTGGTTTGAAGCTAGCAGGGCTTGGGGAATTATCCAATCATCCAATTGTCCAATGACCGGAGGCTGTGCCATGCTCTTTGATCATTAACAGCTGCTTATACGTAAAAGAACAATTAAAAGAGCTAAAGTTCCTATGACGTCCAACAAAACCCTATTACTCTGCTCGTGCGACAAAACCCAAGCTCTGGATCCTGAATCTCTGAAAGCTGCAGCAGCGGCAGATCAGGTGGTTGCCGTGGATCAGTTGTGCGTCGGCGACATGAGCAAGGCCGTTGAACATCTCAGCGGACAATCCGAGGTCCTGATCGCCTGTGGTCAGCAGGCGGCCCTGTTCGAAAGGCTAGGCGAAGAAATTCAGGCCGAAACCCAGCATGCTGCCTCTCTGCACACCATCGACATCCGCGATCGTGCCGGTTGGGGATCTCCCACCGCAGATCCGCGGCGCCTGAATGGCAAGCAGGCTGCGCTGTTGGCAGCTGCCCAATTGCCTGGGCCCATGGCGCCCGCAAAAACCATTCAGTCCGACGGTGTTTGCTGCATCGTCGGTCCCACCGAGAGGGCCCTCCGCATGGCGGGGCTGATTCAGGATGAACTGGGCGTGACCTGTGTGGTCAGCGATTCCGGACCGGTTCAGCTACCCTCCGACCGTTACGACGTAGCGAAGGGTAAATTGACGTCAGCCTATGGCGCGTTGGGGAACTTCAAGCTGGAATTCGAGCAACTGCAAACCCTGAATCCGATTGGGAGGGGGACGTTGGGATTTGGCGACGTGCAGTCTACAGCGCGAAGTGAGTGCGATGTGTTCATCGACCTCCGCGGTGGTCAGCCAGCCTTCCCCAGTCACGAAAAACGCAACGGCTATTTCTGGGCGGACCCGGATAAATCCGGCGAGCTGGAAAGAATTGCGATAACGGCACGGGAGCGGGTCGGCGAGTTCGAGAAGACGGTCTATTTCAATCTGGAAGAATCCCTGTGCGCCCACTCGCGCGCCAACAGGCCCGGTTGTACGCGTTGTCTGGATGTCTGCCCGACAGAGGCCATTTTTTCGATGGGCGACACGGTTCAGATCGATTCCGATATCTGCGCCGGTTGCGGGTCCTGCGCAGCGGTCTGTCCCACCTCAGCGATCACCATGAACGAAACGCCTTTTGAGGCGATCACCAAGGCGGTCGAGGTGATGGCAAAAGCCTACCGTGAGCGAACCGAAGAATCTCCGCGTCTGGTCTTTCACACCACCGGCGTCGGCGGAGAAACAATCACAAAGCTCGCACGTTTCGGTGACGGACTCGCGGACGACCTGATTCCGTTTGATATCGAACATGTGGATCGGATTGGCCACGCAGAAATCATGGCGGCGTTTGGTGCCGGGTTTGCCGAGGTGTTGATTCTGGCAGACAACGAAAAAGATCGGCAGGCGCTGGCATCCGAGGTGGAACTGTCGAAGGCGATGCTTGTTGGCGCGCATCATTCTCCGTCCCGGGTTCGGATCATCGGCGCTGACGAACTCAGTGCCGAGGGCGAGAACGCCGCGCGGGTCAGCGAACCTGTGCTGCTGGTGGGCGGCCGTCGCGATATTACCCGGGTTGCCGTGGCGGCGATGTCTGACAAGTTGGAAGAACCGATTGCATTGCCCGCAGGTGCGCCCTACGGCGCCATCGAAATCAATGCCGATAAATGCACACTGTGCCTGGCCTGTGTCTCGCTCTGTCCCACTGGGGCGTTGAGTGATCACCCGGACAGGCCAGAAGTTCAGTTCACCGAAAACGCCTGCGTGCAGTGCGGGGTGTGCGAAAGCACCTGTCCAGAGACAGCCATCAATCTGGTGCCGCAGTTAAATCTGTCGAAGGAAGCACTCAGCCCTCGGGCATTGCACGGCGAAGATCCTTTCGAGTGCATTCAATGTGGTCGGCCTTTCGGGGTGGCGAGCACGATCAATAAGATTGTTGAAAAGCTGGAAAACCAGCACTGGATGTACAAGAACTCTGATAATGTTCAGCTGATCAAAATGTGTGATGACTGCCGTGTCAAAGCACAGTACCACGGTGATAACTCGCCCATGGCTGCTGGCCAGCGCCCGCGGGTTCGAACCAGTGACGATTACCTGGACAGCTAATATAAAAACAACAGGATAAAACATGGTTGAATACGTAGACGCTGGAAAACCCCACTTGATCGGTACCGATGCGCCGCGGCCGCAGGACAAGAATCCCAAAGGCATTGACCGAATCATTGCCGTCGCCTCGGGTAAAGGCGGGGTTGGCAAGTCGACTGTGTCCTCCAATCTGGCCGTTGCGCTGGCCTCAAAGGGCCTGAAGGTTGGCTTGTTAGACGCTGACGTCTACGGCCCCAGTCAGCCCCGTATGTTAGGCGTCTCTGGGCGTCCGTCCAGCCCCGATGGCAGCACCATTCTGCCGCTTCGTAACCACGGTGTGACACTGATGTCCCTCGGGCTGATGGCGCCAGATGGAGAGGCGATCGTCTGGCGTGGGCCGATGCTGATGGGCGCGCTGGAACAAATGATGAATCAGGTCGATTGGGGTAAGTTGGACGTTCTTCTTGTAGACCTTCCACCGGGTACCGGTGACGTGCAGATGACGCTGAGTCAGAAGTTCTTTGTCGCAGGTGCGGTGGTCGTTTCGACTCCCCAGGACATTGCACTGATGGATGCCCGCAAAGGCATCGACATGTTCAAGCGCATGGAAGTTCCGCTGTTCGGTCTGATCGAAAACATGGCGTCGTTCGTTTGTGATGGCTGCGGCAAGGAGCATCACCTGTTCGGACATGGTGGTGCCCGCGCAGAAGCTGAAAAAATTGGCGCGCCGTTCCTCGGCGAGATCCCCCTGGATCTGGATATCCGGCTGGGTTCGGATGGCGGCGTGCCGATCGTTGTCTCCAAACCGGACAGTCCCCAGGCTCGGGCCTTCCAGAACATTGCCGATGAGATTGTCGCTTCTGATGTTTACGCGAAGGCGATGCAATGATTGAGACACCGTCATTCCCGCCTCTTCTTTCGGGCGAGGTGGTGCCCGGCAACATGGACCCGTTTGAGAAAGCCGTCAGCCGGGCAGTGGCTGGCGTGGATTCAGGCACGGTGTTTTATTCCGAATCCGGCGACACCCTTCGTGCTGCCCTGGTGTTGGCCCCCGAAACCCCGCTCGAGCAGGCCATTCAGGCGGTGTATGTCGCTCAGATTGGTCTTGCTGAAAGCATGGGAGCATTGGCGCCGCCGGAAGTGCCGGTCCATTTTGTGTGGCCGGATCTTATCAAGGTGAACGGCGCCGTGTGCGGTCGGGTCCGTTTCGCAGCGGACGTATCGGATCCGAAGGCAGAGCCGAACTGGCTCGTTCTCGGTATTGAGATCCCCTTCATTCCCCAGAATGACGAGCCGGGCAGTAACCCGAATGAAACCTGCCTGCTGGAAGAAGGTTGCAGTGATATCACGCCCATGGCGTTGCTGGAAAGCTGGTCCAAGCACACCCTGTTGTGGCTCACCTATTTTCTGGATGAAGGCTTTGAGCGCCTGCATAGAGAGTGGCGGCCCCGTTGCGACACCCTGGGAGAAACCGTTGAGAAGCCGAAGCCCGGTGTATTTGTGGGGCTGGATGAACAAGGCCGCATGCTGTTGCGCGATGGCGTCATGACCGAAACCATCAGCCTGATCGAATTCGCGGAGAACTTATGAAACTAGCCCGAACCTTGCGACTGGATGTATCTGACGAGAATGTGTTCGAGCTGCCGGCGGCCAGCGGCGAGTGGGCCATCTCCGGTGGATTCGAGTTCTCCAACTGGACCGAAGCGGATTTAAAGGGCAAACCCCGTCAGGCCTTCACCAACGGTTGGTACAGCATAGAGTCTGGCGGCCGCGCCAGTTTTGTCGGGGTCTGTCAGATCACAGAGGCGGAACTGGAGCAGCTTCGCCAGACCCTGGCGCAGACCTTCGTGGAGGTATACGGTGCGCCTGATATCGACGCCGCGTATCCGGTGGCCTGTGAAGAAATCGATCAGATGCGAAGTATGTGCGAGGACTTTGAAGACAACACTTTATTGATGGTCAGTCGAGAACTGACGGATCTGGGTGTAGAAGAAACCTACCGTTCGCGCGCTCCGCAAGATGCCTCGCTGGAAGCATTCGCAGTTCACGGCAGTGTCGAGTGATTACAGCCCAAAACTGCCGTACGGTATAAAGCGGACGGGGGTGCCTGGTTCAATGGTCTGGGCGTCCTCATCCAGCTCGACCAATCCCTCCGACCACGCCAGACCGGTAACCCGGCCCGATCCTTCGGAGCCGAACACTTCCACCTTGCCATTGCGAATTCTGGCTCGCAGCATTTCGCTGCGTCCCGGTTTCTTGTTCTTGCTGAAGTTGGCCGGCACCACATAGCTCTGGGGTTCAAACCATGCGGCCCCGGCAAGTAGCGCCATTGCCGGCGTGCCGAAGCGCAACGCGCAGACCCAGGCCGCCACCGGATTGCCCGGTAATCCCACCACAGGCGTGTTGTTGAACATGGCCAGTGCCAGGGGGCGGCCCGGCTTGATGGCAATTCGCCAGTTGCTGATGTCCCCTTCGGTTTTCAGGATTTTCGAGACATGGTCTTCATCACCGGCGGACACTCCGCCGCTGGTCAGAATCAAGTCGCAGCTTTCCGCACCGCGCTCGAGCGCCGCTCGAACGTCTTCCGCCCGGTCTAACGCGTGGCCAAGGTCGACCAACTGGTAGCCGAGTCGCGTCACCAATGCGCTCAACATGGGGCGGTTTGCATCGTAGATCTGCCAGTCGGTCACGTCTGCGCCGACCGGTTTGACTTCATCGCCGGTGGACAATACGCCAACCCGCAGTGGCAAGTAGACGTCGACGGCTTCAATGCCGACGCTGGCAAGAACAGAGACCTGCGTTGGCGTGATACGGGTAGAGGTTTCGAGAATCTTATCCCCGATCTGGATATCTTCTCCGGCTTTGCGCGCGTTCGCCCCGGCCTTGAGGGTGCCGTTCAGGTGAAGCTCGCCATCTATGACTTCGCAGTCCTCTTCCAGCACCACGGTATCGGTGCCAGCGGGGATTACGGCGCCGGTAAGAATCCGAATGGCATGACCGGGAGGGACCTCGCCCCGGTAGGGTTCGCCTGCGGCACTGCGGCCTTCGACCAGGGGCAACGTGCAGGGTACGTCAGTGAGTGGTCCGGCCAGGGCATAGCCATCTACCGCGGAGTTACTGCTGGGTGGATGAGCCCTTGGCGCATACACATCGCTCGCCAGGATGCGGCCATTGACCTGCGACAGGGGAACGGCGCGATCCACACCGACCACCGGATGCAGTCGGGAACGCAGCCGTTCGAGGGCTTCCGTGACCGGTGTCCAGTTAACGCCGGGTGGCAGTGCAAAGCAGTCGTTGCGAAGCGGCTTCATGTGACTCCCGTGAAGCGTTCTTCTTTACTGAGGATAAAGTCTGCAATGTCGGCGATGTTATCGACACCAAACACGGGGCCGGAAAAATCCGCGTCGTAGTCCGCCGCCACCGCCACAATGCTGTCGTCTTTCGGATAAATCGGCGCCCGTTCGCAGGCCTGCCGATGCACCTCAATCTTCGGGTGCGAGTGCGCCTTGAACCCTTCAACCACCACCCAGTCGCAGGGGCTGAGGCGGGCAAGCAGCTCTTCCATCGTGGGCTCGGGGGCACCGCGTAGCTCATGCATGATGGCGAAGCGTTGTCCGCCCGCCAGAATCACTTCCTGTGCGCCGGCTTCGCGATGCTGGAAACTGTCGGTGCCGGGCTGGTCCACATCCACGCCATGGTGGGCGTGTTTGATGGAGTTGACCGTCAGGCCCCGGCTGGACAGTTCCCGGATCAGGGCACTGGCCAGCGTCGTTTTGCCGCAGTTTTTCCAGCCGACGATGCCGATTACATTCATGGTGCCATTAACGCTCACTTAAGGTGTTGCTCCGCCCAGGCCAGATCCTCTGGCGTGTTGATGTTGAAAAAGTCGTTCTCATCGAACAGAACCAGTGATTCCCCCTGGGCCTGGGTCCATTGCCGGATTTTTCGCACGCCGTCGTTCAGGGCGGCTCGTAATTCGTCGCGCAGGCTGACCTTCCAGCGGCCGAACGTGGGCTGAGGCAGTCGGCCACGTTGGGGATCGGGCGTGGCGGCCAGAACTACCGGCGTGTCGTTTGCGGCCAGTCGCTGCACCAGATCCAGAGGGAACGACGGCGTGTCCGCAGCCACACTGATCAGCCAGTCATGCCCTTGCTCAGCAGCCCAGTCCATACCCGCCAGAACCCCCGCGAGAGGGCCGGGGAATTCAGGAATCGAGTCGGCGACGACGGGCAGCCGGAGATCATCAAACCGGCGTAAGTCTCCGTTGGCGTTCAGCACCACCGCATCAACCTGTGGAGTGATGCGCTCGATCACGCGTTCGATCAACGACTGATCCCCAAGCATGAGCCGACCCTTGTCGCCACCGCCCATGCGGTTGGCCTGACCGCCGGCGAGGATGACGGCGCATTCGCTCATACCCAGTCTCCGTTAGTCATGACGTGCGCCTTTGCGCCGCATTTTCTTGTCGTCGTCCGGTACCTGCGAGAGATCCTGATCGTACACGAGGCGGTGCTGACCACTCAGGCAGGTGAATTTCTTGCCCCGCATTCGGCCGATAAGCGTCAGGCCAACCTGCCGCGCGATGTCGACACCCCAGGCGGTAAAACCGGACCGGCTGATCAGCGTTGGTATGCCCATCAGTGCGGTTTTAATGACCATTTCAGAAGTCAGGCGTCCAGTGGTGTAGAGCACCTTGTCTGCCGCCGAGACGTTATTCAGGTGCATCCATCCGGCGATCTTGTCCACTGCGTTGTGCCGGCCGACATCTTCCATGTAGGCCAGGACTTCAAGCCCCTGGCACAGGGCCGTGCCATGAATGGCTCCGGTTTCCATGTACAGGCTGGGCGTGTGGTTGATCTGGTAAGACAGGTCGTAAAAGGTGCTGGTGTGAACGGGCGTGTCCGGCAGGCTCAGCCCCTCGAGTCCGGCCATCATATCGCCGAACACGGTGCCGACCGCACAGCCCGAGGTGCGGGTCTTTTTCTCCAGCTTGTCCTCGACGTTGGTGACACCGGCGGTGCGCACCACCGCCACTTCCAGCTCTTCATCGAAATCGATGCCGGTCACCTGATCACTGTCACGCAACATCCCCTGATTCAGCAGGAACCCGAGCGCCAGGTATTCCGGGTAATCGCCGATGGTCATAGCGGTGACGATTTCCTGGCTGTTGAGGTAGATGGTCAGGGGGCGTTCTTCGATGACACTGACCGTCTTGGCCTGGCCATGTTCATCGACACCCTCGACCGTGCGGGAAAGCCGAGGGTCGGTAGGGTTGGGTAACAGCGGAGCAGCCTTCATGACACTGGATCTCTCAGTCAGTCTGCGTTGGGGAAAAAGAGTTGCTTGCCTTGCACGTGGTACGCAGCGATGGCGGACTGTCCGGTATCAGACAACAACCACTGCGTGAAGGTCTCCGCAGCCGCCCGATGGACATTTGGACACTTCTTCGCGCTCACCGGGATGACTCCGTATTGGTTGTAAAGAGCGGGGTTGCCTTCGAAGACGATCGTGGCGTCCTGCTTGTTTTCAAACGCGATCCAGGTGGCTCTGTCCGTCAGAACATAGGCTCCCAGGCTGATTCCGGTATTCAGGGTGGCCCCCATGCCACTGCCTGTTTCGAGATACCACTGACCTGAACCGCTGTCGGGGTTGATTTCCGCCTCTTGCCAAAGAGCGCGTTCTTTTTTGTGAGTGCCAGAATCGTCACCTCGAGAGGCGAACTTGACGCCGGCGCTCTGTATCAAGCGTAACGCTTCAGTGGCGGTTTCTGCGGTGGCCACTCTGGCAGGGTCGGCTTCGGGGCCAATGATGATGAAATCGTTGTACATCAGATCCCGGCGATAGTCGCCGTATCCGTCCGAGACGAATTTTTCTTCGGCGGGTTTTGCATGCACCAGAAGCACATCACCATCGCACCGACGGGCATTCTTGATGGCCTGTCCCGTACCGACAGCCACCACGTTTGCCTTGATGCCAGTGTCTTTTTCGAGCATGGGAAGCAGATAACTGTAGAGGCCGCTGTTCTGGGTCGAGGTAGTGGACTGAACGATGATGGTGTCGGCCAACGCATGTGTGCCGAATGCCATTGCAAGGCACAGGGTCAGAAGTCTCATAGACGCTCTCTTTTTTATACTTTTATTATTATCTAAAACAGGATTTCACCGGCCAGGTAGGCCTTTGCCATCCGCGTTGCGGGTTCGGCAAAAAACCGATCCGCCGGGC
Source organism: uncultured Marinobacter sp. (assembly GCA_964632565.1). Lineage (GTDB taxonomy): Bacteria > Pseudomonadota > Gammaproteobacteria > Pseudomonadales > Oleiphilaceae > Marinobacter. The sequence continues at coordinate 26,958 of CAZWEP010000024.1, read as the reverse complement.
TTTGTTCAGCAACTTTGCCCTGAGATATAAATACGACTTCATCGGCCAAACGTCTAGCCTGACCTTGGTCGTGACTGACCAGAATAATTTTAGTTCCCTGACCACTCTGGGCTTTCACCAGAGATTCAATCAGAAGCACGGATGCAGGATCCAGACTGGCAGTGGCTTCGTCGAGGATCAACAGTTCAGGCTTGCTCAACAGTGCTCGAGCCAGCGCCAGTCGTTGCTGTTCGCCGCCCGATAGCATACGCGCAGGCTGGTCTGCCCGATCAGACAGGTTGACCGACTCCAGAGCCTCAATCAGGCGCTCGGGTGTGCTTTTGGCAAGTTCGGGCGCAGCAAAGGCCAGATTCTGCAGAGCGGTTCGACGAAGGAGAACCGGCTTCTGGAAAACCATGGCCTGCTGGCTGCGGGTTTCTGAAACTCGCTTTTCACCCAGTCTAATTCGCCCTTGATCCGGCTTGATCAGACCGTGCAAACACCTTAGCAGCAGGCTTTTCCCGGCGCCATTCGGGCCCATGATCACCGTCACGCCTGGATCGTCGATTCTGAGGTTGATCCCTGCCAGTACCGGCCGATCGCCTTTGGTCAGGCGAAGGTCATCGATCTGGATTGGCAAGAGGGCACTAGGCATATTGACGCCTCGCCGCGTACTCACGAACGCCGATTACCAGGGCGTTGACCATCAGTGAAAGGGCCAGCAACACCGCCCCGAGAGCCAGCGCCAGGGTGAGATTACCCTTGGACGTTTCGAGCGCGATGGCCGTGGTCATGACGCGGGTCAGGTGATCGATGTTGCCGCCTACGATAATCACGGCACCCACTTCGGCAATGGCTCGGCCGAATCCTGCCAGAATGCAGGTAGTCAACGCGTAGCGCGCATCCACCAGATAGGCCACAACCGCCCGCCGTCCGGTGACACCCATGGACTGGAAGGTTTCGCTGTACTCCTGGTGAAGATGTTCAATCACCTGATTCGAGAGTGCCGCGATGATCGGGGTGATCAGCACCACCTGCGCAATGATCATGGCCGTTGGGGTGTACAGCAGCCCCATCCAGCCCAGCGGACCAGACCGTGACAGAAGCAGATAGACGATAAGCCCCACCACGACCGGCGGCATGCCCATCAGCGCATTCAGCAGCAGAATACAGAATTTGCGACCGGGGAACTTTGTGATCGCCAGGTACGTTCCCAGGGGGAGGCCAATCACTGCGGCGATCGCCAGGGCGATCAGGCTCACGCGGATGGATAACCAGAGGATCTCGAACAGATCTGCATCCAGCGTGATGATCAGTCGGAGGGCTTCAGCCAGTGCATCCATTGATGGAAATAGTTCCGCAAAAGTGAATCGAAGATTGAACGCTGTTTGCGGTAGATTCGCAAGGGTTTCGGGAGGATACAACCCGCCACCCCTCATTCGGGTCGCCCTGGATATTCTCAGAACCGATCCCAATAGGGCGGATCACCGAAAAATTGGTCGATGAAGTCGATGAAACTTCGCACCTTGCTGGCCAGCAGCTGGCGGTGCGCATACACCGCGTATAACCCCATCGGGTCTGGCTCGTGATCCGGCAACAGGATCTGAAGCTGGCCAGCCTTGAGGGCGTCCCCGACAATGAACGTGGGCTGCAGCACGATGCCGGCACCCGCGATGGCGGCCGCGGTCAGCACGTCCCCATTGTTGCAGGCCATGCCATGGCTGGCTCCGGATCCGCTGGGCAACCACTTCTGCAACGCCGGTGCTGCGCTCATATCGGCGTAGCTGTAATGCAGGTACTGATGATCGGACAGATCCTCCGGCCGTTTCGGCGTGCCCTTCCGGCGCAAATACTCGGGTGACGCACACAGCGCCAGGCGAACCGGCGCGAGGCGTTTGGCGATCAGCGACGAGCTTTTCAGGTGGCCGATCCGCAGGGCAATGTCGAACCCTTCCTCCACAATATCCACTTTTCGGTCGTTCAGCTGCAAGTCGATGCTGACGCCGGGATAGGCTTCCTGGAAGGCGCTTAATAAGGGTGCCATGTGGTGAGTGGCAAAGGACACGGGTGCGCTGATCCGCAGGGTGCCCCGGGCATCGGCCTGGAGTTCCCCGAGCTGGTTTTCCATGTCGTCAATGTCCGTCAGCACCTGCTGGGCGCTCTGGAAATAACGGCTACCGGCCTCGGTGAGGTGGACTCGACGGGTGGTGCGGTTCAGCAATCGGACACCGAGGTGTTGCTCCAGCTGGGACACGTATTTGCTGACCAACTGCGGTGACGTGTTGAGCCGTTGCGCAGCCTGGGTAAAGGTACCTTCCTGCACCACCTGTACAAACGCCCGCATGGCGTCGATCCGATCCATAATTCTCTACTCCCTGGTCTCGTTGCGCTCCAATAATCAACGTTATATTGATAATAAAGCAATGATGAGGATCTTAGTCTTGCTTATTGATGATAGTAAAGTGGGGTCATTCATCGGGAACGAATTCCGATGACATCTATCCGACACCACAAGACACGGGGATATCATCATGAACACAGCATTTTTCACATCGCTTCTTCGCTCTGACGCAGGCCTGGCTGGGCTGATCCTGCGGGTACCGGTAGGCTTGATTCTGGCCGCGCACGGCGCCCAGAAACTGTTCGCCTGGTTTGGCGGCTATGGTCTGGAAGGAACGGGGCAGTGGATGGCCAGCATCGGACTGGAACCCGGCTACCTGATGGCCTTGCTTGCAGGCAGCGCGGAATTCTTTGGTGGGCTCGCCCTGGCCCTGGGTTTGCTGACCCGTCCCGCCGCTGTGGTGAACGCCATCGCCATGCTGGTCGCCATCTTTGCGGTCCACATCGGCAATGGCCTGTTCATGGCCAATAACGGGTACGAGTATGCTCTGACCCTGTTCGTGGTCAGCGTCGCTGTCGCCATTCAGGGCGGCGGACGCTTCGCGGTGGACAACCTGCTGCTGGCCGGCCTGAATGGGGGCACTGAGCGACGGTCAGCGGTGGCCTGATCACCACATCGTCAAACGTTCCGGGAGAGCTAACCCATGTCCAGACACATCGACACTCTGTTTATTTCGCACGGTGGCGGCCCTCTGCCGCTGCTGGGCGATCCCGGGCATCGTGAGATGGTGGACCAGCTCACCGAGCTGGGCAGAATCCTGCAGAAACCCTCGGCGATCCTCGTGATCAGCGCCCACTGGGAGGCGTCTTCGCCGTCCATTACCGCCGGGGCGAATCCGGCACTGATCTACGATTACTCCGGCTTTCCGCCGGAGTCCTACTCCATTGAGTATCCCTGTCCCGGGGATCCTCAGCTCGCCAGGCAGGTGCATCGAGCCCTGGATGCGGCAGGGCTGTCGCCGCGGCTCGATGAACAACGGGGCTTCGATCACGGCCTGTTTGTGCCTCTCAAGCTGATGTATCCGGACGCCGACATTCCGTGTATCCAGCTGTCTCTGGTAAACACGCTGGATGCCGCAACGCACCTGGCCGTCGGTCGGGCGCTGCAGGCGCTGGACGTCGACCGCCTGCTGGTCATCGGCTCGGGTTTTTCGTTCCACAACATGCGGGAGTTTTTCAAACAGGCGGACCCGGAATCGGACGCTCGCAACCAGGCCTTTGAGGCTTGGCTGGAGGACACGTTCACTAACCCCGAACTGTCGGAGCCAGAGCGGGCAGACCGGTTGGTTCATTGGGAGCAGGCGCCGCACGCCCGGTTCTGCCATCCTCGTGAGGAACATCTGTTGCCCCTGTTTGTCTGCTATGGCCTGAACGAGCGGGGCAGCGACCAGCACCTTTCTGCTCGGATATTGGGGAAACGCTCAGGGACATTTTACTGGGCGGGTTAGAGCAGTTCGTTGATCTTGCGGACGTATTTCCAGGCCATCATCTGGACCTTGCCAGCGTTCATGTTGACGGAGGACAAACACGCCAGGTATCCCTTGTTAAAGATGGGGAAAAGCGTAATGGCACCGGATTTGGAACGAATGTAGATCTCGTCGATGCCATCATAATCCAGTTCGGTGATGATTTTTTCGCACACCCTCTTCAGTTCAAGAAAATAGGCGCCAAATCGGTCGGCGTCCCTGACATCGCCATGGTGTGCCATTACCAGGCCATCTGATGACACGATCATGCAAAGCTTCAGGTCTTCAGAGGCCTCGTAGAGATCCTGGAGATGACTTCTTATCATTTTCGCGGACACGTTTTAGGTCTCCATGATGAACTGTGGCCGAGGGACAATGCGGCCCCGCAGTCAAAGACTTATACATGACTGTAGCGGTTTTTTCCAAAACTGGCGGCGCAATTGAATGAGATATTCAGGCCGTTCTGGCGAATCCGCGGGTGCGACACAATTCCGTTAATGGACTAGTGGATTTCTACGTGTATCTCGTGCGCCTCGCCATCGTCCTGCAGCGGTATAGTGAACGGCGTTCCGGTTTGAGAGGGGGTGCCCTCGACTCTCTGGACGATGATCCGATAGGTGGCTTTGCCATACCGGTAATTCAGGCAGTAGCCAGGCCAGTGCGGGGGTAAACAGGGTGAAACCCGGAGCTCATTGCCAACCCTGCAGATGCCCAGAATGCCCTCCAGGATAAAACGGTAAAGCCAGCCTGCCGAGCCGGTGTACCAGGTCCAGCCGCCGCGACCGGTGTGGGGAAGCTCGCCGTAGATGTCGGCGGCCAATACATAGGGTTCCACCTGATACTGGCTGATTCGTTCAGGTGTGTCCCCGTGTTTAACCGGATTCAGGCAATCCAGTACCGCACCGGCCCGGGTTGCATCTCCAAGGGCGGCGAACGCCATGCCGGCCCAACAGGCGGCGTGGGTGTATTGCCCTCCGTTTTCCCGGACTCCGGGAGGGTAAGCCGCAATATAACCCGGGTCGGGCTGGCCGTCGCTGCGGCCATGAAAAGCGGGGGTGAACAGCAGCACCTGTCCGGGATCCGGGCGCACGAGTTTCTCCCAGACGGCGGCCATGGCAAGGTGCATCTTTTCCGGGTCTGCAGCACCAGAGAGCACAGACCAGGATTGCGCAATGGAATCGATTTCGCAGGCTGCCTGCCCGGCAGAACCCATCGGCGTGCCATCGTCGTAGAAGGCGCGAAGGTACCACTGGCCGTCCCAGGCATGTTTGTCCATTCGGTTTGCGAGTGCCGCGGCGCGAACACTCAGGCTGTCTGCGGTTGCATGGTCACCGCGTTGAGTGGCAATGGCGCTGAAGCGTTGCAGTGTGACGATCAGAAACCAACCCATCCAGACACTTTCACCCCGCCCCCCCAGACCGACTCGGTTCATCCCGTCGTTCCAGTCACCTCCCCCGATGAGCGGAATGCCATGAGGTCCATAGTGGTTTGCCCGTTCCAGAACCCTCAAACAGTGATCGTAAACCGACGCGGTCTTTTCGGTGGAATAAAACAGGGCGTATCGTTCCGCCTCTTCCTCTTTCAGGGCGTCGCCGAAGAGCCAGGGCACCTGTTCATCGAGCACGGTCTGGTCGTCCGTCGTCTCCAGATATTCACTGACCACCAGCGGTAACCAGACGAGGTCGTCGGATATCCGCGTTCTCACACCACGGGCGTGTGGTGGGTGCCACCAATGCAAGACGTCGCCCTCTGGAAACTGACGGGCGGCCGCCCCGACAATCTGTTTTCGGCATACGTCTGGTCGTGTGTGGAGCAACGCCATGGAATCCTGCAACTGGTCGCGAAATCCGAAAGCGCCACTGGACTGGTACAGGCCACTGCGGCCGAACAATCGACAGGACAGGGTTTGATAAAGCAGCCATTGGTTGAAAAGAAAGTTGACGGTTTCGTCCGGGCTTTCCAGGCTCAGTGCGGTGAGCGTTTCTTGCCAATCGTCATTGGCGGCCTGCCAGGCCGTCTGGATGATGTCGGGTTCCCGATAGCGAGTAATCAGCTCAATTGCAGACTCGAGGTTCTGTTCCGCGCCTAATAGGAACACAACTGAGTGCGTACCATTGGCGGGCAAGTCCGCGTGAACCTGCAGCGCGGCACAGGGGTCACGGCCGGGCTCTACCCGATTGTTGAGTCCCACGCGCTTCAGGCCCGCAGGGTTGGCAAGGCTTCCGGATCGACCGATGAACTCCAGGCGATCGGTGGTGTAGCCATGAACGGGACGGTCTGTGGCCAGGAAGCAAATCTGTTCGGGCCAGTCGGGGTTGAAGGGATTGGCCACAATCAGTGCATGTTCGTTTGGAAGGAAGGCGGGTTGCAAATAGGGACTGGTCTCTTCCCGCCGGGTGCCAAGCACGGTTTCGGCGTAGTAGGTTAGCGTCACTCTTCGGATACGATCTGAATGGTTTTTCAGCGTGAGACGCACCAGTTTTACAGGATCGTCGGGCGGTACGAACACCGTCATCTCAGATTCGATGCCATGACGAATATGCTCAATGCAGGTATATCCCGCACCGTGACGGACTCGATAATCGGACTTATGGGGCACGGGTTTGGGGCTCGCTGACCACAACGCACCGGTCTCTTCATCCCGCAGATACACGCATTCTGACGGCTCATCCAGGACCGGATCATTTCGCCAACTGGTTAACCGGTTTTCACCACTGTTCTGGAACCAGGTGTAGCCGCCGCCGGATTCGGAAACGATGGTGCCGAACACAGGATTTGCGATGACGTTGATCCAGGGTGCCGGAGTGGGGTGGCTGTGGCCTGCGTTGATCACGTATTCCCGGCCATCGGCGGTGAAACCACCGTGGCCATTAAAACAGTACAGCGTGTCGTAGGGCGACAGGACCTGCTCGCTGACGGGCAGCGCACTGAGTGGCTTGACTCGCAACCGCGGTAACGGCGTTTCGCGCCAATCCAGAACCTGAAGCACGCGTGTCATCGATGCCCCTGCGGCCTCCAACACCAGTTTTGCGGCCGTTTCCAGTAATGTGACATCCTGCTTGGCCAATGAATCGGCGGTCAGAGGAAAGATGCCTCCGCGGCCGCCAATAAAGGACTCCACATTATGCTGAGCCAGTAATCGTCTGATCGTGTCCTGAGTCGTACCTTCGTAACCGCTGTCGCCGGTGTTTAGCAGAACCAGGTCCACCGGGAAGTTTCGCTTGCGCCAGAAACTGTGGGCTTTCAGCAGAACATGCACAGTCTCCACGTCGGCCTCGCGACCTACCCTGACCAGAATGATAGGAACATCACCAGAAATCCCCATGCCCCAGAGGTTGGCTTGTTGAAGGCAATTGGCGGACAGCACCGGAACGGGTGCCCGCAGCTGTGGCGGCGAGTAAACAAGTGCTGAGGACAGCGCGATGACCATACGGAAGTCATCGCTGCTGATCTGGTTACGCCACAAATCCTGACAGGCCTGACGTGCGCCTTCCTCAAAGGTGCGTTGGACTCGGGGCCAGAAAGCGAAGCGGCCGGCCGCTGCAAAAACATCGTCGCGCGAGGCGCCAACAAAACGCAGAAAAGCGAGCTGCACCGAGGCGCCCGCTTGCAAAGTAACATCCGTCTGCAGTGCGGCAATGGGATCGAGGGTGTATCCCAGTGACCCGGACAATGGCTGTTCTGATTCCAGTGCCCTTGGGTGAGCATAGGATCCGCCACGGCCGAGGAATTTGGCCCGATCCGTTTCGTAGGCCGTCGGCGTGATCACTCCGTTGGGCCCGATCAGGCATTCGGCGACGACTGGCGCCTGTTCCTCAGGATCGCGGGTTCGGCGCTCGAAAAGCAGCAGTGACTGCTCCGTCACGAACTCGGAGTGCACGAATAGATTGCCGAAAGCCGGGTGTTGGCTGTCGGCTCTGGGATCCGCGATGACCATCTCGGCATAGCTGGTTAGCCGAAGCTTGCGAGTTTTATCGCCGTGGTTAGTCAGTGATAGTCGCCGTAACTCGACGTCGTGCCAGGGCGAGACCGTGACCTGAAGGGTCTGCACCAGATTCTGATCGTGACGTTTGTATTCCACGCAGTGGCTGTCGAAGCGCACATGTTCTCGCACACCGCGACCGCTAATGGGTGCGCGCGTAATCGACCAGAGGTCACGGCTTTTGAGGTCCTGAATGTAAATCCAGTTACCCCAATGCTCCTGGCTGGCATCCGGACGCCAGCGGGTGATGGCTTCTGCGTTCCACCGGGTGCCTCCGCCTCCCCAACTGGAAGCGAGCACGCTCAGCCGCCCATTGGACAATAGATGCATACGGGGTGTGGCACTTTCCAGGGGAACTTCCCAGGGCGTGATGGGCGGCGCCTGCTGAATACCGACCGGCAGGATTTCCTCCTGGCTGTGTGCCGGATATTCCACCTCAACATCCAACGAAATCCGCTCTTGCAGGAACAGTTCACTGGCTTCTACACGGGGATCCTGTGAAAAACGAGAAACCGAATTCTGGCGGTTGACGGCGATACCGAGGCTGATCAGCGACATACCGTGGTGATGGGCCATGTAACTGCGTACGATGCTGTGCGTGCGCCCGATCTCCATCCGACGCTCGGTAAAGTCCAGCGCCTCGAAAAAGCCATAGCGTCCGAGCATGCCCAGCTTTTCCAACCGTTTGAGATTGTCGAAGGCGGCCTGAGGACGCCAGATCAGGGCCAGGAAGGTGGCATAGGGTGTGATGACCCAGTCCTCGGCACCCTTGCTGCTGCGCAAGGAGAGCTCGGGTGCACCGAAGGCGTGATAGGCGTAGTTCTGAGCGCCGTCCAGAAGGTAATAGCCGGACTCGGAAATGCCCCAGGGGTGACCGCGACTGCCGGCATAGCGAATCTGATGTTCGATCGCTATTCGACCGCTCTGGCCAAGAAGCGTCGTTGCCGGTTCCCGCATCATCAGCTGCGGCATGAGGTATTCGAACATGGTTCCGCTCCAGGAAAGCAGGAGAGTCTGTCCCTGTTCCCGGGTCAGAGGTCGGCCCAGATTAATCCAGTGATCGGCAGACACGTCGCCCTTGGCGATCGCCAGGAAGCTAGCCAGTCGTGCTTCGGAGGCCAGCAGGTCGTAGGCGTTGTCATCCAGCTTGCCCTGATCCACGTTGTAGCCGATGCGGAAAACCTTCTTATCCTTGTCGAACAGGAAGGTCATGTCTGTGTTGTCGAACCATTCTTCACAAATGTCCGCCAGAACTGCCGCAGACTGAATCAGCGCATCAGCAGCTCTGGCCGCCGCCGCAATCTTCGGTGAGATTGTTTGCAACCAGCGGTGGGTAACGTCCGGCAAAACGGGGTCTCCACCCGTGGGCATCAACTCAGTCAACAGCGGTTCGAGCCGAACCGGTAACACCGCCAGCTCCGCGAATGTCGGCGTCTGCCTTAGAAGTTGTATCAGGGTTTCCCAGGCGTTCCTGGTTGATGTCGGCAGATCAGCGCCCATGTCTGTCGGCAGATTATTGAGTTCGGGCCACCAGGGCAGGAACTGATCCCGACTCTGCTTCATGCGCTTGATGTGATGGTGGGAACGTTCAAGCCAGAGCCGCAGGTCTGCCAATGTTTCCGGCGGCAATGCAATTGGCTCTTTGAGCACTCTCTGAACGGCAGGGTCAATGTTGGAACTGAGATGGTGGTCCAGCTTACCAATCAACCCTGGCCAGGTTTCCGGGCGATGCTTTGCACGGACAACTTTGCGCCGAAGAGCAATGAGCTCCTTCGCGAGCAGTCCGCGAGGCTCGGTTGACGGGTATTCCCCCAGGGAATCTTCCAGCACGCCGACCGTATCCAGGAATCCCTCAAAATGACTGAATCGCCAGACCTGGTCCTTTGCGATTCCCAGCAGTCCCTGCTTGAGAGTGATCAGACAGCCGAGAAGGTTTCCACTGTCCACGGTGGACACGTAGGCCGGAGGGAGCGTGCTCAGATGCTGGGTGTCGCACCAGTTGTGAATGTGGCCGCGGAATCGGGGCAGTTTCTTGAGCGTCCGCAAAGTGTTGCGGGAGCGAATGGTCAGTTCCTGCGCATCAATGTAACCCTGGTCATAGGCGGTCAGATTGCTGACCAGCAGTAAGCCGATATTGGTCGGGGAGGTTCGGTGGGCAATCACGCCCTTCGGATCTTCCTGAAAATGATCTGGTGGCAGCCAGTGGTCCTCCGGCCCGACGAATCGCTCGAAAAAATACCAGGTGCGCCGGGCGATTCTGCGGAGATGGGTTCGGTCTTCGGATCGAATTTTCTCCATAGGTGGACTGCGATCATGGCGTGCCATAAACGCCAGCTGCGGTGATGACAGCCAGAGCAGCAGAATCGGGGCAGCGGGGATCAGAATGCCCGGCGAGTCCACAGCAAGGGCCGCTGCGGCGACCACAGCAGCAGCCGGTCCAGCAGCCATGGAGCGCCAGTATTGCTGAGCGGATGAGGCGTTGTTACGCCCGGCTTCAAGAGCTGCCGGAGACCATTCCAGCAAATGACGGTGGCTCACATAGGTACGATAAACCGAGCGAATGATGGCATCGAGCGTGGTAGCAGACTCCTGTGGCAAAAACGCGATCGCCAGTACCCAGCGTTTGATATCCCCTTTCAAGTTGCGTCGCTGTTCAGCAGATCGCCTGCGACGAATGGTGGCGTGGGCCAGGCCCACCATGCCGGTCAGGCTTGGCACCAGCAGTGTAATGACCGCCAGAACCGTCCAGTGCAGCGGTGAACCGGGTAGGGCAAACCATCCCAGCAACAGCAGCAGTAACAGCCATGGCGCCTGAAGGCTGCGCAACAGGTTATGAGCCAGTTGCCAGCGATGAAGGCCGTTCAGCCGATTAGGGACTTTGGTCCCAGCTTCTGAAGGTACTTTGGCCCACAACCAGGGCAGCAGTTGCCAGTCTCCGCGAACCCAACGATGCAGGCGTCTGCTGAAGGACAGATATTCCGGCGGGTATTCCTCATACATCACGACGTCACTGACCAGGGCGGTGCGGCCATGAATGCCTTCGAACAGATCGTGGCTGAGCACGGCGCCCTCTGGAATGGCATTGCGCAGGCTGGCCTCAAAAGCAGCCACGTGATAAAGGCCTTTACCGGTAAAAATGCCCTCGCCGAACACATCCTGATAGGCTTCAGAAACGGCCAGGGTGTAGAGATCCAGGCCGCGGTCTCCGGAAAAAATTCGGGTAAAAATGTTGCGGGTGGCAGTGATGGGATTGATCTCAACTCGTGGTTGAAGAATGCTGAAGCCCGAGTGCACCAGCCCGGTTTCCTTGTCCCAAACGGGTTGATTCAGCGGGTGCGCAATCGTTCCTACCAGGCGTTGGGCGCCGCCAACCGGGAGCAAGGTATCTGCGTCCAGCGTGATGACATAACGGGCATATCTGAGCCACTGAATGTCGCCTGCGGTGTGGGTAAAGGATCCCAGCTCTCCAGTCAGAAGGTAGTGATTAAACTCCTTTAGCTTGCCCCGTTTGCGTTCCCATTCCATCCAGATATTTTCCTGGGTGTTAAAGCCGCGGGACCGATGCATCCAGAAAAAAGGGGCGCTGTCGTTGTCCTGGTAGCGTTGATTCAACTCTGCAATGCCCGCATTAAGCATGTTCAGCAAGCGTTGGTCATCGGGTGTGACCTGCTCTGGCGCGTCAAACAGCCCCGTCAGCAGTCCAAATCGAAGGGCTTTATCAGGATTGGCGAGATAGTGTTTTTCCAACTGTTCGAGGGAGTTCTGTACGTCCTTTTCTTTACCAATAAGCAGGGCCATGGTGACGGCCGCCCTGTGATCTGCCTGGATGCCACGGCTGAAATCCATCTTGGGCAGCACCCTGGGCGGAACCCAGAGCGTGATTAACCAGTTGATAATGACCGACGACAGCACCAGAGCCGGCACGATAATCACCAGCATGACAGGAAGGCTGTGCAGCAAGTCACTCGTGTGCAGCGAGTAAAGCGTTGGTATCGCAAACAGTAATGTGGCCACGAGACCCAGTGCGGAAAAATACAGGGATTGCCGATGCCGCACTGCCCAGCGCTTTAATCGGGTCTGGATGGACGACTTAACCAACACTTTCTCTTCGAGAAGCGGGTACCCTTGGCCAATCAGAAAATAGCCCACGTGGGCCGAGGCGGGGTTCGGGTTGTCTTTTTGTTTGTTCCGTTTTTGCGCCAGCTCCAGCGCACAACGTGCGACACCCAGTTCATCGACCTGGCTGCGCCTGGCCAATAGTTCCACACGGCTTCGGTATCGGTCGCGCGTGTTGAAATCCATCTTGCCATAGGCGCCAGAGGGGTCTTGTCTCAACAGTCGCTCAACCTGTGACGTGCGCTCGAAGAACAGTTGCCAATTGTTGCGTTCCAGTCGGTGCAGGCTCTGAACACTGTCGGCGACCACGTCCCGGGCTTCGACATCCACCATGCCCTCGTGCGGATGCCGTGCGTTCAGGTCCGCAATGCGACGATGGACAGTTTCCTGCATCAGTTTCAATGTGTGATATCGAAGAAACAGCGGGAAGGCCCAGAGCTCAGCAGTGTTGAGTGGAGCAAGGTCTTTTTGCTCGAGAACCAGCATCTCCAGCACGTTCGAATCGAATCTGAGTTCCGAGCGGGACAGAACCACCCGTGCCATGTCCTGAACCCTTGGCAATCCGGCCGCGGGTCCGGAGAGCAACCTCGGCAGGTGGGCCACAAAATCAGCAGAGAGGTCTCGCCGCAGCATCTGTAGGGCCCGACGTATCAGATATTCGTTGTCGATGTACCAGTCGATCCACGGGGCGGCTGAAGCCGGGTTGTTTCGCAGCGCCAACAGGGCGCGATGGGTTTTGTTGAGTTGTTTGCTGAAATGCTCCAGCGTGCTGGCAACCTCTGAATGGGCGGTGCGTGAGCCGGGACCTATAGCCGCCCATTGGCTTTGACGATCACCGCGGCGCAACTCATAGGATTCGCTGGTTTGCGACGCGATCTCTCTGGGCCCGTCGGTTTTAGTGGTCATCAGTGTCCCCAAGCTTCTGCCGCCGCTTTCTCGGCGAAGGTTGGTTCGATTTCACTGGGTTCCAGATCCTGCAGGACCAGGAGTGTGGTTTCGCCATAGACCAGGGCATTGAGGGGTAACGCGCCAAGCGGCCAGTGATTGACGCAGCTACGACCATGGGCGGCCATAATGACCAGGTCCGACTGATCTTTTCGGGTGGTCTCCCACAATGCGGAGATGGGTGATTCTTCCACCCTGACCTGGCTTTGAACCCGGAGGCTTTCGTTTTTGAGTCGATCACCGATTCGGTCCAGATAGGCAGTGGCTCTTTCTTTGAATTCATTCTGCAGCGCCTCGACGGCGGGAAAGCGTGGGTCCTCTCGGTCGATCTGGTAGTTATGACTGACTGAGGGAATGATCGAGATCAGATCGACGGTGCTGTCGTTATGCCGACACAACAACTCGACAATGGGAAGCACGCACTCGGAACGACTGCTGCCATCCAGCGGCACGGTGACTCGATTGTAGTGATGTTCCTCGAGCATCTGACATTGGTCTGTAAATGCGCGAACCAGCAAAAACGAGACGTGGGCCTGAAGGATCGATTTATGGGCCACGTTGCCCAGCATGTAGTGGCTGATACCGCCGATGCCATGACTGGTCATGACCAGAAGCGTGCGACCATCCTGCCGGACGAAGTTAATGATCTGATCGACGGTTTCACCTTCCAGAGTCTGGGTTTCAGGGTGGATGCCAAGATTGCCAATTCGTGTGGCAACCGAATCGAGGTAGGCCGCTGCCTCGGCCTGCATGGCGTCTAGCGCGATGGGGTCTGGAGGGTACTGCCGATTCGTTCCCTCGGGTTGTTGCAGGACTCTGATCAGTACCAGTTCAATGTCGAGGGCTTTGACAAGATTGATGGCGTGGGGCAATGCCCACTCGGCCAGGCAGGAACCGTCCAGTGGCACAACGATGCGCTGAAACATGATGTTCTCCCTCAATCGGTTCGAGAAGCATGGGCATAGGGCGCTACAGAAAGATCCGGCTCCACGAGGTCAAGGTCTGTTGGCAGGGGGCTGCTTAACTTATAGCTTGGTTGATTTCAGGGGCAGGATTTTGATTTGGATCAAAACCTGTGGCGTTTATCGGGTCTCAAATGGTGATGTGGGAAGACGGTTACGAGGACGCCAATGATGTTTGATCAACCATTCAAAGATCGTTCTGCTGCTGGTAAAGAATTGGCGGGAAAACTGCGTGAGTATGATGTTCCCGTGGATTCCCTGGTGCTGGGGCTGCCTCGCGGTGGAGTTCCGGTGGCACAGGAAGTCGCCAACGCATTTCAACTGGAGCTGGACGTGCTCAACCTTAGGAAGCTGGGCTTGCCCGATCATCCGGAAGTGGCTATGGGTGCGATTGCCGAGGATGGCACCCGATACCTGGATTGGGAATTGATCGAACGGCTCAGAGTAACGAAACGGCAGGTAGACCAGGTCGAGGCGGGAGAGCGGGCTGTGCTTGCCTCTCGGGCCCGGCTTTTCCGGAGCGTGAGACCCGCAGCCAAAGTGGCCGGACGCACAGCGATCGTGGTTGACGATGGCATTGCAACAGGTGCCACTATGGAGCTGGCCGTGCGAGTACTCAGAAAGCAGGGCGCGTCACGAATCATCGTGGCGACTCCAGTTGGCCCTGTCGGAACCACGGTTCGCTTTTCAGACATTGCTGACTTGTGCATCTGCCTGCTTGAGCCGCCGTCGTTCAATTCCGTTGGCCTGTGGTACACCAACTTCCATCAGGTATCGGAAGGTCGCGTTATTGAAGCGCTGCAGGATTCCTTGATGGCGCGAAATCAGCGTGCCAGTTGATCAGCAATTTGATCCGTCATCGCCAGGAGCCGGGATGTTCAGATCCCAAACGGATAGGTGTCTGGAAGTCCAGCCACCGATCTCACTGTGAGCGGCGTCACTGCCCGGGACTCATCGAACCAGATGTATTCATCAAACTGGCGAGGCAAACTCGCATAGTAGTAATGGCTTTGGCGTTCGGTCTCGGGCCGGTAGATAACGCCGATGGCCCGCTGCAGCCGCCGGGGGAGCAGGAGGTGTGTCAACTCTGAATCTCCCCGCCTTAAAGGCACCAGTGCGCGATGGATGCCGCTGTCGTGGAACGCCCGTTCATAGCTGCCCTCCAGAGATGGCCTGACAGGTTTCACTTCGGCCGTGCCGCCCCAGTCTGAGGCGGCCATCACCGTTCCCTGATGCGTGCCGAAGCCGATACTGTATAACTTCTGGCCATACCGGGAGCGGGCGAGTCGCCCGATGTTGTACTCACCCCGCAGGGACATATCCGTCGCGTTGCTATCGCCTACGTGGGAGTTATGAGCCCAGACAATGCCTCTGCTGTTCTCGCCATAATGTGCCAGTATATTTTCCAGTGTGGAGAACATATGGGTATCCCGGAGATTCCAGGCGTTGGAGTCACCGAAGAACATGGTCCGGTAATATTCCTCCGCGCTCGCGACCAGACTGGCATTCTGTTGCGCATCGAAAAGACGTTCGCCGTCATTGACGGAGAATTCTCGACGGCGGGCATGTAGATCAGATAAAACCGCAAGCACCTCGTCCTCACAACCCTGAAATCCGCGCTTGAGCGCTACTCGAGCGTAGCCAACGGGATCGTCCCGGTAAGGGGTCAGGCATCGGTAACGGTTCAGGGTTTGTTGATACAACGACGGGTCCCGGCTCTTCAAGTAAGACAGGACCTCTTCTATCGACAGATAGAGGCTGTACAGATCCAGCCCATGAAACCCAACCCTGGCGGATTCGGCTTGGTTCAGATTCCACTGACGCAGCCAATCCACAAAAACTCGAACCTCGTCATTACGCCACATCCACTCGGGAAAGCGTGCAAACGATCGCCACTCAGCGGCACGGTGACGCTTTTCACGGGTAAAATGATCAATCCTCGCTGCGTCTGGCCAATCTCCTTCAATCGCGATGAAATTGAAGTGGAACCGTTCGATCAGTTGGCGTGTGATCAGCGCACGGGCGGCATAGAATTCTGAGGATCCGTGTGATGCCTCACCCATCATCACGATCCGCGCATTGCCGATGCGTCGCAACAAACCGCCCACCGGTATGCTCTGGATCGGACCGAACTGAATCGCAACCTGAGACAGGCGCCGTTCCAGGGACGCAATGCTCATACGGGCATACATACCCGGTACCTCCTTCCGCTGTTTCTGATTGTTCAATCCTGAAGTTAATTTGAGGATTACCCATTTCACTGAGGGAATTTTGATGTGGAACAAAAAAGCGGTGCGGGACCCTCCTAAACTTTGAATATGACGAGCGTCAGTGGGAGGACGCCGTCTTGATCGGAGGATGAATCATGGGCGTTTTAAGAAGCAGCAACACTGCACTTTCCAAATTACAGCGGGAAATAAACCATCTTATGAACACAAAGCTCTGGGACGAGTCTGAGGAGGATTTTTTCAACCTTGGCACCGACTGGGTACCTGCAGTGGACGTTAAAACCGAAAAGGACCATTACACGATCCGCGCTGATGTGCCGGGCGTGAATCCCGACGATATCGATATCCGTCTGGACCACGAAATGCTGACCATCAGGGGAAGCCGTAAGGACGAAAAGAAAACGGAAGAAAACGGCTTCCAGCGGGTCGAGCGGTTCAGCGGTTCATTTTTCAGGCGACTGTCTCTGCCGGGCAGCATGGACTCGGATAAGGTCAAAGCGAAGATTCATGACGGAGTGCTGGAAGTCTCAGTGCCCAGATCAGAAATGAAAGAGGCAAAGAGGATTTCAGTAACAGCGAATTAGGGAGTTTTGAAGTAATCAACCTCAGCGAATTATCCCAATGGCCGGTCTCCACGCTGCAACTGCGGTGCGTGGCCGGCCATGCGAAAAGGAGAGGGCCATGAGAATTGCCGCGGGCATATGGATGGATCATCGCAAGGCTGTCACGGTCATTTTAAGGGGGCATGACACAGATACTTGCATCATCGAATCGGACGCTGAATCGCCTACAAAAACTTCTGGCGGGCACCATCAGGTTACGCCTTTTGCTCATCAGGATGTCGTTCCCGAAGATTATAGGAAGCGAAAATATACATTTGAGAGGGATCAATATTTTCAGCGCATTTTACAACGCATCAACACAGCAAACGAGCTTGTGTTGATCGGCCCTGGCGAGGCAAAAAAGGAGTTCATCAATTACCTGATCAAACACCGTTCTCCGGTCAGGCTGAAGGAATGTAAGGCCGTCGGATCAATGACCGACAAAGAGGTTGTGCAACATACGTGCGAGGCTTTCAATCTGGTCTATCATTAGGATAAAGACTTCGGTAGTTGTTTAGTGAATACCTCCTGACAGGCGTAGACGATCTTTGAGTCGAATCAAGATGTCTGTGGTTTTTTAAAACTGGCCTTGAACCGGGTGCATAAAGAGGGATTTTATATGCAACTTAATGACCGCAATTCCCCGATTCGTTCCGCCGATCCGTAAATCAGCAGCCTTGGGAAGGATGGCATGAACAGTCGCGTAAGTAGCGTCCCAGGTGGTCGAGATGTCCGGTCCTGCCTGAATTGCCGGATCGGGTATTTGTGTCTGGGTGGCAAATGCCCTCAATCTGCATTGCCGCTGATTGATGAGAGAATCAAGCACCAGACCATTGCCAAAAAAAACTGCACCGTTATTGATCAAAACTCCCCGTTTACGTCTTTCTATATCGTTAAAGCCGGTTCCGTAAAAACCGTGTTTTTAAACGAACGCGGCGACGAAAAAATCATGGGGTTTCATTTGCCTGGAGAGGCGATTGGTCTGGAGGGAATTCTCGAGGGGAAGAATTCCTGCTCTGCAATCGCGCTGGAACGCTCAACCCTGTGCAAGATCAACTACCGAAAGCTGCACGATTTTGCGGCCGAGGTGCCGATGCTTCATGAGTGGTTGCTGAGAAGTGTTCTGCAGGAGCTGCACAGTATGGAAGTCCTGACCCGATGGCTGAGCTATTCAACAGCAGAAGAAAGAATTGTCAGTTTCCTGCTGGATTTGTCTGAGCGGCAGAAACTCCGATCCTGGTACGCCGGCGATCTCCGCCTGCCGATGTGCAGGCGGGATATCGCCAACTATCTTGGGCTAGCGCTGGAGACTGTCAGCAGGATCCTGCATCGGTTGCAGCGCAGCGGTGATCTGAATGTCAGAAATCGGCAAATTGCGTTGCTCCGACTCGATTCCCTCAAAGATCGAATAACCTCCGCTGAAACGAGATCGGAGCGTCGAAACCCGCTGCAGGCTGTGACTCAGGATTGCCGCCTGCAGATGTCAATGATACCGACTGCGGCCGAACCTTCCCCCTTGCTCAAAGTCCTGCGTGAGCAAAACTCACGACTCGGGGAAAGCCCCCGGGCGCCGTCGGACAACCGATAAATCAGTATTTGCGATTTACAGATCGGTTCTGGGGTTCAGGTCCACCTCAAAAGAGGGAGAAGCCCATCCCGCAACTGTTTCGGTTTTCAGAGGCAGCGGCTCCCCGCCTGTAATTACGTTCGCCTCATCCCCATACTGCAGCCAGGTCAGGGTCGGCACTGCGCCGACGGGCGACTGACTGTAGTCGCAAACGCCGTTCGGGAAAATTGCAGCGACTTCCTGGGCAAAGGCCTCTGACGAATATACCCCGGTCAGGAGATTGACCGGGTAATCCGCCGGGTCCACAGGCTTCAGCTGACACTTGTTGGCGAGTGTCGTGATGGAATCTCCGGCGACCGTGCGTGGCGTTCCGAAGCGGGTCTGGACGACCAGTTCCTGGGCTTTCACCACCTCATCGGTGATCGGCTGCAGCGGATCGGTGATCACATCCGGCAGTCCCAGCGCGCCGAGTTCCAGGCCGCATACCTGTCCGGTTGCCACATCCAGGATCTGGCCAAGCTCTGCGGGCAAGGTGGGAATCTGGTCCGAGTCCAGGCCAGTGATTCTGGGTTCCGGATAGAGTAGGTTGCCGGTGTAAGGTGCCTTGGGTCCTTCCTCGGAGAATGGGGCGGACAAAGACAGGCAGCGATCCCGGGCGGTCACCGGCTTGTTGGCCAGCACCTTCTCGGGGACAGCGCGCTCAGACGCATCGTCCTCGATTTCGGCCAGCCACTGATCCATCACCAGCAGGGCTTCGGTGGAAAACACGGTGTCACCGGCCAGCGGGAAGGCGCCATACCAGATCACGTGGTTGCGGGCGTGGCCCTGGGTCTCCTGTAATCGGGCGCGCACCTGCCAGGAGTGAAAG
This sequence comes from uncultured Marinobacter sp., assembly GCA_964632565.1. Classification (GTDB taxonomy): domain Bacteria; phylum Pseudomonadota; class Gammaproteobacteria; order Pseudomonadales; family Oleiphilaceae; genus Marinobacter. The sequence continues at coordinate 7,843 of CAZWEP010000024.1, read as the reverse complement.
GCATCGTGGGCGATGCCGGGGTCCGGTCCGCGCAGGTCAATGATGGGCACGTTGGCCAGGTTCTCCGCCGTATTCACTGCGCCGGTGCGGTAGGCGTTTTCCAGCGCTTCCGGGTCCGCCTTGGTGCGTTCAGGCTGATAATTGATGTCCACGTCCAGGCCACCGATCTCGCGGTTCACCGCCAGGAACTGGTCCCCGGTAATGGTGCCGTTCTGCAACGACTTGAGTCCGTACTGGACGCCGGTGTTGTCCAGGGGAATGCCGCCAAAGCCGCGCGACAATAACTGCTCGTTGGGCGACCACGCTTCAGGTGCCCGCGTACCAAACTGACTCACCATGTAGTCGATCAGGCCGCAACGAAGACCGTCGGGACGGGTATCCGGGTCGTAGACCTCGGCTTTTCCTGCAAGCCCCGGGCAATTCTCCTGGTCCGGAGAGGCAGAGGGGAAGAACGCCAGGTCAGACACCACCGGATTGATGGGCAGGTGCCCGTACAGCGCTGGCCATTGAACCGCAAACACCGGGGAGGTCAGCAGGGCCTCAACGAAGGCAACGATGTCTGCCGGGTCTTCGGACACCTGGTTGCCGAGGTACTCGTTCAACAGGTTGTAATCGGCGAACTGAGTCGCGGTGGTCCACACGTCCGGATAGGAGCACTGGACGATGAGTCCCTGATAGATGCCGGGATAGGCGTTCGCGATGTGCTGTTGCGCAATTGCGCCGCCCGAGCAGCCGGTTCCGATGGTGTAACGCACCGGTCCGTACTGTTCCACAATGTGCTCCTTGCTCATCACCAGGGATTCAGCCGCGGTAACCAGGTTTACGTTGTGGCCGAGATTGGCCTGAGCGGTAGACAGTGTCACGAAGCCGCGGGCCAGCGCGACGGAAATGCTGTCGCCGAGCAGCATCTCGCCGCCGTCCGGAGCGGTGCCCGAAATGTCGCCGTTGGGCGGATTACCCATGCCGTAACTCACGCCGACGTTGCCGCCGTGATGGATCAGAATCTTGCCGTTCCATTGTTCCTGAGGCGATAGCGCGTCCCAGGACTGTCCCGGCTGGAACAACGACATGATCTGGTAGCGATCCCGGTTCAACACGCCAATTTCGGTTCTCACAATGAACGGCACGGTGACGCCTTCGTCCGTGGTGACCTTCGCAATGTCTTCATCGGGTGGCGGGTTCTGCGGATCGTAGGGCAGGAAAGCGCCGGGGAGACCCGGAGAGGCTGGGTCAAAATTCTCGGCAAACAGTTCAAACTGGGATTCCGGCACGTACTTGAAGCTGTATTCCGCCGGCTGGTTGCATTGCTCATCGACCGCTGTCGCGTTGGTGCAGGTCCAGGGCTGAACCTGGGGGCCGGAAAATACGGGGCCGCCTCTGGGGTGATTGACCAGCGATGTCCGCAGCACCCCGCCTTTCCCGAGAATAACTTTCAGTTCGTTCTCGCCGAGGGTCAGTCCGGTGATGAGCCCGCGCAGGGTGCCATCATCCATCATCGTCAGCGCACTGGTGATTTCCTGATCGTTCAGTAGCACCTTGGCGCTATCAAGATCCGCAGCGACGACCTCAACGAGGGCATCGCCGCCGTTAATCAGATCGGCGCGGTTGGAAAGTACACGAATGGCACCTTCGGTGACTTTCGCCGTGTTCCCCGATTCCGATGCCGCAACGTTCTGGGTGCTCTGGGTTGTTTGATCCGGTGAGTCAGAAGCGCTGTCGCCCGATCCACAACCGGTCAGGGCTGTAGCAAGCACCAGAATGAGTGCAGATTGCCTTTTAAAACCTGAAAACGTCATCACTACCTCGGCTTTCTTATTGTTGGTTTGGTGTTCCATTCGTTGCGCCTTATGGGACCACAGGCCAATCCGCAGGGCTTTGGCCGATTGGACATTGGCCTGTGTCACTTTTGCGCCTCCGGCTCAGTTCCCTTGCCATTTGAGGACTAAGGCTTGCCAATAAAGGCCGATCCGGCTTCGCGCCAGAGGCAAGGTCGACTTTCCTCGATATGCTCCTGCTAAGCGTTGATCACTTAACAGGACAGGTGAGATCTATGACCACGGCCGCGATTTTGGAGAAGGCTCCGACTGCCACCGAGAAACCGACGGGCATGCCCATTCGCCACATGGACTTCCAGTTCAGAGCGAGCGAGGTGGACGTGACGTTTTTCCGCAATACCGAACTGGCCTCTGCCTATTTTGAAGCACTGTCGATCTTTCTGACGTTTGGCGAGGACCTGGTGATCGACACCGCGCGCCATCATCGTCAGTTCGTCAAAGACCCGGAACTCAAACGCCTGGTGACCTCCCTCATTGGGCAGGAAGCCATCCACTCCAAAATGCACAACCAGTTCAACGATGTGCTCGCCGAGCACCGCTTCCCGGTCACCTTCTACCGCTTTCTTGCGGACAAAGTGTTTGAACACGGTTTCAAGAAACTGTCGAACCGCATGCAGCTGTCGCTCATGGCCGGTATCGAGCATTTCACCGCTGTGCTGGCGGAATACATGATGAAAAACGAAGAGATCTTCTACGCCTCGGAGGACGAGCGGCAGCGTGCCCTGTGGATGTGGCACATGCTGGAAGAGTCCGAACACAAGGACATCGCCTACGACGTGTTTCAGGAGCTGTCCGGCGACTACGCCCTGCGAATGCGAGGTTTTGCGCTGGCAGCATTCACCATTCTGTTCCTGGTACCTCTGGGTGGCTCGTTGATCCCGATTATCCGCAAACCGTGGAATCTGCTGAGTCCGCGTTACTGGAAGGATGTGAAGCGCAGCCTGGCACTGATCGCAGGCCCGAAAGAGGGCGTTTATGGCAGCACGCTTGGGCACATCCTGGATTACGCACGCCGGGACTTTCACCCCAACGACCACGATACCAGCGCCTACCTCGAGTACTACAAAGAGAAATTGCTGAATCCCGAAACCGGCCTTCTGACCCCTTACTTGACCCGTGAATTCACGCCGGGTTTGCGTGCCTGAGGTCAGGTACGCGATTCACTGAGAGACATCACTATGAAGAACATTCTGAATTTCCGTTCCCGCAAAACCAGTCACAACGGTTACGCCGTGGTGACCGGTGCCGGCAGCGGTATTGGTCGCAGCTTTGCCCTGGAATTGGCGAAACGCAACACCGCCGTGGTCTGCGCCGATCTGAATATGGAGAGCGCCGAAGAAACCGTAACACTGGTTGAGAAAGCGGGCGGAACCGCCTACGCCATAGCTTGCGACGTGGGCAAGGCGGCTCAGGTGAAGAAGCTGGCGGAACAGTCCGAGAAGCTGCTGGGCCACCCGGTGACCCTGCTCATTAACAACGCAGGTGTGGGCATCGGCGGTCGGTTTGAAGAGCTGAGCCTGCAGGACTGGAAGTGGGCGATGGACGTCAACCTGTGGGGGGTTGTCCACGGGTGCCACTACTTCGCGCCCCGTTTCAGAAAACAGGGCCGCGGCGCCATCATCAACGTGGCGTCTGCTGCATCCTACACCGCTGCTCCGGAGATGAGTGCCTACAACGTCACCAAGGCGGGCGTGCGGGCTCTGTCCGAAACACTCTATGCGGAACTCAAACGGGACAATATCAAGGTCAACGTGCTGTGCCCGACCCTGGTGCCCACCAACATCATCAAAGATGGGCGAATTCCCGGCCGCTACTCGAAACTGGCCGACCATGCCTTGATGAATTATGCCCTGACCACCAGCGACGCTGTCGCAAAGCTGACACTGAACCGCCTGGACAAGGGCGAGCTGTACACCACGCCCCAGGTGGACGCCAAGCTGTTTTGGGTGATGAAACGCGTGTCGCCCAACCTGTATGCCGACCTGCTCGGCTTCTCCTACCGTTTCGTGAAGCACTGATAGAGGTTGAATTCCATGGCAAAAGCGACACAGGCCAAGGCCTCTGAACCCCGAATCCTCGACACCCTGATCGTCGGCGCCGGCATCTCCGGATTGTGCGCGGCGATCAAGATGCAGCAAGCCGGCTATCACGATTTCCGAATCATCGAAAAGGCCCAACGCGTGGGAGGCACCTGGCGTGAGAATACCTATCCCGGGTGCGGGTGTGATGTTCCGTCTTCCCTGTATTCGTTTTCCTTCGCGCCCAGCAGCAAATGGAGCCATTTGTTTGCGCGGCAGCCGGAAATTCTCAGCTACCTGGAGGAGGTCAGCGAAGACTTCGGCATCAACGAGCGCATCGACTTTGGCACCGAACTGGAACACGCCGAATGGGATGAAGAGCGGAGTCTCTGGGTACTGGATACGCTGGTGAGCGGAAAGCAAGTGAGGGTGCTGGCGCGCACCGTGGTGTTTGCCACCGGCCCGATTACCGAACCTCAGATTCCGGCGTTGCCCGGTCTGGAAACCTTCAAGGGTGAGATGTTCCACTCGGCCAAGTGGAACCACGACTACGACCTGACCGGTAAACGCGTCGCCGTGATCGGAACGGGCGCGTCGGCCATTCAGTTCGTCCCGCAAATCCAGCCGAAGGTGAAAGAGCTGCATGTCTTTCAGCGCACGGCACCCTGGGTGTTGCCCAAGCCGGATCTGAACCTGGGAGACATCAGCAAACAGGTGATCGACAAACTGCCGATCATCCAGCGGACCTGGCGTCAGACGGTCGCGCAGGTGCTCAATGGCATCAATTTCGGCTTGCGCAACCCCGCGGCCTTGAAACCCGTGAACGCCGCCGCCAAACAGCTGCTGCGTTTGCAGATCAAAGACAAATCCCTGCGCAAAGCGGTCACCCCCGACTTCACGCTCGGCTGCAAGCGCATCCTGTTTGCCAATAATTACTACCCGGCGTTGCAGGCGGACAACACCAACCTCATCCCCCGCGGCCTGGTGGAAGTGGATGGTAATACCGTCATCGCCGCCAACGGCGAGCGCCATGAGGTGGACGCGATCATATGGGGCACGGGTTTCGAGGTGTCGCACCCACCCATTGGTCGAAAGGTGCTGAATGCCAACGGTGATCGCTTGTCTGACCTGTGGAAAGACAGTTCACCGGAAGCCTATCTGGGCGCCACCCTGAAAGACGTTCCCAACGCGTTCCTGGTGCTGGGCCCCAACGTGCTGGTGTACGACTCGTTCATCAGCCTGGCGGAGGCGCAACTGGACTACATCATCGACGGCCTGAAAAAGATCAAGGCCCAGGGCATCCGCCGTCTCACCATCAACCCGGCGGTGTTGCAGAGGCACAATGAGCGAGTGCAACGGAATCTGAAAACCACGGTGTTCAACAGTGGCGGCTGCAAGAGCTATTACCTGGATCAGAATGGCCGCAACTTCGCTGCCTGGCCCTGGTCGCTGAAGGCGCTCAGGCAGCGCTTGAGTAACTTCAGGCTGGGGGATTATGACGTCGTTTACGAGGCAGAAGAAAAGCGGAAAGCCGCTTGAATTTCCGCTGCTTGAACGATTAATCCGTACCAAAAGAAAAGCCTGCAAATTGCGGGCTTTTCTGCATCAGATTCGGCGACGCCAGAGAGTGTCGAGAGAGATTAATCTTCGCTGTGCGTTTGCAGTTTTGCGAGCCAATCTTCGAAAATCCTCTGGCGCGTGTGCACATTCAACTGCGCAAACTGACCAGACAGCGTGCCGAATTCCGAGTGCATGATGCTCTCAGGAACCTGCTCGTCGAAGACCGCGCATAGCGCGTTGAGCATGGTCTCCAGTTCTTCCGACCGTTTTGATAAGCGCATGAAGCTCAAATCGTCCATGTTGGACGCTTCTTCAATAAGCGCGATGTACTCCTCCATGGGGGATGACCTCTTTGGTTTTGGGAACCTAACGAACCCCTGTACGCGTTTATCTTCAGGAAGAACAGCTATAGTGGGAAACGCCGCCGGCCTGGAAAAATTCGCTGGGTCTTAACCGATAGAACTTACTCTCTACCTCAGCGGGCTGCTCATCATAAGGGTGGGTTAGCACTTCTTGCAGCTCGCGGACCAGCGAATAGTCTCCCTGCATCGCTTGCTTGTAGGCTGGAACCACCAGCCATTCACGCCAGGTGTATTTCGGATTGACGCTTTTCATGCGTTGGCAGAGTGCTTCCCGGTCCTCATCCGTGTGTGCCAGTGAATGCCACTGAGCAAGCCATTCGGACCATTGTTTTTCCAGCGCCGGTGAGGGCGTCTGGTAAAAGCTATTCATAAGCGGTTCGATCGTTTCGGGAGCGTTTGAAAGCTCCCGGAAGAACAGGTTGTAGTCCACGGATGTATTGACCATCAACGCGAAAAGAGCTCGAAGCAAGTCGTCGTCTAGCGATGAGAGTCCCAGCTTAGCAGCCCACATATGATCCAGTTTTTGTTGCATCACCTCAGAAAAGCCCTGCTGAACTTCATCAAGCTTGTCCAGAAAAGCAGAGTGATTTGCGAGAAGGGGCCGAAGTGATTTCAATAGCATTTCAAAGTTCTTCTCCGCTGCTGCCGGCTGATTAAAGAATGAGAAATGCTGACCACCCCCGGTCCAGGGCTGGAAGTAAGGATCGAAGCGCTCGCAGAATCCAAACGGGCCATAGTCGAGGGTGAAACCGCCGCCGGCGCAATTGTCGCTGTTGAAATTGCCCTGGCAGTACCCCACTCGCAGCCAATCGGCGATCAGCGACGTGAGTCGGTCCCGGAAGGCGGTTGCCAGCACAACCAACTTTTCCTCCCACGGCAGGTGTTGATCAATCTCTTCGCTGTACTCGCGGTCGATCAGGTGCTGAACGATTTGCTCCAGTTCCTCCATGGCGCGGGGATGAGCTTGATTGCGCGCCCGGCGCGCGAACAGTTCGATCTGCCCAACGCGGAGCAACGACGGCGCGACCCTGGTGGTGATCGCCACAGGCTCGGAAACCATAATGTCGGGATCACTGAACGAAGCGCCCTCCGAGTACCAGGGGCGAGTGACCGACTCGGTTTTGGAGGCAAACAGGCAAAGCGAACGAGAGGTCGGGATGCCAAGTGCGTGCATGTGTTCTTGCGCCAGGAACTCCCGAACACTCGAACGCAGCACTGCTCGTCCGTCACCGCCACGGCAGTAGGGTGTGCGACCTGCGCCTTTCAGTTGCATCTCCCATCTCTTCCCATCGATCGACGTCTCCAGAACGGATAAGGCGCGGCCGTCGCCGTAGCCATTGCCGGTTCCGAACGGACACTGCCGGTTGAATTCAGTGCCGTAGATCGAGAGTGCGTAGCCCGTTGCCCAACCTGTTTCGCGCATCGGTGGTGGCAGATCGGTCAGATCGCCGGAAAACAGGCGTCGGAAGCCATCCGTGTGGGCGAGCTGGTCATCTAACCCGAGTTCACGGAATAGCGAGTGGCTGTGGGCAACGTACTCGGGGTCGGCAATGGGAGTTGGTTTGACGGGCACGTAGTGCCCTGAGAATACTTGCCGTGGCTGGAAGTCCTCGCCATCCTCTGTTGCGTCCGGATCGCGACGGAGCGAGTCCATCAGTGAATAGTCGGCGTGGTTGGCGAGTTCGTTTAATGTGGCTGCCATCGTTGTTGCCAAATCTGGTCCTGAGGATTTTGAGTCTGATGAGTATCGCGTGCTGCCTGATTTGTTTAATTTCGACATGGGCACAGCATACACGTTCCCGAGATCTCAAACTGAAGCTAGTTGACTGACCGAATACCGGAGTGGATAGGATGGACTCGCAACGCGTTGGGCGTGTTGCTCGGGGCTACGCCCCGCCGTCGCTGCGCTCCCGCGCCCAAATGGCTGGCGCCATTTGTCGAACCGTAGGTTCTTCATCGGCCACCCCGCAGACCACGGTTCCACAAAAAAGCCCCGCAAAGTGCGGGGCTTTTTTGTGGAATATGGCCCGCCCGATAGGATTCGAACCTATGACCTTTGCCTCCGGAG
>CAZWEP010000023.1:40007-43838 GCA_964632565.1 uncultured Marinobacter sp. | reverse complement strand
GCGTGAAGCTGTCCATGAAAGAAGTGAAAGAGGGCGAACAGCCCACGGACCTGGCTGCACTTTAAGTCAGTCGATCTGAGGAAAAACCCGCCGCTCCCTGGAGTCTGGCGGGTTTTTTTATGCCTTCTGGCCTCGGATATTGAGCGCGCTGGGCGAGTCTGTTCAAGAAACGCCACAAGTACGTCCCTGTAGGCTCGGGCTCCGCCATCCATGGCTCCGCACGTTCTTGAGCAGTCTCGCCCAGCGCGCTCATCGGAGCGTTCTATTGCCTACTCTTCCATGAAATCCAGCACTTCCTGTTGGTAACCGGGGAGCACGAAGGTGGAGGCGTGGCCGGTATCGGTTTGCAGGAAGCGTTTGGGCTCTTTGGCGGCTTCATACAGTTGTTGGCCGTGGTGGAAGGGAATGATCCCGTCCCGCACGCTGTGAATCACCATTACAGGTACCGGGCTGATGGCGCCGATCATGTCTGTGCCCTCGTAGGCATCGGTAATGGTCCAGCTAAGCGGAATCTGAAAAGGCCAGGTTAACCAAAAGTTGCCGAGTTTTTCCCGAGCAATGGACCGAAAGCCGGAAAAGGTCCCGTCCAGTATGACGCCGTTCAGAGCAGGCTGTTCGTCACGGATCACCCATTCGCTGGCGAGCGCTGTTCCCAATGCACCTCCGAGACTCTGCCCCAGCAGGAACAATGGCCGGCCCTCTGTAGGCGGATGATCTGTAAGCCATCGCAAGCCGGTCTCTGCGTCGTGTAAAGCCCCCTCTATGTCTGGCGCGCCGGTGGACTTTCCATATCCGCGGTAATCTATCAGGAAGACGTTGTATTGTTTTTTTGGCAACCAGGCCACATTGAGCAAGTGACTGCTGATGTTCTGGGCGTTGCCGTGGAGGAAGTAGACCGTTCCGATCGCTTTGTCCTCTGCGGGTAACCACCAGCCGTGAAGGGTTTCCCCGTCGCTGGTGTCCAGATAGACGTCCTCAAAGCTCAGATTCAGGCGGTCCGGCGTGATGTAAACGGTGTTGTCCGGGTAGAAAAAGACACTGCTGCAACCGCTGACTGCAATGGCGGTCAAAAGCAGCCACCCGGCTTTAAAGCTACCTAGAAGTAGGCGCGTAATCCGAATTGCCATTGGCTCCGATACCTGTCGAAGTGATCTTCCCGTTCAAATTCAGCGAAAACGCTGGCCTGTTTTCCCAGATGCCAGTTGCCCCGAATATAAGCGGTATCCTGACGGTGTTGAGTGCTGACAATCCAGGCCTTGGTTTTTACGCCCGCCAGGAGACTCGCCCGGCTGTGCTGGAATAAAAGCCCCAGGTCGGCGCCCGGAGCGGCGTCATAGCCGCGCCTCAGGTCGTCGTCTACCTCAATGTCAGCAGTGCCCAGTGCAAAGATCTGGGCGTGGTCGGAAATCGACCAGCTGCCGCCGGCACCGCCTTCGAGGTACGGACTCAGCACTCGTTTGGTGCCGGTGTCCGTGCGGCGTCCCCCGAAGCCGACCTGCCAGGACAGGGGTGAGAAGAATGCGTTTCTCGGCGATAGGGAGCGGATCTCAACGCCAACGATCTGTTCAACCTGTAGCTCGTCGTTATCCGTGTAATAGCGGGCATCGAATCGGAGGAACTGGAGCTGTGCTCCGGGCCGGTAGCCGTCCGGGGGATCCAGAATGTCGTGGTAAGCCGGTCGAATGGAGATTTCGGCGAAGTCGCTTTCCCCAATCTGGCCGCCACTGATACCGACCCTGAACGTATCGTGCCCCTGATCGTCCCTGACTTCAGGCGCAGGAGGCTTGGGCAGGGGAGGGGCGTCTTCAATTTCGCTGCGCCGTTTGAGCAGGGCATGGCTGAGGGGAGCGGCGAACTCTCTGGGCCAGCCTTCGGCCTCACTCTGGTAGCGGACGTAGTCATAGGTTGCATCGAGAACCTGCGCCTGCCGCTCGGGCTCCAGAGATGTCACCTCACTGGCCTCAGGTGTCACGTAGCCATTGGCGACGGCAGCTGCCAGCTGTTGCTCATGATCAGACAGGGATTCGATCGCATAGCTGACGTCGGTCGCTGCCGACGGCCGATAATTAACCTCGCTGACCAGGTCCTTGTCGATCACCCAGCGCACCGTGTCTGAAGGTATGGCGTGAGTGCTGACTTCATCCAGAAGGTCGGTGCCGGGGCGTGCCACGTCAATCAGGGCCAGCAGGCGGTAGGCGCAGTTTTCGTCAAAGAAGTAGTAATCGAAATTAACGTCTCTGACTTCCCAGGCGTGAGCCAGCAGCATGTTTACTTCTGACTGAGAGAGATTCAGCTGGTATTCCCACAGATCCCGATGCTCTATGTCTGAATACAGGCGGATTTTCTCGTAGTAGGGCTGAATGCTGGTGATGCCAGGGTAACCGCCAAATATGCCCTTATAAGCAAACAGGATCTCACTGTCATGGGCTGCTGCATCGGCTGCATAGGAGATGGTACTGGCCAGCAGCAGGTTGGTTTCCTCATCTTCCTGCGGTGGATCCAGCCGGATAAACGTGTGTCCGAACATGGACGAAGGACTGTTCAGATAAGAGGCGGCAAAGACCAGGGTGACCGTCTCGGTGTTCAGCTCCTGCGTCCACTCTTCATATGCGGGACATTCGATGTTTGATACCGGCAGATCAAGCTGTTCGCGGAGCCAGCGATCCCTGGCTGGGAACCGGCAGCGCGCATGGTCATCACCATTCCCCGGCGCAAGAATGGCTTTGAGGGTGGCCCGCAACTCCTTCTCTGGTGACGTCTTGCCTTCCTCGCTGAGATAAAAAGCCGGATCGTCCGCCTGTCCCTCTACGCCGCCGAAAGTATCCGGTTGATAGTGAATCAGGGTGTGCCAGGCTGGGTCTTCGTGGAGTTGTCCCGTGTCGGGGAGCGAGTTTGCATAGCCGTGGGTGAGTGGTGCCAGCAGGAATGCGGCTGGCACAAGGTGGAGCAATTTGCGCATGCAGGATGGGTCTGGTCCGTTGGTTGGATCTGTCTGGTTGCAAAGGGTAAGCGTGCGCCGTCCCTGGCGCGGGTTATCCCTGATCAGCCCATATTAGGCCGCAACGTATTTGCTTAACGTGGAATCTTTCTCAAGCAGGGCAACGATGGCATCCACTGCTTCGCCAGAGGTGGTCTCTGAAGAAGGGAAGATGGCCGCAAAGTTATCCTGCAGAAGAGTGCGGAAAGACTCACGATCTGCCTCATCGACGCCCAGCAGAACCGCCAGGGTATCGAGGTTTTCACCGGAGCCGCGAGACATGTCACGGGCAACCTTGTCGATGTTGCTGTCCATGTACATGGCCATGGATTGTACAGACTGATTGGTCTGACAGCCCAGGGTGCCTGTGGTCATGCCGAAAGTCTGGTTACCAAAGGTTCCGTTGGTAGTTGCTGCGAGAACGTGTGGAGCAATGCCCGACTGCCCCTTCCAGATCATGGCGCCAACACCACAACCAGGCTGAGCAAAGGCGAGTGTGGAAGCACCCATGAGCAATGCACCTGCGATCAGTTTCTTCATTATCCACTCCTTGTTTGATTTGCTGTCGTCGCGTGCACAAGTGAAGACCGGACATTCCGATCTTTGTCCTGTGCGAACGGCCCCGATTTAATGTCCGTGGAGACAGGTTGACCGTTGAACTGAGTATAGTTGAAAACTCAGAAAGGCAAGCTCGGATTCCGGTGAGTGACTGATTTAGGGCAAAAAAATGCCGGAACATGTCGCCATGATCCGGCTATTCGGGTCAGACCTGTCGGGTCTGTGGTCAGATATCCGATTCAGCCACCGAGGTAGGCGTTCTGAACATCCGGGTTGGCCAGCAGGTTTTTGCCTGT
>CAZWEP010000023.1:0-39907 GCA_964632565.1 uncultured Marinobacter sp. | reverse complement strand
AGCCACCGAGGTAGGCGTTCTGAACATCCGGGTTGGCCAGCAGGTTTTTGCCTGTGTCGTGCAGTCGAATCTTGCCGGTTTCCAGCACGTAGCCGCGGTCTGCCAGGTTGAGCGCCTGATGGGCGTTCTGTTCGACCAGGAACACGGTGATTCCCTCCTCACGCAACTGCCCGATGATCTCGAAAATCTGCTTGATCACGAGCGGCGCCAATCCTAAAGAGGGCTCGTCCAGAATGATCATGTTCGGCTTGCTCATCAGGGCCCGGCCAATGGCCAGCATCTGCTGTTCGCCGCCGGACATGGTGCCCGCGCGCTGGGATTCACGCTCTTTCAGACGTGGGAACAGCTCGTAAACGTGTTCCTGGCTTTTGCGAATTTCCGCCTTGGTGTTGAAAAAACCGCCCATGTGGAGGTTTTCTTCTACAGTCAGGCCAGAAAAGATACGGCGGCCTTCCGGCACGATCGCAATCCCCGAGCGCATGATGTTGGAGGTCAGCTCCCGGGTAATTTCGCGGCCATCGAAGAACACCCGGCCTGACGTGGCCTGCGGGTTACCGCACACCGTCATCAGAAGGGTGGTTTTGCCTGCGCCATTGGCTCCGATCAGCGAGACGATTTCGCCTTTTTTGACCTCGACAGACACACCGTGAAGCGCTTCAATCTTGCCGTAATGGGTATGAACATCTTCAAGTACTAGCATGGTGTCCTCTTAGGCCTCGCCCAGATAGGCTTTGATCACGTCGTCGTTCTGGCGGATTTCATCCGGTGTGCCACTGGCCAGGGGGCGTCCCTGGTTGATGACATTGATCCGGTCAGAAATATCCATCACCAGGCTCATGTCGTGCTCAATCAGCACCACGGAAACGTTGTAATCCTCTTTCAGGCTGACGATCAGCTGATTCAGATCCTTGGTTTCCGCCGGGTTAAGGCCTGCTGCAGGCTCGTCCAGCATGAGCAGCTTGGGCTCGGTCACCATGCAACGGGCAATTTCGAGGCGACGTTGCTGACCATAGGCAAGGTTTCCAGCTTCCCGGTTAGCGAGGTCCAGCAAACCCACGCGATCCAGCCAGTAAGCAGCCCGATCCAGGGACTTCTGTTCCCGTTTGCGGTAATCCGGAGTCTTGAGCAGGCCCGAGATCAGGTTGGTATTCAGATGCCGGTGCTGTGCCACCAGGAGGTTTTCAACCACCGTCATCTGGCCAAACAGGCGCACATGTTGAAAGGTGCGCACCATGCCCAACCGTGATATCCGGAAGTCAGGTTTTCCCTGAACTTCCTGGCCCTCAAACCGGATTTTACCGCCGGTCGGCTTATAGAAGCCGCTCATGCAGTTAAATACCGTGGTTTTGCCGGCCCCATTGGGGCCGATGATCGATACGATTTCGTGTTCCTGAACGTCCAGAGACACCTGGTCTACCGCCAGCAGGCCGCCAAAGCGCATGGACAGATTTTCTACTTCAAGCATCGTCCGTCACTCCTGCTTTTCGAGTTCAATGTGAATGCGGCGCATGGGCATCAGGCCCTGCGGGCGCCAGACCATCATCAGCACCATGGCGGCACCGAAGATGAGCATTCGGTATTCCGAGAACTCCCGGGCTAACTCCGGCAGGATCGTCACGGCAATAGCGGCCAGAACCACGCCAATCTGCGAGCCCATGCCGCCCAATACCACAATGGCCAGGATGATGGCCGATTCCAGGAACACGAACGATTCCGGGCTGATGAAACCCTGCTTGGAAGCGAACACGGTGCCGGCAAAACCGGCGAAGAAGGCACCGATGGTGAAGGCCGAGAGTTTGACCGCGGTCCGGCTCAGGCCCAGCGAACGAGCTGCGATTTCGTCTTCCCGCAGCGCTTCCCAGGCGCGTCCGACCGGCATGCGCATGAAGCGTCGAATGACCAGCGCGGTGAATACCGCCAGAACCAGGGCAATCAGGTACAGGAAGATCACCTTGTGTTCGCCGCTGTAGGCAATTCCGGTGACTTCATGGAACGAGACGTTACCTTCTTCCTTGACCCGACGGCCAAACTCCATGCCAAACAGGGTCGGATCCGGAATGCCGCCAATGCCGTTGGGGCCACCGGTCAAAGTCGTCCAGTTGTTCAGCAGGATGCGGATGATTTCACCAAACCCAAGCGTCACGATGGCCAGGTAATCCCCCCGCAATCGTAGTACCGGGAAACCCAGAACCAGGCCGAACAGGGCGGCCAGCAGCGCGCCAACCGGAAGCGCCAGCCAGAAGGAGACACCAAGGTATTGGGACAGCAGCGCAAAGGTGTAGGCGCCCACGGCATAGAAGGCGACGTAACCCAGATCGAGCAGGCCAGCCAGGCCAACCACAACGTTCAGGCCCAGGGCCAGCATGATGTAGATCAGTACCAGCGTTGCCAGATCCACGGAACCCCGAGACACAAAGAACGGCCAGAATAGCGCGAACACGACGATACCGGTGAGCACCCAGGATTCGATCTTTGCGCGCTTGTTCTCTGCCAGTGGCTCCTTGTGGGGGTTGGAAGACGGCAATGGCACCCGCTTCAGGGTGGACATAATCTGGTCCCGGAACAGCTGGAACAGAAAAACAGTCAGTGCGGCGAGTAGAACCAGAACAATGGTCGTGGTGTCCGCGCCGGTCAGAGTCACGTCGATACCCTGAGCTTCCAGATTGAAGCCGATAATCGGGTAGGAAATGATCAGCGTGATGAACGCGCAAAACAGCGCGTGTCGAAAGTTATGTGCAGCCATTAGATCTTCTCAACCTCCGGTTTGCCGAGCAGGCCGGTGGGTTTGAACAGCAGGATCAGAATGAGCAGGCTGAACGAAATGACGTCTTTGTACTCTCCGCTGAGATATCCCGACGTCATGCTTTCACCAACCCCCAGAATGAGGCCGCCGAGCATGGCGCCCGGGATGCTGCCGATGCCGCCAAGCACCGCCGCGGTGAAGGCCTTGAGACCGGCGATAAAGCCAAACAATGGGTCAACCGAGCCGTAATACATGCCCAGCAGGAGACCGGCCACGGCGGCCAGGGCCGCACCGATGACAAAAGTGGCTGAGATGATTCGATTGGTGTCGATGCCCAACAGGTTGGCCATGCCAAGGTCCTGGGACACCGCGCGGCAGGCTCGACCTGTACGGGAACGTGCGATGAACAAGGACAGCGCCGTCATGCAGATCAGCGTCGTCACGAAGATGGTGATCTGTATGTAGGAGAGGGACATCTGGAAGCCTTCATCAGAACCGAAACGGAAACTGCCCTCGATCAGCGAAGGGAAGCCGATGTTCCGTGAACCCTGAGCCAGGTGCACATAGTTCTGCAGAAAGATGGACATGCCGATGGCAGAAATGAGCGGAATGAGGCGGTGGCGTCCGCGAACCGGCCGATAGGCCACCCGTTCCACAGCCCAGCCCATGGAGCTGGAAACGATCATGGCGCACACCAGTGCGACGATCAGTACCAGTGGTAGCCAGGCGATTCCGAGCGTGGCTAGCCCGGTAATGGCAATCAACGCCGTGTAAGCGCCGATCATATAGATTTCACCATGGGCAAAGTTGATCATGCCGATGATGCCGTAAACCATCGTATATCCGATGGCGATCAGGGCGTAGGTGCTCCCGATCGTCAGCCCGTTGATGAGCTGTTGAGAGAAATACAGGAGATCTTGCATGGATACTGGACTCCGATGACCTTGCCCCCTCCTCTACAAACAGGCACCTCCCGGGGTGCGGGAGGTGCCGTTTGCGGACTCAACAGAGGCCAAGAAAAACACCTTCTCCCGGATCGCGGTGAGAAGGTGCTCTCATAATTACCGTTTTTTAACGATTTGGCTTAGTTTACCGGAGTTTTACTTCCATCTGAATGCCATTCGTACACGACAAACTCAAATGACTTCATGTCACCGGCGTCATCGTATTCAACGGTACCGATCGGAGTCTCATACGCGCCAGAGCGCAGAGCGGCGGCAACGTCGAACGGATCTTTCGAGTCGGCTTTTTCGATGCCTTCAGCAACCAGTTGAACCGCAGCGTAAGACGTCAAAACGAACGGGCCGGTCGGGTCTTCGCCTTTGTCCTTGAAAGCTTGAACCAGGCCCTGGTTCTCGGCCTTCTGATCAAAGCTTGGTGGCAGTGTCACCAGCAGACCTTCCGCCGCATCGCCGGCGATGGTGTTGATGTCTTTGTTACCAACGCCCTCAGGGCCCATAAAGGTGGCATCAAGACCTGCCTGGCCTGCCTGGCGCAGAATCAAACCCAGCTCCGGGTGGTAGCCGCCGTAGTAGACGTAGTCGACGTCCGCCTGCTTGAGCTTGGTGACCAGTGATGAAAAATCCTTGTCACCAGCGGTGATGCCTTCAAACATAGCGATTTCAACACCGGCTTCAGTCAGAGTGTCACGAACCGCAGTGGCAATGCCTTCGCCGTACTGCTGCTTATCGTGAACAATCGCAACACGCTCAGGGTTCAGGCTGGCAAGGTAATTCGCCGCGACCGGACCCTGCATGCTGTCCAGACCAATGGTCCGGAAAACCAGTTCATAGCCACGCTCGGTGATTTCCGGGCTGGTGGAGGCCGGAGTGACCATCAGGATGCCTTCGTCCTCATAGATGTCAGAGGCTGGCTGAGTCGAGCTCGAGCACAGGTGGCCAATGACAAAGCGAACGCCTTCGTTAACCATGTTATTGGCAACGGTGACCGCTTGCTTGGGGTCACAGACGTCATCGTATTCAACAGCAACGAGCTCTTCGCCCATCACGCCGCCGTCAGCGTTGATCTGCTCGATGGCCATGCGTGCGCCGGAAAATTGCATGTCGCCGTACTGTGCGACAGGGCCAGTCATCGGACCGGCGATACCAATCTTGATTTCAGCAGCGGCCTGGCCTGCACCCATTAGGGCAACAGAGGCGCCGATTGCAGTGACGAGTTTTTTGACGGGTGTTGTCATTGAGTATGTCCTGTTCGGTTTCAGGGTTTCTTGTGTCCTCAGCGATGTAAACAAACACTACACCCGAGACCTTGTCAAGCATCGGGGCAGGGCCGTTTGCCGTCAGTACGGCCTCACTGGTCGGATGTTTCTTCTCCGTCCTGGTCAACCAGCTTGCGGAAGCTCTCGTGATCACGGAGCCTTTCGAAGCTGGGGTCAACGGAGGCGTCATCCTTATACGCCTCTGAAATCTCCAGTGCTTTCTCAAGTGTGGCGACAGCGTCTTCCCATCGTCCAATTTCTGCGTATGCGCACGCCAATTGATAGTGCGCGTGGCCGTTATCCGGCGCAAGCTTCAGTGCTCGCTGGCATAGGCTGATGGCCCACAGTGGCTCTTGCAGCTCCAGCACTGCGTCGGCTTTGTAACTGAGAGCCTCCACGTCTTCCGGGCGCAGATCGAGAATCGCATCGTAGGCTGAAATTTTGTTCTGATGAGACGTTTCCTGGCTGGCTTTTAGCCAGAGGGAGTGCACTTCGTTGGTCCGCTCAATCTCAGCCTGATTCTGATGAATGATGTCCGACTTTTGTTTGAGCTGATCTTCAATGAATTCGAGTCGATTTTCGTATTCCACCACAAGTTCGTTGACGCGCTTTTCGGCCAGAGTGGTGAGCTGATTTCGCATGTCGCGAATGGAATTCCAACCGATCAGGACGAGAATAGAGGTGGCGCCAGCAATCAGATAGAAAAAGTAGGTGACGGTGTCGGTAGCGTAGGCCATGGTCTTGTCTGCCACGGTAAGCTCTTTATCAACAACTTTTTCAATCAACTCTGCGCGGGTATTCATCATTTCCTTGCGGAGCGCCTTCGATTCTTCCAGCAGATACAGTTCGATGAAGGGCGTGTACATGGGTTTTTCCAAATCGTCCAGTTGCGCCCGAACGTCTTCAGCCGTGATGTCTTCCGGCGGCTCCTGAGCCTGCAGGGGACTCACCGCGAGGCCAACAAATAGAAAGACGCACACACGCCAAAAGTCCGAAAATGCGGGAACGGTGGGCGAGCGAAAGGCGCTCTTTTTATTTTTGACACTCATGAAGGCGTGATCCGTTAGTTGATGGCAGTGACTCAAAACGGTGCAGACTCTATCACAATGACTTTTGGAAAGAATGTCGGATTTCCCGGACATCTGGATCGCGACGTTGATCACAAGCATTTCTTGCATTTGGCGGTGTAAAGCCATTTAATACTTAGAGGTATAAATAAATTGGCAGGGAAGGTGTCGCGGTTGGATAATTACGAAGGTGTACTGGTCGCTTTACGCAGGGTTATCAGGGCAACGGATCTCCATTCCAAACGGTTGAGCAAGCACGCAGGTTTAACAGGGCCTCAATTGTTGATCATGCGAAGCATACGTGATCTCGGTGAGGTAACCATCGGCACAATCGCGGATAAAGTCAGCCTCAGTCAGGCAACGGTCACTACCATTCTTGATCGTCTTGAACACCGCAAGCTGGTCTATCGCGTTCGGAGTACCCAGGACAAGCGGAAGGTGCACGCTCATCTGACAGAGGAAGGTGCGGAGATTCTGGCGCGCGCTCCTGAGCCACTTCAGGAGGATTTCACTCGCAAGTTTCAGAATCTGGCAGAGTGGGAGCAGACGATGATTCTTGCCTCACTTCAGCGCATCGCCAACATGATGGACGCAGAGGACATTGATGCGTCGCCCGTGTTGGAGGTAGGGCCGGTATTAAGGGAGGATGGCTGGAAGGCCAAGAGTTAGGTGGCTGGTCCGGGGATGGGGGTGAGTTTTCTTTGGAAAAAGAACTCGCTTCGCTCAGACACCTTTTTCTGGCAGAAAACTCACCCCCATCCCCGAACCGATTCAAGTCGACGGCGTGTGACCTCTCAGGTCGTTTAAAAACGGAGCGAGCCTTGGAGGGAGAACATTTTCTGCCAGGACAAGATGTCTGAGCGAAGCGAGTTCTTGTCCCAAAGAAAATGTTATCGCTCCAAGGCGGACAGGCCTGCACAAAGCGCAGGCCAACTCACTCAATGAACCGAAGCCCCTTTCTTGGGCTTATTCCCAAAGCAAACCTGATAAACATCGCTGTACTGCTTCGCGAAGTTCACCGTCAGCCCTTCCTTGAGATAATCCGGCAACTCCTCGTAGTCGCCCCGGTTGCCCTCCGGCAGCACCAGATTACCGATCTTCTGTCGCCGGGCGGCGATGACTTTTTCGCGGATACCGCCGACTGGCAACACCTGACCCGTCAGGGTGAGCTCACCGGTCATCGCAATGTTCTGCTGAGGTGCTTCCTTCCGAGCGATGGAAAGCAAGGCCGTGGCCATGGTGACGCCAGCGCTGGGTCCGTCTTTAGGCGTGGCGCCTTCGGGCACGTGGAGGTGCACGAAGGATTTGTCGAAAAAGGTCGGGTCGCCCTTGAAGCGTCTCAGATTCGAGGACACGTAGCTGTAGGCGATCTCGGCGGACTCCTTCATGACGTCACCCAGCTGCCCCGTCAGTTTGAAGCCGCGCTGGCTGCTGTGGACTCGCGAGGCCTCTATGCTCAGCGTGGCGCCGCCCATGGCGGTCCAGGCCAGGCCAGTGACTACGCCAATGCCTTTTAGGGATTTCTCTTTCTTGAAGGCGGGCTGACCCAGGAAGTCGGGCAGGTCCGAGACGCCCACTTTGACGGGGTCATTCGGGTTTTCCAGCAGTCGCACAATTCCCTTGCGAATCACCTTATGCAGCAGCTTCTCGAGGCTTCGAACGCCTGCTTCGCGGGCGTAACCTTCGATGATCTGCTTGATGGCGGCGTCGGTAATGTTCATCTGCTTTTTCAGCAGGCCTGCCCGTTTCAGTAGCTTGGGCATCAGGTAGTGCTTGGCAATCGCCACCTTCTCTTCTGCGATATACCCCGACAGGCGAATCACATCCATGCGGTCCAGCAATGGGCGGGGGATGGTATCGAGCTGATTTGCCGTGCAGATGAACAGCACTTTCGACAGGTCCATGCGCACATCAAGGTAGTGATCCAGGAACTCGCGGTTCTGCTCCGGATCCAGAGTCTCCAGCAACGCAGATGCCGGGTCACCCTGGAAAGACGCCCCGATTTTATCGATCTCATCCAGCATGATCACCGGGTTGGATACCTTAGTGTCCTTCAGGGCCTGAACAAACTTACCGGGCATAGCGCCGATGTAGGTTCGGCGGTGGCCTTTGATTTCGGCTTCGTCTCGCATGCCGCCGACACTGAACCGATAGAATTTTCTTCCCAACGCATCGGCCACCGAATGACCGATAGAGGTTTTACCAACGCCGGGTGGGCCGACCAGTAACAGGATGGAACCGCTGACTTCGCCCTTAAAGGTGCCTTCAGCGAGGAACTCAATGATGCGGTCTTTCACGTCGTGAAGGCCGTCGTGGTCACGATCCAGAATGCCTCGGGCAGCCGCCAGATCAAAATGATCTTCCGATGCCTGGCCCCAGGGAACCTGGGTCAGCCAATCCAGATAATTTCGGGTAACACCGTACTCCGGCGATCCCTGCTCCAGAACCTGCAGCTTTTGAAGTTCATCGTCGAACCTTTCCTGAACCTGCTCTGGAGGATCAAGCTCCGCCATCCGCGCCTGGAATCGTTCCGCATCCGCGGTTTTATCGTCCTTGGCCATGCCCAGTTCGCGTTGGATGACCTTGAGCTGCTCACGCAAGAAAAACTCGCGCTGATGCTTCTGCACCTTGTCGTTCACTTCTTCGCTGATTTCGGCCTGCAGGCGAGCAACTTCCTGCTCCTTGGCCATCAATAGCAGAACCTTTTCCATTCTGCGGAGCAGAGGCACGGTGTTCAGTACTTCCTGCAGTTCAGGGCCTGGCGCGCTGGTCATGGAGGCGCCAAAGTCTGCCAATGGCGAACTGTCGTCCGGTCCAAACCTCGACAGGTACTGCTTAACCTCCTCACCATAAAGCGGGTTAGTGCGAAGCAGCTCCTTGATTGAGCTGATGATCGCAAGGGTGTAGGCCTTCAGCTCATCGGCCGCCTCATCAGGTTCTTCCGGATATTCCACCTCGACCAGGTAAGGCGGCTTTCTGCGAAGCCATTGCACAATCCGAAAGCGCTGCAATCCCTGGGCGATAAACTGTACTTTGCCACTGTCCTCCTGTGCATGGTGGACGCGAACGGCACAGCCGACGGTTTCAAGCTCATCACTTGCCGGAATGGCGCTCTCTGGATCGCTGTCTTCAACGAAGCAAATGCCCAGCACTCGATGATCGGTTTCGCCGACCCGTTTCAGGGTTTCCTGCCAGGGATTCTGATTCACAACGATGGGCTGCACCTGTGCAGGAAAAAACGGCCGGTTGGACACGGGCAAAACATACATGCGGCGTGGCATCTGCTGTTTGGGCAGGACCAGGCTTTTGCTGTTTTCGTCTTTTCCGATGTACTCGGTGATGTCCTCGTCGAGGGCTTCAAACGAGTCGTTGCTGTGATCGTCGTTCATGTGTTGCAGGCATCCTCTGGCGTCTTTGGGTTCGGACTTTAAAAACTGGCTTACTCAGCTTATCTATTGCCATCCGGCATTTTTTCAAGCCCGTGCTAAATCTCTGTGGGCTCCGGTACGCAACAGCCTTGAAATCCGTTCACTAGGCCCCATCCACTTAGGAAATTCGACATTCCCATTTCGGCTGATCGGGTGCCATTAATGATTGATTCTCAGCACATTTTTGAAGCAACCATGGAGAACTTCCAACAGGACGTGATGGAGGCTTCGTCGTCCACACCCATACTGGTGGATGTCTGGGCGGATTGGTGCGCGCCCTGCAAGCAGCTGATGCCAATCCTTGAAAAACTGGCCGATGAATATCAAGGCGCATTCCGCCTGGCCAAGGTGAATGCCGATGCCCAGCAGCAGCTTACCGCGAGCCTCGGCGTTCGCAGTTTGCCCACTGTGATACTGGTTAAGGATGGTCAGGCCGTTGATGGTTTTAACGAAGCACGACCGGAGAGCGAGATCCGGAAAATTCTGGAGAAGCACATCGAAGCGCCTGCGGAAGATCCCTACGAAAAGTCCCAGCGACTGTGGGAAGAGGGGGATGTGGAAGGTGCTCTGGCGTTGCTGACCGAGCTGAACGCCAAAGATCCGAACAACTGGACTGTGCTGATTGATATTGCGCAGTTGAAGGCCGAGCTTGGGGATGTGGAAACAGCCGAACAGGTGCTGGACAGCCTGCCGACGGAAGAAAAGATGCAGCACAAAGCGAAGCAGCTTGCTGCGCGGGTCAAGTTCCTGAAAGCCTCTGCGGAACTTCCTCCGGTGCCGGAACTTGAAGATGCTTTGGACAAAGATCCCAAAGATCCAAATGCGCTCCATCTGCTGGCTCTGCACTACATCCTGCAGGACAAAAATGCGGAGGCGATGGAGCTATTGATCCGTCTGATGCAAGTCGACAGCAAATACAAAGACGAAGTGGCCAAGACCACGTTGATCGAGCTGTTCGACAAGCTGGGCAATAACAATCCGGATGTTCGCACCTATCGCCGCAAACTCTATACTCTCATGCACTGATGAAAGCTGGACAGTGAGGCCGCAAGGGCCTCACGCTGTCTGAGCGTTTTCTACCTTTTCTTCCCGATGGAAGCGATTGCCGCGCAGGAAAGTGCCGTAGTCGTTGAACCGCACACCCATCTCTTTCATCACTTTGTGAGCCACAGGCGCCGTCCATTGCCGGATGTAAAACGGCTCTCTGACCGCGAAGTGGTGGATGGCGTGAGTGCTTCCAAAGTTGAAGCAGAAAACCTGCATTGGAAGCAGCCACCAGGGATTCAGTACCTGGCACTGCTGCATCACATTCCGGGACTCAACATCGCCATAGTAATGCATGTTCGAACTGATGAAATGCAGGCAGAACGTGCGCAGGAATGACGGCAGCATGTAGACCACCGCAAAGACGTTCAACGCATCCAGAGCAGACGATGCTGCCGGAGAAAGCGTCAGCGGATTGCCCAGAGCTTCGGCAGTGAGCAGCACGGCATGGATGACGACCCAGCTATGGAAGAACAGATAGTAAATGTTGCCCAACGGCGCGTAGGCAAAAATCTGTTTCAGTCGCATCATGCGCGCTTCGCGGCGAGAGGCCGGCTTCTGGGAGCGAACGTATTCCAGAACAGCGCGTCTCATCGTTAATGGACGCAGGAACACCGCCATCATGTTATCGCCCATCATCAGCAGCCGACGCAGGCCCCAACGCTCACCGTTGGTGATGCCACGCTCTTCCAGGTCACTCTCGGTGCCGCTGAACTTGTGGTGATGCAAATGCAGCTTGCGACGAACGAACGGGCTGATCGTACTGGCCCGTGCCAGCCAACCAAGCGCCAGCATCAGGTCGTTGGCCCAGGGCCGCTTCTTGAAGTACATCTGGTGAATCAGATCGTGTTCCAATTCGTGGATGAAAGACGCAAAGATGGCGGTGACGGGTACGCAGACCCACCAGGGAATAACGTCCATCACGTAAAGAGTGCCGCTGACAATCATGCCCAGCAGAGAAATCGCCATAATCGAAGCGCCGATCAGGTTCTGATGCTTCTCTAGCCAGGGATGGCGACGACGCAGGGCTCGGCCTTCGTCGAGAATGGTCTTGCGTATGTATTCCGTTTTTTCCGTATCGGTCATGGTGCTTGAATCAACAGTCATGGTTTTTGACCTTTTTAACGGTTGTACAAGGCATCCAGGCACCTACACCTGGGGTTATGGCTTGGTATTGTGCAGTTGTCACGACTAATCTCGGGTATGATCCAATGACAAAAAACGATCATAAGACGACAAACGCCATGTCAGTGTTACCTCTGGTTTCCAGTCAGCCCACGGTTCCGGGCACCTATGTTCTGCTTCTGATCGATGTGGTCGAGCGTTGGCAGGTGCCCACATCAGACCTTCTGTCGGAGGAGGGGTTGGCGATTGAAGACCTGTTGCGCAGTGGTTTCCGCCTGCCTCGTGAGAGCTTTGCACGCCTGATTGAGCGCGCTATCAGGCTCACCGGCGAACCGGGCATCGGTTTTTTGATGGGGCTTCAGATGAAGGTGTCCTGCCATGGGGTGATCGGGCAGGCGGCAATGGTGGCGACCACTCTGAGCGAAGCGCTTGCCATTGCCGAGGCTTACTTCAGTATGCCGTCCTCGGATTTAAAACTGTGCCGGGATCGGACAGAGGATGGCGAGCGTATTCGTTTAAGTATGGTTGAGCGGGATCCGCAGTATCAGCTCGGCGAGGTGGGTGCAATGTTCCTGCTGATTGGATTTGTCGCCATGGCCGAGGCATTGACTGGTCGTCGTATGGAGGGCCAGGGCTACGTTCGATTCAGCAGGCCTGATTTCATGGATCGATTCGAGCACTTGATTGCCGGGCCCTTGAACTTTAATGGAACGTTCAATGGATTCGAGTTCGATGCGGCCATTCTGGACTACCCGCTGATCATGGCCGACCCGGTAGCGGCACGTGTCGCCCGGGAACAATGTAAAGAGGAACTTGGGCGACTGGGAGGAGGTCGGTCGCTCGTTCAAAAGGTGCGTGATCTCGTGTTTGATGAGGAATTGGGTTTTGCCTCGATCACAGAGGTTGCCAGCAAATTGAATATGACGCCCCGAACTCTGCAGCGGCGGCTACAAGCCGACGGTGTGGTTTTCCGTGATCTGGTTGAATCCATGCGCCAGCAGCAGGCTGTCCGCATGCTGGCGCTGGGCCAGAAGAGTATTGGGCAAGTCTCGGATCTGCTCGGGTATTCCGATGTCACAAATTTCAGTCGGGCGTTTCGTCGTTGGCGAGGTTGTTCCCCACGCACCTACGTCAGGAATGTAAACGGGAGAGGCTAACGCATGCTTAAATTGCCTCCCCAACCTGACGCCTGCGAGCTTTGCGAGCGGCCAGTGAACAAACTGACACGCCACCACTTGATACCAAAGCACCTGCACCGTAAAAAACGCTTCCAGAAGTTATTTTCGAAAGAAGACCTGATCACCCGCACTCTCTGGGTGTGTCGCCCCTGCCATAACGCAATTCACAAAGCCTGCTCAGAATACGAGTTGGGGCTGTATTTCAACACTCGGGAAAAGCTGTTCGAAATCGAAGAGCTCAGTCGTTTCGTTGATTGGCTTAAGGACAAACCGGAGGATTTTGTACCGAAATTCAGGCGCAAATCCGGGTAGGAGAAGGGGAATACAGACGTCAGGAGTAGAAAATTCGCCCGAAGCGGAGGCTTCGGGCGACAGGAAATCAGGCTTCGTCACCTGCGTGCTCATCGCCTTCTTTCTCTTCACCGGACTTGTCTTCACCGGACTCTTCGACCGCGTCGCCACCGTGCTCATCGCCAGCGTAAGCGGCACCGCCAAACGAAAGGGCGCCAAGCAAGAACATCAAGGCCATCATAGATTGCAGTAACTTCATTCGTTTTCTCCTCAGTACGATCGTTTTTGTCTTCTGCTACCAGAGGCGACGGTTCAAAACCGTCACAACTCAAAGACTATACGCACATGGATCATGCACAGATTCGATTTTTCGAAAACCCGTCGCGCTTTTGACCGGTTTACTCTTGAACGACGGAGCGAGGTGCCTGGTTTCGCTGGCGAAATGGCTCCGTAAGCCAGGTTCCGAACGACAGATAATCTTTTCGACCCTCGGCGAGGCCCAGATGCTCCATTTCAGTTGCATCGGGCTCTGCATAAGTCCCGAAGAGGCGGTCCCAGACGATGAAAATCG
Organism: uncultured Marinobacter sp.; assembly: GCA_964632565.1. Classification (GTDB taxonomy): domain Bacteria; phylum Pseudomonadota; class Gammaproteobacteria; order Pseudomonadales; family Oleiphilaceae; genus Marinobacter. Next base: position 26,242 of record CAZWEP010000023.1, on the reverse strand, counting down.
TTGAGAAATTCGCATCGCCGGTGCGTCGGGCGACCGTGTGATGACTGGTGTGGAATCGTGGAGTCACGAGAAACAGGCGCAAAAAGCGTTCCCACCGATCCGGGAAATCGATGTTGGAGTGATGAAACTGGCTGGCCAGACTGACGGCAATCTCGAACGCAATGAACGCGACGAGGGACGGTCCCCAGATTGCAATCCAGACCAATTTGACGAAAAAGGAAATGAACAGCTCGCCCGGATGAAAGCGCAGTGCTGTGGTGATATCGACATGAGTATCGACATGGTGGACCTTGTGGAAGCGCCAGAGGACGCCGACACGATGGTTAAACCGATGCCACCAGTAGTCCATCATATCCAGCACGACAATGGTCGCGATAATGCCGCCGATGCCGCTGTATCCAAGCAGGGGCGCCAGGCCCCAGCCCTGACTGAAGACAAAGTCTGCCCAGTACAGAAACGGCGCCAGAAGAACAAGCTTGAGGATGACCGTGTTGAATACAGCCATCCCTGCGTGGGTGCGTAGGCGATCGCTTCTCGGTTCCTGCCAGGGGCGTTGTGCTGCCAGGGATTCGACGAGGTACAGGAGTGCGAATCCCCCCAGGAAGATCGTCAGCTTCAGCTCATCAAGCATCACCCGGGCCGCCTATCGAAGCAGGTTGATTCGATCATTAACGAAGTTGTAGCGAGGTTCCTGCACCCATTTGTTTTCAGAACGGATGGGCAGTTTGTGGACGTTTTCTTCGTACACCACCAGCTTGCCGTTTACTTCCTGCAGCCAGAAGTCCAGATCATAAGTCTTCTTGGGATCGTTGTAGGCCGCAAAGTTGGTGCAGGCGAAATAATACTTACCATCAATCACCCGGACAGGATCGTGAATGCGCTGGAAGGTCAGTTCCAGATTCTCGCTGGTTCGCGGGTCTGTAATTTCGAAGACACCGGGGTTTCCGAATTCGGTGCGCCGGCGAATGTGCTCAACCATGGCGGCTTTGATCTCTTCCGAGCCAAAGCGCTTGCCCGTGGACTGACTCGGCTCCGCCACCTCGCTGGGTTCGCTGTTAGCCTGGTTTTGCTGGGCCGCTTGGGCCTGTTTGGCCGCCTCACCAGAGTCACCGCTGCAGCGGGCTAAAACGAGCACCAGAATGACAGGCAGTGCGATCCAGGCCTTTTGCGCAATCCATGATGATTTTGAGGCTTGCATATTTCCATCCTGCGGTTATGTTATTCACATGTGACTATGACAAGTACTACGCGTCGGCGCGAATTTCGGATGCTGTAAAGGCAAGGATGGCTACCGCGTGTCGTACCTGAATTAAGCCGTTCAGGATTGCTCCATGACGTTGCTCTTGTCCTACCTGCAATTGGCGCCGCGCTCACTGACTGCGCGACTGGCGTTCGCCTTGGTGCTTCTCTGGACAGCGTCGCCCGCCTTCTCCGATGAGATCATCGTCGGCTTCGGTAAAGACAAGCCTCCGTTTGTATTTGGTCGCGATGCGCGGGGGCTCGAAATCGATATTTTCCGGGAAGCCCTGGCCCTGTCCGGACACACGGTGTCCGTCCGCCATTTCGACAATGATGCTCTGGTCGAGGCGGTTTTGAAGGGGCGGGTTGATGCGGTTGCCACAGCCAGGAGCGATAACGAGCGACTGTGTCAGGTAGATGAGTTTATCCGCTTTGACAATGTGGCCATTAGTTTGGAAGAGGCTGGGGCAAACATCGCAACCATCGAGGATTTGGCGGCTTACCGTTTGGTTGCCTGGCAGGGCGCCTATCAGGATCTTGGCGGCGTGTTCTACGATCTGTTTTCACCGGACAGTAAGGCGGTCAGCACGGATTATCTCGAGCATCACAGTCAGGAAGCTCAGGTGAAGATGTTCTGGTTAAATCGGGCCGATGTGTTGATCATCGACAAGGTGATCTTCGGTTGGTATCGGATGCAACTGGGCCCGGAATACCGCAGCCAGCGGGCAGTTGCTTACCATCCTGTGTTTGACTCGCCAACCCATTTCCCGGCGTTGTTCACCAATCCGCAGCTTTGTGCAGCGTTTGGTGAAGGGCTGGCACGGTTGAAACAGAGTGGTCGCTATGAGGTGCTTTACGGAAGTTACCTGAGTCATTGACCGCCGGTAAAACCATCCCCGCAAAATCAGGCCGTTCACCAGGGCCTGAATTCGCGGGCGATAACGGTGTTTGGTGTTAACCGTTGCCTTTTTTCATTTGCTCGTACTCTTCCTCGAAGAAGAATTTCTCCTCCCCGAATGCCGGCTCCAGCTCGTGCAGCCAGGTTGCCGTGTCACTGTACTTGGCAAAGAACGGACGCTGAACCCAGTCCGGGTTGCGAGCCTGAATGAAGCGCAACACGAAGACCTTCTCGCCTTGCAGTTCTGTGATGCCCTGGACTTCCACTTTGCCCGGCCCGGCGCTCATGGACGGTCCGCGCGCGGTGCGAGCCAGACCGGACACCTGTTTGATCGCTTCGCGATAGGTGTGGAACGCCTCAACCAGGGGCACTTCAAAGTAGTTCTTCGCGCCCGTATCCCGCTCGACAAACATGTAGTAGGGGATGATGCCCAGCTGGACTTCTTTATCCCAGAGTTTGGCCCAATCGTCGGCGTTGTTGTTCACGTGTTTTATCAGTGGGCCCTGAGCGCGGATTTCTGCCCCTGTTGCACGAATGCGGCGAATGGCTTCTTCGGCGATGTCCGTGGTGATTTCCTGCCAGTGATTGTAGTGCGCCATGATGGCGACGTGCTTACCTGCATCCACCAGCCGAGCGAACAATTCCATCAGCTCTTCGGAATCTTTGTCGGTCACGAAGCGATACGGCCAGAAGGTGAGGGCTTTGGTGCCAATCCGTATGGTCTGGATGTGGGCAAACTCTGGATCGAGTAACGGTTCCAGGTACTGGACCAGGTTTTTGGTTTTCATGACCATCGGATCGCCACCGGTGACCAGCAAGTCGCTGACTTCGGTGTGCTCTCTCAGATAACCGTGAAGCTTCTCGGCTTCGGTGCTCGCCATTTTCAGGTCTTTGTCACCTACAAACTGCGCCCAGCGGAAACAGAAGGTGCAGTATGAGTGACAGGTCTGGCCCTGGGCTGGAAAGAATAGAACTGTTTCGCGGTACTTGTGCTGTACGCCGTCCAGCACTTCACCGTCCAGCGTCGGCATGTTCATTTCCATCTGCCCGGCCGGGTGGGGGTTCAGCTCGTCGCGGATCTCTTTCGCAACGGCCTGGATTTCTTTCTTGTCTGCACCGTCCCTATGCAATTGGGCCATGCGTTCGAAGTGTTCGTCTTTGAGCATGCCCTTCTGGGGGAAGACCAACTGATAAATGGGGTCGTTCGGAACTTTGTCCCAGTTGATGAGTTCGTTCATCACGTATTCGTTGACGCGGAAAGGCAGCACGCTCGCGACAACTTTCATCTCAAAAAGCGTTTCTTCCGGCAGGCTCTGGATAACTTCAATTTTGTCGAGCTGCTTGTCGGTGTACACCTTGAAGCGACGCTCTTCGAACTCGACGGTCGGAATGCGATTGGGAAATGTGACGATTGAATTCATAGATCGCCCTCTGGCTGAGTGTTTGCAAAAAACGAAGCGAGGCTGGGCCCGCTGCGTTGGTTAAAAATCGGGCAGGCGAGTATACAGAATTAGGCATCTGTTTTCAGGTCTAACGAATAAAAATGCCCTGATTCTCAGGGGTTTCCGGGAAAATGCTTTTAAAACAACATGCTGTAAGCTCGTTAAAAGGAAGGTCTGTGAAATTACTTTTAGTCTGGTAACGATTTTTGCCGCTGAAAAAAGTCACTACGACATTGGTATCAGTGGGCTTGTTTGAGAGGCCTAAAAGCGGCATTCTTGCGTAATTAATAAAAAATAAATGAGTTTTCAGGGCGGGTAATCCTTGATAATTGGTCAGAATTACCAGAAAGGTAGTAATAAAACTACAAAACTGTATTGGAGACGTGCAGTGTCAGGGTCAGTCCCTCGGCGATAGTCCCGAAGGGTGGGTGTTACTGGCATTCAAGCAGGCAATATGCGCCATCTGATCTATGCTTGGGTGAGGATTTTGCCAGGAATTCATATCACCAAAAGACTGCCTTCGATTGCAGCTTCAACACACATCGAGACGCGTAACCACTTGCAGCCATTGCTGCACTTTGATGTTTAGGGGAGGGTTTGATGCACCAGGACGATGATCCCATAGAAACCAGTGAATGGCTGGATGCGCTGGAGTCTCTGATCGAGCATGAGGGCGTTGATCGCGCCAAATACATTCTCGAGCGTCTCTCGGAACGGGCCAGTCGTGACGGCACTGAGTTGCCCTATTCGATAACGACACCGTTCCGCAACACGATTCCAGTCACCCAGGAAGCCCGCATGCCGGGTGATCTTTTTATGGAGCGCCGTATTCGCTCGCTGATCCGCTGGAACGCCATGGCGATGGTGATGCGAGCTAATACCCGTCCGGGTGACCTGGGCGGTCACGTGTCCTCCTTTTCATCCGCCGCGACGCTGTACGATGTAGGCTTCAACTACTTCTTCCATGGTGGTGACGATAAGCGCGAATCTGATCTGGTGTATTTCCAGGGGCATTCGTCGCCCGGCATTTACGCTCGCTCCTACCTGGAAGGGCGGTTCGATGAACAGCAATTGGACAAATATCGGGAAGAGGTTGATGGCACCGGCCTGTCCTCTTATCCGCACCCCTGGCTGATGCCGGACTATTGGCAATTCCCCACCGTCTCCATGGGTCTTGGGCCGATTCAGGCAATTTATCAGGCGCATGTCATGAAGTACCTGCACAGCCGGGAGCTCATCGACATGGGTGAGCGCAAGGTGTGGTGTTTCATTGGCGATGGCGAATGTGACGAGCCAGAAACACTGGGCTCGATTTCCATGGCCGGGCGCGAGCACCTGAGCAATCTGATTTTCGTTGTGAACTGCAACCTGCAGCGATTGGACGGCCCGGTTCGGGGCAACGGCAAGATCATCCAGGAACTGGAGGGTATCTTCCGCGGTGCAGGTTGGAACGTACTCAAAGTGGTCTGGGGGCGGATGTGGGATCCGCTGTTTGAGAAAGACAAAGACGGCGTGATGCAACGGGCCATGGACGAAGCGGTCGATGGTGATCTGCAGAACTACAAGAGTAATGGCGCCGCCTACACTCGCAAAAACTTCTTTGGCAAATATCCAGAGCTGTCCAAGCTGGTCGAAAACCTGTCGGACGATGACATCAACCGTTTGAACCGCGGCGGACACGATCCTTACAAAGTGTATGCCGCCTACCACAAGGCAGTGAACGATCACGGTAACCGACCGACGGTGATCCTGGCCCATACCATCAAGGGCTACGGCTTCGGCACCGCCGGCGAGGCACAGAACACTGCGCACTCGCTGAAGAAAATGGACATCGAGCAGCTAAAGGCGTTCCGCGACCGCTTTGCTGTTCCCCTGAAAGACGACGAACTCAAGGACGTTCCTTATTACCGTCCGGCGCCTGACAGCCCGGAAATGGTGTACATGAAGAAGCGGCGTCAGGAACTGGGCGGCTTCTATCCCAAGCGCAGGAAAGACTGCCAGCCTCTGGAAACACCGGCTCTCGATACCTTCAAAGCGTTGCTTGAAGGCTCCAATGGTCGCGAAATTTCAACCACCATGGCGTTTGTCCGGCTGCTCACCGCACTGACGAAAGACAAGCGCATCGGCAAACGGGTGGTGCCCATCGTGCCGGACGAAGCGCGGACTTTTGGTATGGAAGGCATGTTCCGTCAATTGGGCATCTACACCTCGGAAGGCCAGAAGTATGTTCCGGAAGATCGTGATCAGATCATGTACTACCGGGAAGACAAGAAAGGCCAGATCCTGGAGGAGGGGATCAACGAGGATGGTTCCATGGCCGCATGGATGGCCGCGGCAACCTCCTATAGCACCAACAACTTCCCGTTGGTGCCCTTCTATATCTTCTACTCCATGTTCGGCTTCCAGCGGGTTGGCGACCTGGCCTGGGCGTCGGGTGACATTCAGGCCCGCGGCTTCCTCGTGGGCGGCACCGCAGGCCGCACAACCCTCAATGGTGAGGGGCTGCAGCATCAGGACGGTCATAGTCACGTGCTCGCTCAGACCATCCCCAGCTGCAAAGCCTACGATCCGTCGTACGGGTATGAAATGGCGGTCATTGTTCAGCAGGGCATCAAGGAAATGTTCGAGGACAATCAGAACGTTTTCTACTACCTGACCATCGAGAACGAAAACTACGAGCAGCCTGCCATGCCGAAAGGCAAGAAGGTGGAAGAGGGCATCATGAAAGGGATGTACCTGCTCGAATCGGTTGAAACCAAGGGGCGCAAGAAAACGCCCAGGGTCCAGCTCATGGGGTCCGGTGCAATCCTTAACGAGGTGCGTGCGGCTGCACAGTTGCTGAAGGACGATTTTGGCGTGGCCAGCGACGTCTGGAGCGTCACCAGCTTCAACGAACTGGCCAGAGACGGCCTGCATATCGAACGCTGGAACCGTTTACATCCGGACGACACGGCCAAGAAGCCGTACATCACCCAGTGCCTGGAAAAGCAGCAGGGACCGGTGGTTTCCTCCACGGACTACATCAAACTGTTGTCAGAGCAGGTTCGGGCCTACATTCCAAAGACCTACCTGACCCTGGGCACGGATGGGTTTGGACGCAGTGACACCCGCGAAAAGCTTCGCAGCCATTTCGAGGTGGATCGTTACTACGTTGCTGTGACTGCTCTGTCAGCCCTTGCCCGGGATGGCGAGGTGAAGAACGACGTGGTTCTCGACGCTATGCGCAAGTACGGAATCGATCGTAATAAAACGAACCCGGTGCTGGCATAAGGAGACCGTCATGAGTGAACAGGAAATCAAAGTTCCGGATCTCGGCGGTGCAGATGAAGTCGAGGTCATCGAGATTCTGGTCAGCAAAGGGGATTCAGTCGAGGAAGAAGATCCGATTCTGACGGTGGAGTCGGACAAGGCGTCCGTTGAATTGCCTTCGCCTGGTGCCGGTAAGATCACCAAAATTTCGGTGAAGGTTGGCGACAAGGTGAAAGAGGGCGATGTCGTTGGAACCATGGAAGCCAGTGGTGATGTTGGTGGTTCGGATGCCAATGACGGAGACGATACCGCGGAAAAAGCGCCAGAAGAAAAAGCCGAAACCGAGAAAGATGAGGCTCCTGCTCCGAAAAAAGAATCACCCAAAGCCGGTGGGGCAAAAGGCGGCGGTTCTCGCAAGGAGACAGTGAAAGTGCCCGCGCTGGACGGTTTCGAGGATGTGCCGATCATCGAGATCAATGTCAGTGAAGGCGATGATATCGAAGTGGACGATGCGTTGGTTACCGTCGAATCTGACAAGGCGACGATGGAAATTCCGTCTCCGTTTGCCGGTAAGGTCGGCAAAGTTCTGAAATCGGAAGGCGACAAGATCTCTGAGGGCGATGACCTTGTGGAGATGACGGTCACGGAAGGGGGCGAAGACGAATCGGATGACGATGAGCCTGCCGCTGACTCCGAGGCGCCAGCCAAGCAAGAATCTGCTTCGGCGTCAGAGACCGAGTCGAAGGCGGAACCAAAGCCAGATACGGGGTCAACGACCTATGAGCCACCGGCCCCGGGCGCAAAGGTGCACGCCGGACCTGCTGTTCGCAAGCTGGCGAGGGAGTTCGGAGCGGATCTGACCCGGATCAAAGGGTCGGGGCCGAAAGGCCGAATTCTGAAAGACGACGTTCAGGCCTATGTGAAGAACCAGCTGCAGCAGACCCAGCAGGGCAGTGCCGCTGCGGGTGGTGGCGGTGCCGGAATACCCGGTGTGAAATTGCCGGACTTCAGTCAGTTTGGCGAGATCGAGCGGGAATCCATGTCGCGCATGATGTTTGCAACGGCAAACAACATGCAGCGCAGCTGGCTGAACGTGCCTCACGTCACCCAGTTTGAAGATGCTGACATCACGGATATGGAGGACTTCCGCAAGGCTCAGAAGGCGGCGGGTGAAAAGCGTGGTGTTAAGATGACACCTCTGCCGTTTTTGCTGAAGGCCTGTGCTGCCGCACTGGCAGAGTTGCCTCAGTTCAATGTGTCCCTGGACATGGAGCGAAAAGAGGTGATTCGCAAGAAGTTTATTCACATCGGTATCGCTGTGGATACGCCTCATGGTTTGATGGTTCCGGTCATCAGGGATGTGGACAAGAAGGGCTTGTGGGAGCTGGCCGCGGAAAGTGCGGAATTGGCCCAGAAGGCGCGGGACAAGCAGCTTAAGCCTGCTGAGATGCAGGGCTCCTGCTTTACCATCACAAGCCTTGGCGGCATCGGCGGCACTGCGTTCACACCCATTGTGAATACGCCGGAAGTGGCCATTCTGGGTGTTTCGAAGGCGGCGATGAAGCCGGTATGGGATGGCCAGGAATTTCAGCCTCGCCTGATGCTTCCGTTGTCCCTGTCCTATGATCACAGGGCGGTGAACGGCGCCGATGCGGCGCGTTTTACCGCGGTATTGAGTCAGCTTCTTGGTGACATTCGTTCCTTGCTGTTGTGATTTGCAGCCATCACCCAGCTTGCTGGTTGGGTGATGCGACCAAGGCCGGAAGACAAATTCAGAACACGCTACAAGCACATCCATGTGCGCTTGTTTCGGGCCATCCCTGGCCCTCCACAGTTCTGAATTTGTCTTCCGGCCTTTGTCGTTCTGGCCTCTGGAGTATTCTCCAATACAACTCATCCCCGTGCGCGCGTCATTTTGGCCAATGGCCTTTCCGATCTGACCCGACAGACTCTTTCGCTATAACTGACATCAGAGAGAGTCCCCATGAAGCCTGCCGACGTTCTTTCCGAATCACTCACGCTCCCCAGCGGCGAGGTCATTCCCAATCGCTTCGCCAAGTCGGCGATGAGCGAAACCCTCGGCACGATCGATAACCGCATGACCAAGCGACTGGTGAGGCTCTACAAAACCTGGGCCGAAGGTGGGGTGGGGCTCTCGATTACCGGTAATGTGATGATCGACAAGCGTCACATCGGTGAGCCGCAGAATGTTGTGTTGGAGGATGATCGGGATTTGCCGTTACTGGAAGCCTGGGCTCAGGCGGGCAAGAGTGCTGGCGGTCGGATCTGGATGCAGTTGAATCATCCCGGCAAGCAGAGCCCAAAGATTCTGAACTCGGATCCGGTTTCGCCAAGTGCCGTTCCGTTTCGCAAGGAAATGCAAGGCATGTTTGCCACGCCCCGGGCGCTGACGGATGAGGAAATTCGGGACATTATCCAGCGCTTCGCCACCAGTGCCGCCATCGCCGAGCGGGCGGGCTTTGATGGAGTGCAGATCCATGGCGCCCATGGTTATCTGGTCAGCCAGTTTCTGTCACCTCACCACAACCAGCGTGAAGACGACTGGGGCGGCACGGCGGAGAAACGGCAGCGTTTTGTTCTGGAAGTGTATCGGGCGATCCGCGAAAAGACCGGGCCTGAGTTCAGCGTTGGTATCAAGCTGAATTCTGCTGACTTTCAGCGTGGCGGCTTTACGGAAGAGGAGTCGCTTGCGGTGATTGAGGCGCTCTCGAAGGAGGGCATCGATCTGGTCGAGATTTCCGGTGGCAACTATGAGAATCCCGCCATGGCGAAGGGTAATGGCTCGGTGAAGGAGAGCACCCGGGCCCGGGAAGCGTATTTCCTGGAGTTCGCCGAGAAAGTCAGGGAGCGAGTTTCGACACCCTTGATGGTGACCGGTGGTTTCCGGTCGTGTCGGGGTATGGCGGATGCGGTTGCGTCAGGCGCAACCGACCTGGTCGGGTTTGCACGCCCGCTGGCGGTGGAACCTGATTTCCCCAATCGGATCCTCAAAGGTGAGGCCTTTGAGAGTGCGGTTCGTCCTATCAAAACCGGCATCAAAGCAATCGACAACATGGCTCTGATGGAAGTGAGCTGGTACACCCGTCAACTGGATCGAATGGGCAAAGGGAAAAAGCCAAAGACCCACGATCGGGGCTTCTGGTCACTTTTGGAGGTGATGGGCGTTATGACAACCCGAGGTGTGCGGACAAGACTTCGGGCCGGTGAATAGAGCAGGTCCCACCGGCCCGAGCGACGGATCAGTTCGCAAAGAACATCCAGTCAAAGTAGTTGTGCAGGTCCTCAAGCATCTTGGCTTCCTGCGGGTTGCTGATTTCAAACAGGACCGACTGATTTGTGGCCTTTTCCATGGTTTCACCTCGTTCAGGTTGACTCGAAAGTTGTCACGCACAGCTTTTGCGTCGACTTGTCAGAGAATCTGCATCAGCCGTGCCAGAAAAGAGCTGGTGGCCGTAACTGATTGAATCTTATAGAGGTCGCTAGCGTAACGGCTGAAAGTACCGATGGGGCTGTCGGGGTATGTTTAATTTTTGCACCGAAACAGAACAAAAAAAGCCCCGGCGTGGTGCCGGGGCTTTCCCTGAGTTAACTCCTAGGCTTGCGCTTAGAAGTTGTACTGCGCTGCGAACATGATGCGGTTCGCGTCGCCATCGTCACCGCTCACGTTTTCACGGCTCAGGTTGGCATACTCGACACCCATCATGACGTTTTGGACCGGAGTCCACATATAGTTGGCGATGATCATGGAGTTGGTTTCACTCTCGCCTGCAACTGCGACACCGTCATCCTCGGCATCGTCCCAGTCGACCTCGACCAGACCATAACCAACGTTAATGCTTCGACCGCCGCCGAGGCTGAAGCCGGCACCGATGGAGCCGCCGAAACCTGAGATGGTCTCAACGTCGCCGCTGGCCGGGTCGACATAGGCACTTGCTGCGCCGAAGTTGTCACCTGAGCGATACAGGTAGCTGTTGGCACCGTCTGAGAAAGTAACCGTACCCTGAATGGTAATCATGTCGGAGAGAGCCAACTTGGCAGCACCAAATGTGGCAAAACCAAACGATGCCTCGTCCGCAGTGCCCGTGTCATATTTGACTTCGTTTGCGATCACTGCCGCAGAGTAAGACAGTCCGCCTTGAGAGTCTTGAAGCCGCGCGGTGAAGGCAGGCAGACCATTTACCTGTGATCCAACTGTTGCACCAGTGTCGTCAATCAGCTCGTTGACAGGCTCTTCCACTGAGAAGGAGAGAGGGCCTGTGGTGTAACGGACCTGAGCGACGCGACCCTGCAGACCAGCCAAGCCCGGCAGTGAATCGAAGTCCAATGTAGAGGTGTTGCCGACGAAGCTGTTGAAGTTCGACCAGGTCTGACCGGCCAGAACGCCATTGTACTCGCCATAACCGTGACGCAGGCGCAGTGTGCCGCCACCGCCGCCCCGGAAATCGCCTTCGATTTTGATGTTTACACCTTCAGGCGTCGTGGTCGATACGCCCAAGCGCGTTTGGAAAGCATCCGAGCCGAAAATGCCTTCTGCATCATCTGAGTCGTCTGTATTAATGAGGTTGAAGGAACCCGCACGAGTAGAGATACCCACTTCATTGTCCAGGTCATAGGTGGCGTTGTAGCGGGCATAGCCGTAGACATTCATGTCGTATTCGCCAGCCGTAAAGCTAACCGCCTGTGATTGAGCAGCAACGCCCAGAAGCGCCATAGCTGCTGTTGAGCGAATTGCCATTCTCAATTTGTTGTTTTGCATCGTTGTTGTCTCCACACATTATTGTTTTTGGACCCTCTTCAACGTAGTTACGAATTTATGACATTTCAATCATTTTCACGTTAAGTTAGACCAAGGTCTACCTCCCAAGGCACAAGGGGTTTCGGCCTATTCGGGGTATTTAAATGGGTAGGATCGGCAGGTCCGGAATCATCTGAGACTCACCGTACATCGTAATATTCAGGATGGCTTCCACCGATACTATTCTCGATCAGCAGACCTTTGCGTTTCTGGATATTGAAACGACCGGTGGCAATTCGTCTCGGGACCGCATCACGGAGATCGGGATTCGGTTCTGGCGGGCAGGAGAGCATCTGGGGGATTGGCAGACCCTGCTCAACCCCGATGCCCGCATATCGCCTTTCATAGAGCAGTTCACGGGGATCTCCAATGAGATGGTGGCGGACGCGCCCCGTTTTGAGGACATCGCCGATGAGCTGGAGCAGCAGCTCGAAGATACGGTGTTTGTCGCCCACAATGCTCGGTTCGATTACGGTTTTATCAAATCCGAATTTCGCCGGCTTGGAAGGCTTTTCTCCGCTAAGGTTCTGTGCACAGTTAAATTGTCTCGTCGGCTATACCCCCAACATCGCCGCCATAACATGGATGCGCTGATCGCCCGCCACGGTCTTAACAAGGTGCAGCGCCATCGGGCCATGGGTGACGTTGCTGCCATGCTGTCGTTCTTCGAGCATGCCCTGGAAGATCGCGGGCAGCCGGAAGTCGCCTCAGCCGTTCGGGATCTGCTCCAGCGACCCAGCATTCCCTCTCATCTTCCTCCGGATATATTGCAGGACCTGCCGCGGGCGCCCGGAGTGTATCGGTTCTATGGCGAGAACGATGTGCTGCTCTATGTGGGCAAAAGCACGAACATTGCCCAGCGTGTGGCGTCGCATTTTTCCGGCGATCACAACACCAGTCGTGGTGTGAGGATGTCCGAGAGTCTGCGTTGGGTGGACTGGACTGAGACGGCCGGCGAACTCGGCGCTCTGTTGCTCGAGCTCAAGCAGATCAAGCAGCTGAAACCCTTGTTCAATCGTCGGTCGCGGGCGGCCAAGAATCTGGTCAGTATCGAGCTGACCGAGAATGAGCACGGCTATCTCCGGGCCCGGCTTGTTCGTGAAATTGAACCCCACCGTCTCGGGCATTACTTCGGGCTGTTCCGCAGCAAGAAAGATGCAGAGAAAGCGCTCAGTGGCATCGCCGCGAAGAACGACCTTTGCAACAAGCTGCTTGGGCTGGAACCGGACCATGATGGCCCCTGTTTCCAGCGAACGCTTGGCCGATGCAAAGGGGCCTGTGATGGCGGCGAGGACGTCGTTAAATATAATCTTCGGATGCAGATTGCCTTCCACAATCTGCGGTTAAAAACATGGCCGTGGAAGGGTCCTGTAGCTGTGGTCGAGCAAAACCCCAAGACGGAGCGCATTGATATTCTGGTGGTCTACAATTGGATGCATGTTGCCACTCTGCACGATCGGGAGGAACTGACGGATCTGTCCTTGCGAGGGCAAGCCGTCAACTTTGACCTCGACTCCTACAAATTGCTGGTGAAAACCCTGGTTGGTAAAAAAGACAGGCCACCGCTGGAAATTATCGAGTTGGATGCCTTAGGCTCTCCGGATGTGCTGATGCCCTGAGTGGCGTATCATTGAAGACACGTTCAACGTCCTGAGAGAACTACATGAACAAACAGCCGGTGAATCGCGAATTATTCGATGAGGTTATGGTGCCGAACTACGCCCCGGGTTCGGTCATTCCGGTGAAAGGTCAGGGGTCCCGCATCTGGGATCAGGATGACCGGGAATACGTCGACCTGGCCGGTGGTATCGCAGTGACCTGCCTCGGACATTCCCACCCTGGCCTGGTCGGCGCGCTGATGGATCAGGCTGAGAAACTCTGGCACCTGTCTAACGTCATGACCAACGAACCGGCGCTTCGATTGGCCAAAACACTTTGTGATCTGACCTTTGCTGAGAGAGTCTTCTTCGCCAACTCCGGCGGCGAGGCAAACGAGGCTGCGTTCAAACTTGCAAGACGCTATGCCTGGCAGCATTACGGCCCGGACAAGCACGAAATCATCTCCTTCAAAAACGCCTTCCATGGCCGCACCCTGTTCACCGTGAGTGTGGGCGGCCAGCCAAAATACCTCGAGGGTTTCGAGCCTGCGCCGGGTGGCATTCATCACGCGGACTTTAACGATCTTGAATCGGTGAAGAAGCTGATTTCAAAAGACAAGACCTGCGCCGTGGTGGTCGAGCCCATTCAAGGCGAGGGCGGCGTGATGCCTGGCGACAAGAAGTTCCTTCAAGGGCTGCGGAAACTCTGTGACGAGCACGATGCCCTGCTGGTGTTCGACGAGGTTCAGTCCGGAGTCGGGCGCACCGGCCACCTCTATGCGTATCAACATTACGGCGTGACGCCGGATATTCTGTCCACGGCTAAAAGCCTGGGTGGTGGTTTCCCTGTCGCCGCCATGCTGACGACGGCTCACATTGCTGAGAGTCTGGGCGTGGGCACTCACGGCAGCACCTATGGTGGCAACGCGCTGGCCTGTGCCGTAGCCCAGCGGGTGATTGATACGGTCAGTCAGCCGGACATACTGAAAGGCGTGCAGGTGCGCTCCGATCAACTGCGTAAGGGCATGATGGACATCGGTGAACGCTATGGTGTTTTCAGTGAAGTCAGGGGCTCCGGCTTGCTGCTAGGCTGCGTGATGACTGAGAAATGGCAAGGTAAGGCAAAAGAATTTCTGAATGCAGGGCTTGAGGAGGGTGTGATGGTGCTCATCGCAGGGCCGAATGTCATTCGCCTTGCGCCATCACTGATTATTCCTGAAGTCGACATCGACGAGGCACTGAACCGCTTTGAGGCGGCCGTTAAAAAGGTCTGTCATCAATAGGGAAGGAGCCGCTTATGTGGCTGGTACGCCCGGTAGAGACTGGAGACCTGAACGCTATCCTGGCGCTGCTTGATGGCGAAGGGCCGAGATTGTCGTCGACATTGCCACGGCATGCCGAAGAGCTTGAATCCAGAATTGAGCACTCCGTTCGCGCATTCAAAGGTGAGCTGGCGGCAGATGAGTCGGCAAGGTTCCTGTTCGTGCTGGAGAACACGGGTACCGGGCAGGTGCATGGGGTGTCCGGTATCGATGCTCACGCCGGACTGGGGCAGCCGTTTTATAACTATCGCCGCGATGCCCTGGTTCATGCTTCCCACGAATTAGGTGTCTCCCGGCGTGTCGAAGTGCTGTACCCGTCTCATGCGCTGACGGGTCAAACGCTGCTGTGTTCTTTTTCCATTGATCCCGGATTGCAGGGTACCGATGCCTTCGAGTTGCTGTCACGCTCGCGGCTCATGTTCATGGCTTCTCATCGCTCTCTGTTCACCGATCACACGGTCGTTGAGATTCAGGGTGTCCAGACGGACACTGGTGAGGTGCCTTTCTGGGACAGCCTGGGCCGTCACTTCTTCAACATGGATTTTGAAACCGCAGACCAGTACTCGGGCTCTCTCAGCAAAACCTTCATTGCTGAACTGATGCCGCCCAATCCAATCTACGTCACCCTGCTGACCCCGGAAGCCCAGGCAGCGTTGGGTCAGCCCCACGAACGGGCCCTGTCCACCTATGAGCTGCTCAGGCGGGAAGGTTTCAGCGAAGGTGTGTTCCTCGATATTTTCGACGCTGGCCCGGTGCTAGAGGCTCGCACAGATACCCTGAAAACACTGGTTGCCAGTCAGCCTTTCAAGCTGCATGGCACAGAAACAGAGGAAGGTGAGCAATGTCTGATCTCGGGTGGCGAGCGGGCGGATTTCCGATGCACCGTGTCCCTGATGTCCGAGACGTTGACGGATGATGTGAAAGTACCTGTGGGCACCTGGCACAAACTGGGGCTGTCCGCCGGGGACCAGGTTCGGGTGGTGCCTCTATGACCCGTGCATCGCAGAGGAGGGCATCATGTTAGTGATTCGCCCGCTGGAAGAGCGCGATCTGGATGCGCTTTACAACATGGCTGCAAATGCTGGCAACGGACTGACGACCTTGCCGGCTGATCGGGATCTGTTGTCCCGTAAAATCCGCCACACGCGCGAAACATTTGATCAGCGACAGGCACCGGAAGCCGGCCTCTACCTGTTTGCTCTCGAGGACACCGAGCTCGGAGAGTGTGTCGGCATCAGCGGCATTCAGGCGCGGGTAGGGCTTGACGAAGTCTTCTACAATTACCGTCTCAGCGTTACGGTGAATGCGTCCCGTGAACTGAACGTGCACGTGCGTACCCCGACTCTGCACCTGTCAAACGACATGACCGATACCACCGAAATCTGTTCGCTGCTGTTGGCGGATTCCCATCGCGGCGGAGGCAACGGGTTATTGCTGTCCCGGTGTCGGTTCATGTTCCTGGATCATTTCCGAAGTCACTTTTCGGAGAAGGTCTTTGCGGAAATGAGGGGTGTGTCAGACGCGGACGGTCGGAGCCCACTCTGGGACGCTCTGGGGCGGAAATTCTTTGATATGGATTTTTCCGAAGCCGACATGCTTTCGGGCCTTGGCAACAAATCGTTCATCGCAGAGTTGATGCCGAAATTCCCGATCTACCTGCCGATGTTGCCCGACGAGGCGCGGGCGGTAATCGGGCGGGTGCATGACAACACGGCTCCCGCTTTGAAGATGCTGCAGTCCGAGGGCTTCAACTTTAACGGCATGGTCGACATCTTCGACGGTGGGCCTGTGGTGGAGGCGTTTATTCCAACTATCCGAACGGTCAGGCAGTCCGTTGATCGGACCGTGATGATCCGTGCTGGCTCGAGTGAGTCCAACACGTCTGGCGAGCACGGTTTTGAAAGCGCGGAGTTGATGGTATCGAACGGCTCATTCCGGGATTTCCGGGTGACAACCATTCCTGAAACCTGGGTGAGTCTGGAGACGGTCACGCTGTCCGAAGCCGTGGCCCGGGCGCTGGAAGTGGAGGCCGGTGACCGGGTGCGATTGGCCCCATTGAAAGAAGCGTCGATCTCCTCAACGTCGAGAAGTAGAGGCTCTAATTATTCCGGCAGACCCTGAAGGGGCGACCGGACAACGATATCGGCAGGAGGTGCGATTGTATGGGAAACCTGACGGGTGACTTGTACATAAATGGGCTCTGGATGCAGGGCCATGGAAAAGAATTCGAGTCTCTGCAGCCTGTGACCGGCGACAGTATCTGGGCCGGTGCCAGTGCCAGTCTGGAGGATGTCGATGCTGCCGTACGCGAAGCGCGGGCGGCGTTCCGGGACTGGCGCAAGCGTCCGTTTGAAGAGCGGCAGGCCCTGGTCGAGGCGTTTGGCACTCAACTGGAAGCGCACAAAGAAGCATTGGCCCACCAGATCGGGCTGGAAACCGGAAAGCCACTCTGGGAATCCCGAACCGAAGTTGCGGCAATGATCGGCAAGATCGGAATTTCCATCAAGGCCTATCACGACCGTACTGGCCACTCCGAGTCCGATGTGGCAGGCGGACACGCGGTGCTTCGCCATCGGCCCCATGGTGTTGTTGCGGTGTTTGGCCCCTATAACTTCCCCGGGCATTTGCCGAATGGTCACATTGTTCCGGCCTTGCTGGCAGGGAATACGGTGGTGTTCAAGCCCAGTGAACTGACGCCCGGCGTGGCGGAACTGACCCTGCGTATCTGGGAAAAAGCAGGGCTGCCCGCCGGTGTGATTAACCTGGTCCAGGGTGCGGCAGAAACCGGTAAGTCGCTGTCCTCCCACCTGGATGTAAACGGGCTCTTTTTCACCGGCAGCTCCACTGTCGGGCATCTGCTTCATCGCCAATTCGGCGGCCAGCCAGAAAAAATCCTCGCGCTGGAAATGGGTGGCAACAACCCACTCATCGTTCAGGATGTGTCTGATCTGGACGGCGCTGTACATCACGCGCTGCAGTCGGCTTTCCTTTCTGCAGGCCAGCGTTGCACCTGTGCCCGTCGCCTGCTGGTGCCCGAGGGAAAAGAGGGTGACCGTTTTCTGGAAAGGTTCGCGGAGGTTGCAGGCAGGATCACCGTGGGCGAATTTGATGCCGACCCACAGCCCTTCATGGGCTCTGTAATTTCGCCCGAAGCTGCCGAAAAGCTCCTGGCCGCCCAACAGAACCTGATTTCACTCGGTGGTAAATCACTGCTGACCATGATGCGGTTGCAGGAAGGCACCGGGCTTTTGTCGCCGGGCATTATTGATGTGACGGGTCTGGAGCGCGGTGACGAAGAGTTCTTCGGCCCCCTGTTGACGGTGTATCGCTATGGCGATTTTGACGAGGCGTTGGATCTGGCAAACGACACCAGCTTTGGCCTGTCCGCCGGCATTCTGACCGACGATCGCGCCCTCTATGACCGGCTCGTGGAAGAGGTGAATGCAGGCATCGTGAACTGGAATCGACCCTTGACGGGCGCCAGCAGCGCGGCGCCTTTCGGTGGTGTTGGTGCCAGTGGGAATCACCGTGCCAGTGCCTATTACGCGGCGGATTACTGCGCGTGGCCGATGGCGTCGCTGGAAGCGGATACGAGTTCAGTGCCTGAGTCACTGGCTCCCGGACTGAACTTTGATTGACGGAAAAACTCTATGGTCAAACACGCGGTAGAAGCCAACTTCGATGGGCTGGTCGGCCCCACTCATAACTATGCCGGCCTGTCGTGGGGTAACGTTGCGTCCAAATCCAACGTGCACGCAGTTTCCAATCCGAAAGAGGCCGCGTTGCAGGGGCTGGCCAAGATGAAGCGCTTGGCGGATCGGGGATACGTTCAGGGGGTACTGCCTCCCCATGAGCGACCGCATGTGCCGACCCTGAGATCCCTGGGATTCGCAGGGTCGGACGCCCAGGTGCTCGAGGCGGCCGCCCGGCTCAATCCGTCCATCCTGGCCGCGGTTTCCTCTGCCTCGACCATGTGGACCGCCAATGCTGCAACCGTGTCGCCAAGCGCCGATACGTTGGATCATCGCGTTCACTTCACTCCGGCCAATCTGAGCGCCAAGTTCCACCGTTCAATCGAACATCCGGTCACCGGCCGCGCGCTTCGTGCCATCTTCAGCGATGAGTCCTACTTTGCCCATCACGCCGCGCTGCCATCGGTCGGTCCATTCGGTGATGAAGGCGCCGCGAACCACACTCGTTTGTGCAGTGAATATGGCGAGAGGGGCGTTGAGCTGTTTGTGTATGGACAGGTCGCTTTCAATGACCAGTCGCCGAGGCCCAAACAATACCCCGCTCGACAAACCCGGGAAGCTTCGGAGGCAATTGCCAGGCTGCACGGGCTGCCGGATGACCGTGTGGTGTTTGCACAGCAAAATCCAGACGCCATCGACGCAGGCGTGTTTCACAACGACGTCATTGCCGTGGGTAATGGCAATACATTGTTTTATCACGAGCTGGCGTTTCTGGATGAGGCGCGAACCCTGGGTGAAATCCGCAACAAACTTACCGGCGCCGAGCTGGAGGCGATCAAGGTCAGCTCGCGTCAGGTACCTCTTGAGGATGCGGTGTCGTCCTATCTTTTCAATAGCCAATTGCTGGATACGCCCGATGGCATGCTGCTGGCAGTGCCCGGTGAGTGTCGGGAGATCGAGAGCGTGAGCCGATACCTGGATAACCTGGTGATGGTGGACGGCCCCATTTCATCGGTTGAGGTTTTTGACGTTAAACAGTCCATGCGCAACGGCGGTGGTCCGGCGTGCCTGCGGCTGCGTGTAGTTCTGACCGACGAGGAGCGTGATGCGATCAACCAGGGCGTGTTGATGGACGATGCTCTCTACAACCGACTGGTCGCCTGGGTGGAAGCGCATTACCGATCAGAGCTCTCACAGGACGATCTGGGTGACCCCATGCTGCTTGATGAAGTCCGCAAGGCGCTGGATGAGCTCACGGGCATTTTAGGGCTGGGCTCGATCTACGACTTCCAGCTCTGATACGGACAATCAGGACGCCAGCGATTTTGTCAGCATGTCCATGGTGTGGCGTATCAGCGAGCCGGCGGGGAAGGTCGACTGGTCGCCTGAATTGGACAGCTGGCTCTGTTCGGTCTGGCATAGCATGATCACGCCATGCAGAGCGCCACGGAGATAAAGTGCCGTTTCCAGCGGATCCTTTACCCGGTCCCGACTGATGGTCCCGTCTTCAAGTCCAAGACGAATCGCGCCCACCATGAGATCCATCATTTCCGACTTGGAGCAAATCATAGCCTCGGCCTGATCGTCCTCGGCTTCACTCACCGCAGTCGAGGCCATGGTCAATGCGGAAAAATAGTCCGGTTCATCTCGATAGAACTGATAGTAAGACCGGCCTATCGCTGAGATTTGAGCAAGGCCAGTCTCCGCTGTCGCCCGAGCCTCCTCAAATCGTTTGCACAGACTCCGTCCTGCCCGAAGCATAATGCCGCGCTGAATCGCTGCTTTGTCTTTGAAATAGACGTACAACAAAGCTCGGCTGAGGCTTGCGGTGCGGGCTATGTCATCCATTGACGTGCGTTCATAAGTCTTTTCCGAAAAGACCAGTTCTGCGGCATCGAGGATCGCCTCGTATCGCGCCTGCTTTTCCTTTTCTCTTCGGGTTTTCAGCGTTTCGCTCATGGCTTTCCGGTATCAATTGACGTCAATGCGACTTGGTTAAGCTTAATGAAAACCCATTATTGACAAATTGTCAAAGAATGACATTATGTCGGAAATGAAAAGTGTTTAACGTGCGAATTTGTAAAAGTTCAGAAGGGACTCTCTGAAAAGGATCGAATACGATGAAGACTCGCAATGCCTCGATCGGACTTGTCATAGCCGCCACAGCTTTCCTGTTTGCGGGATGCAAATCCACTGAACCGTCGGTCGAACCCGACAGTCATGCCATTGTCGTCCGGACAGCGGAAGTTGCGGGCGGGCAAACTCAGGGTATTCCCCTCAGATTCTCGGGGATTGTCCAGGCGGCCCAACGTGCGACGCTGACCTTTCAGGTGAGTGGCGCTTTGAAAGAGCAGGCTGTTGAGCTGGGGCAGCAGGTAGCCGCAGGTGATCTGCTGGCGCGTGTCTACAACCCGGCTCTTGAACCTGCCAGAGATTCCGCGGCTGCTCGTCTGGAGGAGTTGCGAACCCAGTATGAGCAGGCTCAGCGCGAATGGGAGCGATCCCGTCGTTTGCGCGAGCGGGGTGTCGTATCGGAACAGTCGCTGGAGCAACTGGCGTCGCGCAGAGACAGTCTCCGTGCCAGTGTCGCCACTGCGCGTGCGTCATTAGCAGAGGCAACCCGACTGCTTGAAGAGAGTGAGTTGAGAGCACCGTTCGGTGGCAGGGTCGAGGCGTTGTTGATTGAGCAAGATGAGTTTGTCTCGGCAGGACAGCCGGTGATGCGACTGTCCTCGCCAAAGGGCCGCGAGGTTGAGGTGCGGGTTCCGGCTTACTTGCTTGGTCAGGTGTCGCTGGGTCAGAACTTGCCTGTCTGGTCTGTCCAGAATCGCGCCCGTGCGCCGATTCAAGGGGCGGTGATGGAAATTGCCCAGTCAGGGGGAAACAGAGGCGAACTTCATCCCATACTGGTCAGCTTGCCCGATGGCACTCTGGAGCCCGGTGAACCCATCGAGGTGGGTATCACCCCCGATCAGATTTCTGGAATGACCGTGCCTCTGCTTTCGGTGATGCGTTACCAGAGTGGCGCGAGCGTGTTCCGCGTCTCATCGGATGTTGTCCGCCGTGTGCCCGTCGCAATTGACCGAATTGTTGGGGAACAGGTGTATGTGTCCTCAGCCGACCTTCAACCCGGCGATCAGGTTGTCTTCGCGGGTCTGACGAAGCTAACAGACGGTGACAGTGTGGAGGTTCGACAGTGACTTCCAAACTGCTCGGTTGTCAGCGACTGCTGGGCATGGTGGTAACCATGCTCTGTTTGTTGGGGATCGCTGCCTACAGCACCATGCCGCGCCAGGAAGACCCATCGTTCCCGCAGCGAGCTGGCCTGATTACCGTCAACTACCCCGGCGCAAGTGCAGAGTCGGTGGACCGACTGGTCCTGCAACCGCTGACTGAAGAGCTGCGTCAGGTTGAAGAGTTGGATATAGCGAAAGGCACCGCCCGTACTGGTGTTGCTATCGTGCGATTGAAGCTTAACGATGCAATTTATGACACGGATTCAGCCTGGGATCGAGTTCGTCAGGCGATGGATCGTTCGCGCATCGAATTTCCCGACGATGTCGGACGTATGGTTCTGGATGACCGGCTGATTGATATTCCGGCGATCACGCTCGCGGTGAGCGGCTCAGCGTCGGTCGCGACACTGTCCGACGCCGCCGAGCGACTCAAAGAAAATCTTGCAGACGTTCGGGGGTTATCGCGCATCGAGCTGTTCGGCGATGCAGACGAGCAGATAACCCTGGCGCTGGATGACGCGGCCATCTTTAAGCTTGGCATTTCTCCTGCCCTGGTTTTGCAGACCCTGGCAGATCGCAACCAGACCATTCCGGGCGGTTACGTCGTTTCAGAGGGGCGCCGTCTTTCGGTGCTGCCCAACAGCGAGTTTGCCGACATTGACGCGATTCGGTCGACGCCGATTGAACTGCCTGACGGATCGCAGGTTCCGCTGGCCGCAGCGGCAGACGTTTGGCGAGGACCCGCCGAGCCAAGAGAGCCAGAAACCTGGTTTGATGGCGAGCGGGTGGTGCTGGTTTCGCTGCTGATGGAAGAAGGAACCACAGACGCCATCCGCTTTGGCGAGCGGGTACGCGAACGGCTGGATCTGATTCGCGGTGAATTTGAGCCACTGGAAATCCGCGAGATGTTTTTCCAGCCAGACAAGGTTCAGGGTCGTCTGGACAATCTTGCTCTGAGTCTGGTGCTGTCTGTACTGATCATCATCGCAGTGGTCTTTACCGGTATGGGTATCCGCATGGGCATTCTGGTCGCGTCCATTCTTCCCATGGTGGCGTTGATCAGTGTGGGTATGTATGACCTGGGCGGTGGTGTGCTTCATCAGATCGCTGTCATCGGTATGGTGATTTCGCTTGGCATACTGATCGACAACGCGATCGTTATCGTTGAGAGCATTCAGGGCAACCTCGACGGAGGCATGCGACGTCTGGATGCGCTGAAATCGTCGATAAAGAACCTGGCGGGACCACTGGGCGCATCTACTGGAACCACGCTTGCTGCATTTGCGCCTCTGCTGCTGTCCAAGGGAGGTACCGCTGATTTTACCCGCGGCGTTCCTGTGATGATTATGCTGACGCTGTCGGTCAGTTATTTACTGGCCATTTCTGCGGTGCCCTTGCTTGCCGCCCGCTTTCTGAAGCCTCGAAAAACCCATCAAAGTGGCGGACGCCTACTGCATTTTGCTGCCTCCATGGGCCAGCTTGTTGCGAAAAGACCCGGTACTTTGATTATTGCTGGTATTGCACTGGTGGGTTTCAGTCTGGCGCTGACACCGTTTATGAAGCTGCAGTTCTTTCCAAACGCTGATCGGCCGCAAGTGATTGTTGAGCTCTACATGCCTGAGGGCACCGATCAGGTGAAAACCGCCGCGGTTTCTGCGCAGCTTGAGCAGGCAATTCGTGGCCATGAGAAGGCAGAGCTGATTCACCGGTTTGTGGGTTTCACTGGCCCCAGCTTTTACTACAACCTCAGTCGTGAGCCCCAGGCTCCCAACCGCGCCAGGATGGTTGTCCAGACGCCAACCCTTGCGGACACAACTGAGATGATCCAATGGATTCGCAATTACGCCGCTGATGAGCTGCCCGAGTTGCAGGTTTCGGTGGGTATTCTTGGGCAGGGACCACCACGAGCGGCGCCGGTCGAACTGCGGATTTTTCACGCCAACGAGGAGACTCGTGTAGAAGCTGTGGCCCAGGTCTTCGCGGCCCTGCGTCGCGTGGAAGGAACGGTGGATGTACGCCACGACCTTGACCTTGGAGTGCCGAGTATCGCGATTAATGTCGACGATGCCAGCGCAGCACGGTACGGATTGGATCGCTCAGATGTTGCGCAAAGCCTCTATGGCCAGAGCTTTGGCATCGTCGCGGAGCAGTATCGACAGGAAGAGGACCCGATCCCGATGGTGCTGAGGTCCAGGGAAGGCACTGCGCTGTCACTTTCACGACTGCTCTCCATCAATGTCTACAACGATCGCGGTGATGCTGTGCCACTGTCTGCCATTGCGTCCGTTGAGACAGACTGGGAGCAGGCAGCGATCTACCGGCGAAATGGCACTCTGGTGAATTCGGTCCTGAGTAACCTTGAAACCGGATACAGCTTCAGTCAGGCACTGGAAGGCCTGGATGCTGCGCTGCAGGAAAACCCGCTTCCCAAAGGAACCCGACTGGATTTCGGCGGGGACGCGGAAGGCTCTGGCGATGCAAACAGCGCGTTATTGACGACGGCTCCAATAGGCCTGCTGTTGTTATTGTTTTTCCTCTTGCTTCAATTCAACTCGTTCCGCAGGGTTGGCATTATTCTTCTCACCGTTCCCCTTGCGGCTGTCGGAATCTTTCCCGGACTGGTTTTGTCAGGTTCGCCGTTTGGTTTCCAGTCGTTGCTTGGAATCATCGCCCTGGTGGGAATTGTCGTGAATAACGCGATTGTGCTGCTGGACGTGATGGATCAGCAGCTGGAGAAAGGTGACGAAATCCGCGATGCGGTTCGCAAGGCCGTGGAGCAACGCACCCGTCCAATTCTGCTGACTACGGCAACCACCGTTGCCGGCCTTCTGCCACTGGCATTCTCAAGTTCAACACTATGGCCGCCTATGGCCTGGGCGATTATTTCCGGTTTGCTTGCATCCACCGTACTGACGTTGCTGGTGATCCCATCGGTATGCGTTTACGTGATCAAATGCCGGGTCGCCGATCCGGTTAATGCGCCAGCCTGATTATTGTCGCTGAATGGGAACTGTGCCCCGGGCCGCTCGTAGACTCGGGGCACAGGCTTTGCTATTTTGGGCTCCGTAAAAGCGTTCGTGTAAGTCACAGGAAGTGACTGCCGGCTTTGCAGCATTGGACGGATTTCGTTTTCAAAGGATTGATTCATGCCCCGGGCAAGTGGATTGCAGTTCACCGCCGTGATTGGCGGTCTCCCCCGTGACTTTTTCAGTGTGGTCAGCTTCGAACTGACAGAGAGCCTGTCGAACCTTTTCCACGGCCGTCTGGATCTGGCCAGCACCTTTTCCGATCTGGAACCCAGTGATGTGCTGGAAAAGTCCGTTGATCTTGTCGTCTGGCGGCACGGCGAACCCTTACGGCGTTTCACCGGTGTGGTGAATGAATTCGCTCGCGGTGACACCGGCCACCGAAGAACCCGTTATGAAGTGATCATTCAGCCGCCTTTATGGCGTCTGAGCCTGATGCACAACAGCCGCATTTTTCAGGCTCAGCCGGCGGACGCCATCGTGCGTACCCTCCTTGAAGAGCGGGGTATTATTGATACGGCTTTTGAATTGAAGCGCACGCCCGAGGAACGGGAATACTGCGTGCAGCATCGGGAAAGTGATCTGACTTTTCTTGAGAGGCTCGCGGGCGAAGAGGGCTGGCACTATCGCTATAGCCACGGAGACGTGAACGGCGAAACGCAGCCCAAACTGATCATCGCCGACCACCACGGCGATGCGCCAAAACTGGCCCCAGCTGAATACAATGTCAGATCTGGCGGCAGCACTCAGCAACCCACCGTGTTTCAGTTCAACTACCGGGAACGGGTCAGCGTGGCATCCGTCGCCTTGAAGGACTACACCTTCAAAAATCCCGCCTATGCGCTGATGCATGAAAAACAGGCTGACAAGATTGAGGGTCAGCGGAGCGACTACCAGCACTATGATTACCCAGGCCGATTTAAAGCCGATTCGAGTGGCCAGCCCTTCACGGAAACTCGATTGGACGCGCTCAGGGGCGATTCAGCCACAGCAAACGGGCAGAGTAACCGCCCGGATTTCACGGTGGGTGCGAAAGTAGAGCTCACGGACCACGACAGCGAGCATCTGAACCGTGAGTGGCTGATAACCAGCGTCTCCCACACCGGCGGACAACCTCAGGCATTGGAAGAAGAGGGAGGTTCTGGTCCGACGACTTACCACAATGCGTTCAATGCAATTCCTGCCGATAGGACCTGGCGGCCTGAACTACATCACCGCCCTTTGATGGATGGTCCCCAAATCGCCATCGTCACGGGGCCTGACGGCGAAGAGATTCACTGTGACGAACACGGACGGGTGAAAGTGCGCTTCCCGTGGGACCGATACGCCAGCAATGACGAGAACAGCAGCGCCTGGCTCCGCGTGAGCCAGGGTTGGGCTGGCGGACAATATGGTTTTATGGCTCTGCCACGCATCGGCCACGAAGTGATTGTCTCCTTCCTGGACGGTGACCCGGACCAGCCGATCATCACCGGACGGACCCACCACGCCATTAACACAGCACCCTACGCCTTGCCGGAACACAAGACCCGCACAACGCTGAAAACCCAGACCCACAAAGGAGAGGGCAGCAACGAACTCAGGTTTGAGGATGAAGCGGACAAGGAACAGATCTACGTCCATGCCCAGAAAGACCTCGATCTTCTCACCGGGAACAACCGCACCGAAGTGATCGGAAAGGACAGCCACCTCACAGTAGCGAACACCCGCAAAACCCACATCAA